>NZ_JBCDMT010000002.1:0-537357 GCF_038439875.1 Pseudoflavonifractor phocaeensis
TGCAAGAGGGTCTGGCCTATGACCAGGCCAGACCCTCTTCTATATTCCTCAATAGCTCAGTCGGTAGAGCATGCGACTGTTAATCGCAGGGTCGTTGGTTCGAGTCCAACTTGGGGAGCCAGAATGCGGCATGCCGCCGCTGTCTGCGACGGCGTGCCGTTTTTCCTTGTTCCAAAAGGATCGTGCGGCGAGACGGGCCTTTAGCTCAGTTGGTTAGAGCAGCCGGCTCATAACCGGTCGGTCCTGGGTTCGAGTCCCCGAAGGCCCACCACATAGGGGTATAGCTCAGTTGGTAGAGCAGCGGTCTCCAAAACCGCGTGCCGAGGGTTCGAGTCCTTCTGCCCCTGCCAGGGTACAAGCGGTTTATCCGCATGACCATATATAAAGATGGCGCGGTAGTTCAGTTGGTTAGAACGCCGGCCTGTCACGCCGGAGGTCGAGGGTTCAAGTCCCTTCCGCGTCGCCATCTGTTGGGCGCAACCGCGCCTGACATGCTGCTATAGCTCAGTCGGTAGAGCGCATCCTTGGTAAGGATGAGGTCCCCAGTTCGAATCTGGGTAGCAGCTCCAGAGGAAGCCTTAGAGCCTGAATGGTTCTAAGGTTTTTTCTTTTGTCGTTACATGCTCGCAGTTTGGCCTTTTGGGGTTTACTTGGGGTTTATAATGGAGTACAGAGAGAACTGACCTGTAAATGGAAAAGAGGCACAAGATATGAAAAAGGTGAAGATCACGGTGCTAAAGACAACTTTGGATCAGGAGTTGGCGGCGGAATATGGCGCAGAGGGCCTGGGCCCTTGTCCTATGATGCGGGCGGGTCAAGTGTTCTACGCTGATTACGCCAAGCCTGAGGGGCTGTGTGACGAGGCCTGGAAAGCGATCTATCAGTATGTGTTTGCCTTGGCCCACGGGGCGGAGAAGGAACTCTTCTACTACGGGGACTGGATCAGAAAACCAGGGGTGGCCATCTGCAGCTGCAACGACGGGCTGCGGCCTGTTATTTTCAAGCTGGAAGCCACAGAGGAAGAGGCGAAGATGGAGTATATTTCGGTGCAGTGACCGGATGGGAGGATGAGGGGAATGGAAAACCGGCTGGAGGTGCGGCCTGTGGCCCGGATGGTGAGCGAGTTTCCCACCAAGTTCGGGATCCCCCGGCAGAGTGGGCTGGTGGCGGAGCTGAGGGGAAAGATCGTTCTGGAAGAAGAGTTCCGAAACCCCGACGTCCTGCGGGGCATCGAGGGATTTTCCCATCTGTGGCTCATCTGGGGCTTTTCCGCCGCCCTTCGGCGGGACTGGTCCCCCACGGTGCGGCCGCCCAGGCTGGGGGGCAATACCCGGGTGGGGGTTTTCGCCACCCGATCCCCCTTCCGGCCCAACCCCCTGGGGCTGTCCTGTGTGAAGCTGGAGGGGGTGGAGCTCCACACGGGGGAGGGGCCGGTGCTCTATGTCTCGGGGGCCGACCTAATGGACGGCACCCCTATCTATGACATCAAGCCCTATGTGCCCTATGCCGACGCCCACCCGGAGGCCGGGGAGGGCTTCGCCCCTCCGCCGGAGCGGAAGCTGGAGGTGCGGTTCCCCGCGGAGCTGCTGGAAAAGGTCCCGGAGGACCGGAGAGAGGCCCTTCGGGGGGTGCTGGCCTGCGATCCCCGGCCCTCCTACCAGGACGACCGGTCGCGGGTGTACGGGATGGCCTTCGCGGGGCTGGAGGTGCGCTTTTCGGTGGAGGGGAACCTCCTGCGTGTCCTGGAAGTTGAGGACGGGGACCGGACGCCCTGAGGGGAAGGGCGGTATAACGGCCCTTCGCCGTGATATCCAGCATGGTCCGTAATAACTGCCTGCAGAATAAAAGATGAGACGGCCGAAGGGCCGTCTCATCTTTTGCTTTTCTATTGGGGAGGTGATTGCCGATCAAAAAGGAGTGGGGGATCGCTTTATGCCTCCTGCCGGAACGCCTGGCCCTGCCGACACCGGGCAGTCTGGACGGACGGCGCCGCAGTTTCTTCCGGCAGGAGGCGGGGCGGTTTTCTAAATGATCCTGGTCCGGACCAGCTTTCTTTGAAAAGGACCTCCCCCGGCGCGGCCGGGGGAGGTCCTTTATTTGATCACATGTCCTGGGGAGCGTCCTCGTCGGGGTGCTCCTTGCACCAGTGGATGAACTCCACGGGGTGCTGGCAGCGACGGGCGACCTCCTCCTCGCTGAGGCCCTGGTCCAGATAGCGGAGGATGACGGCCTTCATGCTGTCGGCCAGCTCGATGATGTGGCCGTCGGGGTCGAAAAAGCGGAAGACCCGCTGGCCCCAGGGGTACTCCTTCACATCGTGGAGGATCTTTACCCCCGCCGCCTTGACCTGGGGGACCTCCTGGTCCAGGTGGTCGGTCTCGAAGTAGAGCTCGGTATCGTGGGCGCCGTAGACCGTTTTCTCCTCGGGAAAGCCCACCAGCTCGGCAAACTGCTCCTGGAGGGTGGGGCCGCCCGCGAAGACCAGGTTGGCTCCCAGGTCAAGGGCCACCTTCCGGCCCAGCACGTTTTCATAGAAGGGGCGGGATACGGCCATGGAGCGCACCGCAAACAGGACACCTCTGAATTCCATTGAAACAATCTCCTTTTCGTATGGGATGGCAAAAGAATAGCAGAAAAACCGGGCCCCCGCTTGTAAAAAACGGCCACCGGCAGGGCGCCCCGTCAGAAAATCGTATGTTTCGCTTCAGAAAATCATCAGGGAATCCACAGGGAAAGTTGAGACTTGAAGGGGCCCGCTTTTGTATGATGAATGTACAAAAGCGGGCGCCGCGGCGCCCGCGGTGGAAGGGGAGAAAAACAGTGGAGCGGAAAAATATCGTGGTTCTGTTTGGTGGGTGCTCGCCGGAGTATGGCGTGTCCCTGGAGTCGGCCAGCGGGGTGCTGGAGCACATAGACCTGAAAAAATACCGCCCGGTGCCGGTGGGCATCACCCGGGAGGGGGACTGGTACTGGTTCGGCGGGGACTGGAAGGAGATCGGGGCGGATACCTGGGCGGATTCTGAGCGCCTGGCTCCGGCGGCCCTGTCCCCCAATCGGAGCGAGCATGCCCTGCTGGTGTTCCGGGAAAGGGGCGTGGAGCGGGTGCCCGTGGACGGGGTGTTCCCCGTGCTCCACGGCGGAAACGGGGAGGACGGGACGGTCCAGGGCCTCTGCGAGCTGGCCGGCATCCCCCTGGTGGGGTGCGGGACCCTGGCCTCCGCCCTGGGCATGGACAAGGACCGGGCCCACAAGCTGGCCGCGCTGGCGGGGGTGGCGGTGCCCGCCTCCTTCGTGCTGGAGCCGGACTTCGCGGTGGAGGAGGCCCTGTCCCGGGCGGAGGGCCTGGGCTACCCGCTGTTCGTGAAGCCGGTGAAGGCGGGCTCCTCCTTCGGTGTGACCCGGGTGGCCGGGCCGGAGGACCTGCTGTCGGCGGTCAACGGGGCCTTCCGCTATGACGGCGAGGTCATCGTGGAAGAGGCCATCCCCGGCTTTGAGGTGGGGTGCGCCGTCATGGGCCACAGGGAGCCGGTGGTGGGGGAAGTGGACGAGATCGAGCTGGCGGGCGGCTTTTTCGATTTCACGGAGAAGTATAACCTGATCACCTCCCAAATCCACGTCCCCGCCCGGATCGACCCGGAGAAGGCCGGGGAGATCAAGGAGGCGGCCCGGAAGATTTACCGGGCCCTGGGCTGCCGGGGCTTCGCCCGGGTGGATATGTTCCTCACCCCGGAGGGGAAGATCGTTTTTAATGAGGTGAACACCATCCCCGGCTTTACCGCCCACAGCCGGTTCCCCAGCATGATGGCGGCAGCGGGTATTTCTTTTGAAGCGGTGCTGGACCGGGTCATCGGAGAGGCGGTGGGGACATGAGGACGGAGCTTTTCCATGGCCCGGCGTTTGAACTGGGGGACCTGGTCCTGGTCAACGGGACCTTCCCCTGTCCCCCCGAGCTGCCCCAGGAGCCGCTGGTGCCCGTCCACCCGGCCGACGGCGGCATTTTGATGACCCGCCGGGCGGCGGCCATGCTGAATGCCCTCATGGAGGAGCTGGGGGGCTGGGCGGCCATCATCCCCGTGAGCGGCTGGCGCTCCCAGGCCGAGCAGCAGGCCATCTGGGACGACTCCATGGCGGAGAACGGGGAGGAGTTTACCCGGAAGTTCGTGGCCCGTCCCGGCCACAGCGAGCACCAGACCGGCCTTGCCATCGACCTGGGCCTGCGGGGGGAAGAGGTGGACTTCATCCGGCCGGAGTTCCCCTACGAGGGCATCTGCCAGGCCTTCCGGGCGCGGATGGCCCGCTACGGCTTCATCCAGCGCTATCCCGCGGGGAAGGAGCGGGTCACCGGCATCGCCCACGAGCCCTGGCACTTCCGCTATGTGGGGACGCCCCACGCCCAGCTGATGACGGAGCGGGGCCTCACCCTGGAGGAGTACCACGTGCTTTTGGGGGAGGCGGGGGCATGAGTCTGCGGGAACGGCTGGTGGACTACTCCAAGGGGGACGACCTGCGCCGGTTCTGGCGGCTCTTCGCCCGGCGGGAGCGGAGCCGGAGCAGGCTGGAGCGGCACATCCTCACCTTTTTCCTCAGCCGGATGGCCCACCGGCACGGGGGATACGTGGGGAATGGGGCGGTGATCCGGGGGGAGCCCTGCCTGCCCCACGGCCTCCACGGGGTCTATATCTCCCGCTACGCCGAGATAGGGGCGGACTGCCGCATTTACCAGAACGTCACCATCGGAGAGGTGGCGGGAAAGGCCCCAAAGATCGGGGCGGGCTGCCTCATTGGGGCCGGGGCCGTGCTGGTGGGGGACATCCGCGTGGGCGACGGGGCAAAGATCGGGGCCGGGGCCGTGGTGAGCGCCGACGTGCCCGCCGGGTGCACCGTGGTGGCGCCCCAGCCCCGGATCATCCAAAAGGGGTGAGGGAAATGCCGGAGGACGGAAAAACGCCCGGCCGGATGGGCCGGGCGTGGGCGGAGGTGGACCTGGACGCGCTGGACCACAACGCGGCCGCCCTGAGGGCCCTGCTGCCACCGGGCTGTCAGCTCATGCCCGCCGTGAAGGCGGAGGCCTACGGCCACGGGGCCATACCCGTGGCCAGGGAGCTGAACCGCCTGGGGGTGGACGACTTCTGCGTGGCCACGGCGGAGGAGGGGGCCCGGCTGCGCCGGGGCGGGGTCCGGGGGGATATCCTGGTGCTGGGCTACACCCACCCTGGGGACTTTCCCCTGCTCACCCGGTACGATCTGGTCCAGACCGTGGTGGACGGCCCCTTTGCAGGGGCCTTGGAGGAGTGTGGGAAGCCGGTCCGGGTCCACATCGGGGTGGACACGGGGATGCGCCGTCTGGGCTTTCCGGCGGAGGAGCCGGGACCCATCGCCGGAGTGTTCCGGCGGAAAAACCTCCGGGTGGAGGGGGTGTTCACCCACCTGTGCGCCGCCGACACCTGCCTGCCCCGGGACCGGGCCTTCACCCTGGGCCAGGCAGAGGCCTTCCGGCGGCTGATAGAGGAGCTGGAGGGCCGGGGCTGCGCCGTGGGAAAGACCCATCTTCTCAGCAGCTACGGTTTGCTGAATTACCCCCGGCTGGGGGGCAGCTACGCCCGGGTAGGGATCGCCCTCTACGGGGAGGGCAGCACCCGGGCGGACACGGAGCGGTGGAAGGACCTGCTGCGGCCCGTGCTGTCGGTAAAGGCCCGGGTGGCCTCAGTGCGGACGCTCCGGCCGGGGGAATACGCCGGGTACGGCCTGGCCTTCCAGGCCAGGGAGGAGACCCGGATCGCCGCCCTGTCCATCGGCTACGCCGACGGCTTCCCCCGGAGCCTGTCCAACGGGGCGGGGCGGGTACTGCTCCACGGGCGCGGGGCCCCGGTGGTGGGGCGGGTCTGCATGGACCAGACCATGGTGGACGTCTCCCACATCCCCCAGGCGCGGGCGGGGGACGCGGCGGTGGTCATCGGCTCCTGGGGGGAGGAGACCATCCGGGCCAGCGAGACCGCCGAGGCGGCGGGCACCATCACCAACGAGCTTTTGAGCCGCCTGGGGCCCCGCCTGGAGCGGATCCCGGTGAGGGGTCAGAGCTTCAGCGGCTCATTGTAGAAATCCTCCAGCCGCCCGGTGTAGGCGCCGGGGGTGAGGCCGCAGACGGAACGGAAGTCGTGGATGAAGTGGGACTGGTCGTAATAGCCAAGCTCCTGGGCCAGGACGGTGAGGGAGGGGACCCCCTCCGACAGCCGGCGCACGGCGGCGTTGACCCGCAGGACCCGGAGAAAGGCCTTGTGGCCCATGCCGGCCCCCTCCCGGAAGAGCCGGGACAGGTGCCGGGGGGAGTAGCCGCTCTCCCCCGGCTCCAGCGCCCCGGCGGCCATTCCGGCCAGGAGGGGGGCGGCGGGATTGGCGAAGGCGGGCCGGGAGAGGAGCAGGGCGTCCACGGCAGTGATGAAGCGGTCCAGATCCCGGCTGGAATAAAAGGCCTCCGCCACCGCCCGTTCCAGGGCGGGGGCCGTGTCCGCCAGGGGCCAGACCCGGTCGGCCAGCTCCCACTGGGGCAGGCCGGTGAGGCCGTAGAGCCCGCCGGGACGGCACTCCACGAAAAACCGGAAGGGACACTGGCCCAGATCGTTCTGGACGGTGACTGTCCGGGTGGTGGGGCCGTACATGCGTCCTTCCAGGCCCCCGGGGCCCAAATCAAAGACCAGACATCCGCTGGCGTCGGGAATGAGGGTCAGCGCCGTCCCGTGGGGGGCCACCGGCCCGGCCAGACAGAGGGTGTAGTGGGCCACCATGGGCCGGAGGGCCGGGTGGGGGAGGAGGTAGATATGGGTGGGGGTCCGCAGAAAACGGCGGTCATGGGCGCCCCGAAAGCTCAGCTCCATAAAATCCCCTCCTCCGTCATAAAATGATACCGCATCCCACAGGCGCCAGGCGCCGCTGCGGCTATCATACCATGCCCGGCGGGCCCCTGGCAAGAAGGGGCCGCTGGAATCATCAGGGAGACGGCTGCCTGACCGCCAGACAGCACTCCACCCCGGCGAAGGCGGTCATGGGATGGGCCGGGTCGGAGCGGTTATAAGAGGCAAAATACCGCTCGGTCAGAGCCGGGGCGGTGAGACGCTCATAAAGGAGAAAGCCGTGCAGGGCCAAAAGGGCCTCCAGCCCGGCTGGGGTGTAACGGGCCTTCATGGCCTCCCGGCCCCTTGGGCCAGCCGTTCCTGGACGGCCTCCCGCCCGCCGGCCCCCGCCGGGGGCTTCACGGGGAGGTCGAAGGCCAGCGCGCTGCCGGGAGACAGAAGGGGGGACAGGGCCGCCAGGAGGCCGTCAAAGGCCTCCTCGGTGAGATAGTAGATCAAACCCAGGAGGGTGCAGAAGGCGGCGGCGCCGGGCCGGAACCCGGCGGCTGTCAGGGCCCCGGTCCACCCCGGCCCGGCAAGGTCGGCCTGGACCAGCCTGAGGTTGGAGGGCAGGGGGATCCCGGCCCGGTCCAGCCGGTTCAGCTTGTCTCTGAGGACGGCCGGGCGGTCCAGTTCAAAGATGCTGAGAGGCTCCGCCCAGCCGGGCTGGCGGTAGGCGAAGGTGTCGTACCCCGTGCCCAGGAGAAGGTACTGCCGGGCCCCCAGGGCAGCGGCCCGGGCCAGGGATTCTTCGGCGAAGGCGGACCGGGCCAGCGGCGTGGGGGCCAGCTGTCGGTCCACCACCCACCGCAGGGCCTCCTCCGGCGGGCCGGAAAAACCGGGGCAGAAAAAAGAGATGCCCTGGGACATGGAGCGGGCCACCTCCTCATAGTCCGCCTCTCCCAGGAGGGCGGCGGCCAGAGGGTCGTCAAAGACCTTTTCTTCGCAGTGCCGGTGGTGGTAGGCCCGGGCGAAGGCGCTCACCAGAGCTGTCATGCTGTTTTGTTCCATTTTATCACCTCGCTATTCTTAATACACCCGGAGGCACAGACAGGACAAGACTTGAAATTCAGGCCGTTTTGTGGTAATATAAAGGCACAAAATAAGAAAAAATCTGCCGTCCCGGCCGCCGGGACGGCTTTTTTGCAAATTGCGCGAATGGGGATGGACGCGGGAGAAAAAAGCGGGTAGGATAGGGGGGAGGTGAAGCGATATGAATCAGATCATCCAAAGTCTGTTTGACCGCAGGTCGGTCCGGGCTTACACCCGGGAGCCGGTGGCCCCGGAGGTGAAGGAGCTTCTGCTGGAGTGCGCCTTCCAGGCCCCCACGGCGGGGTGCCAGCAGCTCTACACCATCCTGGACATTGTGGATCAGGGGGAAAAGGAGGAGCTGGCTGAGCTGTGCGACCACCAGCCCTTCATCGCCCAGGCCCCGGTGGTCCTCATCTTCTGCGCCGACTGCCAGCGGTGGCTGGACGTGTACGGCGAGGCGGGGACCGAAGCCAGGAAGCCGGGGCCCGGCGACCTGCTGCTGGCCATGGCCGACGCCGTCATCGCCGCCCAGAATGTGGTGGTGGCCGCCGAGAGCCTGGGGCTGGGCTCCTGCTATATCGGGGACATTCTGGAGCACCAGGAGCGGGTGCGGGAGCTGCTGGGGCTGCCCGATTTCGCGGTGCCCGCCGCCATGCTGGTGCTGGGCTGGCCTACACAGCAGCAGAAGGAGCGGCCCAAGCCCCAGCGGACGGATGGAAAGTACCTGGTGTGCCGGGACCGCTACCGCCGCCTGACGGGGCCGGAGCTGCGGGACATGCTGGGGGGCAGGACGGGGCAGAAGAGCTTTGACGACTGGGTGGATGCCTTCTGCCGGCGCAAGTACCAGTCCGACTTTTCCAGGGAAATGAGCCGGTCGGCGGCCAAGTGGCTGGAACCGTTTCAAAATGAGAAATTGTAAGAAAAAAGGGGAAATAAACAGAATAAGGAGTTTACTAAAACAGAAAATGTTTCCTTGCTTTTATTTGTGAGAATGATATAATAAAGAGCAAGCGCAGCGGTACATTCTGGATGCCTAGAGTGAAAAACAAGGAGGACTGACCCATGTCAAAGACCAAGTACGTCTACAAATTTTCCGAAGGCAACAAAGATATGCGAGAGCTCCTGGGCGGCAAGGGCGCGAACCTGGCGGAGATGACCCTGGCCGGGATGCCCGTGCCCCAGGGCTTCACCATAACCACCGAGGCCTGTACCCGCTATTATGACGACGGCAAGACCATCGCCCCTGAGATCCGGGAAGAGATCATGGAGTATTTGGCCTGGCTGGAAGAGGAGACGGGCAAGAAGTTCGGCGACGCGGAGAATCCCCTGCTGGTCTCCGTCCGCTCCGGCGCCCGGGCCTCCATGCCCGGCATGATGGACACCATCCTCAACCTGGGCCTCAACGACGAGGTGGTGGTGGGCTTTGCCAAGTTTACCAACAACCCCCGGTTCGCCTACGACTCCTACCGCCGGTTCATCCAGATGTTCTCCGACGTGGTCATGGGCCTGTCCAAGAAGAAGTTCGAGGAGATCATCGACGCCAAGAAGGCCGAGCGGGGCGTCAAGCAGGACATCGAGCTGGACGTGGAGGACATGAAGGATCTGGTGGTCCGGTTCAAGGCCTTCTATGAGTCCGAGATGCACATCGACTTCCCCCAGGACCCCAAGCAGCAGCTCATCGAGGCCGTCCGGGCCGTGTTCCGCTCCTGGGACAACCCCCGGGCCAACGTGTACCGCCGCATGAACGAGATCCCCTACGACTGGGGCACCGCCGTCAACATCCAGTCCATGGTCTTCGGCAACTCCGGCGACAACTCCGGCACCGGCGTGGCCTTCACCCGCAACCCCGCCACCGGCGAGAAGGCCCTCTTCGGCGAGTACCTCATCAACGCCCAGGGCGAGGACGTGGTGGCCGGCGTGCGCACCCCGTCGCCCATCTCCAAGCTCCAGGAGGAGATGCCCCAGGTGTATGAGCAGTTCTCCGACATCGCCAACCGGCTGGAGAAGCACTACAAGGACATGCAGGACATGGAGTTCACCATCGAGAACGGCAAGCTCTACATGCTCCAGACCCGCAACGGCAAGCGCACCGCCGCCGCCGCGCTGAAGGTGGCCGTGGATCTGGTGGACGAGGGCATGATCGACGAAAAGACCGCCGTCCTCCGGGTGGAGCCCAAGCAGCTGGACTCCCTGCTCCATCCTCAGTTCGACGCCGCCGCCCTGGCCAAGGCCACCGTGGTGGGCAAGGGCCTGGCCGCCTCCCCCGGCGCCGCCTGCGGCAAGGTGGTGTTTTCCGCCGAGGATGCCAAGGACTGGCATGAGCGGGGCGAGCGGGTCATCCTGGTCCGGCTGGAGACCTCCCCCGAGGATATCGAGGGCATGCAGGTGGCCGAGGGCATCCTCACCGTCCGGGGCGGCATGACCTCCCACGCCGCCGTGGTGGCCCGGGGCATGGGCACCTGCTGCGTGTCCGGCTGCGGCGAGATCACCGTGGACTATGATAAGAAGTTCTTCACCCTGGCGGACAACGTGGTCCACGAGGGGGACTATATCTCCATCGACGGCTCCACCGGCAACATCTATATCGGCTCCATCCCCTCCGCCCCCGCCGCCATCTCCGGCGACTTCGGCCGGTTCATGTCCTGGGCCGACAAGTACCGCCAGATCGAGGTATACACCAACGCCGACAACCCCCACGACGCCAAGCAGGGCTTCTCCTTCGGCGCCCAGGGCATCGGCCTGTGCCGCACCGAGCACATGTTCTTCGAGGGCGAGCGCATCATGGCCATCCGGGAGATGATCCTCTCCGAGAGCGTGGAGGACCGGAAGAAGGCCCTGGCCAAGCTGCTGCCCTACCAGCAGAACGACTTCGAGGGCATCTACGAGGCCATGGAGGGCCAGCCGGTCATTATCCGCTTCCTGGATCCCCCCCTCCACGAGTTCCTGCCCACCAAGGTGGAGGACATCGAGGCCCTGTCCAAGGATCTGGGGGTCAGCACCCACCGCATCCGCAAGACCATCGCCGCCCTGCATGAGTTCAACCCCATGATGGGCCACCGGGGCTGCCGCCTGGCCGTCTCCTACCCCGAGATCGCCGAGATGCAGACCACCGCCGTCATCAAGGCGGCCATCCGGGTCAACCAGAAGGGCAAGTACACCGTCACCCCCAACATCATGATCCCCCTGGTGGGCGAGGTGAAGGAGCTGAAGTTCGTCAAGGACGTGGTGGTGGAGACCGCCGACCGGCTCATCGCCGCCGCCGGCATCCAGATGGACTATAAGGTCGGCACCATGATCGAGGTCCCCCGGGCCGCCCTCACCGCCGGCGAGATCGCCACCGAGGCCGACTTCTTCTCCTTCGGCACCAACGACCTGACCCAGATGACCTTCGGCTTCAGCCGGGACGATGCGGCCAAGTTCCTCAACTACTACTACGAGAACAAGATCTACGAGTCCGACCCCTTCGCTCACCTGGATCAGAAGGGCGTGGGCAAGCTGGTGAAGATGGCCGTGGAGGACGGGCGCAAGACCCGCCCGGACATCCATCTGGGCATCTGCGGCGAGCACGGCGGCGACCCCACCAGCGTGGAGTTCTGCCACAATGTGGGGCTGGATTACGTGTCCTGCTCCCCCTTCCGGGTGCCCATCGCCCGGCTGGCGGCGGCCCAGGCGGCCATCAAGAATCCCCGCAAGTAAGAAGGTTTAAAGAGGCGCCCTGTCCGGCTTGGACAGGGCGCCTTTTTTTGTGCCGCGTATGGGCGGGGAAGGCGGGCCGCTGGGGACAGCGGCCCCTGCAAGGGGCGGGGGAAATTTGGCAATTAGGCTTCCCCTGGGGGAAGCTGTCGAGCGAAGCGAGACTGATGAGGGGAACTTGTCTTTTTAGCAGGGCCTTTCCCATGTCCCCAGTTCCCCTCATCCGTCAGCCCTTCGGGCTGCCACCTTCCCCCGGGGGGAAGGCTCAGGGCGCGCGCAAACGACACTTATCAATCAAGAACATGTCAGCGGCAGCGGCGCTGGGGGGGCCACAGGTCGCACAGACGCACCCGTGCTTGTACCCCTATCAACGGGCAGTAGACCTCCTACTGAAAAGGGAATCTGCGCCCAGGTTAGCACTAAGACTTTTCTTTGGGGGTCTGGGGGATGTTTCTTTTCCTCGGGAAAAGAAACATCCCCCAGAAGGCCGCACGTCCCGACGTGCAACCAGGCAGCAATCAAACGGAACGACCCCCCAAAGCGAAATAATCTTGTTATGTGATGCCAAAAGCCTGAAATCTTGATGTTCCAGGCTTTACTAACTTCCCGCCAATGTGGTATAATCATTTTGTTATTTTATCCTGTGATTTTAAAAACCACGGAGGGATGGCTTTGGAAGAGCTGGAAGAACTCAAGCGGCGGCTGGAGGAAGAGCGGCCGTCGGACTGGGAGAACCTTCCCGATCTGAGCCTTTATATGGATCAGGTCATCGGCTATATGCCCCGGCAGCTGATCCAGTACGGGGAGGCGGAACGGCTGACGTCCGCCATGGTGAACAACTATATCAAGGACGGGCTGCTGCCCCGGGCTGAGGGGAAGCGGTATTCCAAGGTCCATCTGGCCTACCTGACCGCCATCTGCGCCCTCAAGCAGGTGTTGCCCGTGCGGGACGCGGGGCTGCTGGCCGCCGCCCACGCCGAGGGGGAGGCCCGGGAGATGTACGACCGGTTCCGGGAGGAGCTGGACCGGGCGCTGAAGGATACCGCCCAACGGCTGGATACGGACTGCGGCCAGGAGGACCTGCCCCAGCTGGCCCTGTCCCTGGCCATGCGCAGCTATGCCGACAAGCTGGCCTGCGAGCGGGTCATCGACCTCATTCGCCAAAGTCAACCGGCGCGGCCGGAAAAATCCAAAAGAGCCGAAAGGAAACAAAAATATGAGTGAGTATATGATCGTCACCGATTCCTCGGGGGATCTGAGCCAGAGCATGGTGGAGGAGCTGGGGGTCAGCGTCCTCCCCCTGTCCTTCATCATCCGGGGCACCACCCTGAAGAACTACCCCGACGACCGGGACATGAGCGCCAAGGAGTTCTATCAACTCCTGGCGGAGGGGGAGATGGCCACCACCGCCGCCGTCAATGTCCACCAGTACGTGGAATTTCTCACCCCCGAGCTGGAGAAGGGGAAGGACGTGTTGATCCTGGCCTTCTCCTCCGGGCTCTCCGCCACCTGCCAGGCCGCCAATCTGGCCGCCGGGGAGCTGCGGGAGAGCTTCCCGGAGCGGAAGATCTACGTGGTGGACACCCTGTGTGCCTCCCTGGGACAGGGGCTCCTGGTCTCTTACGCCGCCCAGCGGCAGAAGGCCGGGGAGAGCATCGAGGCGGTGCGGGACTGGTGTGAGGCCAACAAGCTGCGCATCTGCCACTGGGTCACGGTGAACGATCTGATGTACCTCAAGCGGGGCGGGCGGATCTCCGCCGCCACGGCGGTGGTGGGCTCCATGCTCTCCATCAAGCCCATCATCCACGTGGACGACGAGGGCAAGCTGGTCAACGTGTCCAAGGCCCGGGGCCGGAAGGGGGCCCTGGACTACCTGGTGAAAAAGGCGGGGGAGCTGGGCGAGGACCTGGCCGGCCAGACCATTTTCATCAGCCACAGCGAATGTGAGGAGGACGCCCGGTACGTGGGGGACCAGATCCAGGCCCAGTACGGGACCCAGGGGACCCGCTACAACAACATCGGCCCCGTCATCGGCGCCCACACGGGCCCAGGCTGCGTGGCGCTGTTTTTCCTGGGAAGCCCTCGTTGACACCGGGGGTTGGATACAGTACAATCGAATCAGAGTTTTCAACCAGGGCGGCGGGGGAAAACCCCGCCGCTTTTTTTTAAGGAGGAGACCATGGATAACTGGCTGGAAGTGACGGTGGAGACCAGCGACGAGGAGATGGAGACCCTGGCGGCCCGGCTCACCATGAACGGGGCCGAGGGGCTGGTGCTGGAGGACGAGACCGACTTCAAGGTTTTTCTGGAGGAGAACCGGCAGTACTGGGACTACGTGGACGACGCCCTGCTGGAGCGGATGAAGGGCGTGGCCCGGATCAAGTTCTACGTCCCCGACGACGAGGAGGGCCGGGCGCAGATGGCGGCCGCCCTGGAGGGGATCGGCAACCCCGTGTCCACGGCCCCCCTCAAGGAGGAGGACTGGGCCTACGGCTGGCAGAAATACTATCAGCCCATGGCGGTGGGGGAGCGGATGTATATTGTCCCCGAGTGGGAGCGGGGCAAACCTGTGCCCCAGGGGCGTACGGCGGTCTATCTGAACCCCGGCCTCACCTTCGGCACCGGCTCCCACGCCTCCACTCAGCTCTGCCTGGGCCTGCTGGAGGGGCGGGTGATCCCCAGACAGAAGGTGCTGGATCTGGGTTGCGGCAGCGGCATTCTGTCCGTGGCCGCCCTGAACCTGGGGGCCGTGGAGGCCGTGGGGGTGGATATCGACCCCAAGGCGGTGGGCGTGGCCTACGAAAACGCCCAGCTCAACGGCATCGGCCGGGACCGGTACACCGTCCGGGCGGGGGACGTGCTCTCCGACGCCGGGCTGGTGGAGGAACTGGTCCAGGCGGGGCCCTATGAGATCGTCCTGGCCAACATCGTCTCCGACGTCATCATCCCCCTCTCCGCCCAGGTCCACCGGTTCCTGGCGCCCGGCGGGACCTTCCTGTGCTCCGGCATCATCGACAGCCGGGCGGACGAGGTGGCCGACGCCCTCGAAAAGAACGGCCTGGAGATTTTGGAGCGGCTGGAGCGGGACGGCTGGTGCGCGCTGGCCGCCAGGGCCGGCCGGCCGGGGTGAGAGCGTGAGGGCCACGGTCAGACCCATCCGCCTGCCCCCCGGGCGGCGGGTGCTGGTCATCAGCGACATCCACGGCAACCTGCCCTTTCTGAAGGGGCTTTTGGAAAAGGTCTCCTTTTCCAAAGAGGATATCCTCATCGTCCTGGGGGACATCCTGGAAAAATCCGAGGGCGGGCTGGAGACCCTGCAATATGTGATGGAGCTGTCCAGGACCCACACGGTGTACACCCTCATGGGCAACTGCGACGACATCACCCCCGCCTTCCTGGACGGGGGGAGGAACATCCCCGAGACCTTTTACCCCCGGTATTTTCAGATGTGGGGGGAGAAGTGCGCCGTGGTGAAGATGGCCCACGCGGCGGGAGCGGCCATCGAGACGCCGGAGGACTACCCCCAGGCCCGGCGGGCCATCGCCCGGGCTTTCCCCGGGGAGCTGGCCTTTCTGCGGAGCCTGCCCACCATCTACCTCAGCGATGACTACCTCTTCGTCCACGGCGGCGTGCCCCGGGAGGAGGGGCTGGAGGCGCTCTCCGCCCACCAGTGCATGAAGAACGACGCCTTTCTGGACCAGGGCCGCACATTCCGCCGGTGGGTGGTGGTGGGGCACTGGCCGGTGACCCTGTACCGGGGGGACATCCCCTCCGCCAAGCCCATCTTCCTCCATGATAGGCACATCGCCAGCATCGACGGGGGGTGCACCCTGAAGATGGACGGCCAGCTCAACGCCCTCATCCTGCCGGAGGAGCCGGGCGGGGAATTCTCCTACGCGGCCTATGACGGCAACCCGGTGATGACCGCCCTGGACAGCCAGGAGCCGTCGGCGGACCCCATCAACATCCGCTGGGGACGCAGCCGGGTGGAGGTGCTGGAGCGGGGGGCGGAGTTCTGCCGCTGTCGCCACGTGGAGAGCGGCCGGGTGCTGGATATCCTCACCGACTACCTGCGGGAGGGGGACGAGGGCTGGCACTGTGAGGACTCCACCGACTACCGCCTGCCGGTGAAGGCGGGGGAGCGGCTGAGCATCGTGAGACAGACCAGCCGGGGGGCCCTGGCGAAGAAGGACGGGGCCACCGGATGGTATCTGGGCAAATTAAAATAAACTGGAAAAGGAGCGAGCGGCAATGGTGAATTTCAACTACTATACCCCCACCCGCGTGGTATTCGGCAAGGGGACCGTGGATCAGGTGGGCGAGCTGGTGAAGGCCCAGGGGGGGACCAAGGTCCTCCTCCACTTCGGCGGCGGCAGCGTGAGGAAAAGCGGTCTGCTGGACCGGGTGAAGGCCTCTCTGGAGGCCGCCGGGGTGGCCCACGTGGAGCTGGGCGGCGTGGTGCCCAACCCCCGGCTGTCCCTGGTGCGGGAGGGGATCGCCCTGTGTGAGAAGGAGGGGGTGGACTTCCTCCTGCCCATCGGGGGCGGCAGCGTCATCGACTCGGCCAAGGCCATCGGCTACGGGGTGGCCAGCGGCGGGGATGTGTGGGATTTCTACGACTTCAAGCGCGCCCCCACCGGCTGCCTGCCCATCGGGACGGTGCTGACCATCGCCGCCGCCGGCAGCGAGATGAGTGACTCCTCCGTCATCACCAATGAGGACGGCTGGGTCAAGCGGGGCTACTCCAGCGACCTGTGCCGCTGCAAGTTCGCCATCATGGACCCAGAGCTGACCATGACCCTGCCCGACTATCAGACCGCCTGCGGCTGCGCCGATATCCTGATGCACACCATGGAGCGGTATTTCAACGACCAGGCCCAGCCCATGGCCCTCACCGACGCCCTGGCCGAGGGGCTGATGCGGACGGTGATCGACGCCTCCCTGGTCCTGGTGAAGGAGCCGGGGAACTATCAGGCCCGGGCCGAGGTCATGTGGGCGGGGAGCCTGTCCCACAACGGCCTCACCGGCTGCGGCACCGGGGGCGGGGACTGGTCCACCCACAAGCTGGAGCACGAGCTGGGGGGCCTGTTCGACGTGGCCCACGGCGCGGGGCTCACCGCCATCTGGGGGAGCTGGGCCCGGTACGTGATGGACGCCCAGCCCGGCCGCTTCGCCCGGTTCGCCGTGGAGGTGCTGGGGGTGGAGCCCCAGGGGGACGACAAGGCCACCGCGCTCAAGGGCATCGAGGCCATGGAGGACTACTACCGCTCCATCCGCATGCCCACCAGCCTCCGGGAGCTGGGGGTGGAGCCCACCGAGGAGCAGATCGCCGAGATGGCCGAGAAGTGCGGCGTCACCGCCCACGGGGAGATGGGGGCCGTAAAGACGCTCCGGGTGGAGGATATGAAGGCCATCTACCGGGCGGCCATGTGAGCACAGACGCCCGGAGGAAAATCATAAAAAGGACCCCGCCGGATTCATCCGGCGGGGTCCTTTTTATTTAACGCGCGCTGCGCTCCTGGGCGTCGGCGAAGCCGGCCTGGCTGTTCTCCAGGTGTTGGACGGTGAGGTCATAGGCCAGGTCGGGATCCCGGTCCCGGATGGCCTGGTAGATCCGCTGGTGGGTGGAGACCCGGGGGCCGTTGCTGATGCGGGGGATGAATAGGTCGTAGGAGGTGCGCACAGACTTGATGATAATGGGCAGCACCCGCTCAAAAATGGGGTTCTTGCTCATTTTGCACAGCAGGGTGTGGAAGGCGATGTCTTTGGTGGAGATGGCCTGGATCACCTCGGGAGGGGTCTGGGCCCCGTTGAGCTGGGTGTCCAGGGCGTCGATGCTCTCGGCCAGCTGCCCCAGCAGCTCGATCTCGTCCTCGTCGGCCCTGAGGGCGGCCAGACGGTTGACGGCGGGCTCGAAGGTCTGGCGGGCCTCGAAGAGGTAGGAGTTGATGTTCTCGTCCTGGATGAATTTGAGGCCCAGGGGATCGTCGGACAGGCCGGGCATGACGCTGACAAAGGTGCCCCGGCCCCGGTGGATCTCCAAAATGCCCTTGGAGACCAGGCTCTTGATGGCCTCCCGCACGGTGATGCGGCTGACGTTGAGCTTGGCCATCAGCTCCGGTTCCGTGGGAATCTGGCTGCCCACTTCCCAGTTGCCGCAGATGATCTGCTTCTCAATCTTGTCGGCCACCGTTTTAGAGAGCGTTTTCGTGGTTGACATGGCAAAGAACACCTTCGTTCCCGGCAGTTTTGTTACATAACCTATTAAATTATCATATCGAAAAAAGGGGAAAATGTCAACGGCAAATAGATAGGACGTAATACGACATATGTATTTGGCGGATTCTACAAAATTCGACGGCGGATTTCGGGTGTTTCGTCAATTTACATTTTCCCGATCTTTGCATAAACTAGACACAAGACGACAGACGTCATATGACTAATGTCGGAAAAAGAGAGTAGGAGGAAATTTTATGGATTTTGTGTACGTGCTCCTCACCGCGCTGCTCGTCGTGGCCGCCGCGGCCATGATCCTGAAAAAGGTGGACTCAAAACTGGTCTTCCTTTTCCTGGGCGTTGTGGGCCTGCTGGTGGCGACCTTTGTCAACGGGGCCTCGGTTTTGGGAAGCTCCACCACCGGCAGCGTGTGGCTGGACGTTTTTGACGTGGTCCGGGCCAAGTTCGTCAGCACCATCGGCGGCACCGGCATCCGGCTGATGATGATCGGCGGCTACGTCATGCTGATGAACCACGTGAAGGCCGCCGACGTGCTGGCCAATTTCGCGGGCCGGGGGCTGTCCAAGCTGCGCAACCCCTACGTGGTCCTGGCCCTGGTGTACATCGTGGGCGCCGTGCTGAAGATCTTCATCACCAGCCAGATCGCCCTGGGCCTGCTGTTCATGGCCACCATGTATCCCATCCTGACCAAGCTGGGCGTCAGCAAGGTCAGCTGCGCCGCCGTCATCGTGTCCATCGGCGCGCTGGACCTGGGCCCCAACGATTCCACCACCATCTTCGGCGCTTCCGACATCATGAATACCACCCCCATGGAGTTCTTCATGGACTATGAGATCATCGTCGGGCCCGCGGTGATCCTGGCGGTGGCCGTGTTCTACGCCCTGTACTTCCGCTACATGGACCGCAAGGAGTTCGGCGGCCTGGTGGTGCCCCAGGACCAGGGCTCCGAAGAAGCCGGCGAGCTGGGCGTGCCCAAGTTCTACGGCATCTTCCCCCTGATCCCCCTGACCCTGGTGGTGGTGTTCAGCTTCATCGACAGCGTCAACATGGACGTCATCACTGCCCATGTCATCTGCTACTTCCTGTTTTTCATCGTGGACCTGATCGTGAAGAAGGACATGAGCGTCCTGATGGACAACCTGAAGCGGCTCTGGGTCTGGATGGGTGACTACTTCCACAAGATCATCGTCCTCATCTCCGCCGCCGGCGTCTTTGCCGAGGCCATCAAGCAGCTCAAGGGCATCGACGTGCTGGCCAACTGGTGCGCCCACCTGACCGGTGCCGCCCTGATCGCCGCCGTGGCCCTGAGCCTCATCGTCTTCGGCACCGCCATCCTCACCGGCAGTGGCAACGCCCCCTGGTACGCCTTCGGCCCGCTGGCCCCGGGGATCGCCGAGACTCTGAGCGCCCCCACCGCCCTGCTGGTGGTGCCCATGCACCTGGCCGGCGGCCTGGGCCGCTGCTTCTCCCCCTTCTGCGGCGGCATGATCGCCGTCAGCGGCATGGCCGAGCTGGATACCAGCACCGTGTGCAAGCGCAACATCCTGCCCATGACCTTCGGCTACATCGTCACCATCATCGCTTCTTACATCGTTTTCGCCGTGCTTTGATCCGCTGATTTTTGCAAGGAGGCAATTTAATAAACATGAGACACAATTTCGATGAGATCGTAAACCGCCGGGCATCCGACTGTAAAAAGTACGAGGCCGCCGCCTATCCCGCCGACGTGCTCCCCATGTGGATCGCCGACACCGACTTCGCCGTCCCCGTGGAGATCGCCGACGCCATCAAGGCCCGGGCCGAGCACCCCTGCTATGGATACCCCATCGAGTCCTTCGCCTTTGAGGAGTCCGCCGCCCGGTGGGAGAAGGTCCGCTTCGGCTGGGACGTGAAGCCCGAGTGGGTCAAGTACGCCAACGGCGTGCTCCCCTTCCTGATGTACGCCGTCCGGGCCTTCAGCCACCCCGGCGACCATGTGGTCATCCAGCCCCCCATCTACCCCCCCTTCCCGGCCATCATCCAGAACAACGGCCGCAAGGTGGTGGAAAACCCGCTGGTGCTGGACGCCGAGGGCAAGTATCAGATCGACTTCGAGGATCTGGAGAAAAAGCTGGCGGACCCCCGGGCCAAGCTGCTCTTCCTCTCCAACCCCCACAACCCGGCCATGCGCTGCTACACCCTGGCCGAGCTGAAGCAGATCGGGGATCTGTGCATCAAGCACGGCGTCATCGTGATCTCCGACGAGATCCACTGCGACCTGACCTACAAGGGGTATAAGCACATCCCCTTCGGCTCCATCAGCCAGGAGTTCGCCGACAACTGCATCGTGCTCATCAACCCCAGCAAGACCTTCAATATCGCCGGCTTCCGCACCGGCGCCGCCATCATCCCCAACCGGAGGCTGCGGGACGAGATCCAGATCGCCATCGTCAACAATAAGAACTACGGCCGGACCATCTTCGGCATGATTTCCTTCATCACGGCCTACACCCAGTGCGATTACTACGCCGATGAGATGATGGAGTACCTCCAGGGCAACCGGGATTTCCTGATGGATGCCCTGAGCCAGCGGGTCCCCCGGATCAAGCTGGCCGAGCCGGAGGCCACCTACCTCATGTGGCTGGACTGCAAGGACCTGGGCATGGACCAGGAGGCGCTGAAAAAATTCTTCTTTGAAAAAGCCAAGCTGGGCCTGAACGACGGCACCACCTTCGGCCGGGGCGGACTGGGTTACATGCGGTTGAACATCGCCTGCCCCAGAGCCACGCTGGAAGACGCGGTGGAGCGGATGGAAAAGGCGGTCAGCGCGCTGTAATCAGGGGACAAGGCCGGATCGGGTACGATTCGGCCTTTGCCCGTTTCCGTTCCGATGATGTTGCGCGGACGGGCGGAGCCGGGTATGATAGGATCTGAAACCTTCAAGGAAACAGGGGGAGGAACCATATGAAAAAAAGGAACGTGAGCCTTTTGCTGGCCCTGGCGCTCACCGCCGGGCTCACCGGCTGCGGCCCGGCGGGGGCGGACGGGGACAAGCCCTGGCCCAGCCGGGAGATCACCGTGGACGTGGCCTACACCGCCGGAGGCACCGCCGACACGGCCAACCGCCAGCTTGCCAAGCTGATGGGGGAGACCCTGGGGACCAACATTGCCGTGGTCAACGTCACCGGCGGCTCCGGCTCCATCGCCGGGCAGCAGGTCAACAACGCCGCCCATGACGGCTATACCTGGCTGGGGGATGTGGCCCACACCGTGTCGGGCTGGCGGTGCCTGGGCTATGCCGACCTGGGCTGGGAGGACTTCTACGGTTTCTATGCCGCCACCTCCCCCTATGTTCTGTTCGTGGCGGGGAACTCGCCCTATGAGACCTACGCCGACCTGTTCGAGGCGATCCGGGCCGACCCCCAGATGAAGTGGGGCAACGCCGGTCTGGGCTCCATCAACCAGCTCACCGGCCAGCTCATGCTGGACACCCTGGGCCTGACGGGCAACTCTGTGCCCTACGACGGGGGCCGTGCCGCCGCCGTGAAGGTGGTGGCCGGGGAGGTGGCCTGGTCCTGGTGCGGCGCCTCCGACATCCTGGACCTGGCCCAGAGCGGGGACATCCGCATCCTGGGGGTCTGTGACGGCCAGAGCTTGAAGGTGGAGTCGGCCAAAGGCGGCTATGAGGCCCCCTCCCTGCTGGAGGAATTCCCAGAGCTGTCCAGCCTCCAAGACCTGCTCTACTGGGGCTTCCGGGTGCCCCGTGACACCCCCGCCGAGGCGGTGACCGCCCTGGAGGGAGCCTTCCGGACGGCGGTGGAGAGCCAGGAGTGGAAGGACTTCTGCGCCTCCAAGAGCCTCACCCCCGCCTATGTAGTGGGGGAGGAGAGCGACGAGATGTGCGCCCGGCTGGAGTCCATCTATACCTGGGGGCTCTACGATCTGGGCATGACGGCGGAGGGGAAGTCCCCGGAGAGCTTTGAGATCCCCCGGATCGAGGACTTTGTTTTCCCGGCCAACGAGCGGGCGGAAAACGCCGCCCCCTGGCCCCAGTAAACCGATGGGAGGGATACGATGACCCGTGAGAAACTGCTCCGGAGCGGAGAAGGCCTGGTGGTCACCGCCCTGGGCCTGCTGTTTCTGCTGCTGTCCCTGGCCATCCCCAGCAACCCCGTCCCCGTGGCGGGGGCGGCCCGGTGGCTGTCCGAGGCCCGGGCCCTGCCCCTGCTGCTGTCGGCGGCGGTGGCGGTCCTGGGCGGGGCCCACACGGCGGCCCTGTGGCGGGGAAGGACGGCCCCCGTGCCCCCGGAGGGGGCCCCGGGGTGGCCCGCCCTGCTCATCCTCATCACGGTGGCCTACCTGGCCGTGACCTCCGTGGTGGGGTTTCCGGTGCCCACGGCGGGCTATCTGGCGGGGATGCTTCTGCTGTGCGGCCGGAAGGAGAACAAGCCCCTGCCGCTGCTTCTGGGCCTGACCGTCCTCTACGCCGTACTGGCCCTCTGGGCCATTCCCGGCGTGCTTCACCTGCGGCTGATGTAAGGGGGGAGGAAGAATATGTTTTCTGAATGGCTTTTTCTGCCCCAGGCGGCGGCCCAGTATTTGGCCGACCCCATGGTGTGGGTATTCCTCCTGCTGGGTACGGTCTGCGGTTTCTTCGTGGGGGTCATGCCGGGGCTGGGCCCCACCATGGGCATGGCCCTCTCCCTGGGCATCATCTTCAAGCTGGAGGCGGGCCAGGGCATGGCCCTGCTCATCGGCATCTTCGTGGCCGCCATCGGCTCGGGCGGCATCACGGCCAGCCTTTTGAACATCCCCGGCACCGCCGCCGCCGCGGCCACCTGCATGGACGGGTACGCCCTCACCCGGCAGGGGAGGAGCCGGGAGGCGGTGGGCTACTCGGTGGTGTCCTCGGTCATCGGCACCATTGCCGCCACCGTGCTCATTTTCCTCATCCAGCCCTTCATCACGGCCATCGCCCTGAAGTTCGGGGACTGGGAGACCTTCCTCTTCTGCCTGTTCGGCCTGCTGGTCTGCGGCTCCCTCTCCGGGGAGAGCAAGACCAGAGGGTGGATCGCCGCGCTGGGCGGGTGCCTGGTGTCAATGTGCGGGGCCGACGGGGTGCAGTCGGTGCTCCGGTTCACCTTCGGCCGGCCGGAGCTCCTGTCCGGGGTGGACAGCGTGGTGGCCATGCTGGGCCTCTTCGGCATCGGGGAGGTGCTCTACACCCTCAGCCGGCCGGGGCATCCCAGGATGCCGGAAAAGACCGGGTTCCCCATCATCCGGGCGGCCACCTTTTTGAAGAACAAGTTCAACATGCTCCGCTCGGTGCTGGCGGGGATGTGGATCGGCTTCATCCCCGGCATCGGGGAGTCGGCCGCCTGCTGGTTTTCCTACGATCTGGCCCGGCGGGCCTCCAAAAAGAAGGAGACCTTCGGCAAAGGGGCGGAGGAGGGCATCATCGCCGCCGAGACGGCCAACAACGCCAGTTCCGTGGGGGCCCTTATCCCCGCCCTGGCCCTGGGGATCCCCGGCAGCTCCACCGTGGCCATGTTCCTCTCGGCCATGTACGTGATGAACCTCCGGCCCGGCCCCACCCTCCTCATTGAGAATCCCGGGTTCCTGTGCGGGCTGTGCCTGCTGCTGATCGTGGCGGCCCTGGCCCTGGGGGCGGTGGCCTTTATCTGCTCCCCCTTCGCCATTAAGCTGCTGTCGGTGCCGGAGAACCTGCTCATGCCCTTCATCGCCGTCCTCTGCGCCGTGGGGGCCTACGGCACCACCAACACCCCCTTCGCCCTGGTGCAGCTGGCGGTGTTCGGGGTGCTGGGCTATCTGATGAAGCGGTTCCACTATCCCATCGCCCCCTTCGTGCTGGGCCTTTTGGTGGGCAGGACCGCCGACACCGCCCTGCGCCGGGCCCTCATGCAGTACGCCGGGGACCTGGTGGGCATGGTGACCCGGCCCTTCGGGCTGGTGATCGCCGTGGTACTGGTAGCCCTGTTCCTGTTGGGGCTGAAGTCCGATAAGGCCAGCAAGGAGGCCCAGCGGGGCTGAACTGTTTTTAGACGCGGGAAGCCCCTCCGGCACAGGCCGGAGGGGCTTTTTGTCCACGGCGGCGGCCGGCCCGCGGATTCGTAAGCAGCCCGACCAGAAAAAACGGCGCAAAGCCTTGACTTTTCGATTTTGCGCTGATATACTATCAAAGCCGCTTTGAATGGGTCTTTAAGTGAGCCTTTTCGCTCCGCCCCCGACAGCGAGCCCGTATTGAAGGAGTTGAAAGCACATGCACGCAATCATTGAGACCGGCGGCAAGCAGTATAAGGTGGCCGAGGGCGATACCCTCTTCATCGAGAAGCTGCCCAACGAGGCCGGGGACGCCGTGACCTTCGACAAGGTCCTGGCCATCCTGGACGGGGACAAGGCTACCTTCGGCACTCCCGTGGTGGAGGGCGCCAAGGTGGACGCCAGCGTCGTCAAGAACGGCAAGGGCAAGAAGATCATCGTCTTCAAGTATAAGCCCAAGAAGAACTACCGCCGTAAGCAGGGCCATCGTCAGCCCTATACCAAGGTGACCATCGGCAAGATCTCCGTGTAATGATCACCGCAGCGTTTCATATGGAGGGCGACCGCGTTGTGAGCTTCCAGGTGGAAGGACACAGCGGCCTGGCCCAATCGGGAGAGGACATCCTCTGCGCGGCCGTCACCAGCGCCGTCCGGCTCGTCGAGTGCGCCGTCAACGACGTGCTGGGGCTGGAGGCCTCGGTAAAGACCAACGCCAAGCAGGCGTCTATTTCCCTGAAACTCCCAGGCGGCCTGGGGCAGACCAATGAGAGCACCTGCCAGACCCTTCTGGCAAGCCTCATGCTCTACCTGACAGAGCTCCACGAGGAGTATCCCGACAATATCATCGTCATGGAGGTGTAAACCAATGCTGAAGATCGGACTGCAGTTTTTCGCCCACAAAAAGGGCGGCGGCTCCACCAAGAACGGCCGTGACTCCCACGCCCAGCGCCTGGGCGTCAAGCGGGGCGACGGCCAGTTCGTCCTGGCCGGCAACATCCTGGTGCGCCAGCGGGGCACCCACATCCACCCCGGCGAGGGCGTGGGCAAGGGCAGCGACGACACCCTCTTCGCTCTGCGGAGCGGCAAGGTGAAGTTCTCCCGTCTGGGCAAGGACCGCAAGCAGGTCTCTATTGTTGAGATTGCTCAGTAAGTAGAGAAAAAGGAGCGCCCCGGACGTTGTCCGGGGCGTTTTTTCCTCTGGTTGAGGGGAGAATAGAGAAGAGGAGGTGTCCTGTATGGCAAACAACGGATTTATCGACAAGGCCCGCATCACCGTGCGGGCGGGGACCGGCGGCAATGGAGCGGTGGCCTTCCACCGGGAGAAATACGTGGCGGCGGGCGGCCCCGACGGCGGCGACGGCGGCCGGGGGGGCGACATCGTGCTGACGGTGGACGGGCACATGTCCACCCTGATGGACTTTCGCTACAAGCGCAAATACGTGGCGGCGGACGGCATGCCCGGCCAGGGCAAGCGCTGCTCCGGCAAGGACGGCGAGGACCTGGTGATCCGGGTGCCCCGGGGCACTGTGGTGAAGGATACCGCCACCGGGGAGATCATCTGCGACATGGCGGGCCAGGACCGCTTCGTTTTGTGCAAGGGCGGCAAGGGGGGCTGGGGCAACCAGCACTTCGCCACCCCCACCCGGCAGGTGCCCCACTTCGCCAAGGCCGGCCTCCCCGGCCAGGAGCGGGAGGTGACCCTGGAGCTGAAGCTGCTGGCCGACGTGGGCCTGGTGGGCTTCCCCAACGTGGGCAAGTCCACCCTTTTGAGCGTGGTGACCCGGGCCCAGCCCAAGATCGCCAACTACCACTTTACCACCCTGTCCCCCAATTTGGGGGTGGTGGCCCTGGACGAGAACACCTCCTTCGTGCTGGCGGACATCCCCGGCATCATCGAGGGGGCCGCCGAGGGGGCGGGCCTGGGCTACGACTTCCTGCGGCACATCGACCGCTGCCGGCTCCTCATCCACGTGGTGGACGTTTCGGGCAGCGAGGGCCGTGACCCGGTGGCCGACTTCGAGGCCATCAACGCCGAGCTGGCCGAGTACAGCCGGTCGCTGGCCACCCGGCCCATGCTGGTGGCGGGCAACAAGACGGACATTGCCCAGGACCGGGAGGGCCTGGAGGCTCTTCGGGCCCACGTGGAGGCCCTGGGCCTGCCCTTCTTCGAACTCTCCGCCGCCGCTCACCAGGGTACCCGGGAACTGATGTGGGCCGCCGCCGAGAAGCTGCGGGAGCTGCCCCCCATCACGGTGTACGAGCCCACCTACGTGGAG
Organism: Pseudoflavonifractor phocaeensis; assembly: GCF_038439875.1. NCBI lineage: Bacteria > Bacillati > Bacillota > Clostridia > Eubacteriales > Oscillospiraceae > Pseudoflavonifractor > Pseudoflavonifractor phocaeensis. Next base: position 26,165 of record NZ_JBCDMT010000002.1, read on the forward strand.
CGTCCCCCCGAGGTGGACATGTCCACTCCCCCCACCATCGAGGTGGTGGACGGCACCTGGGTGGTGGACGGGCCCTGGCTGCGCCAGCTGATGGCCAACGTCAACTTCAGCGACTACGAGTCCAAGAACTGGTTCGACCGCCAGCTCCGGGAGTCCGGGCTCTTCGCCCGGCTGGAGGAAATGGGCATCCAGGATGGGGACATCGTGTGCCTGTACAACCTGGAATTCGAGTATCAGAGGTAAGAGAGGGGCTGAGGGCTATGGCAAAGGTAGAGGACCGGTTCCAGCGGGTCTATAAGCAGGGGATCACCACGGTGATGGAGGTCTGGGTGGACCGGGAGACCGGGGTCAACTACCTCTTTCACATGGACGGCTACGGCGGCGGGCTCACCCCCCTGCTGGACCGGGAGGGCAAGCCCGTGGTCTCTCCCATCCTAAACGGAAATCAATAAAGAAAACCCCCGGCTTCCATGGAAGCCGGGGGTTTTTGTTTTTGCGTTCCCTTATGGGGGAAGGTCCCTGTTTGCTCACAGGCCCACGGTGTGGGTGGCCAGGCAGTCGATCCAGCGGTGGTGCCCCTCCTTGGTGAAGTGGAGGCCGTCGGTGCTCAGCTCCTCTGGAAGGGGCTCTCCCGGCGGGGCGAAGGCGGCGGCGGTGTCCACCAGGTAGACCCGCTTTTCCCGGGCCAGACGGAGGAGAAGCTCGTTGCGGCGGGCCAGCCGGGCATTATCGGGGCCCTGGACCTCCGAGCGGGCCGCGGTGACGGGGATAAGGGTCTGGATGTAGATCTGGGCCCCGGGGAGAAGATCCCGGAGCTGGTCGATGAGGGCGGCGTAGCCGTCGTAGTAGGACCCCTCGTCCATCCAGGAGGCCTCGTTGACCCCCAGCATCAAATAGACCTTGCGCCAGGTGCCCCCCGACAGGGCCTCCTCCAGGGTGGCTTTCCCGTCTTTCAGGGGGAAGAGGGCTTTGGTCCGGGCGGTGTTCACGTTGAGGCCGGGGTGGGTCAGGCCCAGACCGGCCCTGAGGGTGCTGTACAATAGGAGCCCCTCGGTGCGGGAGTCCCCAATAAAGACGGCGTCGGAAAACCAGTCCGGGTCCACCGGGTCGGTGGCGGGGAGGGGGGACTCAAAAAGGACGGGGGCGTCCACAACGTCTGGGACGGCTTCCCGGGGCGCGGGCTGAAGGGCCCGGCCGGGGAGGGAGAGGAGCAGGGCCGCGGCGAGGACGAGAGAGACGGGGCGGAATGGACGGCGGAGCATAGCCTCAGCCCTCCAGGAAGGTGTCGACGGGGCCGTAGTCGGCGGCGATGACCAGCAGGACGGAGCTGCCCCTGGCCTCGGTGACGGCGCTCTGGAGCTTGGTGATCTCGTTGGGGAGGTAGCTGGCCAGGGCCTCGGTCCGGTCCTCCACCCGAAGCTGGAGGGCGGACAGGGCGGTCCCGGCGGCGTCAGAGTCCTTGAGGGTGAAGATGGCCAGCTCCTCGGCGGTGGCCCCGGTGGAGCCGTAAACGGCGCAGGCGGTGACGGTGGAGGCGTCGATGCCGTAGAGAAGGCAGGCGGTATCCTGGTCGATCTCGGTCAAAGACTCGGAGAAGGCGCCGGAGTTCAAAAGGGTCTCGGCGTCGGCAGAGGGGTCAAAGGCCTTTTTCCCGTCCCCGCCGCAGGCGGTGAGGGAGAGGCAGAGGGCCAGAGAGGTGATTCCAGCAAGTAATTTTTTCATGAGAGATACCTTCCTGTTTTTGAACTCAGTGGCCCGTATGGGTCATAAGGTAATCCAGCCATTTGACGTAGCCGGTCTTTTGGAAGTGGACGCCGTCGGCGGAGTCCTCCCGGGGGACCTCGCCGGTCTCATCCACCAGGGCTTCGGAGACGTTGATGAGGGGGACCTTTTTCTCGGCGGCCATGGCGGCCAACGCCTCGTTATAGCTGGCGATGCCCTCGTTCGTCACGTAATAGGGGATGTCGTTGGCCTTGCATTTGCCGGTGTTGACGGGGATGATGGACTGGACGTAGACGGCGGCCTCCGGCTGGCAGGCGCGGACGGCGTCGATAAACTGGCCATAAGTGTCGGCGAAGCCCTGGGGATCATAGTAACCCAGCTCGTTGACCCCCAGGGAGATGTAGACCTTGCCGTACTGCTTCCGGGCCAAGGCGTCCAGCACGGAGACCTTCCCGCCGTCCACCCGGATGACCTTCTTGCCCTCCATCACGTCAAAGACGGTGATGCCGGTATAGTCCAGGAAGTCGGCCCCGGAGATGCCGCTGTACAGCTTGAAGCCGTCGGTGCGGGAGTCGCCGATAAATACGGCGTCGGAGAACCACTCCATCTCCACCTTCTCCCCCAGGGGCACGGGCTGGGTGTAATCGGGCTCCGGCTCCGGGGTGGGTGTGGGCTCCGGCGTGGGCGTGGGGTCCGGAGCGGCAGTGGCGGCGGGGGGGACCGATTCGACGGCCTGGCCAGCCTCAGCCCCGGAACGGGTCAGGATAAGCAGGATCAAAAGCCCCACGCATACCGCCAGGACGGCCAAAAGCCAGACAGGGGGCGCGGCGGGGCTGTGGTCCCGGCGGGGACGGGGCTGGGAAGGGTGGTTGGGCTCGGACAAGAAAATCACTCCTAAAACAATGAGATCATGGAAAATCCCCCAAAAATCGACTTTGAGGGCAAAAAAATCAGGGCAGGAGCAGGGCTTCCAGCTCGGCGAAACAGGTCACCTCATAGGTGGGGGAGATGGGCCCCGGCGCCGTGCCGCGGCGGTTGAGCCAAACGCTGTCCAGCCGGGCGTTGAAGGCCCCCTTGATGTCGCTGGAGAGGCTGTCCCCGATGACCAGGGCGTATTTGCGCCGGCTTTCGATGCCCAGAGCGGCCAGGACCTTGTCAAAATACTCCTTCTCCGGCTTGCGGCAGCCCAGCTCGCCGGAGATGTAGACCCGGTCCCCGAAGAGGGGGGCCAGGGGGGAGCGCTCCAGACGGCGGCGCTGGACATAGGGCACCCCGTTGGTGACCAGGGCCAGGGTGTAGCGCCCGGCCAGCTTCCGGCAGAGGGCCTCCGCCCCGGGCAGCAGGACGCTGCCGCCGGCCAGGCGGTCTAAGTAGCTGCGGTTCCAGGCCTCCGGGTCCCCGGAGAGGCCCTCCCCCTCCAAAAAACGGGCAAAGCGCTGGATCACCAGGTCCTCCTGGGCGATCTCGCCCCGGTCAAAAGCGGCCCAGAGGGCGGAGTTGATGGCCCGGTAGCGGGCCTTGATCTCCTCCCCGGCGTCCAGCCCGTAGTAGAGCAGGGTGCGGGTGAGGGCAAACTCCTCGGCGGCGTCGAAGTCGAAAAGGGTGTTGTCGGCGTCGAACAAGAGCCAGCGGTAGGCGGTCATGGGCGGTCCTCCCTGTGCCGGGAGAGGACCCGGCGGTGATGATAGTTGGTCCACATGCGCACGGCGGAGGAGACCAGCAGAACGCCCACCGCCAGGGCCCCGGCGATGCCCAGGGTATGGAGGAAGGTGGACAAAAACAGGTCGATCTCCCCGTTGATGGCGTGTTCCATGGTGTAGTAGATGCCCCCGCCGGGGACCAGTGGGAAGGAGGCCACCAGCAGGTAACCCGTCACCGGGCATTTGCGGACGCGGGCCATGGCCTCGGAATAGGCGGAAATGACGATGGCGGCCAGAAAAGACTGGGTGATCTCGCTTTGCAGCAGGGGGGCGGAGGCCAGGTACACCAGCCAGCCCAGGGCCCCGCCGAAGGCGCAGATCAGGATGCCGCCGCCGTGGATGTTGTAGATGACGGCGAAGCCCCCGGCCCCGATGAAGGCGAAGAGCACGGGCAGCAGATACAAAAACGTCTCCCCCATCCTCACACCCCCCAGAAAAGCCGGGTGAGCCCCAGGGCGAAGGCGGTGCCCAGGGCCACCGAGACGCCGGTGAGCAAAGCGTCGGCGATCTTGCTGATGCCCGCCACCATGTCCCCGGCCATGACGTCCCGGATGGCGTTTGTAAAGATGATGCCGGGGACCAGGGCCATCAGGGCGCCGATGATGATCTTCTCGCTGTGCTGGCCGATGCCGATATGGGTGAGGAAGACGGCCAGCAGGGCGGACAGGGCCGCGCCCAGCATGGACTTGAAGAAGAGGTTGGTTTTCAGCCAGGTCATGGCGGTGAGGGCCAGCCCGATGGCCAGGCCGCACAGCCCGCCGCACAGGGCGTCCCGGGGGGTGCCGCCGAAAAAGAGGGAGAAGGCGGCGCCGGCCACGGCGTAGGCCGTCATCTGCACCGCCAGGGGGTACTCCCGCCGGTGCTGGCTGATCCGCAGAAGCCGCTGCCGGGCCTCGGCTACGGGCGGCGTCTCCCGGCACAGGGACCGGCACAGGTCGTTGTAGCGCTCCAGCAGGTCGATATCGGTGCCATGGGAGGGCATCCGCCGCACCTGGGTCATGGGCACCCCGTCGGGGGTGACCATGCTGACGATGATGCAGTTGGGGATCACGAAGGGGTCGGCCTGGGGCACGCCGTAGGCCTGGAGAAGCCGCTGGATGGACTCCTCCACCCGGTAGATCTCCGCCCCGCACTCCAAAAGGCCGAACCCCAGGTCGGTGGCGAGGGAGAGAAGCTGGTCGTAATCCATGGGGCACCGCCTTTCCGCGACAAGAAATATTCCAAAAATCTAGTTTACCCCATGGGAGGGAACACTGCAAGAGCAATTCCGGGAAAAAGGGTCAAAATTCGGAAAAACAGGACGGCCCTCAGCCGGGCATGGCCTCCCGCTCCCGGCTGAGCTCCTCATAGAGGGTGTAGAAGGGCCACTGGGCGTTGCTCTGGGTCAGCACCGCCTTCAGACAGGTCCGGGGCACCTCCATTTTCCGCAAGGCCTGGAGCAGCCGGTCCAGCTGTTGGGAGCCGACGGAGCAGAAGACCAGCACGGGCTCGGGGATGGGCGGAAAGGGCTGGACCTCTCCGGCGGGGCGGAGCCCCTCGGCCAGGGCGGCCACCGGACGGCCCAGGTCGGCGTCCTCCACCGTCCGCAGGCGAAGGCCCTGGATGGCGCACATCTGCCGCAGCTTGGGGACCCAGGGGGCGCCGTGGGGATCATATAGGAGAAGGGTCTGTTTCGGCATGGAAAGACCTCCTTAACACAGTTTGAAACTATGGTATCATGGAACTGGGCGGGTGTCCAGAGGTGACATAAAAGGAAATGAAATTGTCGCACATCAAGGCGGAAAAGACGCACAGGATAGTTTGCGCGCCAGACAAAAAAATAACGGCGCCGCGTCCACCGGACGCGGCGCCGCGGATCGATTTTGCGGATTTTCCGGGAGGGACGGACCGCGGAAAAACGCAGGCTGGGAGCCGGAGACACGCTCCGGCTCCCAGCCTGCGGAGAGAGGTGAGAGGCTTACTTCCTAAGAGACTCCTTGATCATGTTGTAAAACACGGCGATACCGATGCCGCAGCCGACGATGATGATGACGTAGTCGATAATGCCCATATTGACGACTCCTTTCTGATGGTGGTACGGCCCCGCTTACTGCTGGACAGGAGCTTCGGAGGGCTTGTAGCAGATGAGGTTGGCGGCAAACATGGTGATGGTGGAGCAGATGAGGCCGAAGACGAAGTGGCTGATGCCCAGGGGGGAGCCCAGGGCCCAGTAGCCCAGGGTGGAGACCACGGCCACGGCGATGGTGATGAGGGTGCCGGTGGAGTTCATCTTCTTGCGCCAGAAGAACAGCCCGCAGAAGATGGGCACCAGGGCTGCGTTGCTGGGGGCGCTCACGTCTTCCATGATGGCCACGATGGAGGAGCCGAAGTAGCCCACCACGATGCCCAGGGCGGCCACCAGGATCATGCACACCCGCTGGGTGGCCAGCAGCTTCTTGTCGTCCATCTTGACAAAGCGGCCGATGACGTCCCGGGAGATGGTGACGGAGGTGAGCATGGTGACCGACCCGGCGGTGCCCATGACGGCGGCCAGCAGGGCGGCCAGCAGCACGGCGCCCAGCACGGGGCCGGCCAGTTGGTCCACCATGGCGGGGAGAATGGAGTCGGAGGTGCCCAGGTTGGGGATGAGGGCGCAGCCGGCCAGACCCACGAAGCTGGCGAACAGCAGATAGGGGAAGTAGATCATCAGGGAGGCGGTGAGGGAGGCGCCCCGGGCCTCCTCGGCGCTCCGGGCGCCGCAGATGCGCAGGAAGTTCTCGCTGTTCATCAGGCTGTTGGTGCAGTAGAAGAACATGGAGCTGAACATGGTGACCACGGGCAGCAGCCCGCCGATCTGGACCTTCTGGACGTCGGCGGCCTCGATGGTGGCCATCATGTTGGCCACGCCGCCGGTCTTGACGATGGAGAGGATGGGCAGGATGATGAGCACGGAGAGGACCATCAGCCCGATGTTCAGCTTGTCGGTCTTGGTGGCGGCGGCCATGCCGCCCAGAACGGTGTAGACCAGCATAACGGCGGTCATGATGACCATGGCGGTCAGCAGGTCCAGGCTGGGCACGAACATGATGAGGATGGTGCCCAGGGAGCGGATCTGGGAGGCCACGATGGAAAACACCGCGAAGATGGACAGCAGCGCGATGCAGTTGGCGCACTTGGCGCCCAGGTGCTTGCGGATGAGCTCGGGGATGGTGCTCACGTTCTCCCCCCGGATCTTCTTGGCGAAGACCAGGCTGGAGATGACGGCGCCCACGCCCACGGCGATGGCCAGATAGAAGCCGGAGATGCCGTAGGCGTAGCACATGCTGGCGCAGCCCAGGGTGGAGCCGGCGCCGATCCAGGCGGAGGACATGGAGAACACGTTGGTCCAGAAGGGGATGTCGCGGTTGGCGGTGGCGAAGTCGTCGGCCGTCTTGACCTTGCGGCCGGCGAAGATGCCGATCAGCAGGATCGCCACGATGTACAGGATCGCGATAAGCATTTTTGCCATACAGACCCATCCTTTCTCTTACGCGGGGGCGGTTTCTTCCTTTCTCTTCTCGCTGGGACAATACAAGGGGACGTTATTTGCCGAGGATCTCCCGGATGCCCTTTTCCACCCGGTCCAGGCCCTCGGACAGCACCTCCCGGCTGGTGGCCAGGCAGATGCGCACATGGCCCGCGGAGCCGGGACCGAAGAACTTGGCGCCGCCGGGGACGATGGAGACCTTGTGCTTCTCGGCCAGGTAGTTGACCAGCTCCTCGGCCTCCATTCCCACGCCGGAGACGTCGGGGAAGATGACGAAGGTGGCCTGGGGCTTGTAACAGCTCACCCCGGGCATGGCGTTGAGCCGCTCCAGGGCGTAGTCCCGGTTCCCGGTGACGTGGGCCATGAACTCGTCCACCCAGTAGTAGCACCGCTCCACGCAGGCCTGTCCGGCCACCTGGGACAGAGCGTCGATGCCGCCGATGGTGGTCTCCACCAGAGAGGCGGCCACCACCCGCTCAAAGAGCTCCGGGTCCTGGCAGTAGACGCAGCCCGCCCGCAGCCCGGCGATGCCGAAGCTCTTGGAGAAGCCGAAGACGGAGAGGGTGCGCATGTTCCGCTCGTTGCCCAGGTTCAGAAGGCTGTTGAACTGGGCGTCGGGGTAGACGATGTCGGACCAGATCTCATCGTTCATGATGTAGAAGCCGTACTTCTCGGACAGCTTCAAAATGTGGTCCAGGTCCTCCAGGGGGTAGACCTTGCCCAGGGGGTTGTGGGGGTTGCACAGGCCCAGCATCTTGGTCTTGGGGGTGATGTAGCGCTCCAGGTCGGAAAAGTCGATGGTGCCGTCTTCCCGGAAGGTCATGGGGAAGAGCTTGACGGTGGCCCCGGCGGCCTCCATGGAGGTCTTGAAGAGGAAGTCGACGGGGTCGAAGACCAGCGCCTCGTCCCCGGGCTGGAGGACGGCCTTTGCGATGGCGCTCATGCCCCGGGCGGCGCTGTCGATGGGCAGGATGAGCTCGGGGTCCACGATCTCGTTCTTGCGCTCTTTCAGGGCCTTGGAGATGGCCTTCTTGAAGGAGGGGAAGCCCCGTTTGGGGGTGTAGGAGAAGTAGCCGCCCTGGATGTACTCCACAAGGGCCTGGCTGATCTCGGGGGCGGGCGGGAAGTCGGTGTCGGCGGCGGTGAGGGGGATGACCCCCTCGGGCACCTCGGCCCAGCGCAGGTTATAGGCCCGCTGGCGGAGAATGTCGAAGTTGATGCTCTTGCTGGTAAAATCGACCATAAAATGATTCCTCCCTGTCTGTTGATGTTCGGCGGTCAGCGGGGACCTTAGTCCGCCTCGGCGATGGCCTCGATCTCGCACAGCAGCCCCTTGGGCAGGTCCTTCACCGCCACGCAGCTGCGGGAGGGCTTGCTGGTGAAGTACTTGGCGTACACCTCGTTGAAGGCGGCGAAGTCGGCCATGTCGGCCAGGAAGCAGGTGGTCTTGACCACCCGGTCGAAGCCCGTGCCCGCGGCGGCCAGGATGGCCCCCACGTTCTTGCAGCTCTGCTCGGCCTGGGCCTGGATGCCCTCGGGGGCGGCGCCGGTGGCCGGGTCCACGGGGATCTGGCCGGAGGTGAAGGCCAGGCCTCTGGAGACCCAGCCCTGGGAATAGGGCCCGATGGCGGCGGGGGCGTTCTTGGTTTCGATGAGCTTCATAACAGCAGTTCTCCTTTCTCTCTTGCGAAACGCGCCGTGCTGCGCCTTTCTCAGTATCACCAGTGTAACACTAAAATTTATTTCATTCAATAGATTTTATAAATAAAAATTATTTTAGTCTTTTGTTAAAATGGTACAAAGGCTGCTGGGAAATATTTGGGTTCAAAAGTAAACTCGGACAAAAGGGCGGCGCCGGGGTATCCCGGCGCCGCCCTTGGCGCGTTTTGTGCCGCGTATTTTATTCACCCTGTTTGGTGTGGCGGAGGTGGAGGTAGACGGTGTTTTTGGAGATGCCCATAGCCTCCGCCACCAGGTCCACGGCGCTCTTCATGTTGAAGATGCCCTGGGCGTAAAGGTGGGCCACGATCTGGCGGTTCTTGAGGGAGGAGGGCACGGAGGGCTGGGCCTCCACGTGTTTACGGGCCTGCTCCACCGCCTGCTCCACCAGCTCGGCGGTGTTGTCGCTGAAGGTCTCGGTGACCCGGGCGGGGGCCGCGGCGGGGGGAGTGAAGATGGAGAGGATCTGGGAAAAGGGGGTGTCCAGATAGAAGTTGATGCACAGAAGGCCGATGATCCGCCGGTTTTCCCCGCGAATGGCGATGGTGGCCGCCTTCAGCGGCTCCCCCTTCTTGTTCTGGGTAAAGTAGGAGATAAAGGTGGAGCCCTCCTGCTCGGTGATGCGGCCCAGCATGTCCAAAGCCAGGTTGGTGATGGGGGCCCCCGTCTTGCGGCCGGTGTGGTGGCCGTTGACGATCTTCACCACGGAGTGTTCCAAATCCTCCAGACTGTGGAGGACCATCTCGTACCCCTCGCCCATGTAGTCGGCCAGCCCGTCCAGCAGGCTGCCGTAAGAGTCCAGGACCAGCCGGTCGTTACGGGTGAGGATCAGGTTTTTGTATTCCATCGCAAACTCACATCCATCCGGTTTGTGTCAATCAATAGCCATATACTACCACAGATAAATGCCCGCTGTCCATGCCCAGTTGGGGAAAAGGGGGAGACGCCGCCCTGCCGGCGGCGTCTCCCCCTTAAAAACACGTTGTTTTTCGATGGTTGTCCTACCGCAGCAGCGGCAGGCTCCCCGTGAGCTTGTTGACCTGCTTTTTCGGCCCGCAGAGGAGCAGGGCCAGATAGCTGTGGCCGTCCTCCGGGGTGCGGGCGGCCTTCGCCTCGTACTCGTCATAGACCTGGCAGCTCTGGGCCACGTCGGAGAAGTCGGCGGTGAACACCTCCTGAAAGGCGGGGTCCTTCAGCCGTTGGCGCAGGGCGCGCAGCCCCTCGGCATCGCTTTTCAGGATGGGGACGGGGAAGGTGGTGATGCCGGGGTGGGTGACGCCGGAGGCGTCGGTGACGTCCGGGCCCACCACCTCGGGGTACCGGGCCCCCAGGGTGATGCCCAGGATGGCGGCGGTGTTGGCCAGCACCCCGGTGGGGAGGGCCTCGTCGGCCACCATCACACATTTCTCTTCCGCTGGATTCATGCGGCCATCTCCTTTTCCTTCGGCTGTCCGCCGCGTTTTTCCGAGAGGAACAGCCCCGCCAAAATGAGCGCCATGCCCACCAGGGCTGCGGGGGTGGGCCGCTCCCCCAGCACCAGGGCGGAGGCGGCCACGGTCACCAGGGGGACCAGATAAATGTACACGGTGGTGGCCACCGCCCCCAGCCGCCGCACGGCGAAGCCCCAGGTGACGAAGCAGGCCGCCGAGGCTCCCAGCCCCAGGTAGAGAAGGCCCCCCAGGTTGGCGGGCCGCAGCAGCACCGCCAGGGTGGGGTGGAAGTCCATGAGGAAGAGGGCGGGGATCATGAACACAAGGCCGTAAAAGAAGGCCCGGCGGGTGCACAAAATGTTGTCGTAGCCCAAAGTGCCGATCTTCCGGGTGAGGATGGAGTAGCAGGCCCACACCAGGGCCGCCAGCAGGGCCAGCAGGCTGCCCCGGAGGTCCAATGCCACCCCGCCGCCGCCCCAGCTCACCAACGCCACCCCGGCGATGGCGGCGGCGAAGCCCGCGAAGAACCGGGCGCCGGGCCGCTCCCCGTCCAGAAAGCGGGGGGCCAGCAGGGCGGTGAAGAGGGGGGACACCGCCACGATGACCCCTACGTTGGAGGCCAGGGTGAAGGTGAGGGCCACGTTCTCAAAGAGGAAATAGAGGGTCACTCCGCACAGTCCCGCGGCGGCGAAGAGGAATTCCTCCCTGGGCTGTTCCGGCTTCAGCCGCCGGGGGCGGATGGCGAGGAGGGCCAGATAGCCCAGGGCGAAGCGGCAGAACAGGATCTCCACCGGGGAGAGGGAGGCCAGCAGGGACTTGGTAAAGACAAAGGTGGTCCCCCAGAAAAAGATGGTGAAAAAGGCGGCCAGGTGGCCGCTCAGGCGGCTGGAGTCAGGCACGGCGGGGTTCCTCCTTGGTGAAGATATTGGCGTACTGCCGGGGGGTGAGGCCGATGAGCCGCTTGAAGTGGTTGGAGAAGTGGCTCTGGTCGGCAAAGCCGCAGGAGAGGGCGGCGTCCAGGGGGGTGGCCCCCGCCTCCAGCCGCTTTTTGGCCTCCCCCACCCGGACGGTGACCAGGTAGCTGTACGGGGTGATGCCCATTTCCCGGGTAAAGGCCCGGATGAGGCGGTATTTGCTCCAGCCGGTGAGGGCGCTGAGGTCGTCCAGGACCACCCGCCGGTCGTAATGCCGGGACAGGTAGTCCCGCACGGCGTCCACCTCCGGCCCGCCGGAGGCGGGCGGGGCGAGGGGCTCCCCGGCGTAGTCGGTGAGGAGCTGGCCCAGCAGGAGGAGGAAGGTCTCCTCCTTATCAAAGTCCTTGGCCTCCTCCATGATGAGGGTGTGGAGGGCCCGCAGGGCGGGGACCTGCTCGGCGTCCGGGACCAGGTTGGAGGTGAACCGGGGCAGGGCGGGGGAGCCGGTAATTTCCCGCACCGCCCGCTCCATGGTCTCCACGGGGACGTTGAGACAGCGGTAATCCAGCGGCCGGTCGTCCACCGGACGGCAGGCGTGGACGTCGCCGGGGTTAAACAACAGCAGGGACCCCGGCCCGGTTTGGCAGACGAAGTCCTTGCAGGTGGCCTCCTGGAGGCCCTGCTCCAGAAAGCCGATGAAGTAGTAGTCGTGAAAGTGGCTGGGGAAGGCCTGCATGACCCCCTGGAACAGGTAGGCCTCCAATTTCAAGTCCTGGTCATAGAGGACGACGCGCCGGTCCTGGGCCATGAGCTCAACTCCTTTATCAGAGGAAGTATATCGGAAAAGGGCGGGGCTGTCTTGTGAGATATTGCGTCCGGTCAGACCGGGCAAAAGACCCGGATCAGCCCGCCCGCCCAGGAGAGCAGGGGGGCGGTGAGGGTGTCCACCTCCCCGGGCTCCGGGGTCCGGCCCTTGAGCTCCAGGGCGGTGGCTGCAATGGCCCGGTCCGCCCCGGAGAGGGCGGGGAGCAGGTCACCGTGGCGGCGGAGGTAGACGCCGGTGTCCGCGAAATGTTTGGCCTGGAGGGTAAAGAGGGCGGATTTGTAAAGCCCTTGGAGGAGGCACGGGTCCTTCTCGTGGAGCCGGTTGTGGACGCAGGCGTGGTAGAGGGCGCAGGCGCCGGTGTGGACGGCCCGCCGGGCGCAGTCCGGCCCGGCCATGGGGGCGAGGAACTCCAGGGAGCCCAAAAGGGGCGTGGTGTCCCGGTAGAACTGGAAGAGCTCGCCCCGGTCCCAGCAGGCCAGCTCCTCCCGGCCGGAGAGAAAGCCGCAGATGAGCTCCCGGTGGGGCAGGGCGGACAAAAGCGCGTCGTAGGCGTCCAGATCGCCGGGACCGAGGGTGTCCAGGATGACCACCAGGTCCAGGTCGCTTGTCTCGGCGGCCTCCCCCCGGCCATAGCTGCCCTGGAGGCCCGCGCAGACGAGGCGGGGGCCGAAGCGGGCCTGGAGGGCGGGGAGGAACGAGGCCAGATAGGCATTTGGGTCCAGCATAAAGAGCTCCTTTCTCCGTGGGGCGGGGGCCGCCCTGTGTTTGGCGTATGGTAAAGATGGTACCACGGAATGGGCCAGGTGTCCAGGCAGGGGGCCGTGGCCGCCGAAAAATTTTGCAAAAACCCCTTGACATGGAGTTCACTCCAAGGAGTAGGGTTGGTTTATCAAACGAAAGGAAGCGAGCGGGTATGGAAGAAGGATACCAAGGAGAGATCTTTCCCAGAGGGGAGGAGAATCCCTTCGGAACGTATTTTTCCGGCAGAAGCTATTTGAAGATGCTGACGGATCGGGGCGTGGTCATCGGGAACGTGACCTTCGAGCCGGGGTGCCGGAACAACTGGCACATCCACCACGGCGCGGGCGGCGGACAGATTTTGCTGTGCACCGGCGGCCGGGGGTGGTACCAGGCCTGGGGGGAGCCCGCCCGGGCGCTCCGGGCCGGAGACGTGGTGGTGGTCCCGCCGGAGGTGAAGCACTGGCACGGCGCCGCCGGTGACAGCTGGTTCACCCATCTGGCGGTGGAGATCCCCTGCCCGGACGGCGCCAACGAATGGCTGGAGCCGGTGCGCAGCGAGGACTACGAAAAACTGAGTTGAGGGGGAGGACCATGGAACAGGCAAAGGTTTATTTTACAAGGGACATCAGCCCCGCGGGGCTGAAAAGGGCCTACGGCGCTCTGGGGATAAAGCTCCGGGACAAGGTGGCCGTGAAGATCTCTACCGGGGAGCCGGGGGGACACAATTTTCTCCAGCCCGGCCTAATCCGGGAGCTGGTGACGGAGCTGGAGGGCACCATCGTGGAGTGCAACACCGCCTACGAGGGCGGGCGGAACACGGTGCGGGCCCACTGGCAGACCTTCCGTGACCACGGCTTTCTGGACATCGCCCCCTGCGACCTGATGGACGAGGAGGGAGAGCTGGCCCTGCCCGTAAAAGGCGGGGCTCGCCTGAAGGAGAATTTCGTGGGGAGCCATCTGGCCCGTTACGGCTCCATGCTGGTGCTCTCCCACTTCAAGGGCCACGCCATGGGGGGCTTCGGCGGGGCGCTGAAAAACATGTCCATCGGGGTGGCCTCCGCCCGGGGCAAGGGGCACATCCACTGCTCCGGTGGCCCTGACCAGTCCTTTGAGGCCATCATGACCGCCGACCACGAGGCCTTTCTGGAGTCCATGGCCGACGCTGACAAGGCGGTCATGGACTATCTGGGCCGGGAAAATTTGGCCTATGTCAGCGTGGCCAACCGGCTCAGCGTGGACTGCGACTGCTCCGCCGACCCCGCCGAGCCGGAGATGGCCGACATCGGCATTTTCGCCTCCCTGGACCCGGTGGCGCTGGACCAGGCCTGCGTGGATGCGGTATACGCCTCTCCCGACCCGGGCAGGGCGGCCCTGATTGAGCGGATGGAATCCCTCCACGGCATCCACACCGTGGAGGCCGCCGCGGCCCTGGGTTTGGGCGGGCGGCAGTATGAGCTTGTGGATCTGGACAAGAGATAGGAGAAAAAGATGAAAACATTATTGGTTTATTATTCCTACACCCAAAACACCGGGGGGATCGCCCGTCGGGTCCGGGAGGCGCTGGGCTGTGACGTGGCGGAGATCCAGACGGTCAGCCCCTACGAGGGGGATTACGACAGCGTGGTGGAGCAGGGCCGCCGGGAGGTGGAGGCGGATTTCTGCCCGGATATCCGTCCCCTGGGTGTGGAGCTGAGCGGCTATGACCGAATCATTCTGGGCATTCCGGTGTGGTGGTACACCATGGCCCCTGCCATGCGGACGTTCCTGACGGAAAACGGCCTGGCCGGGAAAACCGTCATTCCCCTGGTGACCAGCGGCGGCTGGCCGGGGCACACGGTGAAGGACGTGGAGGCGCTCTGCCCCGGGGCCCGGGTGGAGAAGGGCGTGAGCCTTACATTCAACGGCACCCGGCTCGCCACGCCGGAGCGGGAGCTGGAAAACTGGATCCAAGGCCTGAAATAAGAGAAATACCTCTTGACTTGGAGCGGGCTCCAGGTAGTATGATAGAGAAAACGAGAAAAGGGAGTTCTGTCATGAAATACCGCACACTGGGCCGCACCGGCCTGAGGGTCAGCGAGATCGCCCTGGGCTGTGAAGGCTTCCTCTTGAAGGACGATGGCTTTGCCCGGGAGATGTTCCAAACCGCGCTGGCCGCCGGCGTCAACTGCATGGACCTGTACAGCCCCAACCCCGACCTCCAGCGCCGGGTGGGAGAGGCCATCCGGGGCCGCCGGGAGGACTTCATCCTCCAGTGCCACCTGTGCTCCATCTGGGATCAGGGGCAGTACCGGGCCACCCGGGAGCCGGGGGAGGTGAAGGCCGCCTTCGAGACCCTCCTGGCCAACCTGGGCACCGGCTACGTGGACATCGGCATGATCCACTATGTGGACTCCCCCGAGCTCTGGGAGCAGATCGAGAAGGGGCCGGTCATGGCCTACGCCCAGGAGCGGAAGGCGGCGGGACAGATCCGGCACATCGGCGTCAGCAGCCACAACCCTCTGGCCGCCCTGGCCGCCGTGGAGAGCGGGCTGGTGGACGTGCTCATGTTCGCCGTCAACCCCTGCTACGACCTCCAGCCCGGCAGCGAGGACATCGAGCAGCTTTGGGCCGACGAGAAGTACGAGGGGGTCCTCACCAACATGGACCCGGACCGGGAGCGGCTCTATGAGACCTGCCAGCGGCTTGGGGTGGGCATCACGGTGATGAAGGCCTTCGGCGGCGGGGACCTGCTGGACGAGGGCCTTTCCCCGGCGGGCAAGGCCCTCACCGCCGTCCAGTGCATTCACTACGCCCTCACCCGGCCCGCCGTGGCCTGCGTCATGTCGGGGGCCAGGAGCGTGGAGGATCTGAAGGCCTCCCTGGCCTATGAGACGGCCACCGAGGCCGAGCGGGACTACGCCGCGGCCTTCGCCGATTTTCCCCGCATCAAATGGGAGGGGCACTGTATGTACTGCGGCCACTGCGCCCCCTGCCCCGTGGGCATCGATATCGCCGCCGTCACCAAGTTTTTGAATCTGACCAAGGCCCAGGGCATGGTGCCTGAGACCGTGCGGGAGCACTACGCCGCGCTGGCCCACACCGCCTCGGAGTGCGTCGCCTGCGGGGCCTGCGAGGGGCGCTGTCCCTTCCGGGTGCCGGTGCGGGAGAACATGCGCCAGGCCGCGGAAGTGTTTGGAAGGTGAGGAGAGGGTCATGACCATCGCCGAAGTCAGCCGGAAATATGATATCACAGCCGACACCCTGCGCTACTATGAGCGCATCGGGCTTATCCCGGCCGTGCCCCGGAACAAGAGCGGTATCCGGGATTACGACGAGGCCTCCTGCGGCTGGGTGGAGCTGATGAAGTGCATGCGCTCCGCCGGGGTGCAGATCGAGGCCCTCATCGAGTACGTGGCCCTCTACCAGCAGGGGGACGGCACCATTGACGCCCGGAGGGAGCTCCTGGTGGAACAGCGGGAGCAGCTCAGGGCCAGGATGGCGGATATGCAGGCATCTCTGGACCGGCTGGATTACAAGATCGAGCGGTACGAGAAGGGGCTTATGTTTCGGGAGAACAAGGGGAAAGAGGCAATTTGAAAAATGTCCGGCCCCTCAAGGGGCCGGACATTTTATCCTTTTTCATTGGGAGGAGGACGGCGGGTCCTCATATACAAAAGAGGGTAGGGAGCCCCTTGCCCGTCCTGCTCGGTCCGCTGGTAAACGTGAAAGCCCATATGGGCGTAGAAGCCCACCGCCTCCGGGTTTTGCTCGTTGACGGTGAGCTCATTCACACCGTAACGCTGGATTGCGTACGTCAGCAGTGCCCGCCCCAAGCCCCGGCCCCGCTCTTCTGGAGATAGGAACAGCATTTCCAGTCGATGTCCGTCTGCACCCAGAAATGCCACAGGCCGCCCGGATTCCCGCTCCGCCGTCACCAAGTGGGGAACGTCCCGCAGTGCCGTGGGGACAAAAACCTTGATGCGGGCGAGTTCCGCATCCGATAAAAACAGGTGGGTCGCTCGGACGGAGCGCTCCCAAACCTCTAAAAGCTGAGCCATGAGGCGCGGGGGCCTGCCGTCAATTTCAAAAATATCCATATCTATTTCACTGAGCGGTGAGCCGTTGATCTGTCCGGGTCAGCAGCACCACGCTCTCCACGTGGGCGGTGCGGGGGAAGAGGTCCACGGCGGCGGCGGTTTGGGCGGCGTAGCCCAGCTCAGAAAACCGCTTCACGTCCCGGGCCAGGGTGGCCGGGTCGCAGGAGACGTAGACCACCCGCCGGGGGGCCATTTGGGCGATGGACTCCACCACCTGGGGGGCCAGGCCCTTCCGGGGCGGGTCCACCGTCACCACGTCGGGGCGCTCCCCCGCCTCGGCGAAACGCCGGGCGATATCGGCGGCGTCGCCGCAGAAGAATTCCACGTTGCCGACGCCGTTGCGGCGGGCGTTCTCCCGGGCGTCCTCGATGGCCTGGGGCACCACCTCAGCCCCCACCACCCGCTTGGCCTTCCGGGCCAGGCACAGGGTGATGGTGCCGATGCCGCAGTAGAGGTCCAGCACCGTCTCCTCTCCCGTCAGAGCGGCGCAGTCCAGGGCCAGGCCGTAGAGGACCTCGGCCTGAGGGGTGTTTACCTGGTAGAAGGAGGGGACGGACAGGCGGAAGGAGAGCCCGCACATCTCATCCATGAGGAAATCATCCCCCCAGAGGGTGCGGTAGGAGTCCCCCAGGATCACGTTGCCCCGGGTCTCGTTGACGCCCAGCACCACCCCCTTGAGCCCCGGCTCGGCGGCCCGGAGGGCGGAGGCCAGCTCCGGCTCGTGAGGGAGGGCCTTCCCGTTGACCAGCAGGCAGACCAGGCTTTCCCCCGCCCGGTTGGTGCGGATATAGAGGTGCCGGAGCAGCCCCCTGCCCGTCCGCTCGTCATAGGCGGGGACTTGATAAGTTGACATAAATTTTTTGAGGGCGCGGCGGAGCCGGGCGGCGCTCTCCGGCTGGAGCAGACAGTCGGCCACGTCGGTGACGCGGTGGGTGCGGGCGGCGTAAAAGCCCACGGCCTCCCCGGAGATGGGGAACTGGACCTTGTTGCGATAACGATCCGTATTTTCGGAGCCGTAAATTGCGGAAACGTGGGTGTCACAGCCGCCGATGCGGCGCAGGCAGTCCTCCACCTTCTGCCGCTTGAATGCCAGCTCCTCTTCGTAGGTCATGTGCCGGAGGGCACAGCCTCCACAGTTGACATAATAGGGGCAATCGGCGCCGAGGCGGGCGGGGGAAGGGGAGAGGACCTCTTCCGCGTGGCCCCAGGCGGCGGACTTGCCCACCTTGTCCAGGCGGACGGAACAGGTCTCCCCCTTGAGGGCCCCGGTGACAAAGCAGGCCATGCCGTCGGGGAGGCGGGCCACACCCTCGCCGCCGGTGCCGTAGCCGTCTATGGTGAGGGTGACAGGGGTTGCCGGCAGTTTTTTCATTCCCATGAGGCTAAGATATCCTCCAAATCAGTGTAGGGGACGGCGAAGGTGGGGCTGCCCACGGCGTTGGGGAGGTCGCCGCCCGGAAAATAGCAGACGAGGCTGTCCTCGGTAAGATAAAAATGCTGGGGGGAGTAGGCGTTTCGGAGCGCCTCGGCGTCCAGGACGGCGCCGGAGTAAGCCCCCGCCTCGTTCAGGGCCAGGACGGCGTTCAGCACCCGGGTCTGTGCCTCTGGCTCCGGGACGGTGAAGAGGTCGGCGAAGGTGAGACGGGCCCCGGTGGTCAGGTCGAAGGTGTCCGCCATGGGATAGAGGGTGGGGTAAGGGCCGCCGGAGTTGCTGTAATGGCTCCGGAGGATGCTGACCCGGCCCGCGGTTTCCATGGTGAGTTCGTAGGACTCGGTATCCACATAATTATAGAAGGGATATCCCACGATCTGGGCTGTCTTGTAGTCGTCCACGGCCCAGCCGGAGAGCTCGGCGGCGGAGGCCGCCAGGTCGTCCAGGGTGCTGGCGTAAAAGGCGTTGATGGCCTCATAGGCGGGGATGCCGGCGGCGTTTTCGATCTTGGGCAGACGGTATTCCGGGGAAAAGACGGGCTCCTCCCGGCCCTCGGCGGCAAAGGCGGTCATATAGGTCTGCTCCCCCCACTGGGGCGCCGGACGGGGCGTCCCGCTGTTCCCCGGGGCGGAAACTTCCGGGGCCGGGGACTGGCTGGGCGGGGGAGAGGCGTGGTCGGCCACCGTGGAGCAGCCGGACAGCAGCAGGCACAGGGCCAGGGGGCAAAGGATACGGCGGAACATAAAAAACCTCCTTATTCAAGGGCGGGGCCCGGCGAAGGCCGGGGATGGATTTGACTTCAGTCTACCACGCTCCCCCGTCCAGGTAAAGAAAAATTGAGAGTTTCGACTTGCGAAGGAGGAAGAAGCTGTTTATAATAAGAAAAAAGGACGAGGAGGGCCGAATATGGGAGATAAAAGAGAGGAACTGCTGCGGCAGCTATGGACGGCCCAGGACGAAGCGTATGATTTGATGTGCGAGTATGATTCTCTGCCCCACCACTATGGAGAGAACATCCTCTATCAGGCGGAGGGGCATATCATCGACCTCATCGCCGCCTATCCCGGCATCACTATTACCGACCTGGGCAATATTTTGAAAAAGACCCCAAGCGCCTGCTCCCAGATCGTGCGCAAGCTGAAGGAGAAGGGCTGGGTGGAGCAGACCCGGAACCGGGACAACAACCGGCAGTTCAACCTGAAGCTGACGGAGAGCGGCCGGAAGGTCTATGAGGACCACCTGGAGTTCAACCGCTACTGCCAGGCCGAGACCTTTGGCCTGCTGGCGGGATTTTCCAACGAGGAGCTGGAGCACCACGTGATGGTCCAGCGGAAGATCAACGAGGCCTACCAGGGTGACGTGCGCCGCAGCCGGGAGCGGTTTTTAAAGGCGGAGGCCAGCCAGAACGAGTGATTCCATCAAACGGTACAGGGCCGGACAACAGAGGTTGTCCGGCCCTGTTTTTCTGTAAATGGATGATGTGCAAATCCTACAAAAAGCAAAAATCAATTTTGTGCGATGCGCATGAATTGTAGAAAAGCGACAAAAACAGGATTGACTGCGCCCTGTTTTGTGATATGATAATTACACTTCAATATTAAGATACTTAAGTGTTGAGTTAGTAAAGTGACGCACAAAAGGCTAGCCTTTTGTCATGTTCCGCATGCGGAACATGATGAGCATTACACACAAGGGGAGTAAAAGCGGGCCCGCTTTTATTGATAGATCCAAGAAACAGAGAGAAAAGGAGGACTTTTCAAAATGGCGACTCAAGTCAAAGAAAAGAAAAAGTTCCAACTGCCGCACTTGCTGTTTTTGCTCCTGGGACTGATGGTGTTTATGTCTATCCTGACCTACATCCTGCCCGCCGGTGAATTTGTGGAGAATGCCGCGGGGCTCAAGGAGTATGTCCAGATCGACCGCACCCCCATCAATTTGTGGCAGGCCTTGCTGTACATCTACGAGGGCATCGCCAACTCCAGCACGATCCTGGCCCTGCTGCTGGTCATCGGCGGCTGCGTGGAGATCACGCTGACCACCAAGTCCCTGGACCACCTGATCGACTTCTGCCTCTATAAGCTCCAGGACAAGGGCTCCACCGTGCTGCTGCCCGTCATGTTCCTGCTCATGGCCCTGCTGGGCGGCTTCGGCGGCAGTGACGCGCTGATCGCAGTCATCCCCATCGGCGTCCTCTTTGCCAAGAAGCTGCACTTGGACCCCATCGTGGGCGCGGGCGTTTCCTTCCTGGGCACCATGGTGGGCTTCTCCACCAGCCCCACCGGCATCTTCATCGCCCAGGGCCTGATGGGCGTGCCCGTCTACTCCGGCTTCGGCACCCGCTTCCTGAACCTGCTGCTGTGCGCCGCCATCGGCGCCATCTACGTCACCGTCTATGCCAAGCGCATTGAGAAGAACCCCGCCAAGTCCGCCATGGGCGACCTGGCCTGGCAGGCCGAGCTGGGCGAGGCCGGCGCGATGGAGGAGAAGAAGCTGGACGTGCGTGACCTGGTCATCACCCTCCTGTTCTTCGGCCAGTTCCCCCTGGCCATCGCCCTCAACCTGGGCCTGGGCCTGGGCATGGGCACCATGCCCGCAGTCATGATCCCCGTGGCCATCATCTGCGGCTACATCAACGGCATGAAGGCCCAGCAGATCGGCGACACCTTTGCCAAGGGCGTGGGCGGCATGGGCTTCATCTGCTTCATCATCGGCATTGCTGGCGCCATTTCCCTTATTATGAAGAACGGCCACATCCTGGACACCGTCGCCTACTACGCCAGCCTGCCGCTTCAGAACTTGGGTGCCGGCTTCGCCGCCGTTGGCATCTCCATGGTGGTGTCCCTGCTGAACTTCTTCATCCCCTCCGCCTCCGCCAAGGCCGCGGCCCTCATCCCCATTGTGAAGCCCATGGCGGAGAACCTGGGCATCACCGGCCAGGTGGCCGTCCAGGCCTTCCAGATCGGCGACGGCTTCTGCAACCTCATCAGCCCCTTCCTGGGCTGGACCATGGGCGGCCTGGCCATCGCCAAGGTGCCCTACCAGAAGTGGGTCAAGTGGGTGCTGCCCCTGCTGCTTATCCTGCTCGTCACCGAGTACGTGGTGCTGGTGGTGCTGAGCGGCATGGGATGGTCCTAAGGCCATGTTCCTGCTGTGGACCGGCCTGGCCTGCCTGTATACGGCCAATTTCATCCAGCTTCTCGCCGGGGGCGACCCCGGCGGGGCGCTGATAGTTGGGGCGATCGCCGCGGCCTTCGGGGTCTTGGGCTGGCGGAGCTTTCAAAAACGCAAGGCCCGCAGGACAAAAACGCTGTAAAACGGCCGGAACGGCAGTTTCGGAGCGCTTCCGTATCGATTAAAGGGGGATACTATTTTGAATTTGAACGAAGAGATCAAAAAGCTGGCCGACGAGTACGAGCCTTACATCATCGACTGCCGCCGGAAGGTGCACACCTTTGCCGAGGTGGCCATGCAGGAGAACAAGACCCACGCCTTTATCCTGGAGGAGGCCAAAAAGCTGGGCCTGCCCTATGAGGAGGTGCCCACCACCAGCATTATCGTGAAGATGGACACCGGCCGTCCCGGCATGGTGGTGGCCCTCCGGGCCGACATCGACGCCCTGCCCCTGGCCGAAAACCCCAACAACCTGGCCGGCCCCCGGACCTGCGTCTCCGAGCAGGGCAACACCTGCCACGCCTGCGGCCATGACGCCCACACCTCCATGCTGCTGGGGGCCATGCAGGTCCTCTACCGGATGAAGGACCAGCTCAACGGCACGGTCCTCTTCTGCTTCGAGGAGGGCGAGGAGCCCAACAGCGGCGTGGAAGCCCTGCTGAAGGCCCTGGAAAAGTATCACGTGGACCGCTGCTGGGCCATCCACGTGTACGCCGAGCTGGAGGAGGGCAAGATGTGCGTGGACCCCGGCCCCCGGATGGCCGGCGCCGCCGTGATCGACGTGACCTTCGTGGGCAAGAGCGGCCACGGCTCCCGCCCCGACCTGGCCGTCAACCCGGTGTTCTGCGGGGCCAACTTCCTCAATAACCTCAGCGTGGCTTTCTGCAACCAGATCACCGCCGGCAAGACCGTCACCATGGGCCTGACCATGTTCCACGCCGGCGACGCGGGCAACGTTATCCCGGAGACGGCGCAGATCCAGGGCACCTACCGTTTCTTCGACCTGGAGGAGGGCAGGAAGGCCGTGCGGATCACCCAGCAGGTGGCCGACCACACCGCCGCCATGCACAACTGCAAGGTGGAGTACTCGCCCAAAATGCTGAACTTCATCGGCGGCCCCACCGTCACCGACCCGGCGTGCGCCGAGGTGGCCGACCGGGTGCTCAACGAGATCCTGCCCGAGGGCACCGTGGTCCACTGTGAGCCCTGGTACGCCGGGGAGTCCTTCCGGCTGTGGCTGGAGAAGTATCCCGGCGTGTTCGCCTTCCTGGGCATCAAAA
Organism: Pseudoflavonifractor phocaeensis; assembly: GCF_038439875.1. Taxonomy (NCBI): domain Bacteria; kingdom Bacillati; phylum Bacillota; class Clostridia; order Eubacteriales; family Oscillospiraceae; genus Pseudoflavonifractor; species Pseudoflavonifractor phocaeensis. The sequence continues at coordinate 48,681 of NZ_JBCDMT010000002.1, forward strand.
ATCCGGAGGCTGGGTACGGCGCCGCCCATCACAACGACAAGTTCGACCTGAATGAAAATGTGTTGAAGACCGGGGCCATTTCCACGGTTCGCTTCGCCGTGGAGTGGCTGGCCGGGGACCAGGGTTAAACGGCGGCACCCTTCCTCCGCTGTGACCAAAAACCAGGCCCAGGCGGCCGCCCATACTGCCTGGGCCTGGTCGCTGTCCTCCAAAAAGCTGTGCAAATCCTACAAAAAGCAAAAAACAGTTTTGTGTGATGTGCAAGAATTGTAGAAAAAGCACAAAAAACTCCTTGACGTATCCCAATAAAGTGTTATGATAAATACACTTCATGATTAAGTATCTTAACGATTGAGATAGTTAATCGGGGTACGGAAAGGCTGGCCTTTCCGTCATGTTCCGCATGCGGAACATGATACTCCTTTCACACCGTTGAGAAGTAGAAGCGGGCCCGCTTTTATGATAGGAGTAAAAACTGGGAGAACTTTGAGGAGGAAGCAAAATGCAAGGTGAGAAAAAGAAATTAGGCTTGTTCAACATCTTCAGTCTGGGCGTGGGCGGCGCCATCGGTTCCGGCATCTTCGTCATGATGGGCTTCGGCATTGCCTACACCGGCCGTTCCATTGTCCTGGCGGTCTCCGTGGGCTGTCTGTACATGCTGCTGGCTTACCTGTTCCACCCCATCATGAGTTCCATGTTCGTCCTCCCCGGTGGCGACTATGATATGAAAGTTATGCTGATGGGCCCCACCATGACGGGCTTCTCGGCACTGGCCACCGTCGTGAACGGGTTTGGCATGGCCTCGTATGGTTTGGCCTTCGCCAGCTATTTCACCTCGGTCTTTACCGATCTGGCACCCTATCAAAATCTGATCGCGATCGCGCTGATCGTCCTGTTCTTCGCCCTGTCCATCCGGGGCACCAAAGCCCTGGCCACGATCACCACCATTATTACGGCCACGCTGCTGGTCTCCGTCGTGATCTTTGTGGTGGTGGGTCTGCCCCAGGTGCAGCCCGGCTACTTCTCCAACGCGGACGGCCAGTTCTTCTCCGGCGGCTTCGGCGGCCTCATCGGCGCCATCGCCATGATGTCCTTCGCCTGCCAGGGCACCACCATGGCCCCTGTCTCCGTTATGCCCGTCACCAAGAAGCCCCGCAAGACCATCCCCCTGGGCATCCTGCTGATCTGCGTGACCGTCGCCGCCGTGTACGCCCTGATGTCCGTCGTGGCCGCCGGCGTTCTCCCCGTGGAGCAGGTTGCGGGCCAAAACCTGTCCCTGGTGGCCCAGACCATCTTCAGCCCCACCCTCTTCGCCATCTTCATCCTGGGCGCCGCCTGCTGCGCCATCATGTCCTCCCTGGCCTCCGGCATGACCATGCTGCGCTACCCCCTGCTCTCCGTGGCCGAGGACGGCTGGCTGCCCAAGGTCTTCAAAAAGACCACCAAGAGCGGCTACCCCTACGTGGTCATGGGTCTGTTCTTCGTGTTCACCATCGTGCCCATCTTCACCGGCCTGTCCGTGGACGCACTCATTTCCCTGGTCATGATCATCTCCATGGTCATGAATGCCTACATGAACATCTCCATGATCAAGCTGATCAAGGAGTACCCCGAGCAGTGGAAGAAGTCCACCCTCCACATGCCTACCCCTGTTTTCAACTGCCTGTGCGTCATCGGCACCCTCTGCGCCTGCGCCGTGGCCTTCTACCTCTTTAAGGACCTGAGCACCACTTCCATGATCCTCTGTGTGGTGCTGCTGGTGGTCATGGTGGGCATCGCCCAGATCCAGCTGCGCACCGGCATGGTCAAGAAGGAAGACCTGCTGGCCAAGCGGGCGAAGATCGCGGCCGACGCCCTGGCCGCCACCGAGGCCGACGAGGCTGAGGAGGCCCGGGAGGCCGCCGCGGCCGCCAAGGCGATCTGAAGCCCTCTGTTTCCCGATGAATTAGGGGAGCCGGTTCTGATGGACCGGCTTCCCTAATCCGCAGAAATATAGTATAGTAAGTAAAGGATATAAAATCAGAAAGGACCGATTACAATGAAGTACGATTTCACCTCTATTATGGACCGCCACGGCAAGGACGCCATCGCCGTCGACGTGGTCCCTCAGCCCGACGCCGCGGGCAACTTCGTCATGAAGCCCCTGTCCGAGGTGCCCATCCGGGACGGCCTGGACAACATCCCCATGTGGGTGGCGGACATGAACTTCCCCACCTGCCCCACCATCCCCCAGGCCATCATCGAGCGGGCCCAGCACCCCGCCTTCGGCTACTTCCAGCCCACCGACGAGTACTTTGACTCCATCATCAAGTGGCACGAGACCCGCAACGGCGTCAAGGGCCTGAAGCGGGAGCACATTGGCTATGAAAACGGCGTTCTGGGCGGCGTCATCAGCGCTCTGAACGTGTTCTGCTCCAAGGGCGACAACGTGTTGCTGCACACCCCCACCTACATCGGCTTTACCGGCGCGCTGACCAACAACGGCTACAACATGGTCCTCTCTCCCCTGGTGAAGGACGCCGAGGGCGTGTGGCGCATGGACTTCGAGGACATGGAGAAGCGCATCGTGGAGAACCACATCCACGCCACCGTCTTCTGCTCCCCCCACAACCCCTGCGGCCGCGTCTGGGAGAAGTGGGAAGTGGAGAAGGCCATGGAGCTCTTCAAGAAGCACGACGTGTTCGTGGTCTCCGACGAGATCTGGTCCGACATCATCCTCTCCGGCCACAAGCACGTGCCCACCCAGTCCGTCAGCGAGGACGCCCGGATGCGCACCGCCGCCATCTACGCCCCCTCCAAGACCTTCAACCTGGCCGGGCTGGTGGGTTCCTACCACATCGTCTACAACCAGTGGATGCGGGAGCGGATGGACAAGGAGTCCTCTCTGCCCCATTACAACGACATGAACGTGTTCTCCCTCCACGCCCTCATCGGCGCCTACAAGCCCGAGGGCTACGAGTGGTGCGACGAGCTGTGCGAGACCATCACCGGCAACATCGACTATGCCTGCGACTACATCGCCAAGCACTTTGACGGCGTGGAGGTCTCCAAGCCCCAGGGTACTTACATGCTGTTCCTGGACTGCTCCAAGTGGTGCGAGAAGCACGGCAAGACCATCGACGACGTGGAGAAGGCCGGCCTGGCGTGCGGCGTCATCTGGCAGGACGGCCGGATGTTCCACGGCCCCTGCCACATCCGCCTGAACCTGGCCCTGCCCCTCTCCCGCGTGAAAGAAGCCTTTGAGCGTATGGACAAGTACGTCTTCAACGCCTAAGTTCCCCGCTTCAAACCGCCCGTCCCCGACAAGAGTTTTTCTTGCCGGGGATTTGGCGTATCCGCCTGAAAATTGAAAGGAGATTATTTATGTCCAAACTCACCGTGGGGGCCCAGATGCCCGACTTCACCTTCGACACCCCCTTTGAAAGCGGCCGCACCCTGGCCGAGACCGCCGGCAAGACCGCCGGCAAGACCGCCCTGGTGTTCCTGCGCTACTACGGCTGCACCCTGTGTCAGTACGACATCCACCAGTTCACCCAGGCCCACGACAAAATCGCGGCCGCCGGCGGGCAGATGTTGGTGGTGCTCCAGTCCGACCCCGCCAAGCTGGCCGCCCAATTAAAGCCCGGCGACCTGCCCTTCGACATCGTCTGCGACCCGGAGCAGAAACTGTACAAGGAGTTTGAGATTGCCCCCGCCGAGTCCAAGGCCAAGATGGCGGATTTGAAGACCATGGGCAAGATCGCCAAGGCCACCGCCGGCGGCTTCAAGCACGGCGATTACGAGGGCGATGAGCTCCAGCTTCCCGCCTGTTTTGTCATGACCCCGGACCGGACCCTGAGCTACGCCCACTACGGCGTCTCCGCCGGGGACGTGCCCACGCCGGAGGAACTGGCGGAATTGCTGAAATAAACTTGCGCGTTTGGAAAGGGCGGCCTTCGGGCCGCCCTTTTTCTGCTTGCTTTGTTCACAATTTCTACTTTTTTATTGCGAAAAACTGTGGTATAGTGTACACTGAATTGATACGAGTCTCAGTAAAGCGCCCCAGGGCGTGAGCTATCGAAAGGTGACAGACACAGATGGGTATTTTACGCAAGATTTTCGGCACCACCTCCGAGAAGGAGGTCAGGGCCCTCGAGCCCCTGGTGAGACAGATAGAGGCGCTGGAGGAGCCCTACAAGGCCCTCTCCGACGCCGAGCTCCAGGCCAAGACGCCTGAGTTCAAGGAGCGGCTGGCGGGCGGCGAGAAGCTGGACGACCTGCTGCCCGAGGCCTTCGCCGTCTGCCGGGAGGCCTCCTGGCGGGTGCTGGGGATGCGGCACTTCCGGGTGCAGCTCATCGGCGGCATCATCCTCCACCAGGGCCGCATCGCCGAGATGCGCACCGGCGAGGGCAAGACCCTGGTGGCCACCCTGCCCGCCTACCTGAACGCCCTCACCGGCGAGGGGGTCCACATCGTCACGGTGAACGACTACCTGGCCAAGCGTGACTCGGAGTGGATGGGCAAGCTCTACCGCTTCCTGGGCCTCACCGTGGGCCTGGTGATTCACGACGTGGACCCCAGAGCCCGCAAGGCCTCCTACGCCGCCGACATCACTTACGGCACCAACAACGAGTTCGGCTTCGACTACCTGCGGGACAACATGGCCATCTACGCCAGCGAGCTGGTCCAGCGGGGCCACGCCTTCGCCATCGTGGACGAGGTGGACTCCATCCTCATCGATGAGGCCCGGACCCCCCTGATCATCAGCGGCCAGGGGGACCAGTCCACCCAGCTCTACCAGATTGCCGACCATTTTGCCTCCACCCTGAAGGTCAAGGTGTACGCCAAGACCGACAGCAAGGAGGAGGAGGACCCCGACCTGGACGCCGACTACGTGGTGGACGAGAAGGCCAAGACGGTCACCCTCACCGCCCGGGGCGTGGCCAAGGCGGAGAAGGCCTTCAACGTGGCGAACCTGGCCGACCCGGAGAACGCCACCCTCTCCCACCACATCAACCAGGCCATCCGGGCCAGGGGCCTCATGAAGCGGGACATCGACTACGTGGTGAAGGACAACGAGATCATCATCGTGGACGAGTTCACCGGTCGGCTCATGTTCGGCCGCCGGTACTCCGAGGGCCTTCACCAGGCCATCGAGGCCAAGGAGGGGGTCCAGGTCCAGCGGGAGTCCAAGACCCTGGCCACCATCACCTTTCAGAATTACTTCCGCCTCTACGGCAAGCTCTCCGGCATGACCGGTACCGCCATGACCGAGGAGGAGGAGTTCAACGGCACCTACTCCCTGGACGTGGTGGAGATCCCCACCAACCGGCCCGTGGCCCGGGAGGACCACGACGACGTGGTCTATAAGTCCGAGATGGGCAAGTTTCGGGCGGTCATCCGCCAGATCGAGGAGTGCCACGAAAAGGGCCAGCCCGTGCTGGTGGGCACCATCTCCATCGAGAAGTCGGAGCTCTTGTCCGAGATGCTGAAAAAAGAGGGCATCCAGCACAACGTGCTGAACGCCAAGAACCACGAGAAGGAAGCCGAGATCGTGGCCCAGGCGGGCAAGTTCGGCGCCGTCACCGTGGCCACCAACATGGCCGGCCGTGGTACCGATATCATGCTGGGCGGCAACGCCGAGCTGCTGGCCAAGGCCGACCTGCGGAAGGCGGGCATGAGCGACGAGCTCATCGCCGAGGCCACCGGCTTCGCCGACACCGACGACCAGGAGATCATCGACGCCCGGAAGGCCTTCCAGGCCGCCGAGGCCAAGTATAAAGAGGCCATCAAGCCCGAGGCCGACAAGGTCCGGGAGGCCGGCGGGCTCTTCATCGTGGGCACCGAGCGCCACGAGTCCCGCCGGATCGACAACCAGCTCCGGGGCCGTGCCGGCCGTCAGGGCGACCCCGGCGAGACCCGGTTCTTCCTCTCCCTGGAGGACGACATCATGCGCCTCTTCGGCTCCGAGCGGGTCATGGGCATGATGGAGAAGCTGGGTGTGGACGAGGACACCCCCATCGAGCAGAAGATGCTCACCAGCGCTATCGAGAACGCCCAGAAGCAGGTGGAGTCCCGGAACTTCCAGATCCGGAAGAGCACCCTGGAATACGACGACGTGATGAACACCCAGCGTGAGGTCATCTACAAGCAGCGCCGCCAGGTGTTGGATGGGGAGGACCTCCAGGACAACATCCAGAAGATGATCACCATGGTCATCGAAAACGCCGTCCACGGCCATATGGGGGAGAGCGAGCATCTCACCGCCGAGGAGTGGCGCTCCGCCACCGAGCCCTTCCGGAACGTGTTCCTCCACCCCGACGACCTGAAGTACACCGACGAGGAGCTGGCCGGCTTGTCCGCCGACGCGCTGTGCGAAAAGCTCCAGGAGAAGGCCAGCGCCATTTACGCGGCCAAGGAGCAGGAGCTGGGCTCCCCCCTGATGCGGGAGCTGGAGCGGGTGGTGATGCTCCGGGTGGTGGACGAGTACTGGATGGACCATATCGACGCCATGCAGGAGCTGCGCCAGGGCATCGGCCTGCGGGCCTACGGCCAGAACGACCCCATCATCGAATATAAGCGCGAGGGCTACGACATGTTCGAGGAGATGATCGGGGCCATCCAGGAGGAGACGGTGCGCCGTCTGTTCCTGGCCCGGGTCCAGGTGGGCGGCCAGGTCCAGCGGGAGCGGGTGGCCAAGGTCACCGGCGAGTCCGGCGGCGGCGACCAGACCGTGAAGAAGCAGCCGGTGGTCCGCAAGGGCGTGAAGATCGGCCGCAACGACCCCTGCCCCTGCGGTAGCGGCAAGAAGTGGAAGAAGTGCGACTGCAAGGAATACCACTCCGAAGAGGATATGTAAGCAAAGAGGACGGAGCCCTCACCGCCGGAAAGGGCGATGAGGGCTCCGTTTTTCCGCGGGGTCCCGAAGGGACTTGGGACGTTTCCCCATAAGAAAGGAGCTGCCATGGAACTGCTGGATAAGACCGTCGACGGCCTGACCTTCCAGGTCTCGCCCCAGATGGAACGGGCGGGGATCGCCCACGGATTCACCACCCGGACGGGGGGTGTATCCGGGGACATCTTCTCCTCCCTGAACCTGGCCGTCAACCGGGAGGACAGGCCGGAAAACGTGCGGGAGAACTACCGCCGGGTGTGCGGGGCCTTGGGGGTGGAGATGGACAAGCTGGTTTTCTCCTGCCAGGTCCACGCCGACCGGGTGCGCTGCGTCACCTCCGCCGACCTGGGGAAGGGGCTGGACCGGCCGGTGGACTACGAGGCCGACGGCCTCATCACCGACATCCCCGGCCTGCCCCTGGTGGTGTTCGGGGCGGACTGCCTCACCGTCCTGCTCTGCGACCCGGTGCGCCGGGTGGTGGCCGCCGTCCACGCCGGTTGGCGGGGGACGGCCCTGGGGATCGTGGAGCGGGCTGTGGAGCAGATGACCGGCCACTACGGCAGCGACCCGGCGGACATCCTGGCCGCCGTGGGCCCCGGCATCTCCAAATGCTGCTTTGAGACCGACGAGGACGTGCCCAACGCCATGACCGCCGCCCTGGGTGCGGCCGCCCTGCCCTTCATCACCGGAGGGGAGGGGGGCAAGTTCCACGTGGACCTGAAGGGGCTCAACGCCCTGCGGCTGGAGCGGGCCGGGCTGCTGGCCGGGCACGTGGACATCTCCCCGGACTGCACCATGTGCCTGCCCGAAAAATACTGGTCCCACCGCCGGACCCAGGGCAGGCGGGGGAGCCAGGCCGCCCTGATCGCCCTGGGGTGAGGACGGCCATGAGGAGGACGAAGTGGGCCTGGACGGCCCTGGCGCTGGCCCTGGTCCTGAGTGCCTGCCGGGGGCCCGCGCCGGCGGTGGAGACCCCGGTCCCCACCCCTACGGCCACGGCGCCGGCGGTGGAGGCCGAGGGGCTGGATTTTGTGCTGCCCTGTTACCCCGGCGGGGGCTTTCACCCCATTACCGGGGGCAACCGCACCAACCTGACCCTCTCGCCGCTGATGTACCGGGGGCTGTTTGCCCTGGACAGGACCTTTCAGCCCCGAAACGACCTGTGCGCCGGCTACACCGTCAGTGAGGACGGCCTCACCTGGACCTTTCGGCTGGCCGCCGCAACCTTTTCCGACAACACCCCGCTGACGGGGGTGGAGGCCGCCGCCTCCCTGAACCTGGCCCGGCAGAGCGAGCGCTACGGCGGCCGGCTGGCCGGGATCAGCCGGGTGACGGCGGGGGAGGGTGAGGTGACCGTGACCCTCTCCCGGCCCAACGGGGCCCTTCCGGCGCTGCTGGACGTGCCCATCGTCAAGGAGACGGGGGACTCGGCCCGGCCCCTGGGCACGGGGCCCTATTATCTGACGGGGGAGGGGGAGGAGCTGGAGCTCACCGCCCGGACGGGGGCGGCGGTGCCCCTGGCGGCCATCCCCCTGCGATCCATCGGGGCCAGCGACGACCTGGTGTACGCCTTCGACGCCCGGGAGATCTCCCTGGTGGACACAGACCTCACAGGGACCAACGCCCTGGGCTACTCCGGGCGGTTTGAGGCCACCGACTACCCCACCACCACCCTCCTGTACGTGGGCTTCAACGCCCAGAGCGGCGCCTGCCGGGACAGTGAGGTCCGCCGGGCCCTCTCCCTGGCCTTCGACCGGCGGAGCGTGGCGGGCAAGCTGCTGGCGGGCCACGCCGTGGCCGCCGCCCTGCCCGTCCACCCGGAGTCGGCCTGGTACGACGCCGGGCTGGCCGCCGCCCTGTCCTATGACCAGGCGGGGGCCTGGGCCCTGCTGGAGGAGGCGGGGTGGAAGCTGGGGGAGGACGGCAAGCTCCACAAGGGCCGTTCCGCCCTCACCCTGCGGCTGGTGGTGAACCAGGAGAACACCTATAAGGTGACGGTGGCGGAAGCCCTGGGAGAGGCCCTGACGGGCCTTGGCTGCACGGTGACGGTGGAGAAGCTGCCCTGGGAGAACTACCTCTCCGCCCTCTCCAAGCGCAGCTTCGACCTCTACCTGGGGGAGACCACCCTGACGGCGGATTTCGACCTGGGGGCCCTGCTGGGCTCCTCTGGGGGCCTCAATTACGGCGGGTATATCGACAGCCAGACCAACGCCCTCATGGACGCCTGCCGGGCGGCTGAGGAGCCGGAGCGGGCCGGGGCGGCCGCCGCTCTCTGCGCCCGGGTGGCGGAAATGGCGCCCATTGCCCCGCTGTGCTTCAAAAACGGCTCCCTCCTGACCCAATGGGGGCAGGTGAGCGGGGCAGCCCCCACCCAGCGGGACGTGTTTGCCGGGCTGGAGAGCTGGAATATCAAGCAATTCTGAACTTTTTCTGACAAGGGCGTCCCTAGCCTTGACGGCCGGGGACGCCCCTGTTATCATGGCGTTAGTAGCTGCGAAAGAGAGGGGAACGGACCATGGAGGCCAATATCCTGGTGGTGGACGACGAGCCCGAGATCGCCGATCTGGTATCGGTATACCTGCGGGGAGAGGGGTTCCAGGTCTTTACCTGCGGCACGGGTACCGAGGCGCTGGAGGTGGTGGGCCGGGAGAAGCTGGATCTGGCGGTGCTGGACGTGATGCTCCCCGACATCTCCGGCATGACCCTGTGCGCCGAGATCCGCCGCAGCCGCCAGTTCCCCATTTTGATGCTCACCGCCAAGACCGAGGACACCGACAAGATCACCGGCCTCACCGTGGGGGCCGACGACTATATGACCAAGCCCTTCAGCCCCCTGGAGCTGGTAGCCCGGGTGAAGGCCCAGCTGCGGCGCTACACCAGTTACAACGGCGGGGAGAAGGAGGCGGAGGACACCCTGTCCGTCAACGGTCTGACCATCAACAAGACCACCCACCAGTGCTGGCTCTACGACGAGCTGCTGAACCTGACCCCCATCGAGTTTGACATCCTGTGGCTGCTGTGCGTCAACCGGGGGAAGGTCATCTCCGCCGAGGAGCTGTTCGAGACAGTGTGGGGGGAGAAGTATCTGGACCGGAACAATACGGTGATGGTCCACATCCGCCGCCTGCGGGAGAAGCTGGGGGAGCCCAGCCGCAATCCCCGGTTCATTAAGACGGTTTGGGGCGTGGGGTACAAAATCGAGTGAAAAATTCGGAAAAAGGGCAAAAATCCAGTTGACAATTTTTCTGGAATCGGGTATACTAAATCCTGCCCTGTTCAGCAGCGGTACAAATGGCGGCATAGCTCAGTTGGCTAGAGCACACGGTTCATACCCGTGGTGTCCCCGGTTCAAATCCAGGTGCCGCTACCAATCCCCACGGGGCGCCAGGGGCGTCCCCTGGGGAGCTCTTTAGGCGATGTGGATGCGCCGAGCGACCTATGGCGCGTTGGTCAAGAGGTTAAGACACCGCCCTTTCACGGCGGTAACATGGGTTCGATTCCCATACGCGTCACCATTTTTCCCAGCGACAATTTGGAGGCTTAGCTCAGCTGGTTAGAGCGCCTGCTTCACACGCAGGAGGTCACTGGTTCGAGTCCAGTAGTCTCCACCAAATAAAAGGACAGAAAAGATTTTATCTTTTCTGTCCTTTTATTTGGCTTCCGCGCCGCTTGCGGCGCGCCACCCTTTTAAATTTTACATCCTCGGTCGGCGAAGCCTCCCTGCGGGAACTCTCCGCTGCGCTCCGAGATTCACGCCGGACTCCCGGCGAGGGGCGGACGGCCCGCATCTTTCGCGCGGGGAAAGGTGCCGTAATTTATGTCTGGCGTCCCAAGGTGATTTATCTTATAATGAAAAAAAGATGGGAGGGAAGGCCACTTATGGGACTGATTTTACTGGTGGAGGACGAGCCGGGCGCGGTCGCGCTGATGCGCCGGTACGTGGAAAACAGCTCGCCGGATCACACGTTCGCGGCGTTTCCAAAGGCGGCCGAGGCGCTCTCCTACGCGGTGGAGCACAAGGTGGACCTGATCATTTTGGACATACAGCTTTTGGATTACCGGGGGACCGAGCTGGCCAGGCAGCTGCGCGCCATGCCGGAATACCGGTTCACCCCCATCCTTTTTACCACCGAGCTGGCCGGGGAGGAGCTGTCCGCCTACCGGGAAATCAAATGCTACGATTTTTTGGTGAAGCCGTTCACGGAGGCTGAATTTCACAAGGCCTTTCGAGCGGCCCTTGCAATGGGGGAGCAGATGCTGGCGGCGCCGGAGATCCTGCGGATCGAGCAGAAGCAGTTTTTGTTTGAATACGAGATTGGAACGATTCTCTATATGGAGTCTTTTGGGAAAAGGATCGTGATCCACACGGCGCAAAACGGCGGGAGGATGGTGGCCGACCAGATCTCCGGGTACAGCCTGGCAAAGCTGCTGGACATGGCGCCGCAAAACCGTCTGCTGCAATGCCATAAGAGCTTTCTGGTCAATCCGGCTCACATCAGTAAAATAGACAAGGCAAACCGCCTGCTTTACCTGAAGGGGTGCGAAACGGCCATCCCGATTGGGGAGAAATATCAAAAAGCAGTGTTTGAGCGGGAACGGCCATGACGATTTCTGTTTTTTTGCAGAGCGTGCTGGACGGGCTGCTCCTGTCCCTCTCCTGCCTGGGATTGCTGGGCGGGGCAAGGGGGAAGCTGGACGGGCTGCTCCCACTGCTGTTTGCCGGGGTCTGCCTGTTTGCCCGCCTGGGGCTGGGGGACCAAGACGCTGAAATGGCGTATGCCGTGCTGCCGGTGGACCATATCGTCGGGGTCCTGTTCCTCTTTCTGGGCGTGCTGTTATTAAACAGCCTGTGGTTTCGAAAGGGCGAGGGGCATACCCTCTTCGGCACGGCCGCCGCCTTCGCGCTGTATCTCCTGCTGCGGGAGCTGTGCCTGCTGTTCCTGGCCCTGTGCGGCCTGGGGGAGCCCGTGTGGTACCTCTATGTGGGCCGGGCGCTGTCCCTGGGCCTGTGGCTGGCGCTCTGGGGTACGGGGGCGCTGCGGTGGCTGCGGGACAAGCTGACGGAGGGGGACACTGTCGTTTGCATGGTGTGCGGCAATACGGCGCTGGTGCTTTTGCTGCTGCTCCTCCTGTTTCGGTTTGATCTCTCCGCCATGGTCCACCGGCTGCCGGTGACGGTGGGGGCGGTGGGACTGCTGGCGGTCTGCGACGCCGTCGTCATGCTTCTGCGGCAGCACCGCCTCCAGGACCGGCGGAGAGCGGCGATGCTGGAGCAGTATCTTCCTCTGGTGGAAGAGCTGATCGAGCAGGTGCGGGCGCGCCAGCACGACTTCAACAACCAGATGATGGCGGTAGAGGCGGCGGTTACCACCGCGCACGATTTGCGGGAGGCCCAGGAGGCGGTGACGGCGCTGCTCCGGCATGTCAGGCTGGACGGCCCGGACAAGGAATTGCTGAAGTGCGACAGCAAGGTGATCGGCGGGCTGCTGTTTGGAAAAGTGAAGCAGGCGGAATTGAAGCGGGTCCGTGTGGAGGTGACGGTCGCGGGCGGGTTTCTCCGCCGCGCCTTGTCGGAGGCCGACTGGGTGGAGGTGATCGCCATTTTGCTGGACAACGCCGTGGAGGCCGCTTCCCCCGGGGACGTGGTGTACGCCAGGGCGGTGGAGGAAGGGGAGGGCCTGCGGTTTTCCGTTTGGAACCCCCACGGGCCGTTGTCCAATGTGGAGTTTATCCAGATGTTCCGGCGGGGCTGGTCCACGAAGGGGGAGGCCGGCCATGGCTACGGCCTGTACAATGTCCGCCAGATCGTGGAACGGCACGGGGGAAAAATCGTGACCGGCAACGATCAGTTGAATGGTATCCCCTATATCACCATCGGGGTATTGGTTCCCTGAAAATAGAAGCGCAACACAGCGGGGGTTTTATGGGACGAGGGGTTTCGTTCCCATAAAACCCCTGTTTGTTCCCGTTGCCTTGTCTTTCCGGCGGGGGATGCTAATATGAAGACGTTGACGGATTCATTCCCATCGAAAGGAAGAACAGACATGCGAAACTTCATATTGGAAGGAAAGAAAATAGCCAAGCCGGTGCTGGTCACGACGGTTCTCCTCACGCTGCTGACCTGTATCCTCTCCTGTACCCTGTATCGGGAGTATACCCTCCACTTTGAGCTTGACCCCTGGGAGATCGGCACGGAGTTTTTGAGCCTTTTGTTCCCCCTGTTTGTCACCATTCCGATTTGCTGGCAGCTTTACTACGAGCGGCGGGACCGTTTCCTGACCTACACCCTGCCCCGAATCGGCAAGGGCCGCTATCTGGTGACAAAGTGGTGCGCCTGCGCGGTATCCGCCTTTCTCATAATGATGGTGCCTTATTTTGTCTCCGCCCTGTTTGCCCTGTATGTCAGGGCACCGCAGGCGCTTTGGCCGCTCCCCGTGGGCTACTCCCACGTTTTCCTGGATTTGTACGCCAAAGCGCCGGTCCTCTACGCGCTGGCGCTCTCCGCGTGGAAGGGGCTGCTGGGGGTCCTGACCATGACCTTCGGCTTTGTCCTGGCCCTTTACGGCGGCAATATATTCGTCATCCTGACGGGGCCGTTCATCTATGTCATTCTGGAGAACTTCTTTTGGGCCATCCTCGGGATGCCGGGCCTGCGGTTTGTGACGGCCTTTGAGCCCACCAGCATGAGCGCGGAGGCGGTCCACGCCGGGTCATTTATCGCGGGGCCGGCGCTGATGTGTGTTGTGATGGGGTTGGCGGCCTTCTTCTTTCAAAAAGGGAAGAAGCGCTCCATTTACCAGGTGTGAACCCATGGCGCGCCGCGTGTGGGAGAAGGTCGGCCTGGGGAAGTTCTTCCTGCTGTTTGGGCTGTCCCTTCTGTTTGGACTGACGGAACGGGTGAACGGGCAGGGCTCCCTTCCCCTTCATTTGCTGGCGGTCCTGAACGACCAGTATTATTTCACTTTCGGTGTGCTGCCTGTGTTCCTGTTTCTCTGCGCCGGCGTGATGGAGGACGACACGCTTTTGGTGCTGACGCGGTATGGAACCTATGGCCGGTACTTTTTCCACAAATGGCGGGCGCTGTCCGGCATCGCGGCCCTGTTCTGGCTGGGGCAGATGGCGGCGGTCCTGCTCTCCGGCCTGGGGCTTCCCATCGCAGGAGGCTGGCCGGAGGCGCCGGGCGGCCTGTGGGGGGAGGTATTCACGCTGCTGCGGGGATACTTCCCATCCCTCTGGGCCGCCATCCTCTGCTGTGCCGGGCAAGTGCTGCTGGGGTACTGGCTGATTGCTCTGACGGCCCTCTGCCTGGGCCACTTCTGCGGCCGGTCCCTGGCAGTCAAGCTGCTTGTGGGGCTCTATTTGTTCGCGGTGCTCTGGCTCCAGCTGCCGGTCATGTCCCGTCCGCCCCTTGTGTTTTTGACCGGAATCAACCACTGGGTCGTTCTGCTCCACAATCTGGCGCAGCCCTGGCGCCTGCCGCTGACCGCCGTGACCACGGCGGTGCTGGCGGCCGGGATGGTGTGGCTCGTCACCCGGAGATGGCGGTGGCGGCCCAATGTTTCCGGGCGGGGCAGGCATGGGCTGGCGTCCTATTACCGCCGGGTCCTGTTTACCGGGAAAAACGGTCTGGTACTGATTGGCTTGATTGCCCTTGTGACGGCATGGACCTGGATTGCCGGAGGCCCGCCGGAGGATGGCACGGACTGGCTGGTCCGCCTGTTCGCGGGACACGGCACCGGGTATTTCTACCCCATGGGTCTGCTGACCCTGCTGACCATCGAGCTGCTCCCCCTGTGGCCGCTGGGGGGATTCTGCACCCAGGCGGCCGGGGAACGCTCCGTTTTTCTGACGGTCCGTCTGCGGCGGCGGACAGAGCTGCTGGGGGCGCTCCTTTATACCGGGCTTCTCTGGCTCCTGCTGTACGGCGGCCTGCTGGCGCTCGCGGCCGTCGTGCCGCCCCTGCTGCTGGACCTGTCCCTGGATTGGGGCTTGGCCGCGGCGGCGGTGGGGCTGAAACTTTTGGATGCCGCGTTTCAATTTCTGCTGATCCTGTCCGCCCTCTGCGTGACGGGGCAGGCGACGGCTGGATTTGCGGCCGCCCTGCTGCTGCATTTTCTTTGCGTGCTGCCCATCCCGTGGCTCCCGGTGGGACTTTCCAGCCTGGCGCGGCTGGACCTTCCCCAGACGGGCGGAACCGTGCCGGCCGCGTCCGCCGCCGCGCTGCTGGCGGCCCTGTCCCTGCTTCTGGTTCTCTGGCTTTACCGCCGGGGCGTCAGGCGGCTGTTCAATCATTAAGGAGGAACACCTATGGAACCCATCATTTCATTGCGTAACGTCAGTAAGAGCTTTTCCGGGCGGCGCGTTCTGGCCAATGTTTCCCTGGACATTGAAAAGGGGAGCACCGTGGGCATCGTCGGAACCAACGGGAGCGGAAAATCGGTCCTGTTCAACCTCATCTGCGGCTTTCTGGTCCCGGACAGCGGGGAGGTCTGTGTGAGGGGGCATGCCCTGGGCAAGGGCCGGGATTTTCCCGAGAACGTGGGGGTGCTGATCAACGCCCCCGGCTTTATCGGGCTCAATACGGGCCTGCAGAATTTGCGGTACCTGGCCGGGATCCGCGGCGTGGTCGGGGAGAAGGAAATCCGTGCCGCCATGCAGAAGGTGGGGCTTGACCCGGAGGACAAGACCAAGGTGGAGCATTACTCCCTGGGGATGAAGCAGAAGCTGGGCATCGCGCAGGCCATCATGGAGCACCAGGATATCCTGATTCTGGACGAGCCGTTCAACGCCCTGGACTACAAGACCTACAACGATACAAAGGAGATCATCCGCGTCCTCCAGGCGGAGGGGCGGACGATTCTCATGACGTCCCACAACTATGACGATTTGGAAACGCTGTGCACCCACATCTATGCCATAGAAGAGGGTGAGCTGGGGGTTCTGTCCGGGGAGGAAATGAAGAAGCGGTTCCGGGGGTGAGCGGCGGCTGTGCCGCTCCGGGACCGCGGGATTGAAAAAGGACGGGACCCCGCCAGCGGGGTCCCGTCCTTATTTGATTGGGATAAAAATCTTGACCTCGTTGCTTGGGTCGTCGAAGGAGAGCACCTCTCGCTCATAGACTTCAAAGTCCTCGCGGTCGTCCAGCTCCACGCCCGCGGTTGGCAGCCACGTGCCGAAAATGTATTGATAGGTTTTGACCAGGTTCGCGAAGGTCCCCCGGTGGGTGAAAACCGCGTACCTTCCCGCCCGCAGGACTTTTTGCTCCAAGGACAAGGCGGGCGGGAGATGGTCGAAATCGTCCACGGGGCTGCCCACCATGACGGCGAAGAGTATGTCGCCGTCTTTGGTATAGGTGGTCTGCTGTGTTTCACAGATACCGTATCCCGCGCCGGGGGGCGGAAACAGGTCTTTCAGGCCTTTATGGAGACGCAGGAATTCCTCCCACAGTGCGGGGAGCCGGTTATCGGAAAGGGAGGTCGTGCCCCGGAGGCCGGCTATCCTCGTCTCCTCCCGCGTGACAAACTCGGGCGAGCGGGAGATGTTGGCCGCGATATGGGCCACGTCTTCGGGCAGCAGCTCCCTCTTGGCGTTCACCACCAGGTCGAGCCCCGCCCTTCGGTATTCCACCGGGCTGCTGCCAAAGGCGGCCTTGAACGCCCGGCTGAACGCCTCCGGCGATTGAAACCCGCAGTCGAGGGCGATGTCGATGACCCGCTGGTTGGAGTGGATGAGCTTTTCCGAGGCATTGTACAGCCTGCGCCGGTTGATGTAGCGGCCGACGGATTCCCCCAAAACGGAGGAAAACAGCCGCGTCATGTGGTAGTAGGAATAGCCGGTCTCCCTCGACACGTCGCTCAAGCCGATGTTTTCATTCAGGTGATGCTCGATATATTCGATGGCCCGTTCCAAAGGGGATATTTGGTTCAAAACGGCACCTCCCTCCACCTCTTTTATGATACCATACCGCATGACCGCCCGCCAGAGCTAAAAAATGCCGCAAAAAGCATCAGGATTAAAATTCTTCCCTTTGATAGGCTGGAGACGGAATGACGAAAACCGAAACAGCTAAGGAGAGAAGAGAAATGGAAGAACCAATCAAAGCGGAGGGGCTAAACCCGCTTGCGGCCGCGCCGGTCGGCAGGCTGCTGGTGCAATTCGCAGTGCCGTCCGTCCTGTCCATGCTGGTGGACGCCCTGTATAACGTGGTGGACCAAATCTTTATCGGGCAGGGGGTCGGTTACCTGGGCATCGCCGCCACCACGGTGACGTTTCCCTTCGTCACCATCCTGTTGTCCGTCGCCACCCTGCTGGGAATCGGCGGCAGCGTCTATACCGCCATGAGCATGGGCGCGGGCAGGCGGGAGGAGGCGGAAAAGACCCTGGGGGCCGTGTTTACGCTGTCCGTGGTCGTAGGGATTTTGTTCACCGTGGTCTGCCTTGCCTTTTTGAGGCCGTTGGCGCTGGCCTTTGGGGCGACGGAGGGCGCGGGGGGTTCCCTGCCCTATGTGCTGGACTATGCCCCCATCATTTTGCTGGGCGCCCCCTTCAGCATTGCCGCGGTCGCGCTGTCCAGCATCGCCAGAGCGGACGGCAGCCCCGTGCTGGCCATGGGCTGTTTTCTGGCGGGGGCGATTTTGAACCTCATCCTCGACCCCATCTATCTCTTCGTTTTGGGCTGGGGCGTTAAGGGCGCGGCCATCGCCACCGTGACCTCGCAGGTCTTGTCCGCCGGGATTCTGCTGGTTTATTTCCTGAAAAAGGGGCGCATCCGCTTAAGGAGGAAATATCTCCGCCCCGCCCTCCCGGTCTGCGGGCAGGTGGTCATGTTCGGCCTTCCGGCCTGTATGATCCAAATCGCGGCGGCGATCCTGCAAATCGAGCTGAACAAGGCGGTGGTGCGTTTTGGGGCCGGGGCGGTCAGCGGAGAGGCGGCGCTTAGCGCGGTTGGCATCGTGCTCCGAATCAGCACCATCGTCGTCTCTATCTGCGTGGGGATTGGGGTCGGCATCCAGCCCATCATCGGATTCAACCAGGGGGCCGGCTTGGACCACCGGGTAAAGGAGACCGTTCGGAGAGCGCTGGGCGCGGCCTCCGCCGTTTCCGTCCTTGGGTGGCTGGGCTGTGTCCTGTTCCCAGCGCGGATTCTGGGGCTGTTTGGGGTGGATAGCCCGGCGTATCTGGAATTTGGGGTCCGGTGTATGCGGGTCTTCCTGCTGGGGATGCCCGTGGCGGGGTTTCAGGTCGTGACCGCTCAGTATTATCTGGCGACGGGGCAGGCGGTCAAGGCCCTGCTGCTCTCCGTCCTCCGCCCGCTTCTGCTGATGATTCCCCTCATCCATATGTTCTCCCGGGTTTGGGGCATGGACGGCATTTTGTACGCGAGCCCCACGGCGGATTATCTGACCGCGCTGGTCGTGGCGGTGCTGCTGTGGCGCGATAGGCGCAGGGCATTTGGGAAATGCTGACTGCGGCGCGCGACTTCCCGAGTGGGGGAAACGGCAAAATATCATACAAGACCTGGGGTGTTGCGCCAGGATATACTAATAAAATATGAAGAGGTGTAACCAGATGGCGGATATTCTTGTGCATGGGCTGACCCAGAACAATTTGAAGCACGTCACGTTCCGGGTCCCAAAGGAAAAAATCACGGTGTTTACCGGCGTGTCCGGCTCCGGGAAGTCCAGCATCGTCTTTGACACCATCGCCGCCGAGTCCCAGCGGCAGATGAACGCCACCTACCCGGCCTACGTGCGCTCCAGACTGCCCAAGTACCCCAAGCCGGCGGTGGAGCGCATCGACAACCTGACGGCCTCCGTGGTAGTGGACCAGTCCCCTCTGGGCGGGAACGCCCGCTCAACCGTGGGGACCATCAGCGGGCTGTACGCCAGCCTGCGGCTCCTGTTTTCCCGCGTCGGGAAGCCCTATGTGGGCACGGCCTCCTACTTTTCCTTCAACGACCCCAACGGCATGTGCAAGACCTGCTCCGGCCTGGGGAAGATCACCAAAGTTGACGTGGAGGCGATTCTGGACCTGGATAAATCCTGGAACGAGGGCTGCGTCAAGGATTCCCTCTACCGGCCCGGGTCCTGGTACTGGAAGCAGTACGCCCAGTCCGGCCTGTTCGACCTGGACAAGCCCATCCGGGCGTATTCCGAAGAGGAATACAACCTTCTGCTCTACGGCTCCCGGGACGGCAAGGGCGAGCCGGAGCACCCGAAGGTGACCGGGCTGTACCACAAGTACACCAAGACGCTTTTGAACCGGGACATCAGCCAAAAAAGCAGACACACCCAGGAGAAGTCCCAAAGCCTGGTTGCCGAGATGGAGTGCACCGACTGCCACGGGAAGCGGCTGAACGAGGCCGCCCTCAGCTGTAAGATAAACGGCTATTCCATCGCGGACCTGTGCGGCATGGAATTGACCCGGCTCCGGGAGGTCTTGTCGCAAATATACAATCCAACGGTGGACGTTTTGGTGTATACTCTGATTGAGAGCTTGGACCGAATGATCGAGATCGGCCTGCCCTATCTGCATCTGAACCGGGAGACGCCCTCCCTCTCCGGCGGGGAGGCACAGCGGCTCAAGCTGGTGCGGTACATGGGCAGCAGCCTGACCGGCATGACCTATATCTTCGACGAGCCCAGCGCCGGGATGCACCCCCGGGACGTCTACCGCATGAACGATTTGCTTCGCCAGCTTCGGGACAAGGGCAATACCGTCCTGGTGGTGGAGCACGACAAGGACGTCATCTCCATCGCCGACCACGTGATCGACGTGGGGCCGGGGGCCGGGCAGAACGGCGGGGAAATCGTGTTTGCGGGCAGCTACCCGGAGCTGCTTGAGGCCGACACCCTGACGGGGTGGGCCATGCGGCAGGTTTTGCCCATCAAAGAGGCGGTCCGCCGGGCGGCGGGCAGCCTGCCGGTTCGGGACGCCTGCCTCCACAACCTGAAGCACGTGGATGTGGACATTCCCCTTGGTATCATGACCGTGGTGACCGGCGTGGCCGGCTCGGGCAAGAGTACCCTGATTTCCCAGGTGTTTGCCAAACAGTATGAAAGCGACGTCGTGATAATTGACCAGGGCCCCATTACGGCCACCAACCGCTCCACCCCCGCTTCCTACTTGGGCTTTTTTGATGAGATGCGCAAGCTCCTGGCGCGGGAGAGCGGCAAGCCGGAAGGCCTGTTCAGCTTCAACTCCGCCGGGGCCTGCCCGGTGTGCGGCGGCAAGGGCGTCATCGTTACGGAGCTTGCCTTCATGGACCCCATCGTGACCGAGTGCGAGGCCTGCGGCGGCGTGCGGTATAATAGGGAGGCCCTTGCCTGCACTTACAAGGGTAAAAATATTGTGGAACTGCTGAGCCTGACCGCTTCCCAAGCGCTGGAGGTGTTCGAGGACGCCAAGATCCGCAAGCGCCTGAAGGGGATGGAGCAGGTGGGCCTGGGCTATCTGACGCTGGGAGAGCCCCTCGGCACCCTCTCCGGCGGCGAGCGCCAGCGCGTCAAGCTGGCGAAGAACCTGGGGAAAAAGGGCGGCATCATCGTGATGGACGAGCCCACCACCGGTCTGCACCTGTCCGACATTCAAAATCTGCTCAAGCTGTTCGACTTCATCGTGTCCCGGGGGAACACACTGGTGGTGATCGAGCACAACCTGGAGGTCATGAAGCAGGCGGACTGGATCATCGACATCGGCCCCGACGGCGGAGACAAGGGCGGCGAGGTAGTGTTCACCGGCACGCCGATGGAGATGCTGAGAAGCGCGAAAACACTGACGGCGGACAGTCTGCGGGCGGCCTGTTCGGGGTAAAAGGTTGATATATCTTGTTGATACATATTAAGGGCAAAGATGATTCTGTGGAAAGGAAGAGGGGTTAAGGCTATTGGGAAACGATGAATTGCGGATGCATCTGGACCAACTTCACACAACTGAATTAGGCGCCTTGCGAATAAAAAGAAATTTCGCTTTGGATACCGATGATGTGGTGGGTTGGTGCAGAATGAAAATGAAATCTCCCGATGCCGCAATCAGAAAAGACGGGAAAAACTGGTATGTTACAACGGAGGGCTGTATCATAACAGTCAACGCGCAGAGCTTTACCATTATTACAGCTCACAGGGAAAAGAAACAAAAGAAAGCCGACATGCCAAGATAAGGAGGATGAGTACATGATGCGCGACGCTGAAAAAACGATTGGGAATTTGATCGACAAGCAAGGAGTCTCCTTTGTCGCGTCTATTTCAGAAGATGGCTTTCCCAACATGAAAGCCATGCTGCCGCCCCGCAAGCGGGTGGGGATACGGGAATTTTATTTTACCACGAATACCTCTTCCATGCGGGTGGCGCAATACAGGAAAAATCCAAACGCCAGCATTTACTTTTGCGACAGGCGGTTCTTCCGGGGCGTGATGCTGGTCGGCCGTATGGAAGTGCTGGAGGATGCCGCCAGCAAGGAGATGATCTGGCGGGAGGGCGACACCATGTATTATCCCGGCGGGGTCACCGACCCGGATTACTGCGTCCTCAAATTTGTCGCGGAGAGCGGCCGCTATTACGCGAATTTCCATTCCGAATCCTTTGAAGTGGGCGGGGACGGACGAACCGAATCTGTCAGGGAGAACAAAAATGATGCGTGAAAAAGATACGTTCCAGGATTTTTTGGCGTGCGTCGATGGGGAGAACCGGGAGTTTGTGAGCGATCTGCATGACGAGCTGACGAAGCTGGGCTGTAAGACGGAAGTGAAGCCCGCCAAGAGCGGCTATGTGGTGTCCTACATCCTGAACAAAAAGACGATCGCCAATTATGTGTTCCGCAAAAAGGGGCTTCTCGCCCGGATCTACGCGGGCCATATCGCACAGTATATGGAGCTTTTGGAGGAGATGCCCGATGGGATGGCGCGCTCCGTCCAGGAAGCGCCGGTCTGCAAGCGCCTGGTGGATCCGGCCGCCTGCAATCAGAAGTGCTCCATGGGCTATGACTTCATTTTGAAGGGCGAACGGCTGCAGAGATGCCGCAACAATGCGTTCCTGTTTTTGCTCGATGAGGAAAGCAGGCCGTTTATAAAATCGCTGCTGTTACATGAGGCTGAGGCGGCTGTTTAAGACGCGCGCAGCTACGGCGGGAATTCCGTATGGGGATATGAAATCCGTGGCGTGGAGCCCCAGAGAATAAAAGAATATCATTTGCCGGCCGCCCGTTGGGCGGGTATCCGGGATTTTCGGGGAAATCATATTGGCGGGGAACAGATTTTGTGATATCGGAGTTTATGATTTGGCAGGATGCGGCTCAGGGCCATGGGCGGCCGGCCGGCAGATGGGACTTGGGCAAAAAGAAAGCCGCCCCGGTGAAGGGGCGGCTTTCTTGAAAGGTCAGCCTCAGGCGGCGACGCGGACGTTGATGGCCCGCTGCTTGTTGCGGTCCTTGGGATCGGCCTCGGTGTCGTAGGAAACCGCCTGGCCCTCGGCCAGGGTGCGGAACCCGTCGGACTGGATGGCGGAGAAGTGGACGAACACGTCGCCGCTGCCGTCGTTGTTGGAGATGAACCCAAAGCCCTTTTCCTCGTTGAACCATTTGACAGTACCGTTATGCATAAACAAGTACCTCCTAAAAATTGTTATTCAAAGTGCAAATAAAAAAGCCACCGGCGATAAGTCAAAATGGAAATTGACTTACATCCAGTGACAATCAATTCGAGCATTTAGAATACTTACTTAGTATACCCGAGATTTCTGAAAATAGCAAGCTTTATTTTTGAGATGGAAAAAATATTGTGGGATCAATGGCGATTGAGGCATACCGGGCAGGGATTTTTCCCAATTCACAAATCCTTCACAGATCATTCAAAGTCTGTCCAACCATTCCCGCCGGTCCGGTGGTATCTTATAGTCACAGCAACGGAGAAGGGACACTCCGGAGCTGCTTCCAACCTTTCTCTTTCTCATTTCCTTTTCTCTTTTTTCATCTCTCTCAAGAAAAATGGACCTGCCTTCGGGCGGGTCCATTTTTCTGTTTCTGAAAATCAGGGTTCGGCTTTCGACAGCGCTCCCGGCGGGGCGGAAAGCCTTGACAGAGTGGCGCGGGACGTGATACCGTAAGAAAAAAGAGGTGTGCGCCATGCAGCTGCAGCAGCTTTTCTACTTTGCGGAGGTGGCCGAGCGGGGGAGCATCAATAAGGCCGCCGAGGCCCTGTTCGTGTCCCAGCCCAGTTTGAGCAAGGCCATCATCAACCTGGAGAGCGAGCTGAACATCCGGATCTTCGACCGGAACAACAAGGGGGTCTCCCTCACGGAGGACGGGAAGGCCCTCTATCAATATGTCCGCACCATCCTCAACCAGATGGAACTCATCGAGGGGATCTCCTCCGCCGACGCCCCCAAGGTGCTGTCGGTGTGCTCCTACCCCGTGCTCACCGTATCCAGGGCCCTGGCGGAGTTCTACCGCCGGCGGCAGGGGACGGGGATCGCACTGCGGCTCACCGAGGCCCGGCTGGGGGAGGTGGTGGACTCGGTGGCCAACTCCGCCGCCGAGATCGGCATCGTACTGGTCAACAACGCCCAGTTCAAGGAGTTCCGGCACACCATCGGCTATAAAAACCTGGAGTTCAACCCCATCGCCCAGGACACCTGGTACGTGAACGTGGGGCCGAAGAGCCCCCTTTATGGTCAGACCGAGGTGACCATGGAGGAGCTTTTGGACTACCCGGTCATCCGGCGGGACGATGACTATTTTTCCAATCTGACCTTCTATCTGGAGATCGACGGAGTGAAACTGACGTCCTTTAAGAAAGTGGTCCACGCAAACGACTCCGCCGCCATCGTCAACATGATCCAGGCCACCGACGTGTTCCGCTTCACCCCCGGCGTCAGCCGCAGGGACTACGACCTGCGGGGGATCCGGACCATTCCCATCCGCAACTGCGGCGTGGAGATCTCCATCGGCTGGATCCGGCGGAAGAAGGAGCTTCTCTCTCCAGGGGCGGTGGAGTTCATCGATATTTTTACCGACCTGTGCCAAAAAGCATTGGATTAGGAGGAAGGGGACCGGCTGAAGGCCGGTCCCTTTCCTTTTGCGCGGCTTTCTAAAAAAGGATGAAAACAAGGCTATGTCCTTGGGGCTGAGGCGTGACGGACCCTTGTTCGGCCCTGGCTCCGGCCCCTTTGTTTTGTGCGGAACCCACAAAACAAAGGGGCTTTTTTTATGCGCTTTCCATTATTCGGCCAGGCTATAACTGTGATATGAAATTTTGAACTTAGGCAAAACCAAAATTGTTTGCTAAGCTAAAGATACAAAACAAAGAGAAAGGGGCCTGCTTATGATACCCGTGGTCGCTATGGCCATCCTGCTGGCCACCTACGCGCTGGGCGAGATGTGCGCCCAAAAGACCAAGGCCGTGCTGTCCACCACCCTGGTAATGGCCGTCGTCCTCTTGGCCGCCTTCTGGTCCGGCCTGCCCTCCACCATCTTCAAGGACGCCGGGGTAAGCCAGATCGGCAACATCATCGCCGTGATGCTCATCGTCTCCCTGGGCACCACCATCGACTTTGCCGAACTCAAGCGGCAGTGGAAGGTGGTGGTCACCGGCTTCGTGTGCGTGGCGGCGGCGGTGGCCCTCATCATCCTGGTGGGCGGGCCCCTTATGGGCCGTGAGCTGGCGGTGGCGGGCTCCCCCATCTTCGCCGGGGGCTCGGCGGCCACCCTCATCATGACCACCGCGCTGAAGGAGCGGGGGCTGGAGAGCCTGAGCACCTTCTGCATCGCCCTCTACGTGACCCAGAAATTCATCGGCATCCCCATCGCCTCTCTCCTCCTGCGCCGGGAGGCTAAGAGCTTCCTCAAGGATCCGGATAACCTGGCGCTTTACGCCGACGCGCCTGAGCTCCCCGCCGGGAGCGTCCGCCGCCGGCCCCTGGAGCTGCCCGCCGCCTTCGCCCGGCCCTCGGTGTACCTGGCCAAGCTGGCTGTGGTGGCGGTGATCGCCTACTTCGCCTCCAAGCTCACCCATGACTATGTCCACTTCTTCGTCATGGCCCTGCTGATGGGCATCCTCTTCTGCGGCCTGGGCTTTCTGGAAAAGGACATTTTGAAAAAATCCCAGGCGTCCTCCCTTATCACGTTCATCTCCACCATTGTCATCTTCTCCAACCTGGCGGACACCACCCCCGCGGACGTGGCCGCCGTGCTGGTCCCCCTGCTGCTCACCGCCGCCCTGGGGACCGTGGGCGTGTTCCTGGCGGGGCTGGCGTGCAGCAAGGCGTTGCACATCGGCCTGGGGCTGGCGGTGTCCATGGGCATCAGCTGCACCTTCGGCTTCCCCACCACCATGCTCATCCCCCAGGAGGTGGCCGAGGCCTTCGGCACCACCCCGGAGGAAAAGACCGCCCTGACCAACTACCTGCTGCCCAAGATGCTCACCGCCGGGTTCGTCACGGTCACCATCTCGTCGGTCCTGCTGGCAGGGGTGGTGGTGAACCTGCTGTAAGTTTACCATAATGCAATATAATTTACATAATACATAATTGGAGGAATTTATGAAAGAACTGGATCAGATCGTCCGGGACTACGTGGACGCCCACCGCCAGGAGATGCTGGATCTGTGGCGGGACCTGGTAAACACTGAGAGCGGCCCGGCCCAGAAGGAGGGCGTGGACGCGGTGAACGCCCTCCTGCGCCGGGAGATGGAGGCCGCCGGAATGTCCACCAGGGTCATCCCCATGGAAAAAGTGGGGGATGTGCTGGTGGCAGACTGGGACAACGGCAGCAAGGAGGCCCCTGTCCTCCTCATCGGCCACATGGACACCGTCTTCAAGCCCGGCGCGGTGGAGGAGAACCCCTTCCGGGTGGATGAAAACGGCAATGCCCACGGCCCCGGGGTGCTGGACATGAAGGGGGGCGTGGTCATCGCCCTCTACGCCGTGAAGGCCCTCCAGGCCGTCGGCTATTGCAAACGGCCGGTAAAATTTGTCCTGGCCGGGGACGAGGAGACCCTCCACCAGAGCTCCAACGCCCAGCAGGTCATGGCCGATGAGGTCCGGGGGGGCGCCGCCGCATTCAACTTCGAGACCGGCTATCCCGATGACGGGATCGTGGTGGGCCGCAAGGGGGGGAGCATCGTTTCCTTTGCCGTCGAGGGGGTGGCCGCCCACTCGGGCATCGCCCCGGAAAAGGGCCGCTCCGCCGTGGAGGAGGCCGCCCACAAGATCATCTCCCTCCAGGCCATGAACGACATCCCCAGAGGCAAGCTCATCAACTGCGGCATGGTCTCCGGGGGCATCGGGGAGAACACCATCGCCGGGGCCTGCAGCCTGCGCTGCGGGCTGCGGTTCCCCACCATGGAGATCAAGGAGGAGCTGATGGCGGGATGCCGGGCGGTGGCCGACACCGTGTACGTGGAGGGCACCAAGACCACCATGAAGATCGAAATGGTCATGGATCCCATGGAGCACACCGAGGGGGTCCAGAAGCTTTACGAGCTGGTGGAGGAGACCGCCCGGGACATCGGCTACGGCCCCGTCCACCCCTTCGAGGTGGGGGGCGTGTCCGATTCCTCCATCGCCGTGGTGGCGGGGGTGCCCACCGTCTGCGGCATGGGGGTCAAGGGGGAGTTCAACCACACTGAGAAGGAATACGCCATCGTGGAAAGCCTGTTCAGCCGGGCCAAGCTGGCCGCCTCGGCCATGGCCAGGATTTGACTGTAAATGAGAAGGAAAATGAAAAAGGAGGAAGTACATCATGCCTGAAAACACTCTGCTGACCAAACCGAGGGTGACGGTGAAAAACTGGATCGCCCTCATCTTCCTGGTGGTCATCCTCTCCGGGATCTTCCAGCGCAGCACAGGTCCCCTTCAGGTGTTGGATTTCACCAACCTCTCCGGCAAGTTCGGCGTCATCGGGGATACCGGGGCCAACTTCATCGGCAAGGGGGGCTCCGGCGCCAAGGACGGCTTTATGGCCGGGCTGAACCTGATCCCCGCCGTCATGTTCTTCTGCGGGCTTTTGAACGTGTTTCAGGAGTTGGGCGCCTTTGAGGCCGCCAGCATCGTCTTTAACCCCATCCTCAAGCCCCTCATGGGGATCCCCGGCACCGCCGGGGTGGCCTTCATCAGCTCCTTCACCGGCTCCGACGTGGCCGCCGTCATGACCCGTGAGCTGGTGGACAACGGGGAGATGACCGACGAGGAGCGGACCATCTTTACCAGCTACCAGTACGCGGGCAGCGCCGTCATCAACAACACCATCACCGGCGGCGCCCCCCTGCTGGCCATCTCGCCCATCGCTTTGGGGCCCATCATCGTCATCCAGTTCGTCTGCAAGGTCATCGGCGCCAACATCGTGCGCGTCGTATTGAAGGTCAGCGGCAAAAAGCACAAGGAGGGGAAATAACATGGCTGAAACCACTATGAACGCGGCGCCCGCCGCCCAGAATACCCCCGCCGCCAAGCCCAAGAAGTCCATTATCGAGTGTTTCCTTCAGGGCTGCGGCAAGGGCTTTGACATCGGCATCAAGCAGATCGCCCCCGCCATGATCCTGGGCTACGTGCTGGTTTACGTCCTCCAGGCCACCGGCCTCATGGACATCCTGGGCACGGTATTCACCCCCGTCATGGCCATCTTCGGCCTGCCCGGCGAGGCGGTGGCCGTGCTGATCTCCGCCTTCTTCGCCAAGGCCTCCGGCTGCGGCACCGCCGCCATGATGTACGCCGAGGGCACCCTGACCCTGGCCCAGGCCACCATTTTGCTGCCCGCCTGTATCCTGATGGGCACCCTCATCGGCCACTACGCCCGCATCGTGCTGGTCACCGGTTCCAACAAGAAATGGCACCCCCTGCTCCTGGCCATCCCCCTGGTGGACGCCGCCATCGCCATGCTCATCACCCGGGGCATCCTGGCCGTCATGGGTATTTTCTAAGTCTGCCACCTCTCTCTCCCCCGGCGGCCCTAAAAGCCGCCGGGGGTTCCCCATATCCGTCTGAATGGAAAGGATGATCGTTATGCTGAAACAGATCGAGGCCGTCCGGGCCTATGTGGAGGGCCGCCGCCAGGAGATGCTGGACCTCTGGCGGGACCTGGTGAACACCGAGAGCGGCCCTGACCAGCCCGAGGGCGTGGGGGCGGTCTGCCGCCGCCTGTGCGCCGAGCTGGAGGCCGCCGGGATTCGAACCCGCCCCATGCCCATGGAGGACGGCTCCGCCGTCCTGGCGGCCGACTGGGACAATGGGAGCGGGGAGGCCCCCGTCCTCCTCCTGGGCCACATGGACACCGTGTTCCACCCGGGGACCGTCCGGGAAAACCCCTTCCGCATCGACCCGGACGGCACCGCCCACGGCCCCGGGGTGCTGGACATGAAAGCGGGACTTGTCATCGCCCTCTACGCCGTGAGGGCCCTCCAGGCCGCCGGCTGGGCCAGGCGGCCGGTGCGGTTCCTCTTCGCCGGGGACGAGGAGACCGCCCACAGGAAGTCGGACGCCGCCGCCGTCATGGCCGGGGAGGCAAAGGGCTGCGCCGCGGCCTTCAACTTTGAGACCGGCTATCTGGACGACGGCCTGGTGGTGGGCCGGAAGGGGGCGGCCATGGTCACCTTCCGGGTGGAGGGAGTCTCCGCCCACTCGGGCAACGCCCCGGAAAAGGGGCGCTCCGCCATTGTGGAGATGGCCCACCGGGTCATTGCCCTGGAGGGGCTCACCGACCTGAGCCGGGGCAAGCTGGTGAACTGCGGCCTGATCTCCGGCGGAGAGAGCTCCAACGCCGTGCCGGGGAGCTGCACGGTCAACGCCACCCTCCGTTTTCCCACTATGGCCATCAAGGAGGAGCTGCTGGAGGAGTGCCGCCGGGTGGTGGCCGCCCCCTCCGCTGTTCCAGACACCTCCGTGACCATGCGGGTGGACGCCGTGCTGGACCCCATGGAGCACACCGGGGCGGGGCAGAGGCTCTATGAACTGGTGGAGCGCACCGCCCGGGAGATCGGCTATGGGGAGGTCCACCCCTTCCAGGTGGGGGGCGGCTCCGACTCGGCCATCACGGTGAACGCCGGGGTGCCCACCGTCTGCGCCATGGGCGCCCGGGGGGAGTTCAACCACACCGAGCGGGAGTACGCCGTAGTGGAGTCCCTTTTTCAGCGCACGGTGCTGGCCGCCGCCTGCATCGCGGAGGTTTGAACAAAAAAGGGCCGCAATCAAATGATTGCGGCCCTTCTCTGTCATGCCATGGACAAAAGCGCCGGCAGATCGCCGGACTGGATGGCCTCCAGGGCCGGACGGAGCTTCTCCGGGGGCCAGTCCCACCATTTGAGGGCGAGAAGGGCCTCGATATCCGCCTCGGAGAAGCGCTTTCGGATGGGCCGGGCGGGAACGCCGCCCACGATGGTATAGGGCGGCACGTCCCGGGTGACCAGGGCCCGGGTGCCGATGACGGCCCCGTCCCCGATGGTGACGCCCGCCAGGATCGCGGCCTCGTAGCCGATCCACACGTCGTTTCCGATGATGATATCGCCCTTGTTGTCCCAAGCCCTGGCCGGGTCGGGCGTCTGGCCCCACGCTTCGTAGAAGAGGGGGAAGGTATAGGTGGACAGGGAGCGCAGGGTGTGGTTGGCGCTGTTGAACAGGAACTTCGCGCCGCAGGCGATGGAGCAGAATTTGCCGATGACCAGCCGGTCGTGGTTGATGGGGTAGTGGTAGAGGACGTTGCCGCGCGGAAAGTCCCTGGGGTCGTGGACAAAATCGTTGTATATCGTAAATTCGCCGACGTCGATGCCAGGATCGTCCACCACGTTTTTCAGATAGACGATCTGGGGGTCGCCGGTCCTGGGATAGATGAGGTCTGGATTTGGAATCGTCATAATGATCTCCTTTTCAAGCTGTCATTTTTCCGGGACGACTCCAGACAGCACAATGCAGCGTTTCATATCTCACCCCTCTTTTCCGCGGCGGAGGCCGCAGGACCAATATAGCATACGGCGGATAAAAAAGCAAAAACGCCCCGCCTGCAAAGCAGGCGGGGCGTTCAGTTGGTCGGACAGACTCAGTCGGCCACCACGTTGATGGCGCGCAGCTTGTTGGAGTCCTTGGGATCGGGCTCGGTGTCGTAGGTCACCTTCTGACCCTCGGCCAGGGACTTGAAGCCAGTGCCCTGGATGGCGGAGAAGTGGACGAACACGTCGCCGCTGCCGTCGTCGTTGGTGATGAAGCCAAAGCCCTTCTCGTCGTTAAACCATTTGACAGTACCGTGATTCATATACAGTACCTCCTTTTTGATGTTATCCTGCAGCAAAAAATAAATGCCGCCTACGTATGTCAAAATGGAAACTGACGTACACAGGCGGCAATCAATTTTTACATTTTAGATACGCTGATAGTATAGCCCAAGGGGGCGGCAAATGTCAAGAGGAATTTTTGCCTCCGGCGGCATTTCCTCCATGGGCTTTTCTCCGGCGGGGATTTTGTGTATAATAGAACGAAACTGGAAACTGCGATGGATGGAGAGAGGGAACATGCTGTTATCGGCGGAACATATCACCCGGAGCCTGGGGGCCCGGGTGCTTTTGGAGGATGTGAGCCTCTATCTGGACCGGGGGGAGAAGCTGGGGGTCATCGGCGCCAACGGGGCGGGAAAGTCCACCCTGCTGAAGATCCTGGCGGGAGCGGAGGAGCCCGAGGGGGGCGCCGTCCGTCCCGATCCCAACGTGCGGCTGGAATATTTGCCCCAATCCCCGGCCTACGGGGAGGAGAACACCTTGCTGGAACAGGTTTTCGCCGGGCTGGACGCCGCCGCCCGGGAGGTGGCGGGGCATGAGGCCAAGACCGTCCTCACCCGGCTGGGCCTCAGCGATTTTGAGCGGAAGATGGGCACCCTCTCCGGCGGGGAGCGGCGCCGGGTGGCCCTGGCCAGCGTGCTGGTGCGGCCGGCCGACGTGCTGCTGCTGGATGAGCCCACCAACCACCTGGACGCGGAGATGGTGGGGTGGCTGGAGGACTTCCTCAAGCGCTGGAAGGGGGCCCTTGTAATGGTCACCCACGACCGCTATTTCCTGGAGCGGGTGGTGGACCGGATGGTGGAGGTGGAAAACGCCCGCCTCACCTTTTATACCGGCAATTACGCCGCCTATCTGGAGCGGAAGGCGGAGCTCATGGAGATGGCCCAGGCCAGCGAGCG
Organism: Pseudoflavonifractor phocaeensis; assembly: GCF_038439875.1. Lineage (NCBI taxonomy): Bacteria > Bacillati > Bacillota > Clostridia > Eubacteriales > Oscillospiraceae > Pseudoflavonifractor > Pseudoflavonifractor phocaeensis. Next base: position 79,704 of record NZ_JBCDMT010000002.1, read on the forward strand.
CAAGCGCCAGTCCATCCTCCGCCGGGAGTACCAGTGGGTGATGCAGGGGGCCAAGGCCCGGGGCACCAAGAGCCGGGAGCGGCTGGAACGCTTCGAGAGCCTGCGGGACCAGGAGGGCCCCGAGGCCAGGGGGCGGGTGGAGCTCACCGCCCTTTCCAGCCGCCTGGGGAAGAAGACGGTGGAGCTCTCCCACGTGTCCAAGGCTTTCGCCGGGCGGACGGTGATTCGGGATTTCTCCTGTATGCTCCTCCGGGACGACCGGGTGGGGGTCATCGGCTCCAACGGCAGCGGAAAATCCACCCTGCTGAACCTGATGGCCGGGCGGCTGCGGCCGGACAGCGGGGCGGTGGAACTGGGAGAGACGGTGAGGATCGGCTACTTTTCTCAGGAAAACCCGCCCATGGACCCGGAGCAGCGGGTCATCGATTATGTGAAGGACGTGGGCAATTACATCGAGACGGCCTCGGGCACCCTCACCGCCGGACAACTGCTGGAGCAGTTCCTGTTCTCCGGCGACCAGCAGTATTCCCCCATCGGGAAGCTCTCCGGCGGGGAAAAGCGGCGGCTCTTTCTCCTGTCCATCCTGGCCGCCGCCCCCAACGTGCTGCTGCTGGACGAGCCCACCAACGATCTGGACATCGACACGCTGACGGTGCTGGAGGACTATTTGGAGGGCTTTCCCGGGGCGGTGGCGGCGGTGTCCCACGACCGGTATTTCCTGGATAAGATGTGCCGCCGCACCTTCCTGGTGGACGGGGAGGGGGAGGTCACCGAGACCCCCGGCGGCTACTCGGACTGGCTGGAGAGCCGGAAGGAGAAGGCCCCCAAGGCCCCCGCCGCCGAGCGGAAGGAAAAGCCCAGGGGGAGCCAAAAGCTGAAATTCAGCTACAAGGAACAGCGGGAGTTCGAGACCATCGAGGGGGACATTGCCGCCCTGGAGAAGAAGATCGCCGCGCTCCAGGCCCAGCAGGCGGCCCAGGCCAGCGACTATGTGGCCTTGGGACGGCTCCAGGCCGAGGAGGCCCGGGCCCAGGGAGAGCTGGAGGAGAAGATGGAGCGGTGGGTGTACCTCACCGACCTGAACGAGCGCATTGAGGCGCAGAAGGAGGAATAGAGGATGAAGGAGATCGACGCCAGAGGCCTTGCCTGTCCCCAGCCGGTGATCCTGACCAAAAAGGCCATGCAGGCGGGGGAGAAGGCCCTTTCCGTCCGGGTGGACAACGCCGCCGCCGTAGAGAACCTGAAGCGGCTGGCGGACAGCCAGGGCTATACCGCCGCCGTGGCCGGCGGGGAGGGGGACTTTACCCTTGACCTCACCGCCAAAGACGGCCCCGCCCCGGCGGCGCTCACCCCGGAGAGCCCCGCCCGGGAGACCGGAAAAGCGGGGGACTGGGCGGTGTTCGTGGGCCGGGACATCATCGGCGCCGGGGACCAGGAGCTGGGGGGCAACCTGATGCGGATGTACTTTTACACCCTGGCCCAGGGGGAGGACATCCCCGCCGCCGTCCTCTTCATGAATGACGGGGTGAAGCTGCCCGCGCGGGACGAACAGGTGGCGGACCATTTGCGGAGCCTCCAGGAGCGGGGGACGAGGGTGCTGGTGTGCGGCACCTGCCTGAACTTCTACGGCCTGACAGACCAGCTGAAAACCGGGCTTGTCAGCAACATGTACGACATCGTCACCGAGATGGGCCGTTATGGAAAGGTCATCAGCCTGTGATGGACTGGTGCCATGTGACCTTTGCCTCCTCCAGCGGAGCCATTGCCGCCCAGCGGGTGCTGAGGCAGGTCTGCCCGGCGGTGGTCATGCCCGTGCTCCGGCAGGTGAGCGCCGGGTGCGGCATCGCCCTCCGGCTGGCGCCGGAGGACTGGGAGGGCGCCCGGGGGGCGCTGGAGGCCGCGGGGATCGACGCGGGATATTACGCCGTCTCCGGCACTGGGGAGGCGCTGCGCTGTGAACGACTGTGACGCCCTGCTCCGGACCGTCATGGCCCAGGCGGAGGCCCTGGGGATCCCCATTTCCCCCGAGATCGACCCCCACGTGGCGGTGAACCGCCGGGCGGCCACCCGGTTCGGCTGCTGCAAGCTCCGGGGCGGGCGGCATTGGATCGAGGTGGCCCAGCGGGTGGCGGAGGGGCTGGAGGAGAGCTGCCGGGAGACCCTGGCCCACGAGGTGCTCCACACCTGCCCCGGCTGCCGGGACCACGGCAGGCGGTGGAAGGAGTACGCCGGACGGATGAACGCCGCCTATGGGTACCATATCACCCGCACGTCCACCAACGAGGAGCTGGGACTGGCCGAACAGCGGCCGCCCAAATACATCCTGCGCTGTACCGCCTGCGGCGCCCAGTTCAAACGGCTGAGAGCCTCCCCGCTGACCCGGCACCCGGAGCGGTACCGATGCCGGTGCGGCGGGAGGCTGGAACGGATCCTGTAAAAACGCCCACAGGGAAACCTGTGGGCGTTTTTATGTAAACTTTTGGTGACACTGATACAACAAAAAAGAAACAAAAAGGTAACAAAATGGTGACAAGACACAAGATAATGGGGCTTTCCGTACGAAACCCACTAAAACAGGTTGACAGAATATGTTTATCACGGAAACGGGAAAAAGGGGAGGAATACCGATGCAAACCCTTGGCGGAGAACAAAAAAATAAAAATAGAATAAATTGTGGAAAAAGATGTGTAAACGATGTGGAAAGAAGTGTTTCTAAGAAAAAATAGTTCTTATAAATTTGACAAAAGACATAAAATAAAAATGATATAGAGAAGAAAAGATCAGAAAATGACGATTAACACTTGATTTTTACGTCAACTAGTGACATAATTATGGGCATGAATGGCATAGGGGCAGACTGCCCCTATGGACAATTCGTGTGTATTTTTCGTAGAAAAGTGAGTGGATTTGATGCTGGATCACTTGCCGACGCGCATCGTGTCGGGAATCTTAACTGCATCCATGACGCTCTCCCTGCTGACGGGGATCAGCGGGCCTGGCGCGGCGGCCGTGATAGAGGCCGCCCAGCAGGCTAAGACCCGGAATCAGGCAGACGTAGAGACAGCCGCCTCCAAGACCGATCTGGAGGGGGCTGAGATTCCTATGCCCCTGGTGCTGGATAAAACCAGCATCGGCTTTACCCAGGGCTATGAGGAGACGGAAGTCACCGCCTACATGACCGACATCCAGTATCTTGGGCTGTTGAGCATAGAGGAGTATGCCGCCTTTTTCCCCGCCTCCCTGAATCTGGAGCGGGTGGAGTATCTCAGCCGGGACCAGCGCAAGTATATGGCGACCCTGGACGAGCCCAGGCGCCTGAGCCTGCGCGCCCAGGCGGAGGCCAAGCTCAAGCTGAAGGAGCAGTTCGTGTGGGAGGCCATGTTCGGCGAGGAGGATTACAGCGACGAGCTCTCCTTTGAGCCGGTGAGCTGGACCATTTACGACGCCAGCGAGACCACCGCCCCCATGATCTCCTGCCGGGTTAAGGTGACCTGGACCGGGGAGAAGCCCACCCAGGCGCCCAGCGCCGGGGCCCTCTCCGATGCGGATCTGGCCCAGCAACTTCTCAACGGGGCCAACACGGAGGACACCACCGGTTCCAAGAGCATTTACGACGAGTCCCCTGAGATCCAGGAGTTCCTCCGCCAGCTGTACAGCGAGGGCCTGACCCAGGAGAACTCTGATTACGACCTGTCCGTCTTTGGCGGGGAGGAGCCCCAGAGCTCTGCCACCCCCGCCTCCCCGTCTCCCTCCACCGAGGCCGGCAGCTTCAACCTGCTGGGCCAGGAAGAGGGGGCTGCCCCTTCCGCCGCGCCGGAGGCCGCCGAGTCTGCGGCCCCCGCGGTCAGTTCTGCCCCTGAGGAGACTGCCGCGGTCAGCGCGCCTCCCGCCGAAAGCGGAGAGGTGGAGGTTGAAGAGGGCGAGGTCCCCATGGCCCCCCAGCCGGAGGCCGAAGAGGGCGAGACACCCACCGCCAGCGCGGAGCCTTCCCCCAGCAGTGAGGAAACCGCCGGGACAGGCACGGCCGGAGGGCCGGAGTTCCTGGAGGCCATGTTCCGCGTCTCTCTGAAATCCAACGAGAGCATCACTACATATGGCTCCGCCGTCTATCTCCCCGGAGTGGGGGAGGCCCAGACGGGGGCCAATACCACTGAGAACGGTGACCCCGCCCCCGGGGACGAGAACTCTCCGGAGGGGGAAAACGAGGCCGGCACGAATGAAAACGACGGGAACACCGCCGCGCCGGAAACGCCCAGCACCTTCTCCGGCAGTTCCGGCAGCTCCGCCGTGACCAACATCGACATCGAGACCGCCTTCAACGGCCCCACCCTGAACAACCCTGCATCGAATCCGGTGCAGGGGTACCTGCGCATGGTGGCGGGCCAGGAGTTGGACGTGGGCAGCTATCTGGGGGCCCTCATCGGCGCCGCGCCCAACAGCGGCAACATCGTGGTGCTGGACCGGCGGGTGGCCCAGGTGGTGGACGGCACCACGAAGATCCGGGCCGTGGGCGAGGGGCGGACCAGAGTTTACGCCCGCAGCTACATCGGTGGTATGCCCTCCTTCGGCGTCATGGAGCTGGAGGTCCGGGGGAGATATACCGAGAGCAGCGCCGACCCCAGCAACCCCGACGCCAAATACGCGGTGTCCATGGTGGCCTCCGGCCACGCCCACACTCTGGCTCTCCTCTCCGACGGCACGGTCCAGGGCTGGGGCTGGAACAGCCGCAAACAGCTGACCAGCATCACCATCAGCGGCAGCGCCACCTCCGATATCAATACTCCCATGACCATCAACCGCACCAAAGCCGGCGGCGCGCTGACCCCGCTGAGCAATATCGTGTCGGTGGCCGCGGGCTATCAGCACTCCATGGCTCTTTCCGCCGACGGCACCGTCTGGGTCTGGGGCGACAACAGCCGGGGCCAGCTGGGCCAGAACAACATCACCAACGCCAACTATCCTGTTAAGGTCCGGGGCCCGGAAAACGGCCTGGACACCAACAGCGAGGGGTACCTGACCAATATCGTCTCCATCGCCGCCGGGGGCTATGTTTCCATGGCGGTCACGGCTGACGGCCGGGTCTATGCCTGGGGCGACGACAGCATGGGCCAGCTGGGACAGGGGGAGGACCCCGCCGATCCCTGGACCAGCGGCAGCGCCTCTGACCGGATGGCGGGTCTGCCCGTCCTGGTGCAGACCGAGGATGCCAGCGGGAACCTGACGAACCTGAAAAACATCATCTCCGTCTCTCTGGGCGCGGACTTTGCCAGCGCCCTGGACTGGAACGGCAACGTGTACAGCTGGGGCGACAACCGCAGCGGCCAGCTGGGCCTGGGCGATACCAACGCCAACAAGCCCGTTTTGGCCGCCACGGTTCTCAGCGGCCTGAGCGGCGTGGTGGACCTGGACGTCAACGGCGGCGTGGGCAAGTGGGGCCAGGCCTCTTACGGCCACGGCGCCGCGCTGAGCGTCAACTTCAAAAACGGCAGCAGCGAGGAGTTCGCCACCCCCGTGACCTGGGGCTGGGGCACCAACAGCCACGGCGAGGTGGGCTGCAACGACCAGGTGAACAAGCCCTCCCCCACCCAGGTGAGCTGGAAATCCTCCGCCCTGCTGGAGGGCCGCATGGTGGGGGTCTCCGCCGGCTATGAGTTTACCCTGGGCCGCACCGACAAGGGCGCCCTCTTTGCCTGGGGCGCCGACTCCAACGGCCAGCTGGGCTTCGGCACCACCGCCATGACCTCCGGCGCCGGCGGCACCCCCAGCCAGGCGGTGCCTGAGCTGGTGTGGGCTGCGGAAAACTCCGACCTGACGGTAAACGGGTATCTGGACAAGGATCACGAGCCCGGTGTCTACGAGGTTTCCACCGGCGCCGACTTCTCCGTCATCGTATTTGAAGGCGGCGTGGTCAACGCCACGGGACACAACGCCAGCAAGCAGCTGGGCCTGGGCAAGGCATTTGATAATCAGAACAACGTGGGTATCATCAACCGGGTCGGCGACGATATCGACCGCTATCTCATTTTCAATAAGGTGTGGGTCTACACCGACGACGTGGACGAGGATACCGGCGCGGTGCTCTCCACCACCCTTTCCGCCCGCTACGCCAATCAGCTGGGCGTCTATCAGGAGACCGATCCCAATGCCCTGGCCATTCCCGAGACCCAGCTTTTGGCCAGCCTGTCCATCACGGACCGTCAGCATATCACTATCTTCAAAGAGGGCATCACCCGTTATTACAGCGTTGGTTTCAACCTGTGGGAACGGGATCGTGCCGTACCTTACAACGTGGGGGAACCGGATGAGTTCACCTACGATTCCAGCGACCCCATTATTATCACCGCCAGCCAGATGGCTGGGGACACGGCGCCCTACAACGGGAAGCTGACCCCCACCCCCGGCGAGGGCGACAGCCGCTTCGGCACCAGCGACATCACGGTGACCGAGGTGCTGGCCGATCCCGACGCCTTTATCTACTCCGGCGGGTTCGCCGTGGAGGTCAAGGACTCCGATAACTTCACCGACGCCTGCATCCGGAGCGGCGAGGGCTTTACCGTGGCCCTGAAGACCGACGGCTCGGTGTGGGCCTGGGGTGACAACACTTATGGCCAGCTGGGCATGGGTGCACCTGGCAAGGAAATCCCCTTTACCACTTACCCCGTTCAGGTGAAGGGTGTGGACGGCCAGACCGACAAGCTGAACCTGATCGAAGAGATCTCTGTGGGCTTCTACCATGTGCTGGCCCGGACCAGTGACGGCACGGTGTACGCCTGGGGCCGGAACGACCGTGGCCAGCTGGGCCTGGAGGATTTCAACGACCGCTCCGCTCCCGCCCAGGTCCACGCGGGCAACCTGACCCTGGGCGGCACTTACCTGGTGGGCGCCACCAGCATCGCCGCCGGCGGGTTCCACTCTCTGGCCTATCTGGGCAAGGCGGACCAGTTCGTCTATTCCTGGGGCGATGGCCAGCGTGGCCAGCTGGGCCAGGGCGAGGACTTCGGCGCCGGCGTGGAGATGGTGGACCGGTGCAGGAACTATCCCGCCCAGGTGGTGGATAAGACCAACTCCGACAGCGGCTACCTGGAAGGGGCCCAAAAGGTCTTTGCCGGCGGCTGGCACTCCATGGCGCTGGGCAGCAACGGCAGCTACGGCAGCTATGTCTCCGCCCTGATGACCTGGGGCGACAATACCCGGGGCCAGTTGGGCGTCACCACCGGCGACGAGTATATGCCCAGCCTGGGCCTGGCCACCATCGCGGGCAACACGGTCATGGGCGGCGTGGTGGATGTGGCCGCAGGCTACTACCACACCCTCGTGATGATCCGGCCCAACGACGGGGCCACCACCTACGGCATCCGTGCCTTCGGCGACAATACTTACGGCCAGCTGGGCCCGGTCAACGATCCCAGCGTGCTGAAGTACAGCGCGGCCATGGACCTGAAAGAGGGGACCAACGTCATCACCAACGGCGTGGCCATTGCCGCCGGCAAGAACCACACCATTATCGTCCGGGGACATTATAATGAGGACGGCACCCTGGCCTCCAGCAGTGTCTATGGCTTCGGCGACAACGGCCGGGGCCAGCTGGGCCAGGATAGCTCTCTCGTGACCGGCAACCGCAGCGATTGGGAGATCGGCAGGATCACCGCGCTGGAGGGCCGGGCCGTCAACCGGGTGTCCGCCGGCGACGGGTTCTCCGGGGCTTTGGATGAAGCGGGCAACGTGTATGCTTGGGGCGCCAACGACTGGGGCCAGCTGGGCGAGTTCTCTCTGGGCCAGCGGGACAACGATGTGGCGGACTCCGGCAACAGCGAGGCCTGGATCGCCACGGTCAACGGCAAGGTCGTGGGCTATGACGACACCTACGAGGTGACGGTGAACCTCAAGCACAACAGCGCCGCCACCCCCTGGACCGACGCTTCCGCCCTGGGTCACGTGATCACGCTGGTCACCGACACGGGTGTCACCGCCGCCACCCTCACCGATGCCGCCGGGAACACCGGCGTCTATACCGGCAGCGCGGCGGCCGGTACCTACGATATCTGCGACAATGGTGTAAAGGTAAACAGCATTACGGTTGGGAACGGCCTGGACAATAGTCTGGACCTTCTCTACCGGGACTGCACGCTGGAACTGAACCTAGACAGTGGGGCTGCGCTCTGGACCGATACGCAGGCCGACGGGCGGACCTTCTCCCTGGGGATGGACGGCGTGACGGTGGGCAACTACTATCCTGTGGCGGACGACGATTCTGACGGCGTCTGCCAGATCACTCTGCCCGTGGGCAGCTGGACTCTGTACGACAGCCTCTCCGGCGTCGTGAAGGAGCAGGCCTTGGTGGTCAGCACCGACGATACCCAGCCCACCACCGGCAGCGCCCTCTACTATACTGTGGATTACTCCGTCACCGCCGGCAGCGGCACCCTGGAGATCGCCCTGGTTTCCGGTGTGATCGGGACCGGCCTCACCAGCGGCAGCGTGATCCTTCCTGCTGGCAAGGCGATTACCTTTACGGCTTCTCCCGCCGATCCCGGGGATACGGCGAAGTGGTACGACAATACGGTGAATGCCGTGTTCCAAGTGGCCAGCCTGAACGGGGCTATGAACGTCACTGTGGAATTCGTCCCCGCCGCGGCCTCCACTGCTCTCCTGGATGAGAACGAGGCTCCCGCCGATGGGGGAACCGCGGCCATGGCCGACGCTTCCGCGGAGGAGACTCCTGCGGCGGCTCAGGAGGAGACGGCCCCTCAGGAAGAGGAGAACGCCGCGCCTGCGGAGATCTCCGAGAGCACTGTTTCCGCGGAGGACGATGCCGACTCTCTGGCGGAGGTCCCCAGCATCGCTACCTATAATAATAGTTACGCCTCCACCACCGGGCGGGCCAGCGGGCGGATCGCCGCTTCCTCCTACACGGTGGCCAGCAGCTATGCCGCCGGTTCCGCCAGCAGTGAGCTGGGCAATTTGGTGGAGCTGCGCCCCGGCGACCAGGTGGACATCAGCGGCACGGTGGAGCACTACTTCAGCAACTTCCGGGCCATGAAGTACACCCAGGACCCCAAGACCTATTCCGTGAGCAGCGGCGTGTTCCAGGTCCAGACCTCCGACCCCTCCGTCGTGACGGTCACCGCCAATTCCGGCAGCATCCTGCTCAACGCGGTGGGCTCCGGCGAGGCGACCATCCGTCTCTACAACACCGATTCCGCCACCGGGAGCAACAAGCTCTCCGCCATGTTCGTGGTGAAGGTGGACACGGTCAAGACCGGCGGGGCCGCCGGCACCCAGATCCAGACCACTCCCGCCCTCTCCCTGGGCGGCGACTTCAGCGTGGCCCTCAAGTCCGACGGAACCGTGTGGACCTGGGGCTCCAACAAGCATGGCCAGCTGGGCGCCAACCTGACACAGGAGTACAGCGACACTCCGGTGAACGTGGTTTACCTCAACGCCGCCGACGGCAGTGAGCAGGTGCTCACCGGGATCGTGGCCATCGCCGCGGGCGGCGACCATGCTTTGGCCGTGGCCGCCGACGGCACGGTTTGGTCCTGGGGCTCCAACGAGCACGGCCAGCTGGGGCTGGGCACCCTGGATGTGACCAGAGAAAGTAAAGCTGTAAAGGTACAATCCTTGCCAGACGGCGTCATCAAGGCCGCCGCCGGAAAGGGTTATAGTGTGCTGCTCACTTCCAAGGGGACTGTCTGGAGCTTCGGCTACAATGACAAGGGCCAGCTAGGCGTGGGCTACACCGGCCTGGTCCGCCGCTATCAGTTCGGCGCGGACAGCGCCCTGACCGGCGCGCTCCCCTATGTGTACCTCTTTAATGATGTGAAGGACAACAAGCACATCCCCACTCTGATGGAGTTCTACGATTACGATATGTATCTGGCCGAGCTGGCCGCCTATGAGGAGGAGCAGGACAAGATCGCCGCCGGCGAGATGCTCCCCAGCGAGGCCACCCTCACCCAGCCTATCTATAACTGTGACGTGACCCTCCCCACCCAGGTGCGCCAGGGCGACGACGCGGCCAAGGGCGTCTATCTGAATCACATCATCGCCATCTCCGCCGGGGACGGCCATACCCTGGCCCTCCGCTCCGACGGCGCCGTGTTCGGCTGGGGCGATAACCGCAAGGGCCAGCTGGGTACCGGGAATGTCCTCAATTACCGGGTGGCCGTCCAGGTGAAGAAGGGCGCTTACGATGTGAGCGCCGACGGCCAGGGCGGGCTGGACGACGGACGGCTGAACAACGTGCTGGCCATCAGCGCGGGCGGCAGCCACTCTATGGCTCTGCTGCCCACCGGCCTGGTCTACTCCTGGGGCGACGGCACCTATGGCCAGGGCGGCAACTCCGCCGGTGTGAGCGCGGTCTATCCCGCCGGTACCCCGGAGGAGGATCGTCCCACTCCTGGCAACGAAACTACCTTTACAGCGCCGGTGAAGTCCAACGTGACCGGGGCCACTGCCGTGGCCGCCGGCGGAAACAGCTCCGCCGCCGTGAGCGGCCGGCAGGTCTACTCCTGGGGCTCCAACCTCCATGGTGAGCTGGGCCGGGACGAGGCCAACGCCGTTACCGCCTGGACGGACATCCCCGCGCTGGTGGCGAAGGGCGACAGCTCCAACGCCAGCGCCAGCGAGCCTTCCCTCTCCAACGTGATCTATCTGGCCGCGGGCTCTTCCCACATGGGCGTGATCCGGGGCGACGGCTACGTGTGGAACTGGGGCGGCAACGCCGGCGGCCAGCTGGGCAACAGCTCCGTGGTGGACGCCTATGCCCCCGTTATGGCCGGCGACCGGGAGTCCAAGGTCCTGGTCAGCGGCGACTATTGGCTGACGGATGGTGTAAACCAAGAGCACTTTACGCAGAGCAAGCCCATGGGCGAGGAGAACCCCTCTCAGGTGATCATGGACCGGGGAGAGGTGCTGGTATTCGACCTGGACAACATTTACTATCAATACCTGGCCGGGTTCAACCTTCTCACCGACGGTACCCAGAGCCAGGTGGACAGCGTGAACCTCAAAGCGTACAGCTCCGATCCCGCCATTTTGACCGCCCCCTATCTCTCCGGGGACGGCACGGTGGGCAATCCCCATCTGGCTACCTTCGCGCCCACCGGGAAACTGGGGGCCGCCACGGTGGTGATCGCCTCTTCGGAAACCCTCTCCGACGGGAGCCAGAGGCAGAACTTTGTCGCCATACCCGTCTTTGTGCGCTATCAGCAGGATTACAGTACAGGAGAAGATGATGCCATTTCGGCCTCACCCATGCTGGCGGCGGGCAAGAAGCACTCGGTTGCCCTGACCGCCAGGGGCGAAGTCTATGTCTGGGGCGACAACAGCTTCGGACAGCTGGGCTTCTCGTCCGCGGATCCTTTGAGCGCGTATCAAAACACCCCTGTGCGCACCCTGAACGGCATCATGAATGGCGACAAGGAAATCAGCTTTACGGCTATCGCCGCCGGCGATTACTTTACCCTTGCGCTGGATAATTTTGGACGGGTGTGGGCCACCGGTCTGGCCAGTCATGGCCAGCTGGGCCGCAATGCCCGCTCCTTCGAGGTGGAAGTGACCCACGAGGTCACCACCCCGGAGGGCACGACCATGGTCACGGAGACCGTGACTTACGACTATTCCCCCGAGTGGGCTTTGGTGGTCCTGGAGGATGGAACCCCTCTGGGCACCAACCTTCTCAGCAAAAAGTACTTTGACGAAACCACAGGCACATACCAATATTATAATGAAACGGACCCCGTGACCGCCATCGCCGCGGGGGCCAACCACGCCCTGGCGCTGACCCAGAGCGGCTTTGTGTACGCCTGGGGCGACAACAGCCGGGGCCAGGCCGGCATCAACCGGGACGCCACCGGGATCGATCCCTCTGTGGAGGGGGCCGATCTCTCCAACCTCTATCTGACGGTGGCCCACCCGGTGACCAAGGGCGGCAGCCCCAGCGCCAGCGCCCGGATGGACAACATCATCCGTATCGCGGCGGGCGGGGACAGCTCCTATGCCGTGCGCTACAACGGCACCGCCTTCGCCTGGGGCGACGACCGGGAGAAGCAGCTGGGCGACGACAGCACCGCCCAGTACCGTATCGCCCCCGTGCAGCTGGCCGGCACCACGGACAATCTGAACGCCGAGCACATAGACCAGGTCATTGATCTGGCCGCCGGCAGCGGCCACGCCGCCGCACTGCGCTTTGATACCAGCGCCGGCCTGGGCGCAAACGGCGCCGGGGTCCTCTACGGCTGGGGCAGCAACGCCTTCAAGCAGGTGAGCCTGGATGACAGCACCGCCCAGGGCACCATCGGCCGGGCCAGCCGCATGAGCGCCACCGCCGACAGCGTGCGCCAGATCGCCGCGGGCTATCGGGGCACTTTGGCCCTCACCGAGCGCAGCGGAGACCGGGTGCTGCTGGCTTACGGCGACAACAGCGGGGACAACCTGGGCGTGAACCGTCCCGGGACCGCCGCCGTGGCGGGCGTCCCCTTTGACAAAGACAATACCGTCAACCATGCCGCAGGCGCCCAAGAGGCGGACTACATGCAGCAGGTGGACGTGTTCGCCGTTGGCGAACAACATATTTTGGTGAGCCGGGATACCGGCCTCGTCTACGGCGCCGGTCAGAATGACCGGGGCCAGATCGGCGACTTCACAGAGGAGGCGCGCGTCATTCCCGTACTGGTGGGAGAGCGCACCTACCGCACCATCGAGGCCTGGGGCTACGTGGGGCAGTACGCTGTCCCCGGCTATGGCGGCACCTCCGTCTCCCTGGGCCTAGAGCAGACGATCGAGGGCGAGAACGATTACCTGATGATCGACCTGACCAAGCTGTCGGTGGAGAACACCTTCGGCCTGAACCTGCTGAACCTGGAAACGGTCACCGCCAACAACGCCGGTGATTTTGAAGTGGTCTCCATGGACGAGAGCATCCTGGCTCCCGATCCCGCGGGCACCACCACCCCCGCCGCGTTCAGCGCCTTTGCCGCGCCCAACCGGCTGGATCCCGACAACATCAAATACGGGGAGACCTATCTCATGATCCGCCACAAGCCCACGGGCGTGACGGCGATGCTCCGCGTCCTGGTGCAGCCCGCCGGGGGCGCGTTTGTGGAGCCCCAGGTCTCCGTGGGGGCCAGCCACACCGTGGCGCTGAAATCCGACGGCTCCGTTTGGGCCTGGGGCGACAACCGCCACGGCCAGCTGGGCGACGGCACCTTCGTGGAGCGGGCCTTCCCCGTCCAGGTGCTTGATGACCAGGGGAATCCCTTTACAGCCGCCACCGCCGTGGCCGCCGGTGACACCTTTACTCTGGTGGTCTCCAGCGGTAAGGTGTGGGTCCTGGGCGAGCTGGAGAACGTGACCAAGTTCCATGAGGAAGAGGAGGGCGGCGGCTCCGAGGAGGAGTACCACGACCCCGTTACGTGCCCCCGCTGCGGCAGCGACAACATCAGCCGGGCCAGCAAGACCGAGCACGTCAAGCAGGCCACGGAGGAGGCGGCTCCCGCCCCCGGAACCCTGACGGCCCATCAGGACGAGAACGGCGTTACTTATTATGAATACAGCGATTTTGCCAGCGCCTCCGGCGCCCTGATCGCGTATTACAAGGATATGTCCTTTACACCGGAAGAGGGCAGCAATGAAGTGCGCTATATCCCCTCCCAGTTCCGGGACGCCGCCACCGGCGGCGAGCTGGAGAGCGATGAGGGGACGCAGTACTATGCCCTTTATCACAATCCTGAGACCGACAGCTTCCGCTGTGTCCTTGTGACCTGGACCGATACTCAGATCGCGGTGCCCACCGAGGACTGGTTCTGCTCCAACTGTACTCTGACCTGGAGCCCCAAGAACGACGTGCCTTACTGCACGGTCTGCGGCAAGAACGCTTTTGAGCTGATCTACGACGACAAGACCAACGTCTGGGCCGGGACCGGCTATGAGGAGGCCGTCAAGTGGTCCGCCGACCGCAACGCCGCCAATCCGGAGTATAAGATCTACAAGTGCCAGAACAGCACTTGCGGAAATATTGTCGAGGTCCCCTATCCCGCCACAACGGTGACCGCTCCTGTCCCCGCCGTGGCCCTGCTCACCCGCCAGGCGGCGGAAGTGGTGGACGGGGAGACCCACACTACCAATGTTGAGATCACCGGCGTCACCGAAGTGGCCGCCGGCGGTTCCCATGCCCTGGCTCTGGGCGTCAATGCCGAGGGCGAGCGGATCATCTGGGCCGCGGGCAGCAACGCCCTGGGCCAGCTGGGCCAGAACGACCGGCTGGAAAAGGTGGGCGCCGTGGTGGTCAAGGGCCTGAACGGCAAGGGCGACTTCAAAAACGCCACCCATTTGGCCGCGGGCGCCGACTTCTCCCTGGCCCAGCTGGGCGACGGGACTGTCTGGGCTTGGGGCAGCAATGAGTTTGGCCAGCTGGGCGCCGGATACGCCATGGGCACTGACGCCGATACCCTGGCTGTGAACGGCTCCAACACTCCCGTCCAGGTCAAGGACGGCCCGGACTTCCCCATGGAAAGCGTGGCCACGGAGCATGTCCTCAGCCGGGTGGCCTCCATCTCCGCCTTTGGCCGCACCGCCGCCGCCATTGCCTTTGTCTATGATGATGTGAATTCCGCCTGGACCACCCGGGCCTACGCCTGGGGCGGCATGCCCGTGGCGGACGGCGCCGCTCCGGTCCAGACCAGCGTGCCCGTGGTCCTGAAGGACAACGGGGGATTTGTCGTGTCCGGAATCACCAGCGTGTCCGTGGGCCGGTCCCACATCGCCGTGGTGGCCAAGGACAACGGGAGCTATACCGCCTACACGGTGGGCTCCAACGCCTGGGGCCAGCTGGGCACCACGGCCTACCCCGCGGGCTCCGCCGGGCTGGTGGCCATGGCCGCCGGTCAGAGCGAGCAGGCGGCGGGGGTCTTTCTGAGCGGGGCCAACCAGGTCCACGCCGGCGGCGATGTCACCCTGGTGGTTTCCGCCGATGGCCGCGTGCTGGCGGCGGGCGACAACCGGGTGGGCCAGCTGGGCATCGTGGCCAACGGCGAGGAAGCCGCCCACCAGCGGGACCATGAGGGGACCGCCCACTATGTCAGCAGCCACCGGGGCAGCCTCATCGCGGTGAAGTTTGTTCAGAACACGGCCTCCCCCGTGGGCTTCAACTACTATACCCTGCGTTACGGGGTGAGCGTGAACATCGACGTTGCCGGGACCATGGGCAGCGTCTATCAGGAGTACTATGGCTTCGACCTGTGGTGCCGGGGGATGAAGAGCTCCTCCGTGGGTCAGTTCAGCGGGCTGCAGTTCGTCAGCAGCGATCCCAGCGTGGCCAGCGTGGACGCCAGCGGGCTCATCACCACCGGAAAGGTCTCCAACTCCGGCTATCAGAAGACCGGCACCGCCACCATCTCCATCCTGGACGCCTCCGGCCGTATGCTGGCCAGTGTCCGGGTGGGCGTGCTGGGCAGCAAAACCGACGAGAACGGCGTCACCTCCGACCGGTTCACCGTCCCCATGGTGGCGGCGGGGGAGAGCGCCAGCGTGGCCGTGGACGCCCAGGGCTTGGTCTGGATGTGGGGCACCCTGCAGCCGGACGGGGTCCTCCAGCCCGACGGCACCATCGCCGAGTCTCCCATGTACAAGGTCCCCATGCCGGTGTACATGGACGCCGAGCACAGCGTGCAGATGTCCGGCGTGGTCATGGTGGCCGCCGGCGCCCACCACTTCCTGGCCCTGACCAAGGACGGGCTGGTGTACAGCTGGGGCGACAACAGCTACGGCCAGCTGGGCGTCTTTGAGATGAACGACCAGTATCAAAAGACCATTGTCTACGATACCGACGTATTCCATCAGCCCCTTTGGAAGGATATCTTTGTCCCCGTCCGCTCCGAGAACTACACCCTGCCCCAGAACGTGCGGGACAAGCTGATCGCCAGCTCCGGGGCCGCGGTGTTCCTCCCCGACATCAAGTACATCGCCGCCGGCGACTATCACAGCCTGCTGGTGGACGTGAACGGCAACGTTTGGTCCTTCGGCCGCAACGACAAGGGCCAGCTGGGCACCGGGGACGCCGAAGCCCACGGCTATGAGCCGGAGAAGGTGCTCAAGGGCGCGTCCGACAGCGCGGACCTCTACCTGGACGACATCGTCCGGGTGGACGGCGGCGCCAGCCACTCCGTGGCCGTGCGGGCCGACGGCTCCGCCTTCGCCTGGGGCGACAACACCTATGGCCAGCTGGGCGCCCCTACCGTGGAGCCCGCCATGGCCCCCATCCAGGTGGAGAACTACGTCGGCGGATCCGGCGACTACCTGGCCAATGTGATCGACCTGGCCGCCGGCGGACGGCACACCCTAGCTCTCCTGGCCAACGGGAGCGTGTACAGCTGGGGCGACAACAGCAAGGGCCAGCTCGGCGTCAGCCTTGGCAATGGAAATACCTTTACAAGCATTCCCCAGAAGGTGAATCTGACCCAGGCCCGCCAGATCTCCGCGGGTGAAGCCCACTCTCTGGTCATGACCTATGACTATGTCAGCGGCAAGGATGACGCCGCCATCTGGGCCTTCGGCGACAACACTTACGGCCAGCTGGGCATCAATCCCAGTGCCGACGGCAGCTATGCCGCCAGCACCTCCGTCCCCACCCGGATGGGCAAGGGCTCCAGCACCTCCGCCCTGGACGCGGTCTACGCCCGGGAGCTGATGACCATCTCCGCGGGCTACCGCAATTCCCTGGTGGCTCGGGAGGAGGGCTCCGTGTGGGGCACCGGCCTCAACGTCAACGGCCAGCTGGGCGACTTCACCACCGAGAACCGCAGCCTGCTGGTGCAGGCCGGTCTGGGCAACTACTATGCCATCGTCATCGGCGACGCCAAGGTCTATGACCGCTACGGCAGCACCGTGGAGAAGGAGCTGGGCCCCAAGATGCCCAACCCCTCCGCTATTACGGTGGATCAGATGCTCTGGATCGATCCCAACGATCTGATCGAGTCTTACTCCAGCGGCTTCAACCTCATCGACACGACCCTTGACAGCCCCATTTCCGCCGCCGACGTGCCCAGCCTGATCTACGAGTCCTCCGACGAGCAGATCGCCAAGTTTGAGCAGCTGTCCGACGGCAGGTGGTATCTGGTTCCCACCGGGGACCTCTACGGCCGCATCACCATTACCATCACCAACCCCAACAACAACTACAAGGGGACCTACGAAATCATGATCGTGCCCCAGGGCGCCATCGTATCCCCCATGGTCACCGCCGGGATCAACTCCACGGTGGCCCTCCGGGGCGACGGCACCGTGTGGATGTGGGGCCAGTTCCGTCTGCTGCGGGACCAGGCCACCGTGGCCCAGAACAACACCACCAATTACAGCTCCGCCTATTACACCGTCACCTATGAGTATCCCACCCAGGTGACCTTCGACGGCCTGGCCGCCGGGGATTACATCATCGAGGTGGCCGCCGGCGACCACCACTTCCTGGCCCTGGACAACAAGGGCAACCTCTACGGCTGGGGCTCCAACGACTACGGCCAGCTGGGCCTGGGCACCTGGAACAGCTTTGAGGCCTACCTGGGAAGCTCCGGGACCAACAACAACGGCACCACCTGGAAGTATTACTACGTGCGTCAGACCAGCACGGACTCCCTGGTGGCCCGGAAGTCTCCCTACTTCGGCACCGGGGACCAGGCTCTTGGCACCGCCCGGAGCATCGCCGCCGGGACCGGCTTCTCCCTGGTGGTCACCCGGGAGAACAACCAGGTGTGGTCCTTCGGCACCAACAAGGCGGTGGGCGTCAGCGACACCAACGCCGCTTACGGCGGTCAGATCGGGATTGGCGTGGCCCCCAAGGCCACCTACGTCACGGAAAACCTGGGCGGCACCGCCACCACCGTGAGCCCCGCCCTGGTCCTCCAGCCCGACACCCTCTACTATCCCGTGCCTCAGGCGGTCCACAGCCTGGAGGACATCGGGACCCTCACCAACATCAGCTCGGTGGCCGCGGGGGCGAACTTTGCCCTTGCACTCCGGGCCGACGGCACCGTCTATTCCTGGGGCTCCAACGCCTCCGGCCAGCTGGGCAACCCCGAGGCCGGGAACCGGAGCCTGGTGCCCGTCCAGGTGGCCGCCGGCGCCTCCGACCCCAACGGCTACTATATCGACCAGGTCACCAGGATCGCCGCCGGGACCAACCACGGCGTGGCCCTGAAGAAGAACGGCCAGGTCTATGCCTGGGGTTATAATGGCGACGGCCAGCTGGGCAACGGCAGCACCCAGAACCAGGGCGCGCCCGTGCAGTGCACCTCTTCCGTGGTGAGCGGCAAGGCAGCCAGCCAGATCGCCGCCGGGGACAACCATACCCTGATGCGCCTGAAGGACGGCACCGGCGACCTGGTGGTGGCCTGGGGCCAGAACACCTCCGGCCAGCTGGGCATCGGCACCAACGTCAACGCCACCTATCCCACCGCCGTGGTGCTGGACGGCGGGCTGTTCCACGACCTGGTCTCCCTGGCCGGCGGCTACACCCACTCCGTGCTGATGGACAAGTCCGGCGCGGTGTATATGATGGGCAGCCAGGGCTGGGGCAAGTATAATGCCGCCTCCTCCGACCCCACCGTGACTACGGATATCCGCAGCCCCGGCCGCTACGGCAGCGAGGCTTACGATCAGATCGTGTGGATCGCCGGGGCCGACGCCAACGGGATCGGCGTCAAGCAGGACAACTTCTATACGCTGAGCGCCAATATCAGCGGCGACGCGGCCCTGGACGCCGGGGCCAACCAGACCATGAGCATCCCTGTCAGCGAGCTCTATGTGGACAGCTATGCCGCCTTCAATCTGCTGACCACTGTAAAGCGTTATGCCTTGATGGACCCCGCCGCCCTCATTTTCGACAGCAGCGATCCCAGCGTGGCCACCGCCGCCCTGGTGGGCGGAAACGTGGTCATCACCGGCCACAACGTGGGCCGGGCCTCCATCTATATTACCTATATTATCGACGATGTCCCTCATGGGGTCATGCTTCTGCAGATCACGGTGACGGAGGTCTCCTATGCCGTTTCCTCCGCCCTCGCCGTGCCCATGGTGGACACCGGCCTGGCCCACACGGTCTCCCTGAAGGCGGACGGCACCGTGTACGCCTGGGGCGCCAACAATTACGGCCAGCTGGGCGACGGCACCACCACCACCCGCTCTTACCCGGTCCAGGTCATGACGGGGGCCAACGCCCCGCTGACCGGCATCGTGGCCGTGGCCGCCGGTTACCGCCACTCCCTGGCGCTGGACCAGAACGGCCATGTCTGGGCCTGGGGCGACGCCACCAACGGCGCGGTCAACGCCAACGGCAACCAGCTCTATGCCAGAATGGTGATGATGGACGCCGCCACGCCGCTGAGCAACGTGGGCGCCGTGACCGCGGGGGGCTACTTCTCCGTGGCCCTGGACAAGACCGACGGCTCCGTGTGGTTCTGGGGCCTCAACAAGTTCAGCGAGATTCGGGATATGGCGCCCACCAGCTCCACCGCCGGCAGCCTGATCAGCTCCTTCCTCGTGCCCCAGAAGATGTGGGCCGGTATGTCCGGCAGCCACCTGGGCGTGCTGGGCGACGGCTTCCACAATTTGAAGAGCGCCGAGTACCTTACCAACATCGTGGCCGTGGAGGCCGGGTACGACAGCCTGCGCATGCTCCGCCAGGACGGCAGCGTCTTTGCTCTGGGCGAGAACACCGCCGGCACCCTGGGCACCGGATACAATAACACTGCCTATTCCGCCGTAGTCCGGGAGTACAACCCCTACCCGGTGGCGGCCGGCCAGCGGTATACGGACCTGGGTTACCGCCGCCTCACCGACGTCCTCTCCCTGGACGCCGGCTACTACCACGCCGTTGCCCAGGTGCGGGAGACCGACGGCATCCATGCCGCCGTGGCCTGGGGCCGCAACTCCGCCGGACAGGTGGGCGACGGCACCACCACGCCCACGGACACCGCCTACGCCCGTACACCCAAATATGTCCTGCTCTCCACCGCGGATGTGGACAACGGCATCGCCGAGGTCCGCATGACCGGCGTGCGGGCAGTCTACGCCGGTGCCTACGCCTCCGGCGCCCGTGTCATGCCCGCCGAGGCCGCCGCTCTGGGGGCCAACGCCTACGCCGACTACAACGACCCCACCGACTCCTATGAGTTCCAGTACCTCTATGTCTGGGGCGCCGGGAACACGGGAGCCCTGGGACAGGGCAACGCCGACAGCGCCAACAAGCCGCTGCCCAGCCGGGTGGTGCGGGGCAACTCCCACAACGACACCCGTTACGACACCAACGCCAACTACGACGGGTATTTCAACCGGGCCACCGACCTGGCCCTGGGCGAGTACGCCAGCGTGGCCGTCCAGGACGAGGGCTCCGTCTGGGCCTGGGGCACCAACGGCGGCAGCAGTGTGGCCGGGACCCTGGGCGACTTCACCACCGCCAACAAGTTCTACCCAGTCCAGGTGGGCCGGATCGACGACGGCGCCATGGTGGTGGACGACGCCTATCTGAGCTATGCCCCCTACGGCGACCGGGTGGGCGAGACGCCCGCCGGAGTGGCCGTGACCTACTCCGCCCAGAACCAGTTCCAGGTGAACGAGCTCCCGGCCTATAACCCCCTTGGCAGCTACATCACCATGGGACAAAACTATACCCTCACCATCGAGCTGGGCAAGGTCTTCCGCCGGACCGCCCGAAACTTCGGCCTGCGCAATCCCGCCGACAGCCGGGACGACGCCCCCTCCCTGGCCTCCGACGTGACGGTCACCTCCATGGCCCCCGAGCTGCTCCAGGTGGTGGACAACGGCGACGGCACTGTTACCCTGGTGCCCGTCCGGGACGACGCCACCGGCGAGGTGCGCCTGGTCATCCGGGACCGGGAGCATAAGACCCAGACATTGCTCACCGTACGGCTGATGCCTTACGCCTCCAAGGAGACCACCGACCAGTCCATGAACTGGGTCTACGGCGCCGACAGCAAGATCATCGCCGTGCCCATGGTCTCCTCCGGCGCCTACCATACCGCCGCCCTCCTCTCCGACGGCACGGTGTGGACCTGGGGCAGCAACTATATCCCTGTCACGAGTGGGTTTAACTATTATGGTATGCTGGGCAACGGTCTGAACCATGACGGTAATATCGACGGAAACAGCGTGGCCAGCGCCAGCCGGAACTATCCCGTCCAGGTCGTCAAGGCCGACGGAAGCCTGCTGACCGGGATCGTCCACATCGCCGCCGGAGGCACCAGCACTTACGCCGTGGATAAGGACGGCTTCGTCTGGTCCTGGGGCGACAACCAGCACGCCCAGCTGGGTTACAGTTCCACCCAGTTGGACGGCTACGGCCGCATTGCCGACAGCAGCCGGTATTCCACGGTGGCCCAGCGGGTCTCTCTGGGCGCACAGGCACCGGGTACTGGCGATGGGGAGGACATTTACCTCCACAATATCGTACGGGTCGCGGCGGGCTACGAGACCGCTTACGCTCTGACGGCGGACGGCTATGTTTTCGCCTGGGGCAGTGACTTCATGGGCGAAGTGGGTATTGCCAGAGGTGTGGAGTATTATAGAAATTCTCACAAAACCTGGACCCATAGCCATGGTTGGGGCAGCTGTAATGTCTTTGGTTACTCCCCCTATGTCATGACGCCTGCCATGGTCCGCTCTGAGAACGGCGACGTGGACCGGGACAGCAATAACTATGGCTATCTCCACAACGTGATTGACCTTGTAGCAAGTGACCATGGCGTTCTGGCGCTGAAGACCGACGGTTCCGTGGCTTACTGGGGCGATTTCAACCAAACCGGGTTGAGCCGGAGCTGGTATATTTACAGTGAAAACTGCAGCAACCTGCACTATAAAGACTTTATGGGCCAGTCCTACGGCGTTTGGACCAACCCTGTAGGCAGCCAGCTTCAGGATTTTTACACCGGATTTGACGATCTGGCCGGGGAAAATACCATCGCCCCCCTGCGCATCGACAAGCAGGCGGACGTGTCCACCAACCACACCGGCGAGGTCAGCGCCACCCTGAACAACCTCTCCGAGGACTACTATCAGCGCAATATCGTCACCATCGCCGCGGGCGGCAACCACGCTCTGCTGCTGGACAGCCACAGCCGCTT
Organism: Pseudoflavonifractor phocaeensis; assembly: GCF_038439875.1. Taxonomy (NCBI): domain Bacteria; kingdom Bacillati; phylum Bacillota; class Clostridia; order Eubacteriales; family Oscillospiraceae; genus Pseudoflavonifractor; species Pseudoflavonifractor phocaeensis. The sequence continues at coordinate 101,834 of NZ_JBCDMT010000002.1, forward strand.
CGTCTACGGCTTCGGCTCCGCCGCTTACCACGACCTGCTGGACGCCGCGCCCAGAGCCACCGTCCGGGGGGCCGTGGCCCGAGGCAACGGGACCCAGAGCCCCAACCTGGCCAAGGTCTTTGACGCCTCCGACCCCGCCATGGTGACCGCGCCCGATTACCACACCTACGCCAGTGAATTCCACATCACTGGCCTGGCCGCTGGCCACTACACCTCCGCTCTGCTGGGCACCCTCCGGGATGGGGACGGCAATCTGGTGGAGGCGGGCGTCATGTACGCCTTCGGCCAAAACAACGCGCTCCAGACCGGCGTCAGCCTGGCCGCCACCCCCGACAACGTGGTGACGGTGCCCACCCGCGTCCTGGCGGGCTGGAATGAGTCCGGCTGGGAGAACGTGGACAACAAGATGATCCAGGTCCGCTCCGCCGACTTCGGCACGGAGGGGGCCGTGGCCCTGCGCGCCGACGGCTCCGTCTGGACCTGGGGCGGCAATACTTACGGCCAGCGGGGCGACCAGTCCTCCATGGGCGCGGCCTATGACGACGCCAATACCCAGGTCAGCTCCACCACGGGCCGTCCCCACCGGGTGGGCGACGCGGGCTACGACCGCATTGCCCTGGTGGACAAGACCACCGGCCAGTTCTACGACAAGACGGGGACCGGCACCGGCGATATGATCCAGGACTATTTCCTCACCCTGAACGGCGGCGAGAGCGTCAGCGTGGATGAGCTGGTCCGGGTCACCGGGAAGGGCTTTAACCTTTACAAACACACCGAGCGGGTGGTGCTGGCCGACGCCAGCGGCACCGGCACCGACGCCAACGGCAACGCCGCCCCGGTGGTCAGCCCCGCCGACAGCCGCTTCCTCTTTGTTCCCGCCGACGACCGGCTGGTGCATATGGAGGGCATCAACATCGTGGCCAACAGCCTGGGCCACTATGGCGAGACCACCCTGGCCGTGTACGACACCCTCACCGGCGGACTGATGGGCCAGATCGTGATCACCGTCAAGCGGCCCGCCGAGGGGGGCGTGGAGGCCTCTTTCACCGCCCCCATGGCGGCCAGCGGCGACGATTTCACCGTGGCCCTGCGCGCCGACGGCACCGTGTGGACCTGGGGCCGGAACGCCAGCGGCCAGCTGGGCAACGGTACCAACGTGGACAGCTACTCTCCCGTCCAGGTGATCCGCTGGGACGGCTACGCCCTGGAGAACGTCATCGCCGTAGCCGCGGGCGGGAGCCATGCCCTGGCCGTGGCCGTGGAGACCGGCACGGACGGCGGCAGCGTCAACCGGGTCTACGCCTGGGGCCTCAACGCCAACGGCCAGCTGGGCAACGGCAACCTGGTCAGCAGCAACTCCGCCGCTCCGCTGAACGTCACCTTTGACAACAAGTCGGTGGTCCGACTGGCCGCCGGCGCCGCCCACTCCCTGGCCCTCACCGAGGATGGCAGCGTCTATGCCTGGGGCAGCAACGCCTGGGGCCAGCTGGGCGTGGGCAACAACACCAACGCCAGCAACGTCCGCAGCAACGTGACCCTGCCCATCCGGGTGCGGAGCCTGGCCGGCGGCGTCACCGAGCAGCCCTGGCTGGACACCGTGGTGTCCATCGACGCCGAGTACAATTACTCCCTGGCCCTGCGCGCCGACGGCTCCGTGGCCGTCTGGGGCGCCAACAACAACGGCCAGATGGGCAAGGGGACGGTGGACTCCGCCGCCACCCGGGTCCAGGTCATGCCCGGCCTGATCCTCCGGGGCGCCATGGGCAAGGACACCCCCTACGGGACCTCCGGCCTGATCCTGACCCACGACGAATACCTGCGGGGCGCCATCACCGCCGCCGCAGGCGCGGAGCATGCCGTAGCGGCCACCGGAGAGGGAAATGCCTGGGCCTGGGGTCTCAACGACGTCCAGCAGGTGGCCCCCTCCGCCAGCCTGAGCACCACCCGCTCCAGCCTGCCGGTACAGGTGTCCGCCACTTGGCTGGACGACGGCGCGGGCCGGGCGGCCCATGTCACGGCCCACGCCGGACAGACCTTCTTCACCGACAACCTGGGCACCGTGTACGCCATGGGCCGCAATAACGTCACCGACGTGGTGAACTCCCTCCTGGGTATCGGCGCCGCCGACGCCTCCACCGGCGTGCCCGTTTCCGTGAAGAAAGAGACCACCGGCGTCCATAACGGCATCTACTATTACAACACCGACCTGAACAGCAGCCTGCTGGACAAGGTCATGTCCGTCACCGTGGGCGACACCCACGCCGTGGCCATCCGGGACGACGGCACCGTCTACGCCTGGGGCCTCAACAACTACGGCCAGCTGGGCGGCTACGGCAACCTGGACCTGCCCGACACCGCCGGCAGCGGGTACGACCGGGGCCTGGACGGCTATCACACCTCCGCCGCCGACAACGGCAACGCCATGAACCGCTATCACGCCACCCGGGTGGGCGGCGAGGACAGCTATACCCTCTACCTCAACGGCGCCCTCAGCCTGCCCGCCGGCGGCAATTCCCGCACCAGCGTCTCCATCGGCCGCCAGGCCTCCTACGTCACCATGAACGCGGCTCAGACCCTCACGGTGGACCTGACCGCGGTGACCATGAAGCTGGTCACAGGCTTCCGGCTGGAGAACGCGGCCGACGTGGACGACACCAACGCCCTGACGGCCAACGAGCGCAGCCGCACGGCCCTGCTCAGCGGCCTGGACCCCGCCTACGTGACGGTGTACTCCAGCAACGAGAACATCGCCGTGGCCGCCCTGTCCGGCGGCAGCATTCTGGTCACTCCCGTGGCGGGCGCTTACGGCGAGACCAATATCCTGGTGCGCTACGACACCGCCAATACGACGGAGTACGGCCTCATCCACGTCACCGTCCTCCAGGACAACGACGCGGTCCAGGCCGCCACCCCCGACGTCTCCGTGAAGCTGGCCGCCCCCGCCACCGCGGCGGGCCGGAACTTCACCGTGTCCCTGCGCTCCGACGGCACCGTGTGGACTTGGGGCGAGAACGGCTCCGGCCAGCTGGGCAACGGCGCCACCGGCGGCAGCAACGTGCCCGTCCAGGTGGTCAAGGATGCCAACGGCACCCCCCTGAACAATATCATCAGCGTGGCCGCGGGCCCCTACTTTGCCCTGGCCCTGGACGCCGACGGCCACGTGTGGGCCTGGGGCGACAACCAGAGCGGCCAGCTGGGCAACGGCACCAACGCCGCCTCCACCTTCGCCCAGCCGGTGCTGATGGGCGGCCAGGATGAGGCCGACCCCGCCGACGCCTATCTCCACGGCATCATCGCCATCAGCGCCAGCTCCGCCTATGACAACAACACCGGCAGCTCCTTCGCCCTGGCCCTGGATGCCGACGGCCATGTGCTGGCCTGGGGCGGCAACGCGTACGGCCAGCTGGGCACCGGCGGCGTCCGCTCCGCCAACGACGCGGGCAACCGCCTGCCCCAGTACGTCCTCTCCGGCGCCAGCGCCACCGGCGCCTTTGAGAACACCGGCGACATCAACGGCCGCCTTCAGGACGTGTTCGCCATCGCCGCCGGCGGAAACCACGCCGTGGCCCTGAAGGGCAACGGCACCGTCTACGCCTGGGGCCGCAACGACGGGGCCCAGCTGGGCAGCGACATGGCCAAGGACGGCCACGGCCTGGCTCTGGCCACCACCGCCCGGGCCGTGACCATGGGCGGCAACACCGACAGCGGCAACGGCGGCGCGGACCCCCATCTCACCCTCCGGGGCGTGATGGATCTGGACGCCGGCGACGACTTCACCGTGGTGGAGACCGAGGGGCACCACGCCCTCCGGTTCGGCACCCTCACCAGCCGGGACGGCTATCTCACCGAGACGGAGTACCACCCCGCCTACCTGGTCACCGCCGATGAAAACGGCTTCGGCGTGAACCGGGTGGAGGGCGTCCAGGACGTGGCCGCGGGCAGCCGTCACGGTCTGGTGGCCGCCGGCACCCTGGCCGGGGCCGACACCGCCGTGTGGTCCTTCGGCCGGAACACCGCCGGCCAGCTGGGCAACGGCTACGCCGCCACCCAGAACAGCAACAACCACGTGGTGGACAACGAGTACAACGCCGCCCGGGTGGTCTCCGGCTACAATTACGACGCGCCGCTGACCAGCTACGCCGAAAACGTCATCGCCGTCTCTGCCGGCGCCGACCACAGCGTCCTCTATCAGCAGGACGGATCCGTGTGGGATATGGGCCGGGGCGCGGAGGGCCAGCTGGGCCACGGCGCCTACACCGACAGCTACCTGCCCGTTCGGGCGGGAGAGGCCTCCAATCTGTCCATCAAGCCCGACAAGATGACGGTGCTGAACGCCGACGGGACCACCGCCGTGGAGTATGTCTACTCCATGGGCAACAACGTGCCCGAGCGGGTGACCCTGGCCCTGGGCGTCAACGCCCCCGCCAGCGCCCAGAAGCTCCAGCTCCACACCGCCGCCCTGGCCCTGGTGTACTCCGACGGCTTCAACCTCTACACCGACGGCTACCGCAACACCCTCACCGGCGGCTATACCGTGAGCTATACCTCCAGCGACACCACCGTGGGCGTCATTGACGCCAACGGTCTGCTCACCGCGCCCGGCAACAAGGCGGGCACCACCATCGTCACCATCACCGTCACCCTGGCCAACGGCCAGGTGGTCACCGGCCAGATCTCGGTGACTTACAGCGACAAGACCGCCTTCCAGGATCCCCAGGTCTCCGCCGGGCGGGACCACTCCGTGGCGGTCTCCGGCGACGGCAAGCTCTACGCCTGGGGCCTCAACGACAAGGGCCAGGCCGTCCCCGGCGACAGCACCGCCCACTTCGAGTACCCCCGCCTCGTCACCTGGACCGACGCCGTGGGTAACCCCGTGCTGGTGAAGGACGCCCAGGCGGGCGACGGCTTCACCCTGGCGCTGGACACCGCGGGCAGCCTGTGGGCCTGGGGCCAGATCAACGGCGCCCTGGTGGACGAGCCCACCAAGGTGACTTTGGCGCCTACTGTCCAGCAGATCTCCGTCTGGGGCGGGAACATTATCGTTCTGGACAGCAACGGCGAGGTGTGGACCGGCAGCCGGGATACCCTGGACAACCTGGTCCACCTTGAGACCGCGCCCGGCGCCTACTTTGACGGCGTGAGCCAGGTGGCCGCCGGCCAGGAGCACTATCTGGCCTTGAAAAACGGCACGGTCTACGCCTGGGGCGGCAACAGCCGGGGCCAGCTGGGCACCGCCTTTGCCGCCGACCCCCAGGTCTACGACGTGGCGGATACCGCCGCGTCCGGCTACGACGCCTATAACGCCCTGGCCACTTATAACGCGGGCGCTTACACCAGCCAGACCTTGTACGTGCTCTCCGGCGGCTCCGCCGCCTCCAGCGCCCTGCCCACCCCCGTGCAGGTCTCCGACGGGATGGGCGCCACGGTCCGGGTGCTGGTGGCCAGCACCCACGAAGAGCCTGTGGATCCCAGCGATCCCACCCAGGGCACCGTCACCGTGGTGGACAGCTGTGTCTATCAGGACGTGCTCTCCCTGGGCAGCGACAGCTCCACCGTCCTGACGGGGGTGAAGTACATCGCCGCCGGGGCCTACCAGTCCGCCGCGGTGGGCGGCGACGGCAGCGTCTACGTCTGGGGCGCCAACGATAAATATCAAAGCGGCGTGTCCGCCGACACCGGCGACATCACCGTGCCCACCCGCCTCCAGGTCGTTGACCCCGCCAGCGGGGAGACGGTGGAGCTGACCACGGGGGCCAAGGTCTCCCTGGGCCAGGACAGCGGCTTCGCCGTCACCGACAACGGCAACGTCTACGCCTGGGGCTATCAGGCCAACGGCCAGCTGGGCACCGGGTATGATCCCAGCAACGCCGCCCAGACCTCCGACGGCATGACCGCCACCGGCGTGGAGTTCGTAAAGACCGCCCAGCTCATGCGCAAGGGCGACAGCTTCAACGCCGCCGCCGAGGCTTATATGCAGGGCATCACCGCCCTGGACGCCGGGATGGGCCATACCCTGATGGTCCGGGCTGACGGCCAGGTCTACGCCTCCGGCTCCAACAACAATTACAAACTGGGCGCCCACAGCATCTACGCCGGCTACAACGGCTCCGGGGCCTATACGGGCCTCATCACCGCCGAGCCCGCCGTGGTGGGCGATCTGGAGGCCAAGACTCTGGTGCCCGGCAAGGTCACCGTGTACGACGTCGCCTCCGGCAACGACGTCAAGATCTACCAGTACACCCTGGATACCACCACCGGTGAGCCCGTGGCCCCCAAGAACGTGGTCATGAACGAGGAGCAGTACGCCCGGGTGGAGCGGACCGACCTGCTGGAGGTCTATCTCTCCGGCTTCAACCTGCTGGTGAACAGCCGCACCGTGCTGGTGCAGAGCTTGTCCGCCGGACAGCAGTCCCTCAACTGGGTCTCCGGCGAGACCGCCGTGGCCACCGTCACCCCCGACGCCAACGGCGCCAAGGTGGAAGCGGTGGGCGGCAGCTACGGCCTGGTGCCCGTCCGGGTGACCAACACCATCTCCGGCCATACCGGCATCGTCAACATCACCGTGACCCAGAAGCAGACCAACGCCTCCCCCATGGTGGTGGCGGGCAAGGGCTTCTCCGCCGCCCTGCGCTCCGACGGCACCGTTTGGACCTGGGGCGACAACACCTATGGCCAGCTGGGCGACGGCACCCTCGTCACCCACTCCACCCCCACCCAGGTGATGACCAGCTATGCCGACGGCATGAAGCACTATCTGGGCAACATCGTCTCCATCGCCGCCGGCGACCGCCATCTGGTCATGCTGGACGTGGACGGCCACATCTGGACCACCGGCGACAACGCCCTGGGCCAGCTGGGCTACGACACCGTGGGCACCACTGGGGCAACCTATCATACCTTTGCCGCCAAGGTGGATACCGCCGCCAATGACGGCACCGCCCTGGACGAGCTGTTCTTCGTGTCCGTGGCCGCCGGCGCCGGCCACACCCTGGCCCTGACCAAGGGCGCCGAGGTGGTCGCGGATGCCGGCAACGCGGGCTACACCGGCGGCGAGGTCTACGCCTGGGGCTCCAACAGCGCCTATCAGCTGGGCACCGGCACCAGCGCCCAGGGCGAGAGCGCCTCTGCCGCGCCGATGACCTCCACCTTCGTGCCCCAGCACGTGCTGAAGGGCCAGAGCGCTTCCGATACCGACTACCTCAGCAGCATTTCCGCCATCAGCGCCGGCGGGGACCACTCCGTGGCCCTGCGGACCGACGGCCGGGTGCTGGCCTGGGGCGGCAACACTTACGGCCAGCTGGGCGACGGCACCACCGCCGACCGGGGCCTGCCCGTCCTCACCCTCAAGGGCGAGAGCCAGTCCGACGACGATTACACCCGCAGCGTGGTGTCCATCGCCGCCGGTGCGAAGCATACCCTGATCCTGGTCCGGGTGGAGGAGACCGGCCTGGCCGTCCGCACCGAGGTCTACGCCTTCGGCGACAACAGCCAGGGTCAGCTGGGCATCTGGTCCAATGTGAACACCCCGGCCAATTACGCCCCCCTCCGGGTGCGGGGCACCGCCGATTCCGACGCCTCCGGCACCGCCGCCTATCCCAACGGCTGGCTGGGCAGCAACGCCGACGGGGGCGAGGTGATCGTAGGCATCGCCGCCGGCGGGAACCAGAGCTTCGCCGTCACCGAGTACGACAGCGACGTGGCCGGTTCCGGCAAGCTCTACGCTTGGGGCGAGAACGAGTATGGCCAGCTGGGCGTCACGGCCTACACCGCCGACAGCGCCGACGCCCGTCCCGCCGAGCAGCCCCGGACCACCCCCGTGTACGTGGTCTCCGGCCTGTCCGACGACACCGGCTACCTCAACGCCATCCGCAGCGTGGGCGCCGGGATCCAGCACACCGTTATGCTCAAGGCCGACGGTACCGTTTGGTCCTCCGGCTACGGTAGCAACTGGCAGCAGGGCGACGGCACCAACTATACCTATATGTATCCCGTCCGCGCCGGCGAGGATGAGACCACTCTGGTCCTGGCTGACCAGATGTTGGTGGGCGGCGCCCAGTATCCCCTGGGCACCGAAATCATCCGGATCGCCAGCGACGAGACCATCACCATCCCCATGGGTGATCTGAAGGCCCGCTATCTCAGCGGCTTCGACCTGGTGGACCGCAACGCGGGCGACGCGCCCGCCGCGGGGCTGACCCTCACCGGCGTGACGGTGGGGGATGGGCGCATCGCCTCCGCCGCCATCAACGCCAACGGCCTCACAGTCTCCGCCGGCACCCAGGCGGGGGGGACCCAGATCATGGTCCGGGCCGAGCTGGACGGCAAGAGCTACATTCTCATGTTCCAGGTCTATGTGGGCCTGATCTCCAGCGCCGCCCTGGGCACGGCAGGCCAGCGGCCCGCCGACAAGACCGCCCCCATGGTGGACAGCGGCTATCAGCACGCCGTGGCCCTCAAGGCGGACGGTACCGTCTGGGCCTGGGGCCTGGGCACCTCCGGCCAGCTGGGCACCGGCTACCAGACCTCCACCACCTTCCCGGCCCTGGTCCATGAGATGGGCTACGTCTGCCCGGCCTGCGGCACCCTCTGCCATGAGAGCACCGACGGGGCCCCCGGCGTGGGCCACGCCCTGCTGTGCCCGAACTGCGGCCAGGTCTTTGACCGGGACAGCGTCACCGGCGCCAACGGCGCCGCCGTGGCCGTGGGCCAGGCGACGGGCGGCGTCCTGGAGAACATCGTGGGCGTGTCCGCCGGCGACGGCTTTACCCTGGCCGTGGACGCCTCCGGAAACGTCTGGGCCTGGGGCACCAAGGAGCACGTGGTGCCCGGCACCACCGCCCTCACCGCCCGCAAGATCGACTTCTCCCTGAGCCTGGATGAGAACCGGGGCGCGGGCTATGTGATGCCCAAGATCGTGGCGGTGGCCGCCGGCGCGGATCACGCCCTGGCTTTGGACGCCAACGGCACGGTCTGGGCCTGGGGCTCCGACACTTACGGCCAACTGGGCCTGGACGACGTGACGGGCTACGGCTACCACGACCTGCCCACCCATGTCACCCGGGGCGACGCGGCCGCCGACAGTTATTCCACCGTGGACATCGCCAGCGGCTACAAGTATCTGGACCACGTGGTGGCCATTGAGGCGGGCAGCCAGTTCTCCATGGCCCTGCGCTCCGACGGCACCATGTACGTCTGGGGCCGCAACGACGTCAACCAGCTTGGCCTGGGCGACACCACCCACGGCGCCGACGTGAACGTCACCAGCACCAGCACCTATCATACGGTCCAGCAGATCACGGCGGAGGACACCCTCAAGCGGGCTGTCCCCACCCGTCTGGACGTGAAGGACAGCCTGGGCAGCAGCCTGCCCATCCAGGCCATTGCCGCCGGGGACCGCAGCGGCACCGCCCTGACCATGGACGGCCAGGTCTACACCTGGGGCACCTATTGGCTGTTCCAGTATCTCCACTGCAGATATTGGAGCGACTACTACGGCTGGCATCACGCCCCCAGCGTCCACCAGTATTACGAAGAGATCCAGTCCCCCAGGCAGGTGGTCCTGGCGGACGGCGTGACGGGCAGGAGCATCGCCGCCGGCGTCAACGCCGGGTACAGCCTGGGCAGCGACGGAAAGGTCTACGCCTGGGGCTCCAACGCCTACGGCCAATACGGCGACGGCACCCATACCGGTGACCAGTACTCGCTGTACTTTGAGCAGAACAGCTATAACACCTCCCCCAATCTGGCCGCGGTTACCTTCTACAACCGGGATGGCGCCGCCGTCCTGACCCTGTCCAAGGACCAGATGATGTACCAGGGCCACCCGGTCTCCGCCGGTATCGGCCCCGGGGACGGGGATGGCAAGCTCACCAACGTGCTGATGATCGCCGCCGGCAAAGAGACCGGCTATATGGTCAGCACCGATGGATACGTCTACGGCTGGGGCCGCAACGAAGTGGGCGAAGTGGGCAATGTCTCCATCAACGACCGCTACACCACTGCCAGCGCAAGTGGGTCCCATTCCGGCTATACCGTCACAAACCGCTATGCCGCCACCTCTGAGCTGCCCTACCTGGTGGGCGCCCAGGCGGACGACCTGATGCGGATCACCACCGCCGCCGTCACCGCCGCGGTGGGCAGCGACGCCAATATCGCCAACAACCCCGCAAACGCCACCCGGGGCAAGGCGGCGGTCTATAACGCCGCCAATCCCATGCCCGTCAACGTGGAGATCACCCGGACCCAGGAGATCACGGTGAGCGGCAGCGCCATCGTGGAGGAGACCTACAAGGGCTTCAACCTCCAGTGGTACATGACCCAGGCCAACGCCTCCGGCGCCGACCTGAACTGGTACTCCAGCGACGAGAGCATCCTGCGGGTGGAGAAGCTGCCCAGTGGCGACGCCAGGATCTACCATTATGTTCCCGCCGATGGGGGCGGCGATCTGGAGAAGGAGAAGTTCGGCACCGCCACCATCACCGCGGTGGACACCGCCACCGGCTTCACCGGATCCTTCCAGGTCACCGTCTACCCCGAGGGGACCAATACCGACGGGAACGCCCGGGTGTCCAACGCCAAGGTCTACGCCGGGCGGGGCATCTCCTTCGCCATTAAGATGGACGGCACCGTCTGGGCCTGGGGTGACAACACCGCCGGATTCCTGGGCGTGGACCCCAACGCCCAGAGCTCTACCGATACCGAGCAGGAGAGCCCCTTCTCCGCCTTTACCTGGGACTTCCTGCCCGCCGGTGACATCGCCACGTCCCTGGAGACCGCCAGCGGCGCCCACACCACGGCTCTGCAGGAGCTTGGGACCGCCAGCGGCGTCACCGTCAACGCCCTGGCCGACGTCAACGCCCTGGGCTGGAACGGCAAGGTCTCCAGCGCTCTGACCGGGGTGAACGGCGTTCTGGGCGACGCGGCCAGCGTTCTGGCCGCCGTGGCCGACGTGTTGGCCCAGTCCACGGTGCAGGGCAGCATCGTGGAGCCCATCATGAACGCGCTGGATGCCGCCATGACCGCCAAAAAGGCGGCCCTGGACACGCTGAAAAACGCCATCGGGGCCCTGAACGCCCCCAACGGCCTGACCAGCGCCAACATCGCCGCCCTTCAGACCGCCCTGGCCGACTATGACGCGGCCCGGGCCGGGCTGGACGCGGCCCTGGCCGCCGCGAAGGCGGACTTCGACGCCGCCCTGGCCAGCGTGCCCGCCGGCGACGCCATCCTCACCTACATGAGCGCGGTCAATACCGCGCTGGCAGCCTATACCAGCAGTGTGACCACACTGGAGAGCGACCTGGGCACAGGGACCGCCGCCGGTGTTTTGGAGACACTGAGCGTCAGCCTGCCCGAATTGGCCGCCAAGGTGGGCATCTGGGAGACCGCCAAGGCCGACGAGGATGCCGCCCGGGCCAGCGAGGCGGGCTGGGCCTCTGAGATGAATTTCTACACCGTGCTCAACGACTATCTCAACAACTCCTCCACCTACACCACCGGCCTGCCGGTCATCACCGGCCTGAGCACGGCGGGGGAGAGCCTGGACAGCATCGTGCTGCCCTCCATGCTGCTGGCCGGCGATTTCTCCGCCGCCTTTGGAGATCCGAGCCTGGCCGCCGACCTGGGCCTGAGCTATGCCAGCCTGCCCGTCATCGCTGTCGCCGGAAACGGGGGCACCGGCTTTGCCTCCGGCACGGCCAGCAGGCTCACCGTGGGCAAGGGCATCCAGGCCATCCAGGACGGGGCGTTCCAGAATACCTCGATCAGTACGGTCTATTGGTACGCCGGCCAGTCCAGCGCCGTCACCGCCTCCGCCTTCACCGGCACCAATGTGGTGGATGTGTGGGTGGAGGACGCCGCCTCCGCCAACGAGCCCTACTTTGAGGCCCTCTTTGGCCCGGCGGTGAACGTCCGTGTCCCCGAGGGCTCCACCGACGACGATGCCGAGACCTACGACACCAGCCGGGTCAACACCCCCATGCAGGTGCTTGGCGTCAACGGCGTGGGCCTGCTGGGCGACCGTAAGACCAAGAACGGCGACGGCGCCGCCAACGCCATCTACAACGATGCCGTGGTGGCCCTGGCGGTGAACGAGAGCGCCGCCACCAACTTCCACAACATGGCCCTCACCGCCAAGGGCGACGTGTACGCCTGGGGCTACAACGACCGCGGACAGGTGGGCGACGGCACCCTGACCAACCGGACCCATCCCGTGCGGGTCCTGGCGGGGGAGAGCCCCTATTGGTACACCGTGGATTCCGCCACCGGCCTGCGGATGGAAAACAGCGGCACCGGCACCCGCTACCTCACCGGAGCGGTGCAGATCGCCGTGGGCCACAGCCACTCCCTGGCCCTTTTGAAGGACGGCACGGTCCTGGCCTGGGGCGCCACCAACATGGGCCAGGGCGGTTATGACACCGGTCTGGACAAGTACGCCGCCACCCCGCGGCTGGTCCGCGTGGGCGGCAGCGTGGGCGACCGGGAGTACCTGTCCCATATCGTCCAGATCACCGCCTCCGGCGCCAACACCACCGCCGGCACCTCCGCCGCCCTGCGCTCCGACGGTACCGTGTGGATGTGGGGCGCCAACGGCAGCGGCCAGCTGGGCGACAACTCCGTCCTCTATAAATCCTTCCCCAACGCGGTCCAGGTGGGCGCCCTCAACGACAGCGGCTCCGCCTATGTCACCGTGCGGCGCGGGGAGGAGAAGGGCACGCTGGATACCGACACCAAGAAGGATTTCGGCAGCAGCGCTTACCGTACTTACCTGAACGGCGCGCCCGCCATGCTGGACCGGGTGGTGGAAATCGACCTGGGCGCCAGCCATATCCTGGCCCTCACTAATATCTACAACAGCGACGGCAGCCGGGGCGACCGGACCGTCTACGCCTGGGGCGACAACACGGCCGGGAAGCTGGGCGACGGCACCTACACCGAGCGCCATCTGCCCGTGCCCGTCTCCAAGACCTACGGCGACGGCGCCATCGCCAACATCGCCCACGTCTCCGCCGGCGGGACCCAATCCCTGCTCCTCACCGAGCTGGGATGGGAGCCCAAGGCTGTGGCCGGGACGGCCGGCGTCATCGTGGCCGAGGCCCAGGTGTGGGCCTGGGGCGCCAACAACGTGGGCCAGATGGGCAAGGTCCCCAACGGCAGCGCCAACCCCGGCACCGCCGAGCCCGTGCCCGTCCAGCCCTTGGCGGGTGAGAACTCCGTCAAGAACGCCGCCGACGAGGTCTACAAGAACCTGACTGCCGTGCAGTCCGTCACCGCCGGCTACGACCACGGCATCGTGGTGGGCAACACCGGCTATGTGTACGCCTGGGGCAACAACAACATGAAGCACATCGGCGACTTTACCGAGACCATCCGTACCGCCCCGGTCCGGGTGGGCGCCCTGCCGTACCGCAGCCTGGAGCTGACCCATGCCGTCCACTACCAGGCCGACGGCTCCGTCAAGCAGACCTATCTGATCGATACGGCCGCCGGTCAGCCGCCGCTGTCCATCACCATGCGCTCCGGCGAGCGGTATGTGGGCGACTGCAACGGCGCCTATCCCATCAACAAGATCGACTACAAGGGCTTCAACCTCTTTGCGGACACCGAGATCACCAAGCTGGACGGCAGTGAGAACATCCTCATCAGCATCTCCAACCCGGAGGTGGTCACCGCCGAGATCGAGACCAACGCCGGGGTCAAGCAGCTGGTCATCAAGCCCATCGCCGGGGCCTTCGGCCGCTCCACCGTCACCTTCTACATCATCGACGAGAAGGACGGGGTGAGCTATGTCTACTCCGGCTCCGTGCTGGTCACCGTGCTGCCCGACGACGGCGTGGCCGTGCCCATGGTGGCCGCCGGGCGGGACTTCACCCTGGCCCTGCGGGCCGACGGCACGGTGTGGGCCTGGGGCGACAACCTCTACGGCCAGTTGGGCACCAACCTGCCCTTCGACTACAACGGCCGCAACGAATACGACCAGCGCAGCAAGACTGTGCCCGTCCAGGTCATCTTCCCCACGGAGGAGGGCCACGACAACCGCGTCACCCACATCGCCGCCGGCGGCTACCACGGTGTGGCCGTCACGGTGGAAGGCCGGGTCTTTACCTGGGGCCGCAACGATTACGGCCAGCTGGGCAACATGGAGAGCGAGAGCCAGACCAAGATGAACGCTGCTGTTCCCGTCCTCACCCGGGGCGTGAACAACCAGCCCGACCCCATCTCCAACGCCATCCGGGCCGCGGCGGGCGATAACTTCTCCATGGTCCTCACCGCCGACGGCGAGGCCTATGTCTGGGGCCAGAACACCTCCGGCCAGCTGGGCATCAACACCAGCAACAACATCAGCCACCCCATGCGCCTGCGGGGCTACAACGGCGGCGGCTATATGAACAACCTGGTTGCCATCTCGGGCGGTCAGAACCACGCCATGGCCCTGCGGTCCGACGGCTCGGTCTTTGCCTGGGGCTCCAACGCCTCCGGCCAGCTGGGCAACGCCACCACCGTCTCCGAGGCCGCCCCCATCCAGGTCAAGGTGGACGCCGCCGCGGCCGCCGCGGCCGGAATCCCCAACGACGGCACCTATCTCACCTCCATGGCCGGGATCTCCGCCGGCGACAGCTTCTCCGTGGCGCTGGGCCGCAACAGCTCGGTCTACGCCTGGGGTGACAACACTTACGGCCAGCTGGGTGACGGGAGCGCCGTCTCCACAACCCTGCCCATCCGGGTCCGGGCCGACAGCGCGGTGGTCCGCCCCGAGGACACCGTGACGGTGACCGACGCCACGGGCAGCGTGACCTATCTGAACAACATCGTGGACATCTCCGCCTATGGCCGCCATGTGTCGGCCATCACCCTGAAGGTGCCCGCCACCGCCAGCGCCGTCCTGGGTACCGATAATCTGGTGTACACCTGGGGCGAGAACACCTACGGCCAGATCGGCAACGCCGAGAGCCTGGCCAACGCCCCCGCCGGGACCACCAGCATCTACGAGGCCCTGCCCACGCCCACCAAGTTCAGCGAGGGCGTGTACCCCGGCAAGCAGGCCTACTTCTCCGCCGTGGCCTATACCGTGGCTTCCGGCTATCATCACACCGCCGTGATCGGCCGGGACGGCTATGTCTACTCCTTCGGCAAGGGCGACATGGGCGCCATGGGCAACGCCAGCTCCGCCCAAAACGACGTGCCCGTCCGCACCGGCGTCCGGGAGGACAGCGTCCTGATCCTGGATCCCGCCTACGGCTCCGCCGCCGATCACATCAGCTATACCGACACCAGCCGCGTTGTCCTGCGCAAGGGCGATCCCGCGGCCTCGGTGACGGCGATGAGCTATACCCTGGATCTGGCGGATCTCTACCTGCGCCGCTACAAGGGCATGAACACCTTTGAAGCCGCCGACGTGGAGGTCGGTGGGCTGGACCTGTCCAAGTTCACCGTCACGGTCACCGATCCCACTATCGTGGACATGGCGGCCGCGGGCACCTCCTACACCTTCACCGCCAAGGAGACCGACCGCTCCGGCGAGACCACCGCCGTGGTCACCTATGACGACGGCACCGAGGTCTTTACCCTGGTGATCCCCCTGTTCGTCCAGGACACCAACGCCACCGCCGTGGCCACCGCCAAGGTCATGAGCGGCTACGCCCACTCCGTCCTGCTGCGGCCCGACGGCTCCGTCTGGGCCTGGGGCCTGGGCACCAAGGGCCAGCTGGGCGACAATACCGCCACCAACCGAGCCTACCCCGTCCGGGTGCAGGCTGGCGCCAGCGTGCCCATTTCCGATAAGGTGACGGTGGACGGCGTGGACTACCTGGCCAACATCGTCACCGTGGCCGCCGGCGGGGAGCACTCCGTGGCCGTGTCCGCCAGCGGGTTCGTGTACGCCTGGGGCGACAACAAGTCCGGCGAGATCGGCATCGGCACTTACGGCACCGCCACCGTGAACGTGGCCCAGCGGGTGTGGGCGCCCGGCGTCACCGCCCCCGCCGCCGACAGCGATTATCTCAGCGGCATCGTCAAGGTGGCCGCGGGCTGGGGCTTCACCCTGGCGCTGGACGACAAGGGCGGCGTGTACGCCTGGGGCGGCAGCCGCAGCGGCCAGCTGGGCAACACCGCCTACGCCGCCAGCGTGGGCACCGGCATCGACGAGCAGTACAACATCACCACCCCCGTCCGGGTGGTCAACGGCACCGCCGCCGGCCCCAATACCGCCGGGGACACCTATAATTACCTGAGCCATGTGGTGGATATCGACGCCACCCAGTACACCGCCGTGGCCCTGCGGGCCAACGGGACGGTCTTCGCCTGGGGTTATTCCGCCGACGGACAGACCGGCGACGGTTACAACCAGGCTTACGTCCAGGCCCCCACCCAGGTCCGGGGCGGCGCTTCCACCGGCAAGTCCAACACCTTTACCAGTGTGGGGAACAACTACGCCACCCAGGAGTTCCTCTACCGGGCCGTGGACGCGGCGGTGGGCGGCGACCACATCGCCATCCTCACCGACGGCTACGACGGCGCGGGCCGCAATTACAGCGTCTACTCCGCCGGCGCCAACGCCTCCGGCCAGCTGGGCCAGGATCCGGCCGCCCTGGCCGCCTCCAACGTGCCCGTGCTGTCCGTCGACGCCGTGACCCTGAACGCCAACGCCTCCAGCACCGGCCATGAGCGGCCGGTCCAGGTGGCGGCGGGCCTGTCCCACAGCGCCTTCCGCACCGTGGACATGAACGACCGGGTCAACTTCGACAACAGCGCTTGGAGGGGCTACGTCTGGTCCTTCGGCAACGGCGACATGGGCCAGATGGGCGACAACACCCGTCAGAGCGTCAACTTTGCCGCCACCAAGGTGGTCAAGGGCGGCTACCGCTCCACCGAGGCCCAGATCGACTACCTGGAGGGTGTCATCGACCTTTCCGGCGGCTACAACCACAGCGCCGCCATCAGCACCTACTATAAAAACGGCACCGGCGCCAACGCCGCCGACATCGACGCCAGCCATCTGGACGGCATGTTCGGCTACGTGTGGAACTGGGGCATCAACACCGACGGCCCCACCGACGCCAGCGGCGCCGAGAACCAGACCGCCATCGGTGTGCTGGGCGACCTGTCTGACTACCGGCTCAACTACCCCGTCCAGGCGGGCAGCCGGGAGAGCATGACCATCATCGTGGACTACGCCGAAATTCGGGACTACGACACCGCCACCACGGTGTACCGCACCTACGGCACGCCGAACAACGGCGGCACCATCCCCAGCGGCGCCATCGCCAACGCCACCGTGCCTCCCTCCATCATCGTGGCCACCAACGAGAAGCTGTACATCGAGCGGCAGAATACCCATATGGTGTATGACAGCGGCTTTGCCCTCTATCCCGCCCACAAGATCCTGAACACCTCCAACGAGGTCTGGAGCGCCAACACCTCCGACGACCAGATCACGGCCGTCGCGGTCACCGGCGCCACCGCCACTGACGCTCTGGTGGTGGGCCGGGCCAACGCCGCCGACCCCTACAACAACGGCAAGCTGGGCAAGACCACCATCGGTTTCCAGACCACCGGCGGGGACTACAACAACGATAAGAACCACGCCCCCGGGACCACCGCCGACCACGATTACGGCTACGACGCCGCCAAGAACTGGCTGGTCACCGGCACCTACTTCGGCACACTGGAAGTGGACCTTCAGGAGTCCACCGACGCCATCATGACCGGCACCGCCGCGGGCAACCACTTCACCGCCTTCCTGGACAACAACGGCACCGTCTGGGTCTGGGGCGACAATGAGTTCGGCGTCCTGGGCCAGGGCAATACCGCCGGCACCACCGGCGCGGGCAGCACCGCCTACGCCGACCACACCGCCGCCGGAATCCCCGTCAGCGCCAATCCCCAGAAGGTGCGGGTGCAGAACGTCGCCCCCGACGGCACCCCCATGGTGGACGCCAGCGGCAATCCCGTGTACACCTACCTGGGCGAGCTGACCCGGACCGTCGTGACCAGCGACGGCATGGGCGGCACCGTCACCCAAACCCTGCCCGACAAGGTGAAGGCCATCGCCGCTGGCGAGGACCACATGGTGGCCCTCACCCAGAGCGGCAAGGTCTATACCTGGGGCCGCAACAACCTGGGCCAGCTGGGCTATGCCCCGGGCACCCCGTACAGCACCGTGGCCAAGCACGTGGCCATCCAGCTTCCCGACGACACGGGCGCCATGCAGGACGTGGAGATCGTCGGCATCGCCGCCGGCACCGGCCACACCCTGGCTCTGTCCCTGGAGGGCCAGGTCTGGGGCTGGGGCTCCAACGTGTACGGCCAGAGAGGCACCCAGGATCAGCCCTCCAGCGACGCCGCCAGCGTCAATGTGGTGCCCCGCCGGGTGGTGGGCCACCTGGGCGAGAACTTCCTGGAGAACATCGTCCTCATCTCCGCCGGCGGCGACTCCAGCGCCGCCGTCCGGGCCGACGGCAGCCTGTGGACCTGGGGCCGCAACGACAACGGCCAGCTGGGCATCAGCACCCAGCTCAACCAGGGCTCTCCCTCCCAGGTACGCAAGGGCGAGTCCAACGCCGTGGGTTACTATATCCAGAACGTGTCCAGCGCCGCCGTGGGCTTCGACCATATGCTGGCCGTGGTCACTATCGGCAGCGGCAGCAGCCAGCAGCAGGAGAATTACGGCTGGGGCTCCAACTACTACCGCCAGCTCACCACCGAGGCCGGTACTCCGGTCTACACCACCACCGGCACCGGTTCCTCCGCCGTCACCACGGAGACCGGCCGGGTGGTCACAGACCCCATCCGTCTGGTGAAGAGCTATGACGCCGGAACGGATACCATCGTCTACCTGGACAACGTTGCCAACCTGTTTGCCGGCAAGTATTTCTCCTTGTCTATCAACATCAACACCCCCAACCAGACCAACAGCCACGACAATACCGAGCGCAGCGTCTACGCCTGGGGCATCAACGACAAGGGCCAGCTGGGCATCGGGAACGTGCCCGGCGCCTGGGCCGCCTATCCCGCCGCGGTGCTGGCGGGGGACTCCGCCATGCTCACGGTGGGCGGGGATACCGATGTCTCCGACAACGTGGCCGGGCAGAAGTTTGACGACACCAACGCCCACGCCACCACCACCGGCACCCTCACCGAGGTGAAGAACCTCTCCGCGGGTTACGGTCACGTCTCCGCCCTGCGGCAGGACGGCTATGTCTGGTCCTGGGGCGACAACACCTACCACCAGCTGGGCACCATCAACAAGACCACCACCAGCAACAACGTGCCCACCCTCTCCGGCTACCGGGCGAAGAGCTACGTGGTTCTCTCCGGCGCGGAGCTGGAGGACCTGGGCGCCGCCGCGCCCGGCGCGGGTACCGATGTTACCTATCAGATCAACGGCGCCACCTTCACCGTCAACGGCGGCACCGTGGAAGTGGTCTGCGCCGCCCCCCGTCCCACCGAGAGCGGCTGGATCTTCCGCATGAACGACAGCCAGCAGCTGCGGGTGGCCGCGAACCAGTACTTCTACACCACCGGCACCTATGTCAACAGCGCCAACCAGCTTCTGAACGCCGACCATGTGACCGTCAAATCCATGGACGAGCGGGTGGCCACCGTGGATGCCGACGCCGTCAACGGCGGCTGGATCATCCGGCCCTCCGGCCTCGGCCACTACGGGGAGACCGCCGTGGTCTTCCGGGCCTATGACGCCGCCGGCCAGTGCGTGGCCGAGAGCGTCCTCCAGCTTACGGTTTACAGCAGTGAGGGCGTGGCCGCGCCCATGCTGGCCGCCGGCGCCAACCACACCCTGGCGCTGAAGGCCGACGGCACCGTCTGGTCCTGGGGCTCCAACAGCTTCGGCCAGCTTGGTATCGGCGAGACCGTGATCCGCAGCTATATCGACGTCCACAACCAGAGCAGCAACGTGGGCATCCAGAACACCTACGCGGTAGACTACACGTACAATACGCCCATCCGCTGGGAGTATTCCGAGCTCTGGAGCGTCGTCATGGACGGCGAGGGCTTCAATGCCCTGAAGAGCTACACTACGCCCCAGAAGGTCCTCTTCCCCGAAGGGGTGGAGATCATCCAGATCGCCGCCGGCGAGTACACCAGCTATGCCCTGGACAGCACGGGCCACGTCTGGGCCTGGGGTGACAACTCCGTGGGCCAGATGGGCAACGGCACCTGGGCGTATCCCTATCAGTTTACCAGGGACAGGTTCTATTCGTGGTCATATGGCTGGGGCTACGCCAATGACATCGGCTATGTGGACACCAACAACTACGTGCCCGCCCAAGTGCTGAACATCGGCGGCGGGGCGGAGGGCCTCTCCGGTGTGGCCTCCATCGCCGCCGGGCGGGACTATGCCCTGGCGTTGCTGAGCAACGGCACCGTGGTGTTCTGGGGCAACTCCGGCCTCTACCAGAGCGTGGAGAAAAACGCCATCGACCACTCCAACGGCCCCATCCAGTATGACCGTAACGGCCAGTCTTACCCCCAGGCCGACGACAATACGCAGCGCACATACGGTGGACAGCTCCGCTCCGGCGACGGTGTGGAGGGTACCGTAAGCAGCGGGGACTACTGCACCCATAGCTGGTATGAGACGTACGACACCTATTTCAGCCAGAACGACACCTTCAAGACTTCTCCCGTGGCCGTCCTGGGCCCCGGCGGCACCGACCGGCTGGGCCACAGCGACACCCTGGATCACCCCGAGTATGCGCTCACTACCGCGAACATGACCGCCAAGGTCACCAAGCTGGTGGGGAGCAACTACGCCACCGCAGCCCTGACCAGCGACGGAACCGTGTACGTCTGGGGCATGGACGACGCCGGCAAGACCGACGACGAGGGGACCACCGCCAGCCACGGCGTCATGGGCGACGGGGCGGGCGTCTCCCGCATCTATCCCGTCCAGGTGAAGGCGGGCCAGCAGTTCAGCGGCAGCCATTACCTCCAGGACGTGGTGGATCTGGCCGCTGGCGGCAGCCACTTCCTGGCCCTGACCTCCACCGGCGTCATCTACGCCTGGGGCGACAACGCCAAGGGCCAGCTGGGCCGGGACAACACCCAGGTTACCGGCAGTGCCCTGCCCGTCCGGGTCACGCCCATGGATACCAACGGTGACAACGCTTTCACCGCCACCAAGGTCTACGCCGGCGCGGACAGCTCCTTTGCCATCGACAGCGAGGGCCGTATCTACGCCTGGGGCGACAACGGCCTGAACCAGCTTGGCCTGGGTGACGGCGCTGCGGCTGTGGTCTGCGTGCCCACCCGCGCCCGCCAGGGCGAGAGCGTCAACTACGCCGAGACCGTCAAGACCGCCAACAACGGCGCGGCCATGACCGACTACAACATCAACCAGGCCGTGACCAGCAACTCCGGCGGCTCCGCTGACTTCCAGGGCGCCCGTTTCATCACAGCGGGCAAGCATACCTCCACCATCTACCGTGACGACGGCACCGTTTGGGCCATGGGCGACGCCAGCGGCTCCTACAAGGACGGAGCCGGATACCGCCTGACCACCGGTGTGTTGGGCAATTTGAAGAACACCGCATCCAGCGCGCCCGTCCGGGTGGGGGTGGCCGACGTGGACACCCTCTTCCTGGGCCACATCACCGTGACTGAAAACAATGGCACCACCGAGACTCCCGCCAGCCTGGACGCCGTGAGCTACGACCTCACCGGCGCGGGCCTGGAGAGCCTTGGCGCGAGCACGCTCAAAATCGTGGAGGATCAGGTCCTCAACATCTATGTGAGCGACGTGGTCCAGAACGTCCAGATCCAGACCGGCACCCAGTGGGTGGACACCACCACGCCTACCTATGATTACTATGTCTGGGTGAAGCAGACCGATGGCAGCTACGACGGTCCTTACCTCAACGACGGCAGTGTGACCATCCCTGTCAGCCCGAGCGATACTTATGGCTTCGACACCGACGGCGACGGCGTGGCGGACGACATCTTCACGAACGGCGCCGGGATCCTGCCCGCGGTGTGGAACAACACCTACGTGCAGGAAGAGGTCCCCGTCTATGACACCGTGGCCAAGACCGTGTCCGGGGTCCAGCGGTATTTCGCCGGCGGGCTCAACCTGGGCCTGAGCGACGGGCTGAAGGCCAACAGCGACCAGAACTACGGCCTGCTTGCCGCGGATGTGGACGACTTCACCGTGTTCTCCTCCAACGAGAGCATCCTCACCGTCAGCTACGACGCCGCCAATGCCCGCTGGCGCTTTATCCCGGTGCCCAACGCCTTCGGCACGGTCACCGTGGTCATCCGCCACAACGACAGCGAGCTGTCCCGCCTGATCCGGGTGGAGGTGCGCCCCGAGACCGACGTCATGGAAAACCCCAACGAGAAGTTTACCGCCCCCAAGATCGTCTACGGCGGCGAGCACGCCCTGGCCCTGAAGTCCAACGGCACCGTCTGGGCCTGGGGCGACGACAGCTACGGCCAGCTGGGCGACGGCTACTCCGACCCCTCCTTCTATGAGTACGTGCCCATCCAGGTCTGCGATCCCACCGGCAGCGGTTACCTCAAGCAGATCGTGGACATCGCCGCGGGCGACGGCTTCAGCATGGCGCTGGCCGCCGACGGCACCCTCTACACCTGGGGCCGCAACGACCGGGGCCAGCTGGGCTTGGGCACCCCCGCCGACAAGCTGAACGTCAACGTGACCTATCCCACCTCCGTCGCCTACCGCACCACCGCCGACGAGCCCGCCGTGGCGGCCATTTCCGCCGGCGCCAACCACGCCCTGGCCCTGCTGGCCGACGGCACCGTCCTGGCCTGGGGCGACAATACCTATGAGCAGGTGGGCGGTATTACCCGCGAGACGTATTACACTAAGCCGCAGGCCGTGAGCCGGGGCGGCCTGGTGAACCAGAGCTGCGACGCGCCCGACTCCTGTGTCCGGGCCCACGTCACCGACTGCGAGCGGCTGCTGGCCCACGCGGTGATGGTGGAGGCCGGTCATGGCTATTCCGCCGTGGTGCTGGCTGACGGTACCGCGTACACCTGGGGCGCCATCAATATGGACGGCACCTGGAGCATGGACATCGGCGACGAGAGCCGGGTCCAGGGCAACTTCGAAGGTGTTTACGAGGCCCAGTACCAGGGCAAGGGTGGGTATAACAAGGATACCGACGCATATGGCTCCAACGCCCATCTGACCACCGGCGCTTATCGCAAGACGGTCCAGAAGAACCACATGAATACTTATCTGGAAGGCTTGGGCCAGCGGGTGCCCATGCCCGTGCGCAACGGCGCCGACCTGACCAGCGGCAACATCACCGCCGGGACGGATCTGTCCGCCTCCTCCGCGGAGCAGACCGGCTTCGTCCTGCGGGACGTGGTGGAACTGTCCGGCGGGAACTACAAGGGCGGCGACGGCAGCCACCTGCTCTTCCTGAGCGCCGGCAAGGTCTCCGCCAGCGCCGGTACCGCCGACAACTCCGCCACCATCTACGCCACGGGCTCCAACGCCCACGGCCAGCTGGGCGACGGCACCACCGCCGCCTCCGGCCGGACGGTCAAGTCCTCCGCTGTTATGGCGGAGCTCCTGGCCGACGACAGCGCCAACGGCGGCCTGACCACCGCCGCCGAGCGGGCGGTCAACGTGGCCGCCAACGGCGCCCAGAGCGCCGCCATCACCGCCGCCGGCAACACCTACGTCTGGGGCCGGACGGTCCAGACCGGCGGGGTCCAGACGGCGGACGGGGACACCAGCGTCACCACCGATAACGTCATTTACCGCCTGTACGCCGGGACCACCGGCGTGCGGGAGATCGACAACAGCATTGCGCAGGACGGCACCGGCCTGGGCCGGATGACCTATGGCCTGGCCCTGTCCGGCACCGCCGCCATGATCCTGAAGTCCGACGGCACCCTCTGGGCCTGGGGCCGCAACGACAAGGGCCAGCTGGGCGCGGGCATTGAGGAGGCCGAGACCTCCGTGGGCATCGCCTCCGTGGGCGTGGCCGCCCCCGTCATGGTGGCCCTGGCCGAGGGCAGCTTCGACCGGCTGGTCTTCCGGGACGTGGTCGTGGGCGACGCCGGCGTCACCGCCGCCGCCGGGGATTTGGACGCCTCCGCCCTGGGCAGCTACGTGATCCACGATCCCATGCAGGTGGATCTCTACCTGGATCGGAACCAGAGCTTCCAGATCAAGCTGGACAGCATCCTGAAAGAGCACGTTGACGCCTTCAACGTGCTGGTGGAGGCCGTCTGGATGTCCCTGACCAGCGAGGAGAAGAACAAGCTGGTCTACCGCAGCCTCAATGAGAAGCTGCTGACCATGGACGGGACGGTGAAGGGCCTGGCCCATGTCCAGAGCGCCGCCACCGCCGGGGCCTCCACCTACGTCACCGTGGAGCTGGACGGCCGTCTCCTGGGTCAGATCAAGGTCAACTTCCACGCCGATCCCCTGGGCACCAACAGCGTGACCGGCGGGACCATCCATACCGTGGCCATGCCCATGATCCTGGCGGGCGACCACTTCACCGCCGCCCTGCGGGCGGACGGCACCGTCTGGACCTGGGGCCGCAACACCGGCCTGGAGGCCGACCATCTGGCTTCCGGCACCGTGGCTGGCCAGCCCGCCGCCGAGGGGACCGTCATCTACGCGCCCACCCAGGTGCGGGACGGCGGCGACGCCACAGGCTACCTCACCGGCGTGACCCAGATCGCCATCGGCGACGACTACATGCTGGCCCTGAAGGCCGACGGCACCGTGGTGGGCTGGGGCGTCAACGACAAGGGCGAGCTGGGCAGCGGGACCACCGACAATGTCTTCTCCGGCGCCGCCGACGCCGCGCTGGGCATGGGCTCCGCCGTGATGACGCCCACCCGCGTGGTGATGGACCATCTCTTCCAGCTGGACGCCGACGGCAACCGGGCCTATGAGGCCCTGGGCACCGAGCGCAAGGAGGACCAGACCTACGGCAGCTTCCTGCCCCAGGGCACCTATTCTCCCGACAACGTAATCGCCGTGGCCGCCGACGGCACGGATATCGCCGCCGGGGACACCGTGACGCCTGTGGACCACTACGAATATGTGGACAAGGTGGTCAAGATCACCGCCAACGTTGACCATGCCGCGGCCCTCACCGTGGACGGCACCGTCTACGTCTGGGGCTCCACCGCCCATGGCCAGAACGGCCGGGACAAGTGGAAGAACGGCCTCTTCACCCGGGCCATGGTCAGCAACAGCCACAACATCATCGACATCGCCGCCGGGGAGCGCCACACCGTCCTGCTGAAGGCGGACGGCTCCGTGTGGGCCTTGGGCGACAACACCTTCGGCCAGCTGGGCAGCCGTCCCTACGGCGGCGCCACCGGCGTGACCAAGACCAGCTACCAGCAGACCATCCCCGTCCTCAAGGCCGACGGCACCCCGCTGACCGGTATCGTGTCCGTGGCCGCCGGCGGGAACTTCTCCCTGGCACTGGATCAGGACGGCAAGGCCTGGATCTGGGGCCAGTACGGCGCCCTGTCCGCCGCTCCCGCGGCGGCTGCGGAGCCCGCGGAGAACGCCCACTTCTATGCCTCCGCGGTGGACTTCTCCGTGGATCCGGGGGTCTATGCTCCCGAGGATATGGTGGAGCGGGACACCGACGGCGACGGAAACGCCGACGAGCACTACGTGGGCATCAACCAGATCTCCGCCATGGATGGCTCCGCCGGGTTCCTCACGGTCACCGGCTCGGCCTACCGCTGGTACGCCGTGGGATCCTCCGACGCGCCCGACGTCCATCAGAGGGTGACCGCCGGCGAGACCGCCCAGGCGGGCTATCAGTACGGCGCCCTCTCCGGCGCCACCCAGATCAGCGCCAGCGACAGCCACCTGATGATCGTCATGGCTGACGGCACCGTCTACGGCGCCGGGGCCGACGACCACGGCGAACTGGGCGGCAAGGACTTTGCCACCGACGACAGCAGCCGGGAGAAGGGGAGCCTGACCCAGGCCACCTTCGGCCTGCCCGCCGTGCAGCCCGTCCGGATCACGGTGGATGGCGCCGACGTGGATCTGAGCGCCGTGCCCGAGTGGGTGATGAAGAACACCGAGAGCTTCACCCTGGGCGACGTGAGCCATGGGGCTCCTTACGTGCTGGATCTGACCAACACCCTCAGCCGGGAGACCATCACGGATCATACCGGCTACACCGTGTCCGTCCAGGGCGGGGATACCGAGCTCCTCACCGTGACCGACACCGGCGCCGCCTATCAGGTGGAAGCCGTGGCCGGGGCCACCGGTACGGCCTATCTGGTGCTGCGTGCCGGCGGGGCCGAGGTGGGCCGGATGAAGGTCAGCGTGGTGGCCGACACCGCCGTGACCACCGCCTCCGGCGCTGCCGTGGCTCCCATGGTGGCCGCCGGTGACGACTTCACCCTGGCGCTGGCCAGCGACGGCAAGGTTTACAGCTGGGGCACCGAGGCCAACGGCGTCCTGGGCCGGACCGCCAACCCGGGCTATGCCTACGGCCAGGTGGAGTTCCTGGACGACACGGGCAGCGCCCGCGACATCAAGTATATCGCCGCCGGCGGCATGCATGCCCTGGCGGTAGACACAGACGGTTTCGTCTGGGCCTGGGGCTATAACGAGTATGGCCAGCTGGGCACCGGGGACACCGTTGGCGTCAGCACACCCAAAATGGTGGAGAACCTGACCGGTGTCGTGGCGGTCTCCGCCGGGTACGATCACTCCCTCGCCCTGGACGGCAAGGGCCAGGTCTGGGCCTGGGGCAACAATGAGCACGGCCAGGCGGGCGTGAGCAACGACACCGCCCACGGCGGCCAGACCTTCCTCACCGTCCCCGTCCAGGTCTACGGCTTCTCCACCAGCCAGGGCCAGCTGGAGGGCCGGACGGCCCCCTACCACCTGGATGAGGTGGTCCAGATCGCCGCGGGCGGCCGCCACAGCGTGGCCCTGACCGCGGGCGGCGCCGTGTACACCTGGGGTCACGGCTCCGACGGCCAGCTGGGTACCGGCACCACCTATGACAGCTATGTGCCCAGAGAGATCCTCTCCGACGGTATGTTCGCCTTCAGCCACGACCACCGGGCGGTGGCTGTGGCCGCCGGCGACGCCCATACCCTGGTGCTGGTGGAAGACACCGGCGCGGAAGGGAAGGACCAGGGCGAGGTCTACGCCTTCGGCTACAACTACTTCGGCCGCCTGGGCAACGGGACCACGGAAAACAGCCTCTATCCCGCCGTGGTTCTGGAGACCCCCAACACCATGGACGCCTCCCAGGCCATCCGCCACATCGCCGATGTGGCCGCCGGTGGGACCTTCTCCTACGCCTTCACCGGCGAGGGCAAGGTGTACACCTGGGGCGAGAACACTTATGGCCAGCTGGGCGACGGCTCCGCCGCCACCAAGTCCACCGCCACCGTCAACTACGTGGCCGAGGGCGATACGCTGACCTACCTGGAGGACATGCGGGCCATCTCCGGCGGCGTGGGCCACGCGGTCATGCTCCGCAACGACGGCTATGTCCTCACCTCCGGCCGCAACGACCGGGGACAGCTGGGCGTGGGAAGCCCCGCGGATATCGCCAACGTCACCATGCCCACCGTGGTGGGCGGCGACGGCACCTCCGCCCTGGGCACCCTGACCTTCCAGGCCGACGTGTACCGCTATGACGAGGCCACCGCCGCTTACACCGGCGAGATGAACGTGGACAAGAGCCTGGGCATCGACCTGAACGGCTATGATGATTATGTCAACCTTTCCGCCCTCCAGCTGGTGGCCGGCAGCGGCACGGGCCTGAACCTGTTCGGCGCCACCGGCGGCCTGAGCGGTGCTTTGGGCACGCCCAACTTCAAGGTCACTTCCAACAGCGCCATCGTGGGGGTCACCGACAACGGCGACGGCACCTACACCCTGCGGCCCTCCAAGGGCTCCTTCGGCGTGGCCGTGGTCACCGTCACCGACCTGGTGAGCGGCCTGGCCGCCAGCGTCACCATCCGGGTCAACTCCACCGCCGAGGGCGATCAGATCACGGCCTGGACCAACACCACCCCCATGGTGGTCTCCGGCAACAACTTCACCGTGGCCCTGCGCTCCGACGGCACCGTCTGGGCCTGGGGCGACAACACCTACGGCCAGCTGGGCATCGGCACCACCGGCAACTACCAGTACGTGCCCGTGCAGGTCATCCGCACCGAGAGCTACCGGAACGCCCGGGTGCTCCAGAATGTGGTGGCCGTCGCCGCCGGGGCCAACCACGCCCTGGCGCTGGACGCCAACGGCTTTGTCTGGGCCTGGGGCGCCAACGACTTCGGCCAGCTGGGCACCGGCGACAGCACCCTGCGCTCCACCGCCACCCGGGTCCGCTCCGGCGACGCCGACGTGTGGTATGCCGTGAACACCACCACCGGCTGGCCCCAGATGAACGAGGCCACCGGCACGGACGGCGTCACCTATCTGGCGGGGGCCGTCCGGATCTACGCGGGCGCCAACGTCTCCGCGGTCCTGGGCGCCAACGCCGCGGGCAACCCCGTGCTGTTCACCTTCGGCGACACCGGCTCCGGCCTGCTGGCCAACGGTACGGTGGCCGGGGGCCGGACCGGCAGCCAGTACGACGCCCTGCGGATGCACCGCTCCGGCAGCGCCAGCCAGCCCAGGCTTACCACCATGGACCGGTATACCGGAACTTACAATGCCCAGGGCAGCCTGATCAACACCGTGACCACCGGCTATACCCTCAAGGAGCTGGCCTTCGGCCCCTCCATCGCCCTGGCCATCACCACCGACGGCCAAGTCCTGGCCTGGGGTAGCGGCGTGGCCTATCAGGATCCCGCCACCCTCACCGGGCGTCTGGGCGCCGCTCCCGTGGCCCTTGCCGCCGGGACCAGCGCCGCCAGTGTGCTGTGTGCCGACGGGAAGGTATACACCTGGGGCGACAACACCTACGGCCAGCTGGGCCGGGACATCTCCATGGACGCCGCCGCGGCCAACTACTACGGCAAGCCCGCCCCGGTGCAGCTGCCCAACAAGCAGCCGCTTACCGGCGTGGTCTCCATCACCAGCGGCAGCTACCATACCATGGCCCTCACCGCCGACGGCTCCACTTACGGCTGGGGCTACAACGGCGACGGCCAGCTGGGCGACGGCACCCGCTTCGACCGGGGCACCGCCGTGGAACAGCGCCGGCTGCCTGCGATTTATGTCAACTGTGACGACATGGGGGCCGCCGTCCAGAGCGGGCGGACCACCCTGTCCGCCGGGGCCTATCACTCCGCGGCGGTGGCCGCCGACGGCACCATCTACACCTGGGGCACCAACACCAGAGGCCAGCTGGGCACCGGCTATACCTTCAACGACACCCTGTCCCCGCTGGTGGCGGGGGCCAACACCGACCTGGAAGTGGCCGATGCCCATATCCTGAACACCGGCGCCGTCACCACCAGCATGGCCCCCGTGGCCTACATGGCCTCCATCGGGTATGAGGAGACCGTCAGCCTCTTCGCCGAGGAGGATTACGGCATCAGCCTCTTCTCCTCCATGGCCCTCACCCCCGACATGGACGACGTGGCCGCCTCCGGCCTGGCCTTCAACGCCTCCAACCCGCTGCCCGACAAGATCATCCTGGGCGACGACCAGGTGCTTGTGGTGAACAAGGCCGCCGTGTACGAGTACAACAACGCCTATCTGAACCTGAGCCAGACCGGCTCCCAGACGGTGAACCGGGTGGAGGACATCACCATCACCTCCTCCGATCCCGCCCACTTCGTGGTCACCAACGACTGGATCGTCTCGGTCAGCATGCCTCCCGAGCAGCGGTTCGAGTCGGCCACCATCACCATCTCCGACCGCTTCGGCAACGCCCTCAAGCGCATTGAGGTGGAGTACCGCAAGATCGAGACACCCGCGGACGATGTGGACGACTCCTCCGTGGTGGCCACGCCCATGGTGGCCTCCGGCAGGAACTTTACCGTGGGACTGATGAGCGACGGCACCGTGTGGACCTGGGGCGCCAACAACGCCGGCCAGCTGGGCATCGGCGTCAGCGCCAACGCGGGCGCCGCCGAGGGCAGCGTGACCTATTCCGCCATCCCCGTGCAGGTGCGCGCGCCTCTGCCCGCCGCGGATCCCTATGTCAACGGCGTCATCGCGGGCAATACCAAGGGCGACTACCTCACCGGCATCGTGAAGATCGCCGCCGGCGACGACCACGTGCTGGCCCTCTCCGCCGACGGGCACCTCTACGCCTGGGGCGGCAACGACGTGGGCCAGCTGGGCGTGGGCAGCGTGGGCGACAAGCTCCGGCCCACCCTGGTGATCCGGGGCAAGCAGGGCTTTGCCCAGGCTCGTCCCGACGACCTGTACACCACCACCGACGCCGGCATCCCCGCCAAGACCGAGGCCTACCAGCAGTATGTGGACGCTTACAGCGCCTATATGAACCTGGAGCCCATTGACGGCGTGGTGGATATCGCCGCGGGCAAGAAGTTCTCCCTGCTGGCCGACAAGGACGGCTACGCCTACACCTTCGGCAGCAATGAAAACGGCGTCCTGGGCGTCAACCGTACCTATCAGATCCCCGGCGACACCACCAACGAGAGCTTCGGCTACGGCGCCGAGCGCCTGACCAACACCCTGGCGCCCATGCGGGTCCTGGCCGGCTTCCAGAGCGGGCAGGAGTTCTACGCCGTGGATATCGACGAGACCCGCTACCTCACCGACATCGTCTCGGTGGCGGCGGGGGAGGGCCACGCGGTGGCCCTGGACCGGTACGGCTCGGTCTTTGCCTGGGGCGCCAACGGCGCCGGGCAGCTGGGCAACGGCCACGAGAGCTCCGACAGCGTCAGCGTGGACACCACCGGCCTGCGCTTCAACCACACCCAGAAGATCGTGCCCGTCCGGGCCGCCATCGACGACGTGTGGCAGGTGTCCGCCGGAACCAGCAACACCGCCGCCATCCGCAAGGACGGCACTGTGTGGACCTGGGGCTCCAACAGCCGGGGCCAGCTGGGCATCGGGCTGGAGAGCGGGGAGCTGTCCAAGAGCTCCACGCCCCTTCAGATCAAGGCCACCGATACGGTGGAGGACGGCCACCTGCCGCTGGATCTGACCCAGACCGACGTGCTCCACGTCTCCGTGGGCAAGAACCACATGATGGCCGTCACCCGGGAGGGCAAGGTCCTCACCTGGGGCGAGGCCATGACCGGCCGCCTGGGCAACGAGAACTACGTGACCGGCTATGCCGTGCGGCCCATCTATGCCCAGTTCACCGCGGGCAGCGGCAAGCAGGGCATCGTGACGCCCGCCTTCTCTGTCTCCGCCGGTGAGGCCCACAGCACTGCGCTGCTGGGCGACGGCACCGTCTGGAGCTGGGGCGACAACAGCAGCTACCAGCTGGGGTCCCTCCAGGTGGGCGGCGGCAACGGCGCCCAGGCCACTCAGGCCGTCCTGGTGGGCAGCGATAAGAACAACTACACCCTCAACCTGCGCCAGCTGGTGGACGGCGTGTCCCAGCCCATGCGCTATGAAAACACCATCAGTGTGGACGACGTCATCACCCTGGACGGCGCGGGCTTCTCCATCATCACGGAGGAGGGCTTCAACCTCATCAACGGCACCCTGGCCGCCAAGCTGGACGGCACCCAGGTGTCGGGCCTGACCTGGAGATCCCTGGACGAGACCGTCGCCGTGGTGGATGCCACCGGCGTGAATCCCGTGGTGAAGCCCGTGGGCTTCGGCACCACCTATATCGTGGCCACCTTCGCCTACGTGGACGGCGCGGTGTACCGGGAGTACAACGGCTTCTTCAAGCTCGACGTCACCCCGCTTCCCGAGCAGACCGGCGTGCCCTCTTCCGCCTCCAACCCGGACGCGGTGGACAGCCTGGTCTTCCCGGTGCTGGGCGCGGGCGCCGACTTCTCCGTGGTCCTGCGGGACAACGGTACGGTCTGGACCTTTGGCGACAACACCTATGGACAGCTGGGTGTGGGCGCCGGCGTGAGCCTGCCCTCTTCCACCTCTCCGGTCCAGATCTTGGGCCAGGGCGTGGACAGCCGGGTCATCACCCAGATCGCCGTGGGCGAGCGCTTCGCGCTGGCCCTGACCAGCGAGGGCACCGTCCTGGCTTGGGGCGACAACAGCTACGGCCAGCTGGGCCTGGGCGACAGCCTCTACGGCAAGATCGTCCCCGCCCCCACGCTGGTCCGCCCCGAGGGCTTCAGCGACTACAACAAGATCGTGGATATTTCCGCCGGCCGGGATCACGCCCTGCTCCTCACCAGCGACGGCAAGGTGTACGGCATGGGTTCTTACGGCAGCGGCAAACTGGATACTGCGCGGGCCTCCGGCAACGCCCGGGTGCCGGTGTATCTGGTGCTGCCCTCCAACGTCCAGCCCTACGACATCTCCGCCGACGAGAACACCACCCACATCCTCACCCGCAGCGGCGACGTGATCTCCCTGGGCAAGAACATCTACAACAACGGCGGCTATGACTACGGCCAGTTCGGCACCGCCAAGATCATCGCCCGGGGCCCCTCCTACGCCGAGGGTGACGTCCACAGCAACCTGGTGGCCCTGTCCTCCGGCAACAACTCCGTCATGGCCATCAACACCGACGGCCGGGTGGTGGTCTGGGGCCGCAACGACCGGGGCCAGCTGGGCATCCAGAATATCCTGGACGCCGGCAACCCGGAGGACCATACCGTTGGACCCTACATCCCCGTGGCCACCGTAAACAACAGCTATAACTTCAATACCTGGGATGTCCCGACGGACACCCTGTATCCCAGCACGGCCATCCACGTCTCCGCCGGACCCACCGGCCTGGCGGCCTACAAGGGCGCCACCGGCGGCCTGGAGGAGGACGGCATCACCCTCACCGAGCGGACCGTCCGCTCCGCCGGCGACAACTCCAACGGCCAGCTGGGCATCGGCCATGACCTGCGGGATCCCGCTTCCACCCGGGTGTACAAGCGCACCCAGGCGGGCTATGTCCTGGCTGGCGAGGCCAACGCCTTCAACGCCAACGCCCCCATTGACCGCATCATGTCCATCGCCACCTCCGCCTACGGCGACTTCGCCCTGGCCTACGACAACGACTTCGGCACCGTCTACGCCTGGGGCGCCAACGCCAGCGGCCAGCTGGGCGACGGCACTTACGCGGACAAGAAGCTGCCCGTGGTGGTCAACAACAACGGCGGCGGCTCCTATCTGGATATCTCCAGCGTGATCCTCAACGGCAGCGGCACCATGCCCAGCTACAACGCCGTGCTGGACCTCACCGCCCCCGCCTCCTCCGTGACGGGCTCCGGCCTGCGGACCACCGGCGCGGCGGCGGCCTCGCTCTCCGCCAAGTCCGGGGACACCGTCACCGTGGTGGTGGAGCTGGATCCCGCCCAGTACACCGTTGTGGCCGCCATGGTCCGCCACAACTCCACCGGCATCGTGGAGACTCTGGACGCCGCCTTTGGCGCCGTCTCCGCCACGGCGCTGGAGGCTACGTTCACCATGCCCTCCGACAGCGTCACGGTCTACGTGGAAGTGGCCGCCGTGGGCGCCGCCTCCGCCACCGGCCATCTGGTGACCCTGGACGGCGAGTCGGCCAACGTGGGTGTGGACGCCGCCGGCGGCAGCAACACGGTGAACGACCGGCTTTGGATGCTGGTGAACGGCAGCTATTGGGATTCCAGCCAGAGCGTGCCCATGGGCAGCGTCGTCACCATCGCCATGGTGCCCGACGCCGCGGTGGACGACTACACCGGCGGCAGCTCCGTCACCCAGACCCGGTTCGTGAAGCGGGCCACCACCTCCTACACCGGCAGCGACAACAAGGTCGCGGCCCTCACCCTGACCACCGGCGTCACGGTGCCCACCGCCATCGGCGGCAGCGCTGTGGCCACCGTGGCCACCTTCGTGATGCCCGCCGACGACGTGGCCATCCGGGCCTACTTCGACACCAGCGCCCCCGACACCTTCGCCGGCACCGTGAAGATCTCCGACACCTACGAGGCGGGCGGCAACGCCGGCAACACCGTGTCGGTGGACGGCATCGTCCTGTCCCACAACGACACCTTCACCGCCCAGGCGGGGCAGTTGGTGAGCATCGAGACCACCAACGCCGTCAACTATTACGCCAAGGTCACCGCCACTGCCGAGGGCAGCTCCGGCTACACCGTGCCGGTGCGGGTGACCAAGGGGGCCACCGGCAACCACATCGAGTTCGTGATGCCCGCCGGCAATGTCACGGTGAACGTGACCTTCCTCTTCGGCTCCACCGCCTTCATGCGCTACGACACGCTGGTGAGCTCCAACGGCACCCTGGCCACCGCCATCAACGTGGGCGATGAGCTTCAGATCATCCTGGGCAACATCACCGGCCAGCTGGGCTTCAGCGCTTACGGTCCCGACAGCTACGTGCCCAGCGGGCTGACCTTCCGCTCGGTCAACGAGCTGGTGGCCACGGTGGATCCCGTCACCGGCCTTGTGAAGGCATTGGATGTGGGTACCACCTACATCATTGCCGCCGACGACCGGGGCAACACCGGCTTCTTCAAGCTCAACGTGATCCCCGCCGCCACCAGCGGCGACAGCGACACCATTTACCCCATGGTGGTCTCCGGCGAGAGCCACTCCCTGGCCCTGAAGTCGGATGGCTCCGTGTGGGCTTGGGGCCGCAACGACTTCGGCCAGCTGGGCGTGGGTGAGGACGCCGGAATGCTCATCACCCCCCAGGAGGTCATGGTCTACAACCCCGAGACTTACAGCAACGAGCCTCTGACCAACATCGTGAAGATCGCCGCCGGCGCCAACCACTCCCTGGCCCTGACCAGGGACGGCCGGGTCTACGCATGGGGCGACAACAGCCTGGGCGCCATCGGCGTGGGCTCCCTGACCCAGAAGAGATACTGGACCGCCACCCTGGTCTACGGGCCGGAGGGCCCCTCCGGCGGCTATCTGGGCCACGACACCGCCGGTTACTCCGCCGCCATCGTGGACATTGCCGCCGCCGGCTACACCGACGCCGACGGGAAGACCGTGCGCCAGTACTCTCTGGCCCTGGACGCCAACAGCACCATCTGGGGCTGGGGCTCCAACTGGCACGGCATCCTCGACCCGCAGAACAACACCGGCGACGCCTACGGCGCACCCAATACCCTGCCCATCAAGGTCAACGGCCTGACCACCTCCATCCAGGATGGCCTGACCCTGTCCGCCGACAAGATCGGCGCCAACGCCCGGCTGCTGAAGAAGGACGGCCAGGTGGTGACCTGGGGCGAGAACAAGTACGGCGCCTACGGAAGCTACAACACCACCACCGAGCTGCCCGACCGCGCGGTGCTGGACGGCCGCGCCCTGATGGTCTCCAGCGGCGTCTACAACGGCGTGGCCATCACCATGGACGGCAAGGTGGAGACCTGGGGCGGCAGCGACGGCAGCAATGGGACCCACGACACCAGCTACGCCAACGGCTGGTACTGGGACACCACGGTCATCCCGGGTGACCCCATGCTGGAAGAGATCGTGGATCCGGACACCGGCGAGACCCGCTACGAGCAGAAGATCGACGCCGCCGGCGATCCCATGTATTATCCTGACACCACCACCACCGAGTTCAAGTCGGCGCCCCACGCCCTGCCCGCCGTGTTCGAGGCGCTGAGCCTGGGCTACCAGTACGGCACTGACTATCAGGACGACGACGGCGACCGGATCGCCCGGGATGCCGACACCCTGTGGTACAAGATCAACGCCGCCAACCAGTTCCTCCTGGACGAGACCACCGGCGCCAAGAAGCCCGCCAACCTGTCGGGCGATCCCATCGCCGTGCCTCTGTACACCACCTTCCCGGTGTCGGCCGACATCTCCGAGTATCTCCAGGTGGCTTACTCCAGCACCAACCTGTGGTCCGTGGGCAAGTTTGAGTCCTACTATACCGCCGAGGAGCTGGCCGCCAACGACAAGCTGACCCAGATCTACGGTCCCGGCCTGGGCCAGGGCGCAAACCTGGACGAGAACCGCCAGAGCATCGATTACTCCATCCTGCCCGACGGCACCCAGTGGGGCGACACCGACCTGACCCAGAAGGGGGTCCAGTGGGGTGTCATCGGCCACACCGCCGGCGTGACCTGGGGCATACTGGGCACGGACGGCACGGGCGCCGACGTGGCCTGGAACGCCGACGACGGCCAGTGGTACCAGTACGATACCGTCACCGGCAGCTTTGTCCTCGTGGACGGCCAGAAGGTCCCGGCCCAGGGCGCCGTGGCCGACATGCAGTACGTCAACGACATGGGCGGCTGCCGCTGGGGCGTGCCCGGCCGGGTGAGCGTTGGCTCCGCCGGCGTGGCCGGCGAGTACGTCAACGGCGTTATCGACGTGACCAACAATGTCTCCGCCAAGGACAACCACTCCAACTTCATCAAGAAGAACGGCTCCCTGTGGGCTTACGGCGCCAACGGCGACGGCCGTCTGGGCGACGGCACCTCCACCGCCAGCGACGTGCCCGTGCGGGTGGGCTCCTCCTACTTCATCCTGGAGGACTACCTGGTCTCCATCTACGAGGGAGAGTCCTTCCAGTTCAACTACGAGCCGCTGCTGTCCGCCTTCAACGTCTTCAACAACGTGGAAGAGGACGCCACCACCGTGGAGCTGGCCTGGTTCGTCTGGGACGAGACCAAGGACTCCAACTGGGCCGGTATGGCCAACACCGATCCGGGCTACAAGGTCAGCGAAAACAGCGTGGTCAAGGTGGACTACAAGGACGACGACAAGAAGGCCGTCATCACCGGCAAGAACCGGGGCACCGCCTATATCGTCATCTCGGTCACCAACGACCCGCTCATCGTGGGCACCTTCAAGGTGGAGGTCCGCCCGAGGGACAATGACGTCTTGGGCCCCGCCGCGGCGGGGGTGGACACCGACCTGGTCAGCGGCGGCAGCGTCGCCGGCGGCCAGTACCAGGGCATCTACGACCAGTTCAACAGCTATGCCGCAGCCGTCATTTCGGCTGGGGCTGGCGGCAGCACACCCTCCGACGGGGCCCAGGCGCCCGCGCCGGAGAACCGGATCTCCTTCCAGGGGCCCGACGCCGCCCGGGGCAACAGCGTGTCCTTCCCCCAGGTGGTCTCCGGCACCGGCTTCACCGCCGCCCTGGCGGTGGACGGCACCGTGTGGACCTGGGGCTCCAACGAGTACGGCGAGCTGGGCATCGGCACCTTCTACGGCACCTACGCTGCGCCCCAGCAGGTCATGGCCAACGTCACCAAGGTGGTGGGCCAGGACGCCCAGGGCGAGGCGATCCTCAAGAGCGCCATCGTCCCCCTCAATAACGTGCGCAAGCTCTCCGCCGCCGGCAACTTCATCTACGCGCTGAAGAACGACGGCACGGTCTGGGCCTGGGGCCGCAACGACCGGGGCCAGCTGGGCCTGGGCAAGGACGCCGGGGAGAAGGTGGCCTACGCCACCCAGATGAAGGCCGGCCAGCAGGTGACCAGCACCTATTCCGACGGCTACATCCAGGAGATCGTGGACATCGCCGCCGGCGGCATCGACGCCGACCACGGCTTCGGCCTGCTGGTCCAGAGCACCTACTACAAGCGGGTGGTGTTCAACGCCGAGACCGGCGCCTACGAGGTCAAGCGCCTCAACGTGGGCAACAACCTCTTCGGCGTGGGCGACAACACCGAGAAGCAGATCTCCCAGCTCATCACCCCCGCCTTCTACACCCCCATCACCGTGCGGACTTCCGCCGGCACGGTGGCCCAGGTCTCCATCGGCCAGAACGCCACCGCCTTCATGCTGGCGGCCAACGGCTCCATCCTGACCCGGGGCAGCAACGCCAACTATGAGTTCGGCAACGAGACCAATACCGGCATCTCCGGCTCCGCCGTCCTGCCCTACCGGGCCATGGCGGTGGCCGGCGGCGCCCAGAACGCCGTGGCCGTCCTCTTCCAGATGAAGCAGAACGAGGCCGGAAACGCCGTCATGGTGGCCGGGGACGTCACCGGCAGCCTCTATGGCTGGGGCAGGAACGGCAACAACGTCATGCCCACCAACGAGGCCTTCGTGAAGAGCCCCACCCTCATGGGCGACGAGACCGCCTCCGGCACCGACTACGCCCGCCGGAAGGACGACATCCTGGTGGCCGGCGGCGGCGCCAGCCTCTACTACATCGACGGCGCGGGCCGGATCATCATGGGCGGCGCCGGAATCAAGGGCCAGCTGGGCAACGGCGACACCAGCAGCTCCGGCGGCGTCATCCCCGTGCTCAAGGACGGCACCCCCGTCATCAACAATTTCAAGACCCTGTCCGCCACCTCCGCGCCCGGCGGCTGGCACTCCGCTCTGGTGAGCGAGTGGGGCTACGTGTACGCCTTCGGCTACAACAACGTCCTCCAGACCGGCCACCAGGGCCAGGATCAGGCCAATGCCCTCACCACCCGGGCCACCCAGGTGGGCGCCAGCTTCACCCTGGAGAGCGACAGCTATGAGCTCAACCTGCCTGTGGGCACGGCCTACGACGTGGCCGGGATGCTCACCCTGAGCAAGGGCTTCAACCTGATTACCAGCACTCAGAGTAATATCAAGCTTAATGATTACGCCGCGTTGACGGCGGGCGGCTATACGGTGGGCTATACCTCCACCGACGGCGGCATCGTCTCCGTCCAGCCCGACGGCGGTACCGCGCCCGTCAACGGCGTGGGCCACCTGGCCGCCGACGCCCCGGGCATCGCCTATGTGCTGGTGACCGTCACCGACACCGCCACCGGCGAGAGCCAGACCATCCAGATCCGTGTCTCCGTGATGAAGCCCTACATCTACGCCCAGGATGCCGACGGCAACGCCACCTCCAGCGAGACCGTGGCCTACGCCCAGATCTCCGTGGGCGAGGACTACGTCCTGGCCCTGAAGGCCAACGGCACCGTGTGGGCCTGGGGCCGCAACGACTACGGCCAGCTTGGCACCGGCGTCGGCTCCGCCGGCGGCCTGGAGCCCAAGCCCAAGATGGTGGAGTTCCCCAAGAACACCGTCACCGGCTACGTGGACGGCCTGGGCCGCACCGTGGTCCTGGAGTCCGACGGCGGCTGGTACGCCGTGGACGATATGGGCAACCATCTGGACATCGACCAGGTCACCGGCGCCCCCGTGGCCGTGGACGCGGCCGCCGTCACCGCCGTCATGGGCGCGCCCAAGATCGTGAAGATCGCCGCCGGGTATGACTTCTCCCTGGCCGTGGATACCCAGGGCAGAGTGTACGCCTTCGGCCGCAACAACGTGGGCCAGATCGGCGTGGGCAAGGTCAGCAGCTACCTGGACGACGGCGGCGTGGAGAAGCTCTACGCCACGCCCACCGAGGTGAAGC
This sequence comes from Pseudoflavonifractor phocaeensis, assembly GCF_038439875.1. Classification (NCBI taxonomy): domain Bacteria; kingdom Bacillati; phylum Bacillota; class Clostridia; order Eubacteriales; family Oscillospiraceae; genus Pseudoflavonifractor; species Pseudoflavonifractor phocaeensis. The sequence continues at coordinate 141,154 of NZ_JBCDMT010000002.1, forward strand.
TGTTCACCGACTACGGCGTGAAGATCGCCGACGTGTACACCGGCGTGGTCGTCACCGGCTCCGGCGAGAAGCAGAGCGTGGCCTACGCCACCTCCGACAAGGGCGACCTCTTCCTGTGGGGCAGCGGCGCCGCCAGCCAGTTGGGCGGCAGCGTGCCCGTATCCCTGCCCAGCTATATCCCCGAGGCCAATATCGTGGACGTGGCCACCACCAATTACGGCACCAGCGACACCCGGGCCCTCAACGAGCGGGGCACCATGGTGGACTGGGACCGGTCCAACCACGTGACTTACCTCATCAACCAGACCAACGGCGGCATGGGCGACGTGCCCGCCGGCGAGCGGGCGGTGGAGCTCAACTCCGGCTACGGAAGCCTCTTCCTCACCACCACCGGCGCCGGGACCAGCCACACCTATGTGAAGGGCTCTCAGGCCTACGGCCAGCTGGGTAACGGCAGCACCTCCGGCACCAACGTGGAGACCCTGCAGTACAACAGCGCCCTGGACGGCGCCCAGTGGGTGGGCGGCGGCCAGTCCACCATGGCACTCTACCACGCCGCCGACGGGCTGGACGACACCGTCAAGGCCACCGGCTACAACCTGACCGGTGAGCTGGGCATCGGCACCTACGGTACCGCCAACAGCCAGAACACCATGCACAGCGTTTGGGCCGGCGAGACTGATCCCGACGGCACCCTGAACAACACCATCCGGGACGTGGTGGCTGTGGACACCAGCAGCGGCAACAGCCGTCTGAACGACAACGGCCAGACCCGGGCCTCCGGCCTGTCCGCCGCCATCATCGAAAACGGCGACGTGTTCACCTGGGGCGCCAACGATTACGGCCAGCTGGGCAAGCTGTCCATCGGCCGGGATCCCATCACCGGGAAGGCCTTCTCCGAGTACCCGGTGCAGACCTACTCCCTGCGGATGAACCTGGCCTACGCCGGCCAGGAGCACGACTGGCAGGGCGGCGGCAAGACCGTCCACATGCTGACCAGCGCCGGGACCACCGGTCTCAACGAGCTGGGCGGCACCGTCACCGCCAGCCTGGACTGCTTCAACGTCTACAACGAGCATCCCTTCGACCTGGTGCCCGACTACCGCTTTGCCTCCACCAACGACGCTGTGGCCACGGTGGATCAGAACGGCCAGGTGACCTTCCACGGCGTGGGCAACGCCAAGATCGTGGCCTACGACGCCACCAGCGAGCTCTACGCCTTCGTGGAGATCGAGGTCCTGCCCCAGACGGAGCGGTACTTCGACGACGATCCCGACCGGCTCATCGCCGCCCCCGGCCTGGGCGCGGGCCTTGAGCACAGCATCACCCTCACCGCCGACGGCGAGGTCTATGCCTGGGGCGCCAACCAGTACGGACAGGTGGGCACCCAGCAGATGGCCACCGCCCTCTTCACCGGCCACGAGCGGGTGACCCTGGGCGACGGCACCAAGATGGGCAACATCGTCTCCGTGGCTGCGGGCGCCAACTTCAACCTGGCGGTCAGTGACGACGGCACCGTGTACGCCTGGGGCCTGAACGCCTCCGGCTCCCTGGGCCTCAACAGCGACTACGCCAGCACCTCGCCCTACTACGTCCCCCAGAAGGTGAAGGACGTGGACGGCAAGAGCGCCCTGGGCACCTCCGAGGAGACGGGCAAGATCGTCCGGGTCTACGCCTACGGCAACGCCGCCGCCGCCATCAGCGAGCGGGGACAGGTGTACGTCTGGGGCGAGAGCACCAGCAATATGCTGGGCGCCCGCCGCAACAGCGCCTATTACCTCTATCCCCACAAGGTCCCCGGCATCGACAACGCCATGGACGTGTACTTTACCGACGGCAATATGCTGATCCTCACCGCCGACGGGATGCTCTACGTCTCCGGCAGCCAGAAGAACGGCTTTGTGGGCACCGGCGCCTCCACCGACGTGGCGGCCTATCCCCAGCCCATGGTGATCCAGGCCTCCGCCGACGGCACCGTCCCCGCCCGCTATCAGGGCGGCGTGGTGGACGCCGGAATGGGCAAGAACCAGATCGTCTTTATGACCATGGAGCCCGACGACAACGTGGTCACCGGCGTGACCATTGATCCCGGTACCAACACCGCCGCCGTGGTGGCCGGGGGGAAGGATCTGCTCAAGCACCTCTATCTCCTGGGCACCAACAAAAACGGCGTCCTCAGCGACGCGGCGGCGGACGGGGCCACCCTGGAGCGTCCCGCCGAGTACGACTACTTCACCGGCACCGAGTACGCCCGCCTGGTGGAGCTCTACCAGAGCGCCTGGGACGTGGTGTTCAAGTACAGCCAGCGCTATGATCCCGATTGGCAGTACAACACCGGCAAGACCCCCGTCAGCGGCGGCACCGGCCTCCAGGACGGCACGCCCGCCCTCAGCGGGACTGCCCTGGCCGACTACCTGGTGGAGCACCCCGACATCATCGGCCAGGCCATGAAGGAGGCCGAGCAGGCGCTGAAGGAGACCTGGACCGATTACTTCGGCACGGTGAGCTCCGGCGTGGTGGCGGACTTTACCAAGACCCCCGCCGAGAACGGCGTCACCATGAACGGCGACGGTAAGGACACCAGCGGCATCGCCGCCCAGGCCCTCCACGACGCCTACGTCAACGAGCTGTCCGCCATCCTCTATGAGGGCTATCCCATCTACAAGCAGGCCAAGGCCAACTACCTGTTCGTGGAGGACGACTACAAGACCTACGACGACGCCCGCCGGGCCCTGGCCAACGCCGACACGGCCCTAGACGCCGCCCGGAAGAACGAGGACAACCTCTCCAAGGTTCTGATCAACGCCGGGTACCGCCTGGATCAGGCCATCGACGCCCAGGCCGCGAAGCAGATCGCTTACGACGACGCTGTGGCCGCCTATGACGCCGCCGTGGCCGCCGGGGCGGGCGCGGACGAGCTGGCCGCTCTGGCCGCCGACAAGCAGACCGCCTACGGCGACCTGCTGGCCGCCAACGCCGACCTGGCCGCCGCCACCGACGATCAGGCGGAGGCCCAGGCCAACCATGACGCCGCCGTGGCCACCGTCGCCTCCAACGAGGGGACCCTCCACCAGGCCCGTCTGGACTTCATCAACAGCCTGCTGACCCTGGAGAACCGGATGGACGCCGGCGCGCCGGGGAACGGCGCGACCCAGGATGTCTCCGACACCGGCACCGCCGAGATGATCAGCGTGGCCATTACCGGCACGCCCACCCAGGCGGCCATCGACAGCCTCTCCTTTACCAAGGCCATGCAGGAGGCGGTGGCGGACTTCAACGACGAGGCCACCACCACCACGCCTGTGACCGAGAACGAGATGAAGGCCGTCATGGCCCGGTTCCAGGATGTCCAGGTGGATTGGACCCGCGCCAACCAGAAGGAAAAGGCTCTGGCCGGCGCCGTCACCAACGCCACCCAGCTGCGGGACAGCGCTTTCGTGAGCTGGAACGCCGCCGTCAAGCACTTCAACGACCTGGTGGCTGCCGCCACCTACGACTCCGCCAGCGGCAGCACCCTTTCCCAGCATTATGTCAATGCCCATACCCTCTACACCAAGGCCCAGGCGATCATCGACGCCTATGGGGCTGGCGGCAGCATGGACAAAAAGCAGCTGTTGGATGCCCTGCGGACCATCACCGATGAGCTGGTGGAGGACGCCGAGGCGGTCACCGCCCTGGTCTCCCAGGAGCCTTACACCGACAAGAGCGTGGTGGACGACATCGTCCGGGTCTATGCCGGGGAGAACTACACCGGCGCCATCACCGAGGGCGGCTACGTCTACACCTGGGGCACCAACGGGACCAACCCCGACGTCAACGGCGGCATCCTGGGCGACCGGAACGACTCCAACGGCCAGATCCGCAAGACCCCGAGCCTGGTGTACAAGACCAGCGTGGGCGACGACTACCTCGCCGGCGTGATCCGCCTGTCCGCCACGGCGGGCAACGCCGAGACCAGCCACATCCTGGCCCACGCCGATACCGGCATCGTGTACGCCTGGGGCAAGAACACCAAGGGCCAGCTGGGCAACCACGCCCAGATCAGCACCTCCTATCCCGTGGTCTCCGGCTCCACCAAGATCAGCCTGGAGAGCACCATCACCCTGAACCTGATCGGCGACAGCAATAAGACCGTCAACATCGGCAACGCCTCCGGCGACATGCTGCTGGTCTACTCCGCCGGCAGCAACAAGAGCCAGAGCCAGAACAACTATGTCTGGAAGTCCATGGACGAGTCCATTGCCGAAGTGGTGCCCACCGGCCAGGATTCCGGCACCATCTACGCCGTCCGCGAGGGCGAGACCCGCGTCCTGGTCCGGGATACCATCAGCAACCAGGTGGCCTTCACCCGGGTCATCGTCACCGATGGCGTCACCTACCCGCAGCTGGTGCTGGGCAAGGACACCTCCACCGCCCTGAAGAAGGACGGCACCGTCTGGGCTTGGGGCGACAACGCTTACCGCAGCGACGACGGCTCCATCCGCACCGATCCCTACAACGGGAACGAGGCCATGTACGGCAAGCTGGGCTTTGACAGCCCCCAAGAGCTCATCACCACCCCCATTGAGCTGACCTACTATGTGGAAGATCCCACCCTGCCCGACGATCAGTTGAGCAAGAAGGACTTCAAGAACATCCTCCGGGTGGTCTCCGGCGACAACCACACCCTGGCGCTGGACGCCACGGGACGGGTGTACGCCTGGGGCGACAACACTTACGGCCAGCTGGGCTTCCGCGTCAGAAGCGGCGACAGCATGGGCGGCATCCTGTACAGCAACTACCCCGCCCTGGTGAACATCCCCGGCAACCCCTTCATCATCTCCATCGCCGCCGGGTCCAACCACTCCCTGGCCCTGGCCAGCGACGGCTCCGTCTACGCCTGGGGCCGCAACAACGCCGGCCAGCTGGGCAACGGCAAGACCACCAACGACAACGCCGCCGCCATCAACGCCGCCTACACCTGGGTTCCCACCCGGATGAAGGGCTTCAGCGACCTCTACCTGGACAACGTCCTGGAAGTGGCCGCCACCGCCGCCACCTCGGCGGTCCTGCTCACCGACGGCACGGTGTGGACCGTGGGCTCCAACCTCCACGGCGAGCTGGGCAGCGGGCTCTATCCCGTCTCCGGCGACAGCGAGGCCGCCAAGGCCACCCAGGGCAGCCTGACCCTGGTGCGGGTCAAGTACTCCGCCGAGAGCCGCGACCGGGTGGGCAACATGGTGGAGCGCCAGGAGATCCGCGACATTAACAAGATCGTGGGCAACGGCTATAACTTCGCCATCATCAGCGAGGAGAAGGAAGCCTTTGTCTGGGGCGATAACATGTCCCACCAGGTGGGCGCCGAGAAGTGGCTCTACACCAACGCCAGCGGCGCGGAGTGGTTCGGCGCGGACGACTTCGCCACCCAGCCCGTAAAGGTCCAGGTGGGCACGAAGGACATGTCCGCCGACCTGGATATGACCCTGAAGAACGTGGTGGATATCTCCATCGGCGGCTACCAGAGCGCCGACGCCTCCACCAGCTCCCCCGTGCAGATCCTGGCCGTCACCATGGACGCGGTCTATGACTACTCCGGCGCCGTGCGCAAGGTGATCAGCCGCGACTACCAGAGCTGGGGCTGGGGCAACAACGAGAACTACAAGACCGGTATGGACGCCAACGTCGGTTATGTAAACCGCGCCCAGAAGATCGAGATCTTCCAGCCCTCCAACGGCGTGACCTATCTGGAAGAGGGCGTCCAGCTCCAAAGCCTGGCCGCCGGCGGCAACCACTCCGCCGCCTTCGATACCCGGGGCATCGTCTGGACCTGGGGCTCCAACCACTACGGCCAGATCGGCAACTTCACCTATGGCATGGACCCCCTGCACCCGGATGAGATCCTGATCCAGAACAAGCCCAGCCGGGTGGACGAGCCCCACATCGCCGTCTACAAGGTGGTGGAGGAGCTCAACGACCAGGGCGAGCTGGTGCGCACCGAGACGGGCAACTATAACTTCCAGATCAAGGTGCCCACCACCCTGGAGACGGTGACCTACGACGCCGCCGGGAACGAGATCGGCAGAACCAGCACCAGCGACGCCGGCGTGACCGACCGGCTGGTGGCCAAGTACATGTACTCCTTCAGCGTGGATAAGGAAGTGGACGAGGAGAAGACCCGCCAGCTCACCTATGAGGCCCTGGACGGGGATATCATGGGCCTGAGCGGCCTGTCCACCGCGGGCGACGACATCGGCACCCGCCAGTCCCACCTGTCCTATTCCACCGACGGCCTGCGCACCGAGATCATCACCTATGACGACGTGACCATCAGCGGCAAGGAGTACGGCAGCACCCGCCTCATCGTCCGCTACAAGCCCAAGGCGACCGGCGGGGAAGAGGGCGACCGGGTGGTGGACGCCGAGATGACCGGCGTGGCCATCGTCAACATCCTGGGTCCCGACGAGTCCGAAAAGACCGTGACCAACTATGACGCCGGCGGGAACATCATCCCCGAGGGCGACACCACGACCGCCGTGGGTCAAAGCGTGGTCAAGGAGCAGGTGAGCCACGCCTTCGTGGCCCTGCCCAAGGTGGCGGCGGGCGACGGCTTCAGCATCGCCCTGCAGATCGACGGCACCGTCCTGGCCTGGGGCCACAACGATAAGGGCCAGCTGGGCAACGGCATCGAGGGCGAGATGAGCCTGACCCCGGAGGTCGTCAACTTCGACTTTGCCTCCGCCTACGCCGACGAGGCCGACCAGCGCTACATCATCCAGATCGCCGCCGGGCGGGATCACGCCATGGCCCTGGACAACATGGGTGTGGTGTGGGTCTGGGGTTCCAACGAGTACGGCCAGCTGGGCCTGTCCCTGGAGCCCGACCCCATCACCGGCGAGAACACCATCTTCCGCACCCCGCAGCCCGTCACCCTGGACGGCGCCACCATTACCGGTATCTTCGCCAGCGAAAAGACCAGCTACTTCGTCGACCCCCACGGCATCCTGTTTGCCGCGGGCGACGGCGAGGAGTTCATGCTGGAGGCGGCGAAGGTCAAGTATCCCACCCTCACCGACGCCGAGCTGAGCAGCCGCATCGGATACAGCGCCAAGCCCGTCCAGCTCTCCCTGCTGGCCCGAACCATCGAGGTGGGCCAGGGCTACGCCCTCAAGGGCAGCGGCACCGTCTGGGCCCTGCCGGAGAGCTCCACCAGCCCCGACGTGAAGAAGGCGGAGCTGGGCAAGTTCACCGGCGCCGGCGACGAGACCGACGAGGATCTGAAGAACAAGAACATCATCGCCCTGTCCGGCCACTCCGACCGGTATGTCTACGGCGAGGTGGATCAGAACACCTCCCACATGCTGCTCCTGGACGCCGACCGCAAGCTTTGGGGCGCGGGGGCCAACCACCGCAACCAGCTGGGCATCATCGACGAGAGCGCCACCTACGGCAAGCCCGACGGGGACGACGTGACCACCGACGAGACCGTGGGCTACCCCGCCGCCGTGCGGGACATGATCCCCGTGCGAGTGACGGTGGACAACGACGACGGCACCACCACCTACCGTCAGCTGGGCCAGGTGGTGAACGTGGTCACCGGCAACGGCTTCTCCGGCGTCATCGTTAAGGAAGAGGAGCTGGTGAAGGACAGCACCGGCGCGCCCATCCAGGCCACCGATCCCGAAGGGAATCTTCTCTTCGAGAGCGACGGAGTGACTCCCATCTACAAGACCCAGATCATGTACAACCTGTACACCTTCGGTGACAACGCCTCCGGCCAGCTGGCCCTGGGCAGCGGCAGCAGCAGCCTCACCGCCCGCCATCCCACCAAGGTGGACAGCACCAACGCCGCCGACGAGGAGGCCAAGAGCATCCTGGCTCTGGCCGCCGGCAACAGCCATATCCTCACCATGAAGAGCGACGGCTTCATGTGGGCCTCCGGCAGCGACACTTACGGCGAGCTGGGCAACAACCTCTCCGGGACCAAGGCCACCAACCTGACCCTGGTGGGCGCCCAGGAGATCCGGGTGACCCCCAACCTGGTCACCGTCCTGGTGGGGGAGAAGAAGGACCTCACCGACCTGCTGAGCGTCACCTACGAAGCCGGCGTGAACCTGCTGCTCCGGGGCGGCACCGCCTCCTCCAACGCCGGTTGGGAAGGGGCCCTGGTGGACAACACCGTCGCCGGGCTCCACAAGGCCACCGCCGCGGATGCGGCCGCCGATCCCACCCTGGTGGAAGGCCACTACTACCTCACCGGCACCCAGAGCGGCCAGACCATGCTGAAGGTCATGGTGGACGGCCTGGATTCCACCGTCTCCTACGTGACCATCAAGGTCATGAGCGACCTCAACGCCGTGGCCACTCCCATGGTGGCGCTGGGCGAGCACCACACCGTGGCGCTGAAGTCGGACGGCACCGTGTGGACCTGGGGCGACAACAGCTACGGCCAGCTGGGCCGGAGCGATTACGCCGCCATGAACATGGTGACCTTCCCCGGCCTGGATACGGCCAACGGCGAGACCATCGCCTACGTGGCCGCCTCCGCCAACACCTCCTATGCCATCACCAATCAGGGCAAGGCCTACGCCTGGGGCGATAATACCCAGTACCGCCTGGGCGCCAACAGCTCTGAGAACTTCGTGGCCGTCCCCGTCCTTATGGTGGACAACACCGGCGCCGCCATCACCAACGCCACGGATCTCACCGTTACCGACACCTGGACCGCCGAGGGATACCGCAGCGACGTGTTCGTCCTGACCCAGGACGACGCCTACGTCAGTCACATCTACGCCTCCGGCAGCACGTACAGCGCCGCCCTGCCCGTGGTCCTCAACGGTGCGGACAGCGTGGTGTCCGTCAGCGGCAACTACGCCCTGCACTCCGACGGCTCCGTGTGGAAGATCAGCCACAACTCCGCCAACGTGCGGGTCCTGGGCTTCAAGGAGCACCCCACCGATCCCGAGAGCCCCATCGTGAAGATCGCCGCCAGCGGCGACCACATGCTGGCCCTGGATCTCAACAACCACGTGTGGGCCCTGGGTGACAACACCTACGGCCAGCTGGGCATCAACAACGACGTGCCCAACGGCTCCTTCACCCCCGACGCCACCGCCCCCGCCCTGGTCATCAGCGGCCAGCAGGTGAACAGTGACGGCGACCGCAGCCTGAAGAACGTGGTGGACATCGCCGCCGGCCGCGGCACCTCCTACGCCCTGGTGAAGAAGGACGACGGCACCACCGAGCTCTACGCCTGGGGCCTCAACAGCGTAGGCCAGCTCGGCCTGGACGACAGCAGCCGGGAGGAGACCGATCCCCGTCCTTACGTGGGCGGCGACGAGGCCAGGCACTACATGCCCAAGCGCATCTATCAGGACGGCGGGCTGACCTACCTCAACGTCTTTGCCGGATTTGACCAGTTCATCACCATGGACAACCGCGGTATGCTCTGGGGCGCCGGCGAGAACGGCAGCAAGCAGCTGGCCAACGGCACCACCGTGGACGCCAACCTCCTGACCCTGGTGGGCAACAGCGCCCTGAAGGTGAGCTATGCCGAGGACTATACCTACATGAGCGACGGCACCGGCAAGATGCGCATCGGCCAGTTCTACCAGTGGAACGGCGTCGACGGCACCGGCCTGCCCGCTGCCTTCGCCGGTATCACCCCCGTCGACGTGAGCAGCGGCATCTACCGGGTCTATACCTATGACACCACCGACGGCGTGTACAAGCTGGTGAGCGTGAGCGACGCGGCTTCCACCACCGATCCGCTGTATGTCTTCGACACCAGCAGCGAGTCGGTCCACCAGATCGGCGCGGGCACCTTCTACATGATCGAGGGCGAGGACTACTACCTCACCACCGACTTCGATTACTTCTGCATGTTCACCGACCAGGAGCGGATCGAGTACGACTATGCCTACAACGCCAAGTTCAACGAGGCGTCCGGCACGGCCGGCGACGGCGAGGTGGTCCACCTGGAGGCCAGCACCTACTCCGGCACCACCTCCTATCCCGACCCGGACGATCCCAGCCAGACCATCCCGGTCTCCGGCCAGAAGGTCCTCCTGACGGCCCGGAACGCCGGTGTGACCTACATGAACGTGGCGGGCCAGGGGAGCCTGGACAAGAACGCCTACTTCAAGATCGTGGTCCTGGACGCCGACGGCCCCGAGGCCGCGGAGAGCGTCACCACGACCGCCACCATCACCTGCCCGGTGTGCGGAAACACCGCCGACCAGAGCGACTATGCCGTGGATCCCGCCGGGACCCAGGGCGAGGTGTTCTGCCCGGATACCAGCTGCGCCAACAACACCGTCAGCTTTGTGCCCGCCGTGGACACCGACGTCACCGCCGTGTACAAGCCCCGGGAGGAGTTGGCCCAGGTCCAGGTGGTCACCGGCAGCGGCCAGACCATGGCCCTCCGGGCCGACGGCACCGTCTGGGCATACGGCCTCAACGGCTATCTGGACGACACCGGAGTCTTTGTCTACACCGGTCAGCTGGGCATCGGCAACCAGGGCTCCGCGGCCTATCAGAACGGCACCCTGCCCGACGGCACCGCCATCTACGGCCACGATGACCCGGCCCAGGTCCAGGCTTACGATCTCAACAGCGACAACACCAACGGCAACATGGTCAACCCGGTGAGCCTGGTCTTCGTGAACGCCGCCGCCGGCGCCGACCACAGCCTGCTGGTGGACAGCCAGGGCAGAGTGTGGGCCGCCGGTTCCAACGACCGGGGCCAGCTGGGCCTGCCGCTGAAGAGCGAGGCCACCGGCGTGGAATACAAGGACGTGTTCGTCCAGGTCAAGGGCCTGGACGGCAAGCGGGTCGTGGCGGTCGCCGCCGGCGACGGGTACAGCCTGGCCCTGACGGAAGCGGGCGAGGTCTATGCCTGGGGCGCCAATGACAAGGGCCAGCTGGGCCTGGGCGACGAGGCCGTGGCCCCCGCGGTCACCGCCCCCGCCAAGGTGGACCTGTACAACGTGACCCAGATCTCCACCGGCACCGACCACAGCCTGTTCCTCACCGCCGACGGCAACCTCTACGCCGCGGGCGGCAACGACTTCCAAAAGCTGGGCGTGGGCGAGCTGGCCGCCGGATACAGCGCGGTGCCCCTCTTCGTCCAGAGCGCCGACAACGGCTACATCGTTTCCGCCTCCGCCGGCGACAGCCACTCTCTGGCCCTGAGCTACTCGCTCCAGTTCTCCAGCTGGGGCAAGACCGCCGACGGACGGCTGGGCTATGAGGCCGCCGGAGCCTTCGCTAAGCCCAGAAGCGTGGACAAGGTCAGCAACGTGGTGGAGATCTCCGCCGGTTATGACCAGTCCCTGCTGCTGGTGAAGGGCGGCGTGGTCCAGGCTTTCGGCAGCGACGACATGGGCCAGCTGGGTCTGGGCACCTCGGAGACCCGGACCGCCGTGACCGCGCCCACCCGGAACAAGAGTTACCTGGAGGACGCCGGCATCGTGGTCACCCACCTGAACGCGGGCAAGAAGTATTCCGTGCTGGCCGCCGCGGACGGCCTCGTGTACGGCATGGGCAACTATGCCGCCGGCGAGATGGTCCTGGCCCAGAACGACACCCTGGCCGACACGCCCATCATCGTGGGCGAGAAGGGCCAGCCCACCAGCAAGCACATCGTCACCGTCCACGAGGGCGAGACGGTGGAGGTGCCCTACCTCCTCAGCAAGCGCTTCAACCTCCTGAAGGAGTGGAACGTGGACGAGAGCACGGCCCAGCTGGAGACCAGGACCGTCAACGTGGCCTACCCCAGCACGGATACCGGCGCTCCCTCCAGCAATGCCATCGACACGGACAACAAGCGGTTCTGGATCACCGGCGCCAAGAGCGACGCCTCCTCCAGTGATGTGAAGGGCTATGGCTTTACACATGTGATCCTGACCTGCGGCGACCAACAGGTGGTCTACTACGTTACCACTCTGCCCGGCGACGTGGAGAACGGCAGCTACATCTCCCGCAACGCCCCGCAGGTGGCCTCCGGCTACAACTTCACCGTGGCCCTGAAAGACGACGGACAGGTTTACGCCTGGGGCGACAACTCCTACGGCCAGCTGGGCCAGAGCGTCACCACCACGCCGCTGGCCAAGGTGCCCGCCCTGGTGGACTTCGACAGCATCCTGCCCGAGGACACCGTGGTGGAGAACGGCACGGCCCACCTGGTCAAGGACCGGGTGACCTGGGTGGCCGTGGGCAACCTCCACGCCGTGGCCATGACCAAGGCCGGGCGTGTCTACACCTGGGGCGACAACACCTACGGCCAGCTGGGCCTGGGTCTCGACCCGGCCACCGTGCCCTTCGTGGCCGTGCCCACCCTGGTGGACCGGTTCACCGGCGCGGACGAGAACTCCACCGCCATCAAGGCCGTGGCCGGTCTGAACCACACCGTGGTCCTCACCGCCGGCGGCCGGGTGTACACCTGGGGCGACGGCCAGTACGGCCAGCTGGGTACCGGTATCTCCGGCACCGGCGTCTCCGCCTACGAGCCTCAGCTGGTCACCGGCATGAGCAAGGTCATCGACGTCTCCGACGGTACCCGCAGCAACTCCGTGCGCATCGTCCGCTACGACGGCACGCTCTGGGGTTGGGGCTACAACGGCGACAGCCAGCTCAACACCAGCGGCCTGGGCATCTATGACCGCCCCGCCATCATGAACCTGGATCTGAGCTGCCTGAACAGCGGCGAGAAGATCATCAAGCTCTATGACGGCATCAACCACACCATCGGCATGCTGAACACCGGCCGGCTCATCGCCTGGGGCGACTACACCTACGGCCAGCTGGGCGACGGCGAGCACATCTACGAGGGCGGCGATGTGACGCCCACCCCGGGCAAGAAGCCCACGCCCCACATCATCCACGTGACCAACCCCGACACCAACGCCGAGGAATACGTGGTGTCCGTGTCCGTGGGCGCCACCCACAACATTGCCCTCACCGCCGACCAGACGGTGTACACCTGGGGCGACAACCGCTACGGCCGCTTGGGCCTGGGCGACGACACCCTGCGTGACGTGCCCACCCGTGTGGAATACCAGACGGAGGACAGCACCGGCACCATTACCTCCCAGCCCTACCGGGCGGAGCTGGTCTCCGCCGGCGGCGCCTTCTCCACCTTCGCCCGCATCGGCGAGCACAACGACAGCCGGTACGGCCTGCTGTATACCTTCGGCTACAACAACCGGGGCCAGATCGGCAACAACTCCATCCTGGACGCCAGCCTGGATATCCCCATGGAGGAGCAGGCGGCCAAGACCTACCGGCCCACCCTGGTCCTGGGCGGCTCCGCGGGGATCGTGCCCAGTGACATCGTCATCCCCGTGGGCAGCGCCCAGACCGTGACCGCCAACGTCAGCCGGTTCTACATCGCCAACCAGGACGCCGGCCCGGCCTTCGAGCCCGCCTGGAGCCTGGTGAATCACCGCCTGGCCGACGGCACCGTGCTCACCGATCCCGACGTGGTGGCCACCATGGACATCACCGGGACCGTGGACAAGGTGGTGGGCGTGCAGATCGGCTCCGCCACCCTCCAGGCCGCCGATGTCGAGTCCGGCTACGTGGTGGAGACCGGCGTGCAGGTGGTGGAGCGCCAGCGCACCGAGCAGATCTACACCACCGACAACGTGGAGAGCAAGGAAGCCACCGAGAAGGCCACCACCGGATACCTCAACAAGCTGGTGACCAACGGCTATCTCACCATGGGCGAGTTCTACTACGAAAACGGCACCCTCCAGCTGGGCCAGGTGCCCCAGAACCTTCAGGACGCGGTGAACAGCAATGCGGCGGCCTCCGCCGCCGACGAGCACAGCAGCCGCGGCGACCTGGCCAACGCGGCCATCGCCTACGTCATCCCCAGAGTCCTGCCCGACGGCAAGGTGGTGGCGGATATCCGCATCGTGCTGGAGTGCACTACCGACCGGGTGACGCTGTGGCAGCAGAACGGCAGCGGTTGGCAGCGGACGGCGGGCACCGGCTACGGGCCCACCGCCGGCGGCGGCGCGGTCGAGACCGGCCTGCCCTCCGACCTGAAGAACCCCGACGGGGTGAACCTGGAGGGGAAGGATTACTACACCTTCCTGGAAGTGCCCATGGAGGAGCTGGGCAAGATCTACGCCCACTTCACCAGCGGCGTGGACGCGCCCGTGATCGACGGCGCCCCGGTGGACTACGAGTCCTGGATGAAGCTCATCCTGGTCTCCGCCTCCGAGGACACCGGCATCGACAAAATCTACGCGGCCCTCAAGGACGAGGGCTGGGATCTGGACAAGGGTCATGCTCCCGTGGAGAGCATGGCTGGCGACAGCACACTCAAAATCCATGAGGCGCTGGGCTTCACCAACACCGATTCCGCCGCCGACGCCAACGCGAAATACTATTATGTGGTCCTGCCCGACGCCCCCGCCGGGAGCGGCGACCCCGGCGTCCTGCCCGGCCAGGAGATGTACCTCTATGCCGGCGCCTCGGACAAGACCGGCATCGTCTCGGTGAACACCCAGCAGGCCAACGCCGACCATCTGGCCGCCGCCAAGATCCACGCCGACGCCTTTGACGCCATCCGCCGCAGGCTGGAGAACGCCCAGACCTCCGCCGTGGCCGCCCTGGAGAAGGCGAAAGCCATCTGCGAGAGCAACAGCCTGAGCCAACTGACCGCCGTGGAGACGGCTCTGGCCGACGTGAAGAGCATTAAGACCAGCCGGGACATCACCACCGCCGCCGCCACCGCCCTGGTGGGGTATCTGGATGCCGCCAAGGCGCTTCTGGACAACTTCATCATTGTAATCAGCGGGATCGACGTTACCGCCGCCGGGGTACTGACCGGGCTGCGGGACGACCTGCAGGCCAAGCGGACCCTGATCACCTCTGACGACCTGACCAATGTGGACGTGAAGAAAGCCGCCGCCGAGGCCGAGTACCAGCGTGTCCACGGCGCGGACCACGACGCCCAGAAGGTGGTCGTCCCCACGGTGGGCGACAGCGAGGTGCCCGTCACCGTCACCACCAACGACGGCGCGCTCAACGCCGACGGCACCAACCACACCGTCACCGGCAAGCACCAGGTGAAGGTCTACCGGGAGTCCCAGGTGGTCAAGCTGGACAGCGTCACCGCCTCCTTCGTGGACGGCACCTCTTATTCCGCCCACACCGTCAACGGCACCGACTACGTCCTTGTCCTGCCCGCCTCCAAGGTGGCCGGGAACAACGGCTATCTGGACAAGCTCACCGCCACGGCCCTGCTGCCCGACATCGCCAATGTCCGGCTGGCCACCCCCGGCGGCGACTACCGCGGGCCCTACCTGGGCAAGACCGAGTGGGTGGACTATGTGGCCGCCGAAAACACCCTGACCATCACGGTCAGCGTGCCCACCAGCAGCGACGTGCCCCCCGCAGTGGCCAGCAAGACCTACACCCTCCACATCCAGCTGGAGGAGGACGACTGCTTCGTCACCCTCAACGACGATACGGACCGCCTGCCCCAGCAAATGCTGGTCACCGATCCCGATACCGGCGCCACCGGCGTGTTCTATGTGGGCACCGTGGCCGACGACGCCGTCTCCGTGCGGGTGAACGTCACCGCCACCGCCGGCGGCAGCAAGATCCAGATCAACGGCGCCGGCGCCTGGGGCGAGAACTACCTGTCCCGGGAGCTGTCCATCACCCACGAGGAGACCGACGGGACCGTCAGCGGCGAGTTGACCTTCAACGCTGATGGCTACGTGGACGTGCCCTTCCAGGTGGTGACGGGCAGCGAGACGGCCAACAAGACCATCCGCGTATACCGTGACAGCGCCGACCCGAGACTGGGCGGCCTGGACGTGGCCTTCTACGACGCGCCCATGCTGGGCGTGGCGGCGGATGCCGCGGACGGCAGGTATCACGTGTCCGCCGAGTACAGCGCCGATCTGGGCTACTACTTCGTCACCGTCACCCAGCCGGGCATCGACTACGCCGCCTGGATCCAGGCCAGCACCAACCAGGCCGGGGCCAACATCGTGGGCGTGTACGCCACCGAGGCGGACGCCCAGGCCGCGCTGGCCACGGATCTGGACAAGGGTAACAGCTATACCTGGTACGGCGCAGACGGCAACGACGCTACCACCGCGGACAACATCGGCCTGCCCGGTGACCGTACCGACTTCTACATCGCCGTCCGGCCCGCCGATCCCGCCTATCCCGGCGCCGTCTACCACCTGGTCATCGTGAAGGTGGAGCCCGCCATCCTCACCGCCACCATTCAGGGCACCCACGTGCAGAAGCAGAACGTGAACGGTGTGGAGCAGGATTACAGCTTCGATGACACCGATCCCAGTATCATCAACGTCATCGCCGCCTACACCGGGGACAAGGTCACCCTGCGCTTTACCACCAAGAACGAGTTCACCAAGGTGTCCGCCACCGTCAACGGCGTGGCCACCATCCTCTATCCCTCCGTGACGGTGACCGCCGACGGCGTGACCAGCTACGTGGTGGAGATCCCCAACGTCACCCTGACGGGTGAGAGCGACGGCTTCATGGACATCCCGCTCCTGGCCCAGGTGGAGACGGGCGGCGTGGCCAGCCAGAAGCACTACACCCTCCACATCCGCTATGCCGACAAGGGCGGCACCCTGCTGTGGGTGAAGGAGATCACCGAGAACTCCGGCTACACGGTGGTGCCCGTCACCGACGCCCAGGGCAAGATCACCGGGTACCATCTGGGCGTGCGCACCGCCACCTCCAGCGTGATCCTGGCCGCCCAGGCCGGTGATCCCGTCACGGGGCAGGTGCACACCACCAGCACCGTCCACGTCAACCCCACCAACATCAAGGAGCCCGCGCCCGGTGTCTATACCTACGATCTGTACGCCGATCCCGACCTCTATCCCAGGCCCTACACCGCCACCCTGACGGTGAACCTGGACGCCAACGTGGATACCGAGGCCGGCCAGACCGCGTGGATCCGCGTGGTGGATGAGGCGGGCAATACCAACTACTACCCCGTGAACATCCTGCGCCAGTCCTCCAACACGGATGTGAAGGTGCGCATCGACCAGATCAACGACGGCGCGCCCGCCGCCGCGGCCCACACCGTCACCGGGACCGACGCCGCCACCCAGTACAGCTATTACATGCGGGTGTATGACAAGAACCGGACCGGCAGCACCAAGATCCGGGTCACCGCCGACAACGCCTACGCCAAGATCTACATTTCCGACCAGAGCGAGTGGTTCGACTCCAGTCTGGGCGTGGATCCCACGGTCCGGTTCCAGACCACGGTGGACTGGACCGACGCGGCCCGCAAGAACGACGTGGAGGCCGCCGTCTCCCTGGACGACGCCGACGTCCGGCTGATGATGGAGAAGGGCATGTACGTGCCCATCTACGTCCGGGCCGAGGACGGCTCCGTCAAGCACATCCTGGCCCTGCTGCGCTGGGACCAGAGCGGCGTGGGCATCCAGGCGGTCACCGGCAGCTTCGACTGGGTGGACGTCAACGGGAACACCTCCAGCATCCAGGACCGGGAGGCCGTGGCCCAGCCCGTGACCCAGGGACAGGCCCCCGTCTTCGAGCTGGTGATCCCCGACACCATCCAGACCAGCACCTTCAGCGTCACGGTGAAGCCCCAGAACGACACGGTGAAGTATATCCTCATCGACGAGGGCACCGTGGCCGCCGGCGACGGCTCCGTGAACGCGCCTGAGAACGTGGTCTACACGCCGGGGGCCGACGGCAGCCGCACCAAGATGGTCAACTTCACCATGCCCGCCGACGGCAGCGACCCCGCGCCCATCTCCATCGTCCTCTTCACCCTCAGCGGCCAGATGGACGAGAACGGGCAGGAGACGCTGAAGAAGACCCAGTACTTCCTGCAGCTCAAGCGGACCTCCACCTCCAGCGCCATCACCCGGGTGACGGCCAATCCCGGCCAGCCCAACGTGGAGATGAGCGCCAGCAGCTACTACTCCAGCCCCAACAACACCGCCGCCAACTCCAAGCAATACCTGCTGTACGTGCCTCACAACGCCGGCGGCAGCGTCTACGAGGAGCCCTACGCCGCCGAGCTGACCGGCGGAAAGGGCGGACGGCTGGAGCTCCAGGATACCGCCGCCTGGCTCGGCAGCGACGACGACGGCGTGGTGTCCTACACCAAGATGCTGGATCAGATCTATCCCAGCCACCTGGTGGGCCTGGGCGAGGATCCCAACCTCAACGGCCTGGGGGCCATGAAGTACACCGTCAGAGTGCTCTCGCCCTTCGGCGCCCACGAAGTGGACCGGCTGACCGCCGCCGGCGCCTCCGCCGCGGAGATCGCCGCCGAGGAGATCAAGCACACCAGCGAGTACATCATCTACGTGGTGCCCGCCAACCTGGAGCGGAGCATGGAGATCACCTACACCCACAAGGACTGGATCAAGAGCGAGTCCGCCGGGATCAATGTGGACGAGACCCTGGTGGAGCCCGGCCGCGAGGGCACCGGGTTCGACGGCTACCTGATCCAGGACGGCGATACCTTCACGGCTTACGAGTTCGGCAACTCCCCCAGAGTGAACCAGACCGTCCGTCTGAACCTGGAGGTGCCGGGCAACGACCAGACCTACATCAAGGTCTACGCCGTGGACGCCGCCGGCAATGTCAGCACCACCGAGTACGCCAACAGCCAGAACAACGTGGGCTCGGCCAAGAACAAACTGCTCCTCTCCGGCCTGGAAACCAACCTGCCTCTGGCCGGCGGCCAGACCGAGACGCGGTACGTGATCCGGGTCTACTCCTCCGAGCCGGGCATGGCGGACATGCCGCCCAGAGAGTACACCCTCATCATCAAGCCCAGGAGCGGCAACACCAAGGTGAAGGTCTACGCCGACTTTATCAGCGGCGGCGTGGAGCACAAGGTGGAAGGCATCTACGACGTGATGGACACCAGCGGCATCATCTCCGTGGGCATCAGCGAGGACGCCGCCAACGTCACGGTCTCCGTGGTGCCGGTGGACGACTTCGCCAAGACCGGCGTGTACGCCGACGGCGACGCCGACGTGGCGGCCCTGCCCTTCGACCGCACCGCCGTCAGCACCGCCAGCTGGAACGCCTACTGGAACTACCGGGACGGCAAGCACACCGTGAACGGGGAGTACGACAACGTCAACTCCGACTACGTCACCGTGCCCGTCACCGGGGAGACCACCGTCCTCTACGGCCAGGTCATGGCCCACGACGGCACCTATTACCTCCAGGCCGGCACCGGCAGCTCCTACGGATACGTCATCGAGCTGGTGAAGAAGAGCAGCGCGGCGGAAATCGTGACCATTACCAACGCCCGCACCAATTCCACCACCAGCGAGTACCTCACCGCCAAGCGGGAGAACGAGGACGGCTCCGTCAATGAGACAGACGGTAAGGTGTATGCCCTTTATATCGATCCGCTGGCCAACAACAGCCAGGCCATCAACGCCACCGTGAAGATCCAGCCCTCCGACAAGGCCGACGTGCGCATCCGTCCCTACACGGCAGGCGCCGGCGCGGAGGAGAACTGGGAGAACTGGGTGCTGACCACCGGCGCGGCCGGGTACGTCATGGACTTCGGCGACCGTAACCGGGGACTCTATGAGCTGCAGGTCCGCTCCCAGGACCGGCTGACCGTCAACACCTATCTGCTGAAGGTGGCGGACAAGTCCGGCATCGCCGCCACCGGCTTCGTGGAGGCCCGGATCGAGGGCATGGAGAACCCCAACGAGTACCACGTGTTCTCCGACCTGCCCCAAACCGACGGCGCGTATTTCGCCTACGCGCCCACGGCGGAGTCCACTTTGGAGATCATCCCCGACAATCCCTACGCCGTGGTGACGGCGGTGAGCGAGGTCACTTGGAACGGAAGTTCCTGGGTGGCTGGCGCCAGCGTGCCCTTCACGGTGGTCCGCACCGGCAATTCCACCGGCGTGACCGCCGAGGCCGACTACGGTCCCGCCAAGGTCACCGTCCCCGCCGGAACGGCCGGAGACACGGTGAGCTATCAGGTCACCCTGATCAGCCAGGACGGCCAGAACACCGAGACCCACATCCTTACCATGATGCGCAAGGACGCCAACGTGGCGATGGACGACGTGGTCATCGACGGCATCTCCGGCACGGTCAGCGCCGACGGCCGGGACTACCAGTTCAAGATGTCCGAGACCGAGCTGGAGATCGCCATCACCACCCAGGGCGGCGACATCATCTCCTTCAACGGCCACAGCCTCATCACCATCGGCAGCAGCCTCACCACCACCTACACCGTGCCCGACACGGTGGAGGAGGGCAAGGAGATCCCCGTGCCCTTCGTGGTGCGGGACAGCGGCTTCTACTACGTGGATACCACCGGCGCCAGCCTCTACACCGGCGAGGACGTGACCCCCTACGCCACCCGGGAGTACCGCGCCAACATCTTCCGCACCACCCACGAGACCACGGTGGGCAAGATCCTGGTCACCGCCACCCTGGACGACGGCTCCACCGTCACCTACGAGGCCCTGCCCAGAGAGGACAACCCCACCGTGTACGAGGTGTCCATGCCCCAGGCCAAGAACGGCAGTACGCTGAAGGTGGAGATCAACGCCGACAACGCCTTCACCCGCGTGGTCAGCAATGGTGACATCAGCGGCACCGGCGCCGAGGGCCAGCTCATCCTGACTGGTGTGTCCTACCCCTACAACCAGCAGCCCACCACCGTGGTCTTCTATACCGTCTCCTCCTCCGGCGTGCGCCAGCAGACCTACTCGGTGCGCGTCTACCGGCTGGAGGACGATCAGACCGCCGGTATGGCCACCGCCGCCGCCACCGACCCCGCCGCCAACAATCCCAGCGGTGTGTATGTCACCGACAACAGCGGCACGGTCCAGGTGAAGTATTCCGATCCCGACCGGCGCTACTACCACATGGTTTCCAGCACCGAGCCGGTGGATCTGACCCTGGTGCCCTACAACGCCCAGGCGGTGGTGAGCCTGTACGCCGGCGACCTGGCCGGCGGCGCCCTGCTGGACGTCCGCGCCGGGGGCGGCGTGTTCACCGCCCTGGCCGTGGAGGAAGTGGGCCAGACCTTGTATACCTTCTCCATCCTCTCCGCCAAGGGCGCCCGGGAGCTGGAGGAACTGTCCGAGACCCTCACCGGCAAGCGCACCTCCGCTGATGAGATTCTCCGCTCCGGCCTCACCGGGGCCGACGCCGCGGAGGAGATCGCGGCCATCGTGGCGGCCAACTCCACCAGCTACCCCGTGGTGCTGGATTACTACAACGCCGGAGAGACCGCCATCGGCGGCATCTCGGTGTACAGTCCCGTGGGCACCGCCCCCGAGTTTTCCATGGAGGCCGAGGCGGTCACCCTGGCCGGCGGCCGGGTGGTCTATCTGGCCAAGGTGCCCTCCGGGGCCATCCACGCCGGATTCCAGATCGACGGCACCAACGGCGGGCAGACCATCGCCCTCAACGACGTCACCACAGGCAAGGGCAGCCTGAGCGCCGTGGTCTCCCTCACCGGCAACAGCGACGGCATCACCCCCGTCCGCTTCACCGTCACCTCCGCCGACGGCGTCAGCGCCACGGTGGGCTACGAGCTGTACCTCATCCGCACCCGGGCCACCATTTCGGACGTGTCGGTGAACGGGCAGGCCTTGACCTCCGCGGGCAGCAGCTACACCTATACCGTGCCCGCGGGCGCCACCCACGTGCGGGTAGCCGTCAACGCCAGCAGCGACTTCGCCAAGGTCCGCATCGGCAACAATGACGCGGCCTACGGCGGCGACGAGCGGGACGTGGTGGTCTCCTTCCCGGCGACCCAGAACACCCAGCAGGTGCCCCTGCGGATCTACACCTATCCCTATGGCACCAGCGACTACACCAGCGGTTCCATCACCCTGGTGCGGGGGAGCGCCGACGTGACACCCGCCGTCAGCTTCCGCCTGGGCGCGCCCAGCGCCGGGAATCCCTTCCAGAGCGCGGTGGTTGACCGCTACGGCGCGTTCAACTGCGTGCAGCTGCCCGTGGGGACCTCTTCCATGGGCACCCTGCAGGCGGTCACCCAGGGGCCGGACGATGAGATCCGGCTCTACCGGGCCGACGGCACCCAGGTCACCGGCTCCTATACCTCCGCCGGGACCTTCCGCACCTATACCTGGAACATGACCTCCCTGCCGGGTGACACCGAGCTGCGGATGCAGGTCTACAACGGCACCGCCAACGTGACCTACACCGTGCGCATCCTCCGCCAGGATCCCGTGGTCAACCTGGCCGGCGTGACGCTGGACCGGGGCACCGAGGAGGCCAGGGACGTGGCCGTCAACGTGGGCCAGTTCAACCTCAGCGCCGACGTGGACAGCGCCAAGACCCAGACCAAGGTGACCATCCGCACCGCCAATCCCAACGCCATCATCCGCAGAGGCACCGAGGAGGGTGTGGGCCTGCTGGAGTTCAACGCCGCTCATGCCTCCTCCGGCGCCACCGACGTGGCCTTCACCGTGACGCCGGTCTCCGGCGGCGCGGCCAGCACCTACCACCTGATCCTCACGCCCAAGTCCGAGCGGGCCGAGATCACCACGCTGCGCTTCAGCGGCGCGGTCCTCACCGCCCAGAACGGTGTATACAGCTACGAGGGCAATTTCTCCGGCACCGAGACGCTGAACATCACCGCCTCCGCCGGAGCCACCATCCAGCTGTTGGACAGCACCGGCGTTCTGGCCACCAGCGGCAGCGCCTCCAGCCTCACCCTGACCGGGCTCCTTCTCGACCGGTGGGCCGTCAACCGCTTTACCATCCGGGTCATCCCCCAGAGCGGCAACGCCGCCATGGTGAGGGAGTACCCGCTGGTCATCCGCCGGGGCAACTACGCCACCGGACTGGACGGGCTCCAGGTCCGCACGGCTGCCAGCCGGAGCGAGCTGAACACCGCCACCTACACCAGCTTGCTCACGCCGGTGGTCACCCCCGACGGCCTGGTTTACGAGCTGGATATGGGCCGTCTGGACAAGTTCGCCGAAGTGGTGGTCTCCACCGTCAGCAGCGAGAGCGAAGTGCGCCTCGGGGTCAACGACAACCTCTTCGACGGCGCCACGAGATACACCGTCATGGATGTCAACGGCAACTGGGTCAATGGCACCACTGCCGACGGCAACGACTTCATCGTGGACTTCGACCTGCTGACCCGGCTGAACCTGCTGGGCAATGACTACTCCTTCAAGGAGGTCTACCTGCCCATCCGGGTCACCACCCACTATGACCAGATCCGCGGAGTGGACGGCAGTCTGACCCCCGCCTCCGGCGAGGCCTACACCCAGGAGTACACCCTGAAGCTCACCCGGGTCAACGACGACAACACCCTGCGGGCCATCCAGGTGAGCGCCAACACGGCGGGCACCGTGGCCGACTACGACAATGAGGACGCCGCCAAGCCCAACCTGAACGACGCCACCAACGGCTGGTACACCGTGGAGAACGGTGTGGACGTCTACACCGTGGCGGTGGACGAGAGCCAGGTCACGGCCAACGTGTCCATCCGGGCCACCGACGCGGTCGCCATGATGACCACCGGCGTGGGCGTCCGCGCGGGCGATCCCAAGGTGGGCGATCCCAGCCTGGCGAACCTGGTGGTGAATCTGGCCGACTTTGACGAGATGGTCCAAATCGAGATCCGGGTCCGGGCTGAGGAAGACCCGGCGGGCACCTACAAGACCTCTTACCTGCGCATCATCCGTAAGAGCAGCGACGCCGGGCTGAAGGACGTCTTTACCGTCCATCCCTACCGGGGCCTCAGCGATCAGCCCATCACCACCCACGGCGAGACCATGAATTCCGCCCTGGTGCCTGTGGGCTACAACGGCGGCTACACGGTGTGGGTCTCCAGCGTCAAGACCACCATCCCCGTCATCGACCTGACCGCTCTGGCCAGCAAGCAGGGCGCCGAGGTGTCCCTGGCCCCCTATGACGAGACCAAGACGGCCGCCGACCAGAGCTACGGGACGGCCAGCAAGGGCTCCGCCACCTACAATGCCTCCGATCTCACCGACCAGACCCGGTTTGCCGTGAAGGTGGTCTCCTCCGACGGCACCGTCACCGCCTACTACTATGTGGACGTGCGGGTGGTGGATCTGGAGCTGGGCGTGGTCCGGGTGGACGACAAGGACATCCTGGTCCTGGATACCAACGGCGATCCCGTGACGGACGCCGCCCTGGGCCTGCCCAAGTTCTTCATCGAGGACGGCAAGGTCATCTACTATGAGATCGTCCCGGAGAACCAGGCCAACGTGTCCCTGGAGTTCGTCACCGACGACACCGCCAACGCGGTGCTCAGCGTCAGCGACATGAACGCCCAGGCCGCCAACCCCGTGCCCTCCGACGGCTACCGCTACTACAAGGGGACCCAGAAGCTCACCCCCGCCAGCGAGGGGGAGAAGACCGAGTTCCAGATCAAGGTGGCCCGGAAGGACAACCTGTCCATCATCAAGGACCACTACCTGCGGGTCTACCGGGCCAGCAGCAGCACCGAGGCTGTTGTGGTGGTGTGGTACCTGGACGAGAACGGCGTGCTCACCAGCACCACCGCCGCCCTGGACCCCGTCACCAAGCAGTACAGCGCCTACGTGCCCGAGCGGGTCAACGTGGTGGACGTCCAGGTCATCGGGCCCAGTGAGCTCAGCTACGTGCGGCTCACCCCGGGCATGGACAGCGCCGTGCGCCATCAGCACACTGTAAAGGATGCCACCTTGACGGGCGAGGCCACCAACTTCGATCTGGCCGTCACCGCCATGGACGGCACGGCGGGCGACTATACCGTGGTCATCTACCGCTCCGACACCCGTCTGGCCGTGGTGAACGTGGACACCGACGAGAACCTGGCCGACCAGTGGCGCACCCTCCTTGTGGACGGCGTGGAGACCAAGGTCTACGAGGCTCTGCCCGAGGCCGACGGCGACACCGACCATGTGAAGGTCTATCTCCAGACCAGCTCCGCCGCCGCCTTGGTCAACGCCGGCGTGCCCGGCACCGTGACCGAGCCGGCCGCCGGAGTCCACAGCGACAGCTGGTTCGCGGCCGACTACGACCTCAAGCCCGGCGGCGCCTACACCAGCGACGGGCTGGGTCTGCCTTACAGCTACACCGACATCGCCGTCTGGGTCAAGAGCCAGTACAGCGGCGAGCAGTCCATCCTGCGTGTCTACCAGCCCGACGCCAACGCCGATCTGGACCGCTTCGAGGTGAAGTACGTCACCGACGTGCGCCGAGAGGGCACCTCCCAGGTGCATATGGTGGACGCCACCCACTTCGAGGTGGCGCTGCCCAGCACCGCCGCCACCGCCGACTTCACCGGCTTTACCGTCCATCCCATGGCGTCCATCCTGGGCGAGCTGGGGAGCGCGGTCACCGGCACGGCCTACGGCGTGGGGAGCAGCACCGTTACCGTGGACTTCTCCACCCAGGCGCAGACCGACGGCATGGAGCTGACCTATCACGTGGTCTCCTCCGACGGCAGCGCCGACATGACTTACAGCCTGAAGGTCTACTTTGTGGACATGGGCCTGAACGTCACCGTGGACACCGTGGAGGTGCCCGTGGCCGATCCCACTGTGAACCCCAGCGTGACCACCGTCAACGGCGAGTGGTTCCGGCGCTACGAGCAAGTGGTGGGCAACGCCTCCGGCGACGCCGCCCTGACCCTGAACATGGACGCCGTTCCCACCGGCGCCGGCGCCACCGTGGACGTGCGCCCGGCGGGCGGCGACTGGAGCGGCAGCCCCGCCGGGGCCTGGACGGAGTACGGCTACGCCATGACCGGCAACAGCGAGAGCTTCGACCTGCTGGTCCGTGTGCCCTACCAGCTGCCCGGCAGCGGGGCCACGGGTGCCTTCGAGGACTACCCGGTGCTCAGCATCTACCGCAACAGCGCCGACACCGATCTGGAGAAGGTGGCCCTCCACTATGGCGACGGCCAGATCTTGACCGCCGTGCGGGACGACCCCTCCAGCAGCCACTTCACCCTCTACGTTCCCACCGACATCACCGTGGGCGACCTGGTATTTACCAGCGTGGCCGAGGGCGCCCTGGTGGGGGCCAGCATCAGCTCCACCGCCGAGTTCACCCTCCAGCGCCACGAGAACAAGATCGCCGGGCTGAACCTGGATCTGCTGGATCCCGATGTGGTGGACACCGCTTACGGCTACGTCCGCTCCACCAACGGCCTCAACAGCCGGTCCTTCACGGTGGATATCGTCCGGGTGGACCTGTCCCTCAACGAGCTGCGGGTCCTGGCCCACAACATCCCGCCCGAGACCACTTACAACGACAGCGTGGCCCTGGGCAACGAGAGCACCGTGACGGTGGACGGCAAGACCTACAAGCTCTACACCGGCTATGTGCCCTGCGCGGATGAGACCTTGGTGGCCAACGTGGACGCCTTCGTGAAGATCAAGGGCAGCGATACGGTGGTCAGCGACACCCTCACCGTGCAGCCGGAGATCACCGCCGGCCTGGTGGGCGGCACCATGAACGGCTACGACCCCACCCTCACCGCCCCCGACGCCGACTGGCCCGCCGGCGAGACCATCAGCCAGAACTTCTGGAAGCAGGCCATGGGCAGCAGCGAGAACCTGCGGATGCGGATCGTGGTCAAGTCCGGGATCCCCGGCCTGCCCGCCGAGGTGGCCGACCAGCTCCAGCGGGAGTACTATCTGGACATCTTCAAGACCAACGGGGACACCAAGCTGGCCAACAACCGGCTGACCCTGGACTACACCGAGGCCTTGAAGGTGACCCCGGAGAACGACGCCGACTACCTGGAGCACACCGACATCCCCGTCACCTTTACGGAGAACGGCACGCCGGTGTACCAGAAGAGCCAGCACGTGCCTGAGAGCTCCACCGAGTTCACCCTCCACGTCACCGCCAACAGCGCCAGCGCCAAGGTGGACGTGCGGGTCTACGATCCCACTCTGGACTACAACACCGTCACCTTCGGCGGCCAGACGGCGGATGCCACCTTCCGCTTCGCCGACTACGCCGCCGCCGACGGCACCCTGCCCGACAAGCTGGTCATCGCCGTCACGGTGCAGGCCAGCGCCGGCAACCGGGGCCAGTACCTCCTCAGCGTGGAGCGGGTCATCAAGACCATGGATACCGTCAAGGTGGGCACCCAGGACGAGTACGACGCCGCGGCCGGCACCATGACGGGTGCCAGCGTGGGCGACATCGCCGCCGCCGCCCTCCACGACTACGTGGCCGTGGAGTACTGGGATCTGGCCCAGAACGTGGAGACCGGAGACAGCAAGGACCAGAAGGTCTACATCGCCATCATCGACCCGGCCACCCACGCGGCCGACGTCAACTACGCCGTGTACGGCAAACCCCTTTACAGCGAGGCCAAGGTGGCCGTGACCGAAAAGGGCGTGGAGCCCACCGCCGACAGCCAGTTTGCCATGGAGAACGTGGGCTTCATCCCCGCCAATGCCTCCGGCGACACCATGGCCCAGCTCACCGTCAAGGGCATGGAGGACGCCTCCGCCGAACCCGTCCTGCGCTACAACACCGAGTATGTCAAGCTCATGGACTGGAACGACAACAACAAGCTGGACAAGGTTATGGGCCAGTACACCCTGGACGGCGTGACCTACACCGTGCCCGGCGTGTGGAGCGACGCGGAGAACGCCTATGTCCTCTACGTGCCCGACACCATCGCCCAGCTGGACAACGTCACGGCCGTCACGGCCGACGCCTACGCCAAGGTGCGGGTGGACAACGTCCCCGCCACCGGCGACGACGAGGCCAGAGAGTACGTCCGCCAGACCGATGTCCACACCGGCGTGGTGCTGGACACCAGCCCCATGGGCGTCACCGAGATGACCGCCAACGTCCGGCCCACGCAGGGCTATTACGAGGATCCCACCGTTTGGAAGACCTGGGATATCCAGATCAAGAAGGTCAACCTGAAGGTGGACGCCGTTTGGGTCTACTCCCAGGACGCTGTTGAGGCGGACGAGGTGACGGGCTCCGACGGCCAGCGCTATACCGCCAGCATCCAGCCCTTCGCCCAGACCGACGCCGCGGGCAATTCCCTGGAGCAGGTGTGGGTGAGGCCCAACAACAGCATCGATCCCGAGATCGTGGTCAGCTTCGGCTACCTGGTCATCCCCGACGCCCTCACCAGCGCGCCCCGGCCCCAGGCCGCCCCCGACCGGGCGGACTACCCCGCCGATGCCGCCGGAGAGGCCGCCTATCAGGCCGACCTGGCCGTCTACGAGAACCTCTCCAAGGTCTGGGCCTTCTACGACAGGCTCCTCAGCGAGTACGAGGGCAGCTACTCCAACTACGCCTCCGATTACGACGGGGTGACCTGGAGCGGCGCCAACGGCACCAGCGAGAACCTGGACGCCTGGCTGGCCGACCGGGAGAACACCGCAAACCTGGGCGGCTACCGGGGCCTTGTCTGGTCCGACTGGTACGCCCAGACCGACTCCGACCACTGGGATGCCTCCGGCAGCCGCTTCCGCTCCGGCGGCGTAGACCTCTACGACGCCGTGGAGGCCTCCACCATGGTGAAGATCCGGGTGGGCTACCAGGTCGGCGGCGAGGTGGTCTCCTGGGTGGATTACAGCGTCAACGCCAAGCGGATGAACAACAGCGCCAAGGACCTGGAGCTCTCCGTGGGCCAGACCGACGACGCTGCCGTCCAGGCCCCCTATGCCATCGCCCCGCTCACCGATCCCGCGGTCACCACGGCGGACGACGGCACGACCACCTACACGTACAGCTACGGGATCAACCCCTGGAAGCAGACTGCGGACGGCTCTTTGGTGTACACCACGGACGAGCTGGGGCAGAAGCATCTGGTGGCCAACCCCTACTATGCCGCCGCCGGCCAGCAGGTCTGGCTGGGTCTGGACCAGCTGGGACAGGGCGACATGAAGGACCTGTACTACAAGGTGGAGTGGATCCGGGCCGATCAGAGCGCGGAGACCAAGGTTATCCGCTATCCCACGGCCGACGCCATGATCTCTCCGGAGACCGTCCTGGCGGGCAGCCCCTACCAGATCACGCTGGCTCCCGTGGGCACCGCCGGAGACGCCAACCCCTACGTCATGACCCGGGTGACCGTCACCAGTGTGGCCCAGTCCGGCCTGGAGGACCACTATGTGGTGGACATCTATGTCCAGTCCGACAGCGTTGACCTGGACCTGACCGTCACCAAGGTCTCCGACAAGTCCCACTCCCAGGCGGCCGGATGGACCGACCTGGGCACCCCGGCCACCCTGGCCAAGTATGCCTTCCTGGCCAACCAGCGCAAGGTGGTCCACGACGACGCCACCGGCAAGGACTTCGTGCTGGTGAAGCTGGCCGCCCTGGCCAACGTGGTGGGCGACCGGGCCGCCGCCATCCAGGTCCGGGGGACCACCGCCACGTACGTGGAGAACGATTATCTGGGCGACCACAACGACTGGAGCAGTGTGGTGGACCGCCAGGGCAACCTGATCTCCGGCAAGACTTACGTGGGCGAGACCCTGGGCAGCTACGACGTGGCCGGCACCAACGGCGGCGTTTGGATGTCCGTGGAGCTGGACGCCAACGGCGTGGGGTATCTGTACTTCACGCTGACCTCCGAGGACGGAACCGTCACCCGGTGGTACTGTGTCCGCATCACCGTCCAGTCCGCCAGCGGCGCTCTGGAGTACGTGCGGGTGAACGGCGACGTCACCGACAATGCCCGCCTGGTCTATGACAGCCACGGCAATGAGCTCTCCCTCCCCGGCGACGGGACCACTCTGCAGGAGCGCATGGATATGCTCTACGGCGACGCCGCGCTCAACACGTACGACGCCGCCCGCTCCGCCAGAGAACAGGCCATCCTGGCCCACTTCGCCACCGCGGAAGAGCCCAGCCCCGAGGTCACCATCTACCGCGGCTACGTGAGCCGCTCCGAGGTGGCCGCCTCCGGAAAGGTGGCCGTGGAGATCAAGGCCGCCCGAAACACCAGCGAGATCACGGTCCTGGGCAGCGACGTGACCATGCCGCAGCCCAACGACGCGGTGATCGACGCCGGCGCCGGGGACATCACGGAGGCCGTGTACAAGGACGGGAAGAGCCGGGTCCTGCTTGAGGTGAAGCTCAGCGACCTGACCGGCCGGATGAACCCCGCCTTCGATCCCGACGACCTGTGGCTGATGGGCTGGCCTGTGGAGTACGTCTACTTCAGCGTGAAGGCCGAGGACGGCAGTGTACGCTACTACGCCCTGGAGGTCCGGATGCGGGACGACACCAACCGGGCCATCGACTACCAGAGCTGGAACGCCCAGGATTACGGCGCCCCCGAGGACAAGGCCGAGGAGGGCTACGCCATCTGGGTCTACGGCGACGGAGAGGGCACCTATGAGACCCTGGCGCCCAACGTGACGGTGGATTACCGCGGCCACGTCAACGGGGACGGCGTGTTCGAGTACGACTATGACCCCGTGCCCGACTACGACGGCAACCCCCGCAGGATCCCCGTGGAATACCAGGTGGAGGACGGCCAGCCCGTCCTGGACGCCAAGGGCCGCTACATCCCCACGAAATTCACCGCCTCCGTAGGCCAGAGTGCCTCCAAGCTCCAGATCTCCGCCATGACGGAATACCCCTACGCGGGCATCGCCATCGGCAGCAGCAGATACCGCGAGGGGATCGACACCGTCACCATCAACAACAGCGGCGGCCAAGATCTGAACATTGAGATCAAGGTCATCAGCCAGCTGGACAACGCCCAGGGACAGGGCGACAAGGGCAACCCCCTGATCTATCACCTGACCGTCACCTTCATGGCCGACAACCGCACGCTGGCCCAGGTGGAGAAGCTGCCCACCGACGGGACCGGCCTCATCAAGGCCGGCGACGCGGCCAATGTCCAGAACGTGACCGGCAACACGATTGTGGTGGAAGTGCCCTACGGCATGACCAGCGTGGATATAGCTCTGCGGCCGGAGTCCACCAAGGCCCTGCTCCAGGTATTCTCCGCCGGCGCGGACGGCCTGTACGACGACAACGTGGCCCTGTACACGAGGCCGGAGGATCTCCACACCGGCGCCGGCGCCATGCAGGTCCGGGGCAACGCCTACGTGACCCTGCCCTTCAGCGGCGCGCTGGATTCCGTCACCTACCAGGTCCGGGTGAGCAACCAGGCCAACGACTACAAGGCCCAGACCTACACCCTGACCCTGGTGCGCAAGGCCAATGACCTGAGCCTGTTCACCCTGGACTACAACCAGCGCCGGGCCAAGACCGCCGTGGTCAATGGCACGGATGTGACCGCCAAGCTCACCGTGGACAGCAGCGGCCGCCTAGTGGTGGATCCCGCCAGCCTGCCCTCCGGCGTCACCCTGGCGGGCGGCGCGGCCCTGGTGGACGGCACCGGCAGCCTGCAGGTCATCAAGGATAACGGGCGGACCTACCTCTACCGGGACGGCCAGTCCGGAACGGCCGGCCAGCACTATTGGAGCGAGATCACCAACGCCGCCAAGGTGCCGGTGTACGCCATCGACATCACCCTGACGGATACCAGCAACGGCTTCCTCCAGGCGGTGGCCACCATGAACGGCACCTACGTGGATGTCCACGGGAAGATGGACAGCATGGTCCTGGGCCAGGATGCCCACGACACCGCCGCCGACGCCGGCATCGACGTGTCCGGCCTGGGCGAGAACGAGTCCATGCTCTATCCCATCTTCCTGGGCTCCAACGACCGGTACGATACGGCCAGCGGCCTGAACGACCTGTCCGACGAGACCAACGTGGTGCTGCTCCTCATCACCCGCAAGGACGACATCAGCGACCTGGCCGCCCTCATCACGGTGAACCACCAGCAGAACAACCCCGAGACCATGCAGGTGGCCCAGACCCCCGCCGCCCCCGACGACATCAGCAAGGATCAGCAGTGGACGCCGCCCTCCTGGGGCAGCGGCGCCAGCGAGCTCACTGATTTCCACAACCGGGTGGCCACCATCTACACCAGCGCGGTCAACGCCTACGTGACGGTGAAGGCGGGCTCGCCCACCAGCGGTGTCAACATCTACCAGTCCGACGGGCTGGAGCTGACCACAGGGACCCAGATGTACACCGCCACCGTGCGCTACGTGATGGACACCGTGGCCGACAACACCCTCTTTGTGAAGATCTCCACCCCCGACGGGCAGTACCGGATCTACAAGCTGCGCCTGCTGCGCAACTCCAGCAACACCGACCTGGAGATCGTCCGGGCGGCCAGACACGAGAACGCCAGCAACGGCAGCCTGGGCACCGCCGTGGACGGCCTGCCCAAGGACGAGAGCTCTTACGGCATCCAGCTGCCCAGAGGCGCCGCCAGGACATGGCTGTACCTGCAGACCGCCGACCCCAACGCCACGATCCGCGTCCTGGACGAGGGCACGGGCGAGTACGGTCCGGCCTACACCCACAGCTATTCCACCGGCGAGTCGGGCATCGAGGTCTACAACAAGAGCGAGAAGCCCGTCTACGTCCGGGTCACCGCGCCCAACGGCGTCTACAAGGACTACGTCATCTACCTCTACAACGTGCCCACGGATGCCACGTTGTCCGAGGTGGAGGTGGGCTACCTGGACCGGGTCAACAACCAGCTCAAGAGCGCCGCCATCACCGGCCAACGCAGCTACGCCGCCAGCATCACCATCCTGGCGGGCAGCAACACCAGCGGCACCTATGAGACGGAGGATTACCTCTTCGTGCCCTTCCGCCTGGTGGCCAGCGACGCCAACGCCACCATCCAGATGCGGGACGTCCAGGGCGGCTCTTACCTGCAGTACAGCTACAACAACTCCGGAACCCTGACCTACGAGCTGGACCGAGCCCCCGGCACGGGCGATCCCATCCCCGTGAACGGCGTCACCGTAGTGATGAACAGCGCCATCCGGAACAGCAACGTCCTCTCCGGCGAGCTGGTCATCGACAAGCGGACCTACTCCATGTTCCAGCTGGAGGTCACCGTCACCGCCGTCAGCGGCAACACCCAGACCTATGACCTGTTCATCTACTGCAACAAGGTCAACTACGACGATCTGGCGGTGGAGGTCAACGACGAGATCATGACCATGGCCTCCGACGGCAGGTTCCACTATGTGAAGAACATCGCCCCCGGCGACATCCAGGACGGAGATATCCTCTATTACATGGGCAACGGCAGCTCCGCCGACGAGGTCGCGGGCCGGCTCTACCGGCTCTATCCGACGGATGTCGACTACCTGGATAAGCTGGCGAACCGCGCCATCTACCGGGAGCAGGTCTTCGCGGTGTCCCAGCGGGAGGCCAAGCTGGCGGCCTACTACGCCGATCTGGCCAACCGTCTGAACAGCGATACCATGACCATCACCATCGGCACCGGCGACAACGCGGTCACCACGAGCCCCGCCTACACCGCCGGCAACGCCAATAACCCCGACGGTTCCATCCGCAAGACCGTCAACCCGAAGGTGGCCCTCTCCGGCGCCGAGACCGTGGTGCCCATCCGGGTCAACGTGGGCAGCTCCACCCAGACCTTCCAGGCCGTGATCCTCAAGACCTCGCTGGATCAGAACTTGGACTACATCAAGGTGGAGGACCAGTCCTTGGATCTCAACCGGAACGCCGAAGGCGAGATGGTGGCCCGGGCCACGGTGTACAACACCGACCGCCGGGCCAAGATCGAGATCGGCGCCGCCAAGACCACCTCCCGGATCGAACTGGCCCACTATGACTTCTTCATCTACAACAAGGTGGACGGGGAGTGGGTCAAGGGCGACCTGCAGGACGTGTGGAACTTCGATCCCCAGTACGGCGTCCTGACGGTCAACGCCGGCAGCCTCAACGACGGCGACAACCTGTTCCGCTTCGTGGTCACCCCGGTCTCCGGCGACGTGGGTCCCAGTGAGTACAAGCTCATCATCAACTACGTCAACGTGGACCTCTACCTGGATCAGGTGAACCCGGGCAAGGGCATCGACGGACTGACCATCTACGCCGGCACCGATCCCGACACCGACATGGTGGCGGCCAACGTGCTGAGCCTGTCGCCCACCTATTATCAGAAGCACTTGGATTACACCTTCGACTTCTCCTCCACCGGCGGCGCGGTGGGCGGCGTGATCGTGGACGCCAGCGCTTACGACTCCACCAACACCCTCCAGAGCCAGCGGCTCCAGTATCAGGAGGACCGGCTGAAGGAGGAGCGGTACAGCTTCTGGTACAACTACTGGAAGGCCTTTAACCCCAACCTGGATCAGAGCGGCATCCAGACCGCCATCGCCTCCGTGGTCATCCCCGCGGGCACGGTCATCCCGGGCGACACTCTGGCGGGCACGTCCCATACGTCCCAGAATGAGATCGACGCCTATGTGGCCGCCAATCTGCCTCTGGCTATGGCCCAGGAAGTGGTCATGGTCCAGGTGGGCGGCGGCACCGCGGAGGAGTCCGAGCGGATCGAGGCCATCGCCATCACCGATCCCAGCGTGGATTACGCCGAGATCCCCATCACCCTGACGGTGCCCTTCACCGGCTACACCCGCACCTACTACGCGGTGTACCACAACCTGTCCAACGACGCCACAATCGCCAAGGACGGCGAGGGCAACTTCCAGATGGGCGTGGTGGGTTACGAGCCCACGCTGCGCAGCGACACCACCTATACCTACGAGGTGAGCTACGCCACCAACGTGGTGGATGTGTACGCCATCGCCAACCACATCCACGACCATTCCGGCACCCAGATCACCCTGATGAGAGTGGCCTCCGACGGCTCCACCCAGGTGATGGGCACCGAGATCTCCCAGATCACCCGCACGGTGCAGCTGAATCTGGGCATCAACACCTTCCAGTTCGTGGTCCAGGCCGAGCAGGGCAACCAGCTGACCTACACCCTCTACATCTACCGTTCCGGCGCGGATCTGAGCCTGGATTGGCTGCGTGTGGACGGCCGCAACACCACCCTGCTGAGCGACGGCACCTACCTGGCCTACGTCCCGGAGGGGACAGACCTCCACACCGTCACCGCCAAGGCCAAGGATCCCTCCGGCATCGTGGAGCTCCTGGCCAACGTGGGCGCGGCCGCGGGGACGAGTCCCTCCGCCGGCGCGGTGGCCACCATGCCCAACGTGAGCGTGGACACCGCCACCGTGGGCGACGCCTATCAGAGTGACTCCGGGAGCTGGATCATCCCCGCCACCGCGGAGGTGACGGTGACCGCCAGCGACACCATCCACGTCCAGGGCGTCCTCAGCCAGCCGGACTACACCACCACCGAGACCACCGGCCAGGGCAACGTGGACGGTCCCAGAATCACCACCACCCGTGTGTATCACCAGGAGGAGAGCAACCTTTACAGCGTCACCACCACCGTGGTCTCCTGGGCCAGATACACTCTGAACATCCTGCCCGTGAACCGGGATGCCCTCACCGTGTACATGGACACCGGGGCCGGTACCTTCGAGCAGAACTCCAACGTCTACACCGCCCTCTGGAATCCCAACGAGTTCAAGGCGGACGGCAGCGGAGAGCAGGGAGCCTTTGTGGTCGGCGTGCCCGAGAGCGCCGTGAAGGGCAAGGTGCGTGTGTATACCTCCCTCACCAACGGCGGCACGGAAGAGCAGCAGATGGTCCAGTTCGGCGCCCTGGTGCCCCAGTACCACGATCCCGGCGAGGTCCAGCGCTTCACCACCGACAACTTCCTCACGCTGGACATCCCCACGGTGGATCCCAATTACATGAACCTGGACATCGGCGTCAAGTACGAGCCCGGCGAGGCCGCCCAGATGTGGCCCTATGAGCTGCATATCTACCGCTATTCCAGCGCGGCCTACCTGACCGAGCTGACGGCGGCAGACAGCGCCGGCGGCAGCCTGAGCTTTGATCCTGTGTTCAACAACGACCCGTCGGCCACCACGGACCCCAACCCCGGACAGAGCATCTTTACTCTGACGGTGGACAGCGGAGAGCAAACGCTGGACTTCACCAGCATCACCGCCGTGACGGGCGCCACCATCAAGATCACCCAGCCCAACGGCACGGTTTCCAACCATGTCAGCGGCAGTCCCCTGAACGACGTGGGCCTGTCCATGGGCACCAACGTGATGCTGGTGACGGTGACCTCTCAGGATCAGCTGCACACCCGCAGCTACATGATCATCATCCAGCGCCGTCCCAGCGCCTACACCTCCAAGCTCAAGGACATCCAGCTCATCGCCGGCGCCGGACAGGCGGACGCGCACTACTACGACTTCTCGCCGGTCTTTGACCCCGATCCCACGGTGGGCACCTATTACTTTGCCGTGGACGCCGGGATGAACGCCCCGCTGACCATCCGGCCCGTGCCCTATGTGGACGCCGACGGCGTTGGCTACACCGTGACCTTCGACGTGTATCAGGACAATGTCCCTGTGGCGCAGGACGTGGTGGCCGACGAGTACGTGCTGGCCGGCCTCACCGGCGGATCTGTCTACCATGTGGCGGTGAAGGTGCTCAAGAACGACGCCCAGTACTCCGGCAGCACCTACGATTTGTACCTTTACAAGAACAAGTCCGAGCTCATCACCGGCGACGCGCCCACCATGAAGGGCCTGCTGGTGGACGGACAGGACGTGACCCGGGACGCTGTGGCCCACGCGGCGGATCAGAACTTCTACTACACCACCGCGGCGGCTGCCGGCAGCCTCTCCCTGCAGGTGCTCAACGTCCTGCTGGGCAGCGGCTACAAGGTCAACCTGATCCAGCCCGGCGGGGTCACGGATCCCGCCACCGGCGAGCCGGTGCGCACCCAGCTCACCGCCACCGACCTGAGCGCGCTGGACGTGAACTTCGCCACCGACCACAACCGCTTTGTCTTTGAGCTGACCAACGGGGACAACCGCAGCTACGCCTCCCTGACGGTGTACAAGCAAAGCGACGTGGCCAAGCTCTCCGAGCTGAAGAGCGACCAGCAGATGGAGCCCATCTTTGATCCCGACCGGTTCGAGTACTTCGTCTACGTGCCGGCGGACAAGGGCACCGCGGACCTGCTGGTCCGGGCGGACAACACCGGCGTCAACGGCGCGGTGGTGGACCGGATCCGGGTGCGCGATGTGGGCGGCCGGACCCTGAAGGAAGAGGTCACCGGCAACGGCTTCTGGGTCCACGACATCCCGCTGGACCAGGGCGAGAACCGGGTGACCGTCACCGTCACCGGCCGGTACAGCAGCTTTGAGACCATCACCGTGGGCGGCGTCAGCATCCAGAGCCCCGTGGAGCGGACCTACCGCTACGCCTACGAGGTGGAGCTGAACCTGGGCACCTATGAGACCCCCAACGGCTACATGGACACTGGCGACATCATCGCCATGGACTACACCAGAGGCGGGGCGCTGGCGCCCATCTGGAACAGCGAGCTGCTCAATTACACCCTGTCCTATTCCAACGGCACCGACAGCATCTCTCTGACGCCCACCCTGCGGCCCGAGGAGATCACGATGCTCTCCGACGGCAGCAGACCCAGAGGCATTTACCGGGTCGAGGTGGTCCAGATCAACGCCAACGGGACCCGCACCAAGGTGGGCGTGACCTACAACCACGTGGACGCCGACGGCAGGGGCTACTTCGAGAGCGACGAGGCCCTGAACCTGATGCTGAACGTGGGGACCACCGAGGTCACCTTCATCACCGAGGTCACGGCGGCGGACGGCCGCATCACCACCAAGCGTTACCTGGTGACCATCAACCGGGCGCCCTATGTCAGCGGCCTGCCCGCGGTCCTGGAAGGCACCGTCATCCATGTCTACGAGGAGTCGGAGTCCCCCACCGTGGAGTACCCGCTGGTGCCCGACTTCACCACGGACTTCAACGCCTATTACACCAGAGTGCCCAACCCGGTGGAGAGCGTGAACCTGCTGGTGGACAGCACCTACTACGAGCTGGTGCCTCAGTTTACCACGGATCCCAGCGACGGAAGCCAGATCCCCGTGGTGGACGGCGACGGCAACCAGGTCTACGACCAGGTGGCCTACAACTACACCATCACCATCAACAACCGTCCCGCCGAGAGCGGCGTGTACTTCACCCTGCGGGACCTGGTGGTGGGTGACAACGAGGTGGTCATCGTCCTCACCGACCGCAACGGCGCCAAGAAGGCCTATACGGTGGTCATCAACCGTGCCGACGCGGAGACCGAGGAGCCCGGCTACCAGCAGCCCATCCTGGTGGACCTGCACACCTACACCAAGCCCAGAGACGCCGCCGATACGGTGGAGCTGGACATGATCCCCGTCTTTACCGGCGACACCCATTTCTACAATGTGGTGGTGCCCCACGAGGTGGACAAGGTGAGCCTGTACGCCCTGGCGGAGAACGCCGCGGCGCTGGGCATCAACAACCTGATCTTCCGGGATATGAACACCGACGCCCAGATCGAGGGCAGCCTGGAGGATATGCCGGTGGCTGTGGGCCATGAGAACTACTTCGAGATCATTGGTTACAGCACCGA
Source organism: Pseudoflavonifractor phocaeensis (assembly GCF_038439875.1). NCBI lineage: Bacteria > Bacillati > Bacillota > Clostridia > Eubacteriales > Oscillospiraceae > Pseudoflavonifractor > Pseudoflavonifractor phocaeensis. Next base: position 179,600 of record NZ_JBCDMT010000002.1, read on the forward strand.
CGCCGACGGGGAGCTCACCGGTACCCGCATCCGCTACATCGTCAACGTCCTGCGGCTGGATGAGGGCTACGTGCCCGTGCTGCTGGATTACCTGGGCGTCAGCGAGGGCACCATGTCCCCGGTCTTTGACCGGGCCGACCGGCAGTACTTTGTCACGGTGCCCTACGACGTGGACAACCTGGACATCACCGCCATCGGTATTCCCGGCGAGTCCATGGTGGTCGTGGCCGGCAGCGGCTTTGCCACCGCCAAGGCCACCCAGCAGGTGAAGAACGTGGAGCTGGCCGTTGGCCGCAACAGCTTCAAGATCTACCTCTACGACATCCGGCCCAACGGCAACACCTACTACCGGGGCGTCTACTCCCTGACCGTCGACCGGGTGACCAGTTCCGGCGTCAGCCTGGATCTGGGCGTCACCGCCGTGGAGGCGGAGGCCGGGCTGAAGGCCCTGGAGGCTACGGGCGTCAATACCGGCGCGCTGGAGTTCACCACCGAATTTGCCAGCCGCCAGATGAACTACTACGCCTATGTGGACTCCGATGAGACCAGCGTCCATATCACGGCGGATGCCTTCTCCGACGACGCCATCCTCACCGTCAACGGCAGTGCTCTGCACATGCCCGCGGACGGGACCGGCGTGGATGTGGCCCTGGGCAGCGGTGCCACCACCGTGGTGACCGTCTACGTCCGGGATCCCGTCATGGAGGACGAGCCCAGCAACTCCCTGAGCCAGCGCTACACCCTCACCCTGATCCGCTCCGCCGGAAACACTCTGGGCAACTTCGTCATGGAGGACCTGGAGGTGGCGGTGAACGGCGCGGTCATCTATCCGCCCTCCGGCTCCGGTTCCGGCCTGCTCAACGGGTCGGCCGAGACCGATACCATGGAGCTGGACGCCGACGGCAAGGGGACGGCCACTATCCAGGTGACCATGCCCTACCTGAAGTACGAGTTCACCGATCCCGACGGCCTGCTGCCCGACGTGGTCTGGGAGACCACCGTGACGGTGAACGGCCATAGGGCCAGCCACGGCGATCCCTTCGACGACAACAGCGGCGGCTTCCCCATCAAGAAGGCCGTCTATACCGTGGAAGTGCCCGTGACCAGCTATGAGGAGCGCTTTGACATCCGCGGCTGGGTCCCCGCCGAGCGGGACAGCATCGGCGCCGTGGTGAGCGGCATGGATACCGTGCAGGAATTCGTCCTCTTCGCCACCGACATCACCACCCCGGCCCTGCGTAAGGTGGAGCTGGACAGCTACGGGATGGCCAAGCGGGACGAGACGACCGGCAAGCCGGTGGAGGCCCTGAACGACGCCGGAGAGACCGAGGGCGTAACCGGGCCCACCCTGGCCGCCATCTACCTGCGGCAGGACAACGGGACCACCGGCACCGCCGAGCCTGTGACCAGTTCCGGAACCGTGACCACGGCCTTTGCCCCCAACGTGTTCCGCTATGTGGCCACCGCCGCGGGCAACAAGTTCTGGCTTAGCGCGTCCCTGCGGACGCCCGAGGAGGCCCAGGCCGACAAGCAGGCCCAGTACGACGCCTTCGTGGCCGACTACATGGACGCCAACCCGGGCGTGAGCCTGGCCGACGCCCAGCTCTACGCCAACGCCAACTTCGTCTACGAGTACCAGCCCAAGGCCTATATCGAGGTCTATGACGAAGCCGGCAGCCGGCAGACCATTTCCAAGAGCCCCAGCGGCTACTTGGAGTTTGAGTTCCCCGTCATTGAAACGGTCACCGATCCCGAGACCGGCGTGACCGAGGAAGTGCGGGCGACCAAGATGGATCTGACCATCCGGGTGACCCAGTTCGCCGAGAGCGGGCACGAGGTCATCAGCGAGTACAGCCTCACGGTGTACCGCACCGCCGATCCCATCCTTCGGGACCTGAAGACGGTCAAGGCCAACACGGCCCTGACGCCCGTCTATGACCCGGTGGTCCGGGAGTACGAGAGCGAGGTCTGGAAGGGCCGCACCGACTTTGCCGTCTGGGCCAAGGCCGACTACGGCGTGGGCTACCGGGACGCCACCCTCTCCATGACGGCCTACAAGGCACGCCAGGAGGACGGGAGCTTCCTGTCCACGGATGAGATCACCCCCGTGGACCAGAACGGAGCCCCCGTGACAACGACCAGCACCACCACCGGCGAGCTGACCGTGCCCTACAACCAGACCGACAGCCAGTTCACCGACGCCACTACGGGCGAGGAGCTGGAGGAGTTCTGGGTAGAGGTCACTCTGACCTACGCCTACGGCGCCGGCACCCGCACGGGCAAGTACGTGATCCACATCACCCGCAGCGACGTGCCCGCCAACCTGGATCAGCTCCAGGATTTGAAGGCCTTCCAGCCTGAGGCGGACGAACTGCTGCCGCTCTACCGGCTGGACGAGAAGAACGACCGGACCAGCATCGTGACCCAGCCCGACCCGGACGACGCCACGGCGACAGTGCCCGTCACCGGCTTCGAGCCCCAGTACCCCTACTACATGGTGGTCATGGATTACCGGGACAGCCGCCTGTGGCCCTGGGTCAAGTTCGACAGCACCACCCAGAGCGTCAAGATGTCCCGGGTGGGCAGCACGGCTGCCAGTGTCACCATGACCAGCGAGACCAAGTATCTGACGGACTTCGGCAACGCCTACTTTGCCGACGAGCAGTTCCAGGCTTTGCTGAAGTTCACCGTCACCACCACCGAGACCGGCAGCACCTCCGAGTACTATCTGCTGGCGGTGAGGGGTGACCGGCGTCAGAACGACCCCCATGAGCTGGGCGACATGAAGGTGTACTACGGTGCCACCGAACCCGCGGCCGTCGGCCACGTCAATGCCCCGGCCACGCTGATGCAGGGCATCGACGGCATGGTGGGCAACACGCCCGCCGATTACCTGGACGGCCAGGGCTTCCAGCCCGGCATCAAGTACTACACCATCAACCTCTCCATGGACAGCGAGTACATCAATGTGGAGGCTTCCGATCTCTTCTCCCTGGCCAACAAGATGATGGTCACTTACCACGGCGTGCCCACCGTCACCGACCTGGATGCCAGCGGCTTCGGCAGCGTGGTCGTGAAGCTCCAGCCCGGTGAGACGGAGAGCTGGCTCTTCGTTACCGGCCACAGCGAGGCACCGGGCATCGATTCGGAGAGCGTGGACACGACCTACGTGCTGAAGATCATCCGCAAGAACACCGGCAGGCTGGACACCATCTGGGTCACCGACAATACCCAGGGCGACCTCTTCGAGATGATGTGGAAGGGCGAGGGGAACAACAGGTACGATCCCTCGACCAGCGCCCCCGCCTATGTGGCGGATCAGGGCTTGGTGTGGGCGCCTGACGATCCCAGCGTGGACAAGGAAGCCGATCCCACGGATCCTGTGGATCCCACGGGCGACACCGCACCCTATGTCTTTGACGTGGAGCGGTACAGCTACTCCGTATTGGTGGAGGCCCTGACCAACGAGATGGAGCTCAACGCCAAGGCCGTGGAGGGCTCCAAGCTGGAGTTCTTCAAGGACAACGTGCTCCTGGCCAGCACCGACGGAGGAGCGGGCACCACCGACACCACCAGTGAGCCGGGCAAGGTGATCCTGACCCATACCGTGTACCTGGATACCGGCCTGAACGGCGGCGACAAGTTCATGGTGCGGGTGACCGAGCCGGGCGGCGGCGTGGGTACTTACTGGATCACGGTCTACCGGGATACCAAGGGCAACACCGCCACCTTCCAGACCCGGGTGCTGGGCACCACCAGTGCGGCCATCCGCGCCGACCGCGGCGCCTATGTCACCCTCTACAAGAAGAGCGCCGACATGGGTTACCTCTCCGTGCTGGAGGCCACTTCCGGAGACAATCCGCTGGTGAGCCTGGCGGCGGAAGCCACCTATCGGGAGCGCTTCGACGCCCTGGTGGCCGCCGGACACCTGACCCTGGTCAAACAGCTGGTCTCCGACAAGACCACCGGCAAGTATGAGTTCCTGGATACCGACATCAGTACGGCCGGTGTCTACACCCTGGTGGCGTCCCGCCCGGGCTTCCTGGACAACGTGGTGGACAACCTCCGGATCTCCGATACCTTTATCCCGGCGCAGTTCTCCTTGAAGAACCTGGGCGTTCGGGCCGGTGACGTCAACAACGACGGTGTCATCAACGATGCGGACGTGGAACTGTTCACCCAGTACTCTTCCGCCATGGAGGGCGTGTACCAGGAGATGGCACAGCGCCTGCTGAACATGAACACCCATGTTGTGAATGGTGATGTGGCCCTGGCACCCGGTGACCTCTTTGACGTCAGCAGTATGTCGGTCTACTATCAGCAGAGCGACGGCGCTGCGGTGGAGCTGGTACCTTCGGCACAGGCTATGGCCGAGTATCAGGTGGAGTTCTACTTCAGCAGCAGTGCCAACGCCAAGAGTCTGGTGGAGGCCGAGGCAGTCCTGGTACCGGGAGATCAGATCCCCGCCGAATTGACTGACGGCACCAGCGGCTATCTGTATGTGGGCTACATCTACAAGGGCCTGACAGCGTTTGTCAAGGTGGGTGAGCTGACCGTTTCCAGCGGTACAAACAGCACCGCCGCTCCGGACAACAGCCTGCCCCAGCCTGACGGCGTTGCACCTGCTCCCGATCCGGTGATGCCGGACGACAGCGGGGATGTCCCCTCGGATGAAGAGAACCCGGCGCCGGAGGTCACAGAACCGGCCGGACCGGATGAGCTTCCCAATTCGCCCGAAGAGACGCCCTCTGACCCGGCGGAGGACAGTGCGCCCGAAGAAACTCCGGCCGAAGAGACCTCCACTGAGGAAACCCCGACGGAAGAGACTCCGGAGCCGGAGGAGGAGACCTCTGGGGAGAGTGGATCCGTGAACCAGGCGATAGAGGTCACTTACGAGGTGGTCACTGTCAGACCTGTGGAGCGGAGAGAAGAGCCCAGAGGGAGTGCGGAACTGCCTGACCAGTCCGATGAAGGCGAAAGCGGTTCTAACATGCCTGACCAACCCGGTGAGGGTGAAGGCGGCACCGAGACGCCCGACCAGCCCGGCAAGGGTGAGGGCAACACCGAGACGCCTGACCAGCCCGGCGAGGGTGAGGGCGGTACCGGGACGCCTGACCAGCCCAGCGAAGGCGAAGGCGGCGCTGAGACGCCTGACCAGCCCGGCGAGGGTGAGGGCGGTACCGAGACGCCCGACCAGCCCGGCGAGGGTGAGGGCGATACCGAGACGCCTGACCAGCCCACTGAGGGTGAGGGCGACACCGAGACGCCCGACCAGCCTGGAAAGGGCGAGAGCAAACCTGAGACGCCCGACCAGCCTGGAAAGGGCGAGAGCAAACCTGAGACGCCCGACCAGCCCGCTGAGGATGTGGAAGGGCCGATTGACCCTGTCGATGAGCTGACCAATCAGCTGGTGGACCAGATCCTTGAGAATATGGCTCAGAACGATATGGGCCTGGAGGATTTGGGAAGCGAAGAAGACGTTCAGATCATGCTGATGACACTCATGAGCAATACTAGTGTGTTCCCGAATACATTGCCTGCCATGCTGGACTATGACCAGAACGGCAAGCTGAATGTGGTGGATTTGGACTACATTATGGGTTACAAGACTCAGTCGACTCTGGTCCAGTTCTGGATGGATAACAACACTAGTCCCCGGAGAACACTTCCCGAGCCCTGGAATTGATCCAGGTAATAAGAAGGACCCCGGCACGTCTGTGCCGGGGTCTTTCTTTATGTCAAAAAGAGAGAAATACAAATAGTAAAAATCTGTGGTTATAAATGATTAAAAAGCGACAAAATTTAAGTATGTTTTGTTGACATTAGTAGTATAAATAGGTATACTGTAATAGTATTATTATGTATACTTATGGCTTATTGCGCCCTAAAATGACCAATCAAAGAGAAAAGAGGTGAGCCGCCGGATGAGTGGGAAAAAGCTGTGGAAAGAAATCGACCATGTCGCGCGCTTTTCTTTGGCGGCTGGGGCGATTGCGCTGACCGGTATGACGGTGTGGGCGGGTGTCACTGCGTTTGCCGCGCAACCTGGTCCTCCTACGCTGTTATTCCGCTGCATGGACTTTAAACTGATAGAAGATGGGTCCATTCAGGCGTTGGTACGGCTTTCGGTGGAAAACACAGAAAAGTTTGCCGCTACCGCGTTTAACATTCAGTTTAATCCCGACTATATCCGTCCGTCCTATTTGGAAATGGGAAGTGGCGGAGAGAAACAGACTTTGGTCACGGCGGTTACTGGTTCGGAAAGAACATATTACAGTGAGGACAGCGCTCTTCTTATTGATGTTACCAGCCAGGGGCGGCGTTCTCCGTTTAAATCCGTGGGGGAGGATGGATATAAATATTCTGAAGTGGTGCCGGGAAAGGACAGCACGGAAGCTGGCGGACCCGTAAACGGCAGCATCAATATGTACCTTCGCTTGGATCAGGATATACTCAATACGATGGACCCTAACCATAATGTAGTGAAATGGATGGATATATACGGAGGAACAGAGAATAAGTCGTACATTTATATTAACGCCAGCGGCGTAGTTGATTCGGAGAATGGGAAAGACGGCTATTCCGATGACGGGGCAGGGACCTCTGGTCCCGGAAAAGGCGTAAACCTAGGCGAATTGAGCTTTCAAGTCAATCCGGATCACCTTGCGGATATGGTGAAAAAGTTTTCGGACACCACTGGGAGTGGTTCAGACTTTTTGATTGGCTATCCGACAGACCCGGATAAAAACTGGATGCTGACGGAGCTGATCCAGGACTATGATGATACGTACATAACAAATAAACACAGTGCGGAAAATCCTTATGGACCTAACGGGGATGTGAGCGATCCCAACTCAAAAGCCCAGGTCATCTTTGAGTTTATTTTCCCCAAGGTCCTGGTGAAAGCCGAGGTGGCCGGAGGCGCGGAGCTGACGGTAAACGCCTATCAGGCGTTCACTTCGGGTACCTCTGCCGATATTGCCTCCACCATCCAGCGCTACCGTCCTGAGATCACGGGTACATACGCCGATGCCACCCAGGAAAACTTTATCCTTAACTGGGGGGATACCGCCGCCGGTTACGCCGTCTACCGCCCCGTCCAGGTGGGTGAGACGCCCGACTATACTCGTGCCAGCGACGGCACGGAGTGGAAAGCGCTGACCGGCTACACGTCCAAGGGCGGAGAATATCTGGTCACCCAGTATTTTTATTACGAAGAGGATGGGACAAACAAAAAATATCCTCTGCCCATGGAGGTCCATCTCACAGTTTCCGAGGTGGAGCTGACGGGCGTCAACGCGACCGGGCTGGAGGGCACTTACAGCGAGACGCAGGCGGCGGCCTTTTTGAACAGCGGCCACCCCGACACGCTGGAGGATCTGGCCCTTCCCAACAAGGCGGTGCTTGGGCTCTCCCCGGTGCCGGGCTCCTTTGTGCTGACGATGCCTGTAGACACCTGGGCGCCTAACGCTCTGAATACCCTGAAGACAACGGAGGCCGCACCTCAGGACTGGCCTGCGGCGGGTGAGTACGCCTTGGCGGGCCCGGACAACGGGGCAATACGGGATTATGTGTCGGCCCATTATCCCTGGGTCACGATTCCCGACGCGTTTACGGAGGGACTTTCCGCCCGCCGAACCGTTATGGCGGATGCTGACTACATAGATCGTCACTATGTGGCCGCCCACGTCAGTACGGGCGACAAGGGGATCCTGACTTTGCAGGTGGAAAAACAAAACGATGCCGGCGTGGCGCAAGGCTTTGCTGCGGCGGTGGCTTTCCGCACCTATTTGCCCGACGGTACGTTGATCGATACGAACGATACTACGGGTGATTTGCCGGAGGTATCCGCCCCTCCGGCGATTGACGAACCCTTCTATTTGCCCTCACCGGGGGGGAGTGGAGTCTATAATTTGACCTATTATCCCGGCAGCGGGCCTCTTTCCGCTGGCGGAGAGAACGTGCGCCGGTCCATCAATCTGGGCGGGTGGTTTTATATCTCCGTGCAGGAGGACGGTGGTCAATGGTCGGAGCTGATCCCCGTCTACGCGCCGCCCAGGACCAATTACTACACCGATAATTATCTGGTGGGCGACGGCACCCAGTTTGATTTTACCGGCCTGCACGCGGGTCTGTATCCCTTCTATTCCGACAGCGTTCTGCCAAGCCATGTGGTGCTGCCCATCGGCTACGGGGTAAACACCACCTATGACGGCGCTACGGGAGCGCAGCCCGGCAGGATAGGACAGTTCCGGGCCGTGGATGCAGGCTGGACCTGTACGGCCGACGGTGGACAGACGGCGCCCGTTTGGGGGCCGGATTCTGTCGTCACCTACGGCGGTCCCGCCAATTTTGAAGAGGCGGCTTATCCCGGCTACGGCCGGGTGGATAACGCGGCCGCTCCGGATGAGAAGAAGGTGCAGATGCAGGTGCAGGCGCCCGCGTATGTTGCCGAACCCTCGGGCGGAGCGGATCAGCCGGTGCCCGATCCCAAGGGTGACGACAAGATTCGTCTGTACCACGAGGGAGACAGCCACCTGGGCGTTACATGGACCGGCACCACGCCGGACGAGGTGTCGGAGATCACCTATACCGTTCAAACCGAGGGCTATGTGGCGCGCCAGACCTTCACCCTGACCATTGAGAACACGGGGACCACCGACCTGTACGGCCTGAGCGTCGATACAGACCACGGCGGACACACTCCCGCCGACGGCAGCCACTTTGAGGTGCTCCAGGCACCGGCCCCCTATCTGCCCGCGGGGGGGAAGACTACATTTACCGTCACCTATGTCTACAACCTTTCCGGCAACGACAGCAGTGTCTTGTACCGGGACCTGCTGCTGATCACCAGCAACAGCTATGACAAGGATGATCCGCTCAAAAGCTTCTATGCGCAATTCGAGGTTACCAGTAAAGCTGTTTACAATGTGAGCGTCGTGACCGATCCCGTGGATGGGAGCATGGGTACGGCGAAAATCGTGACGGGCATGGCGGGCAATCAGCCCATCCTCCCGGCCGGAACGCCCCAGGGTGGGACGATCACAGCCACCGGCATAGCAAACCGGCCTGCCTTTGATCCGGCGGTGGATGTCTACGCCGTCGACCACGAATACGTGTGGATCTATGCCGAGCCGACCGATGAGAACGAGGTGAAAGAGGTCTATTACATGAATGGGGCGGTCAAGGTGCCCCTCTATGTGTATAAGTATGAAAAGGATAGCGCGGTGGCGGAGGACACAGATGTAGTGGCCTACTTCTTCCAGATGCCCGCCAAAGATGTGGTGATCCACGTGGACTTCTACGAGCCGGTCATGGCCAAGCTGCGGATGAGTCTTTTGAAGGCATACGCCGGCACGGAGGCTCAGGCCGGTACGGGCATAGGGGCTACCCTGATCCAAGAGGATTACCGGCAAAACGTGCGCTGGTATGAGAATACTCCCACTGTGATCCAGGTGGATCCCGGCATGACGGAGAGTGATTCCAGCCAGGAGAAATACCTGGTGGTGCTGGGGGACAACGCGGACGCCACGAAGGCCAGCGACGGCAGCGATCTGACGAAAGTGCAGCTCTATCTCAAGCTTCGGAAAAATGAGCTGTCGCCTAATATTGATGATGTAAAGGTCTACATCACGGATACGTCCAATGGGTCGGCACTTTCCAACACGACCACGGATGAGCAGGGAAAGGCCTGGCACGAAACGGCGGGCGCACCCACAGAGCACCAGACCAGCATATTTGACGCCCCGGTGGATCCCAACGATCCCGACGCCCTGGCCAGCAAAACGGTGGAGATCACCCTGAGCTGTGTGGTGACTACGCCTACCCCGGATTACCCCGCCGCGTCTGCAGGTTCCCCTGTGCCGGTGTCCAGGACCTTCCAGGTGGTCATTGTCCGGAGGGGGAAGAACATCCCCTATCAAATGGGCTACGGCAATTCGCCCAAGGGCATGATCTACAATGACAGCACCCTGACCACAGATGCCGACAGGGCCGACGCGTGGAGCGCCTTCCTGGCGGAGAACCGCTTTGCGGCGGGCAAGACGCCCGCCAAGGCGGCTGCGCTGAAGAACACATATTGGCCGGAGGCCTGGGGCAAGGTGAGCAGTGCCAACCACAACTATGATCAGGATGAGAAGGCGCTTTTTGTGATCCTGGGCGAGCCCTTCCAGGACCCCGGAATCCACGATGTTAAAAATTCCGCCGGACTTCCGGTGGACCCGGCGGATATTTCCCGCAGTGTAGTGGTGGATCTGCTGGATGAGGCCGCTGCCACGCAGAAGGAACGTTTTTTGGGACAGCAGACAGCGGCAGGCACGGTGGATACCGTGGAACTGGACCTGGGCCAGGCGGACACAGGCCGGGCGGACGACTCCGCTACCGGCACCATCGACAACTGGTGGCAGACTGACGACGGGAGTGGCACGGTCTATGACTACGCCATTCGTCCGGGTGTTTATACCCTGTGCTACACCTTTAAAGACTATGACGGCACTACGGATATCGTCCTGAAGCGGCCCATGATTGTCTTGGCGCGGGTGGGCGACGTAGACGCCAACCGGCAGGCGGAGTATGTGGACGGAGAGCTGATCCAAAACAGGGTGGCCGATCCTCTGGGGGATACTGCGGCCGCCAGCTTCCCGGATTGGCGTCTCTACCGTTACCGGGTCTGTGACGTCAACAACGACCGGAACATCAACAACATCGACGCCAATAAGCTCTATTATGGTGTGGACCAAATCGTGCCTTATTACAAGCCCACAGACTACATATCATAATGTAGTCTGTGGGTCCTTGCGCCTATTTTTGGATGAGAGGAGGGGTAGAGATGAGACAGGCAGGTAGAAAAGCAGTCAGTTTGCTGTTAGCCGCACAGATGCTAGGGGGGCCTGTCAGTCAGGCGGTGTCTCTATCCCCGGAGCCGCCGTTTGAGGAACTGCCCCTCACTTCCTCCAGTCCCGCTCCCGAACCTACCACCAATACCGGAGGGCTGGAACCAGAAATTACAGATGTGGTCACCCCTGAGCCTACTGAGACGGAAGAGGGCGTTCCCCCGGAAGAGATTCCAGTGGAGGGCATGGCCTCTCCCGCGCCCACGGAAGATATTCCTCCCGAGGAACCCACCCAGGAGGAGCCCTCCGAGGAAACGGAGACCGAAGAAAAAAAGACGGAGCCTGAAATTATCAACCTGCTGGAGCAGATGCTTCAGGCAGAGGTGGATTCTGGCTACACGGATATTTTTATGGGTACCGCTTATCTGGAGTACCGGGTGGATACGGCAAAGCCTGGGGGAGAGGTTTTCAACAGCGGCAGTATGGAGATGGCCGTGGAAAAGGATTTGGATGTTGACAACCATTCCAATCTTGAGCGATACAAATATCTGAATTGGGTCTCCGACTCCAATGGCATCTATACTTTGGATCAGCTTATGGTGACCAGGCCCAGTTATGAGGGCGGAGGCTCCTGCAACATCAGAGACCTGGAGCCCCTGCTGGGCCGTATACCGGACCGAACCTTTGCCGGATGGTACGTTTTTGGCTGGGGCTGGGGAGCGGAGTACGGGGATAGTGAATATCCAAGGCGATCTTCATTCCGGGACCTTTCTCTGAATGACACTGGGCCAATTGATCTGGAAGCGGTTCGGGAAACTATCGTGAGTTCAGATGCGAAGAAGGAAGAACTCAATAATAATAGGCCAGAAAGCGAGCCCGAGATTTGGTCGTTTTATGGTACAGACAAGTTACCTATTATCGCCCACTGGTCTCTCAGTGATGACGCCACGCTTATAGACACGGCCCCCATCAACGCAAAAGTTGAGGCGGACCGAGGTGAGGCGGAGACAGGCCTTTACCCGGTGAGGGCGGACGGTCAGACAGATAAATCCCAAAATCTGATGAAGGGGATTCTCTATAACGGTGATCCCAACGCCGCCGGTACCGAGACGACCTTCGATCCCAGCGCCTCAAATATGTCTTATTACCTTCGTGTAGACTCGGACGTGGAGGCGCTGGACATTTCGCTGTTGGCGTCGGAACCCTTCCGGACTGGGGACATCGATATGACCCAAGCCGGTGTAAAGATTTCCGCCCGCCAGGCGGGGGCCGGGGACTGGTCGAAGTACACCTTGGACAAAAGGATACTCAATGACAGCGTACAGACGGGGACGGATATTTATGGGACGCCCCAATATGACATCTACAACAGTTTTGAGTACCCCATGCGCTCCCAATGGGAGCTTGACGGCGGCACGATCCCGCTGGCTCTCTCTACCGGTGATGACCGCTACAATGAGATCGAGGTGACGGTTACCGCCCCTGATGGGGTTTCCTCCAATACATACCACTTTTACATTCAGCGCCTCAACGACCCGAAGCTGGAGCAGAATCCGGGCAACACCCCCTTCGGCATGATCGCCCGGGACACGGGCGACGTCTGGACACAGCTGGCAAACAGTTTTGGAACCAGTGTGGAGGTGGAGAAAGAGAAGGCGAAGGAGCGCTTCCGGGCGGAGCGGAACTTTGGGAAAGTGGACCTCTACCGCCCCAACGGTCCGGAAAACAATAAGGGCCTCTACAACCGGGAGGATACCTACGAAATCGGCGCTTGGAGCGGGGAAACGGATGTGGACCTGGACGAGACGGCGATTGTAGTCTACCAGGACAGTAGCTTTGTGGATCCCGGCTTTACGGTAATCGACAGCCAGGGACAGCGTGTGACGCTGGACCCCGGGGCGGAGCATGTCCGCCGGAGCGTCACCCTGCGTTTGGCGGACGACCCGGAACACGGGTTGACGGTCTCGGACATCAAGGACGACGCCGGCACGGTCTGCTATTATGACGGGGACGGGAGCATGAAGCCGGCGGCAGGAGCCGACACCTTCCAGGTGGTCCGGGACGAGAACGGGCAGGACCGGATCGACCTCCGGGGCGTGCGGGTGGTGCCGGGCATCTATCAGATTGAGTATACCTTTACAGATCCTCTTACGGGGAAAACCTACACCAGCGATCCGGACGCTTTCCTGGACGTGAACCGGGAAAACGCCAAAACCTTCTGCCGCACCTTGGTCGTCCTGCCTATTCCCGGCGACGTGGATATGGATGGGGCGGTGACCACGGCAGACGCAGAGCTGCTGCGCCGGGCACTGGATCCTTCTCCCGGAGAAAATGACGTGCCCTTCCTTACCGGGAGCGATAAGGTGATCTCCCTCTTCAAGCTCCGGGTATGCGACGTAGACCGCAACGGCACCGTGGACGGCGGGGATGTGGCCCTGCTCCAAAACGGTTATACGCCGATCCTGACGAAGAACACAGGCAGCGATTATTTTTACCTGCCCCTGCCCAGCGGTCTGAGCGAAGCGGAGGCAGCGGCTTGGCACGCCCGGCGGGAGCTGGTTGTGTCTACGCCCGTAGACAAGGATAAAGGAAAGCTGTCGCTGGAGTTCCTCGGCGTCAACACAGATGAGATCACCGCCGATCCAGAGCTGTTGAATGCTGCCACGGGAGAGGGGCAGACGGTCAAGCGGAACGATGTGTTCTGGGTGGGCGTCAAGGTCTCTGACCTGGAAGAGGTGCGTCAGGCTTCCGACGCGGCTTCCGGCAGGAACAAGAAGGCAATCTGCGGCGGTATCACCTCCATCAATCTGACCATCGCCTACGACGCCACCTATCTGGAGCCTGCCCTCCTCCCGGGCGGTGTATCGGGGGATGAGGCGGCCCAGTGGCAGGAGACGCTGCGCAGGTACAATATCGGGACCAACGTGGAAAACCCCACTCCGTTCCTGTGGGGCCGCCACTATGAGATCGCCGGCGGGACCCAGGCGGACGGGGAATACACGACCCATTACTCCAAGGCCATTCTGCCGCTGGAGCGTTTGGTGGAAACTCCGTCCAACCTGAGGCAGATGACCATCTCCATCCGCTGTACCGACACCTCCTACCGTGTGCTGAACAGCCCGCAGGGCAGCACAGACGAGTATTATCTGGTTCGGGTGCCCTTCCGGCTGCACACCTTCCCCTTTGGCGCCAGCACGGCCCAAGTGCTGGATATGGGCCTGGGCATGAAGGAGCTGGCCATGTTCTCCCGCCTGGTGCCCCAGGACTCCAGCATCCCCCAGGTGGCCGCCGTTTGGAGCACGCAGGACAAGATCTTCGGCGGCTCCACTTGGAACCTGGCGGAGGAGCTCTATTATGTAGGCGGCTCCGCCCGGTCCATCAACCTGGGCGAGGATGAGACCGTCCGGGAGGACCTTTTCAACTTTTATGGCGAGTCCCGGGAGACCGTCTATGGCGAGCCATATAAGAGTAAGCAGCTTCCCTCCGGCCTGTCCGGGATCAACGACAAGCTTCCCAGAGGATTGACCTACGACGAAACGAACGGCATCATCAGCGGGATTCCGGAGGAAGTGGGCACCTTTGAATTCCTGGTGGTGGGCGGCGACGGGAAACGGATCATTTACCGCATCCAGGTGGAAAAGGCCCCATTGACCCTGACCGCCATTGGACAAAAACGCTATTACGGAGAACCGAACGACCAACTTGACTACAACTATAAACAAAGCGACATCAAGGCTTTGGACTTGTTTGGCGGCGCAAATTATGTGCCTGGATTTACCAACGATGGAAAGTCGGAAAGCCTCTCCAAGCTGGCAGGGTATCAGGCACCGGAGCTGACGACAAGCGTGGACCAGGGGACGGACGCCGGAGAATACGCCATTTCCATCGGCGACGCCATCTCCGGGAGCGGTCTTGCCAATTATTCCTTCCAGTATGCCGACCCGGAGGGGACCTTGGCGGCGGATGGGGAAAAGGCGGACAGCCCGTTGACCGTCCTGCCCAGGCCTTTGGTGATCACTAAACTGGAGGATGACCCGAACAGCCCTCAGAACGCCATGAGCGGCGTGAAGGTCTGGGCCAGCGATAGCCAAACCGTGTTTGCCGGGCAGACCGCCGTCTATCAAAAGGATCAGAAAAGCCAGTTCATCCCCAAGGATTTGGGCGGCAGTTATGAAGGCCTTCCGTTGACCGGCGGGCCCGTCTTTGCCGACGATGAGGTGGCCGTCTCCTTTACCGCCACACTGACCTGGGAACATCCCGCGCCGCCCCATTATGATGTCCCGGACGGCGTGGCCAGCAAGCAGGTGGACGCCGCCATCAGCGCAGTGGCGCTGGAGGGCGAGGCTGCCCGGAAGAACTATGTCCTGGTGGAACCCTATCTGGAGACGCGGACGGCCAGCGCCACCGTACTCAACAACCCGGTGGTGTCCCTGAAGGTGGCGGGCCTTCCCAAGATCGAGGGCTACACCTACGGTGAGGTCCTGCTTCTCTACGGCCTGACGGTGACGCTGGTCTATCAGGACGGCTCCGAGGTGGGCTATACCTATTCCTCCGACGAGTCTTTCCAGGCTCCCGGCATCGTCCTTACCTGGGAGGACGACAAGTCCTCGGGACCCAGCCGGGACGATGAGAGCCACCGGCTGAGCAATCTCCAGCCCATGGTGGCGGCTACGCATAATGGCAAGTACCTGTGTATTTCCGCCCCCGGTTATTGGAATGGGGCTGTGAGCCCGGTGCGCTGGTACAGCGACGCCGCTTTCAGCGTGGCCAAAAAGTCCCTGACGCTGACGGCTCTGCCCAAGACGGTCTATTACGGCGAGTTTGGGACGGCGCAGGATCCGAAACTGACCTATACGTACGATCCCAGCGAGCTTTCCGACGAGGACCAGGCGTTCCTGAAAAGCACCACCGGCAAGGCCCTTCTGGAGGGGACGGAGGATGAGCTGGAGCTGCTGCCTGGCTACGTGGCGCCTCTGCTGAAAGCCCGGGTGGGCATCGGCGCCGACGAGGTCACGGCCGATACTCCTGCGGGGAACACCTATATCATTTCCATCGGCTACCAGAGGGACGCCGACAATCTGATCACCACCGGCGCGGACAACTACAGCTTCCGGTTCCAGCGGGGCTCCATTGTGGCCGAGTGGGGGGAGAACGGCTTCAGCAGCATGATCATCCTGCCAAGACCCATTGTGGTCACCTCTTTGACCATGGGCCTTGAGGGGACGGCGGGGAAGACCTTCCTCTATGACGATACGTCCAGCCTGACCCTGAGCCGGATGTATTACGCCGACGCCGAGGGGACGATGGTGCCGCAAGAGCTGACCGCCACAGGCCGGGACGGCTCCGAGGCGGTGGACACCTTCGCCGCTGGACTTCCCGAGAACGGGCATTACTACACCGCCGGAAACACAGGCTATGTACAGATCCCCCATAATCTCACCGGAGACGCCATCCACAGGCGGGCCGACGGCACGCTGGATGAGGTGGTGGTGCGCTATTCGGCCGTCTATACCCCGGACAACCCCACCGCCGCCCCCCTGAGCGGCACGCCCTATTTCAACATGCCGGCGGGAGAGACGGAGAAGCTGGCCGCCGCCGAGGTGCGCGGGCTGGAGTTGGTGGAAAGGGCGGGGGACAACCGCAACTATGCCCTAGTATTTGACACCCAGTCCGCAGCCAACGGCAGCAAGCCCAAGAATGAGCACGCCCAAGGCGTGGTCAGGCTGCGGGAGCTGGAGTCGGTGGAGCTGCTGACGCCGGCGAACCGCCGGGACTATGTTTACGGTGAGGAACTGAACCTCACCGGCATGTCCCTGCGGCTGCGCTACAAGGCGGAAGGGGACAACGCCCTGCCCCAGAACGCCCCCATCATTGACCGGACACTGGAGTACAGCGTGCGCTACTCTGAGGGCAGAAAAACGGATACCTTCGCGCTTCAGGGGATGCGGCTGTACTGGATGGACGCGGGGGAGACCCTGCCGGAGGATCTGAATACGCTCACGCCGGACGCGCTGGCGGACCTGCTGGGGACGGCCGTGAACACGGGGGACTATCCCGACGTGGCCACCACGGGGAAGAAGCTGATGGTATGCGGCCGGCGGGACGCGTCCCAACTCCTGGTGTGGGATGAGACGGATGACTCCGCCCAGTATACCGTGAAGAAAAAATCCCTGCCTCTGACGGTGGAGGCCTCCAACCGCTATTACGGGGAGCCCAACGGCGGCTATCGGGCCTACTATTTGTTTGGCACCCTGGCGGCGCCGGATCAGAAGCGGCTGCGGGAGGAGTTTACAAGCGTAGACTACACCGACTCCACCAAGCTCTATGTCACTGCCGACGGGACGGTTGGGGTGACCCAGGAGGAGGGGAAGGACCTGTCCGCTCCGGCGGAAAGCCCGGAACTGAGCTTCCTGGACGCGGGGTATACGGGAGTCCGCTTCACCACGGAGGGGAGCCGGGACGCCGGACGGGGCAGGTACACCGTCAGCCTGGATACGGCGGGCAGCGCCATGGACAACTATGTCTTTGACCGGAACACCGCCTCTGTGCTGACGGTGTTCCGCCGGCCCATCGTGGTGGACAAGGTGTGCGAGGCGCCCATCTCCACCATCTATTTCAATACAGTGGAGACGGAGTTCTCCTCCTACGCCGCCCAGACCGGACAGAAAGCAGACCACACCACGGCGGGGGGGATCTATACCGTCCTGCCGGATCTGATCGACGGGAAGTATTACCGCAGCATGACCGACCCGGAATTTATCTCGGCGGTCAACGCCGGCATGAGCTGGGACCTGCCGCTGACAGGCGACGCGATCTACGGCACCGATACGCTGGGCCTGGGAATGACGGTGGTCTATCCAGAGGTGGGGCACCGGGTGCAGATCCCGGACAACCAGCATCAGGCGGACCAGCCGGTCACCATCCGGGACATGGTGCTCAGCGAGGGGATGGAAAACTACATCCTGGTCTACAAGGACGATAACGACAAGTACATTCAGGCGCCCGTAGACGAGACGGCCACCGGCCGTCTGGACCGGCGGACCATCAAAAAGATCGAGCTACTCCAGGCGCCCAGGATGGAGTACACCTATGGAGAGGGCCTGGACCTCTCCAAGCTGAAGGTGCGCATCACCTATGACGCGCTGCCGGGAGAGACCTATGATCCCGAGGAAGAGCTCTTCTACCAGCAGTGCGCCGGTATGCTCTCCGTCAACTATTGGGACAACGCCCAGCTTCCCGCTGACAATGACGCGGGCGTCCAGAAGCGGCCCGCGGCGACGGGAGACCATCTGACCATTGCCCCGGACCACACGGCGGACCGGTTCGTTTACAACGGGAAATATCTCATCCTCACTGCCCGGGCCCACACCACCACGAACTACGCCAGGCCGGTGCTGGTGAGCGATGTGACGACAAATGTCCCCATCCCCATCATGGTACACCCCAAGGACCTGACCTATACGCTGACCGCGGCGGGGAAGGTCTACGACGGGAGCAAAGACGCCCTGGGTGCCGTTACCCTTACCAACCCCTATGTCAGCGACACGGGGGACAAGGACGTGATCTTTGTAGCCACCGGCGCGGAATATGAGGTTCCGGATCAAAACCAGTCCGACCCCGTTTACAGCGACTATACCACCCTTCTGGGTCACCTGGACACGGAGGGGTACACCTACGAAAGCGGCGGGGCGGGGCTGACCTTCACCTTCTTCGATCCCAACGTCAAGTACGCCGACGAGCGCCACACCGTGGATGCCCCGGTGGCCCCGGACCAGTGGCAGAGCTACTGGGAGAGCCTGGACCACCAGCCGAGGACCCCGGAGAGCGACGGCTGGGACGCCTATCCCGCCACGGCCTCCCTGCCGGTGCTGGTGAGCGGCATGGCCCTTGGGGGCCCGGACGCGGCCAACTACACACTGGACAGCGCCGTGGAGCTGGCGGACAACGCGGCCGACCCCACCAAGGATACGGTGCCCTACGCCGTCATCGAAAAGGCGGAGCGGACCATTCCGGACGACATCCTGCCCCAGGTGAGCGTGGAGGTCCACACCAACGCGGTGAAGGTGACCTATCCCCAGGAGCACACAGCCGTGCAGGATGGCGGAGACGCCTACGGCAGTGAGCTGCACTATGAGTACGGCCTGGAGTACCTGGCTCCGCCCGAGGGCGGCGGCGGTGAGGTCCTCACCCGCTGGGGCGGGGCGGATACCTGGCAGGACGCCTTCTACTTCGGCGGTGAAAAAGAGACCTGTCCCTATCCGGATGGCTACGAACCCACCAAGGAGCCGGAGCCGCCCCGGGAGGGCGAGGTGGAAAAGGGGCAGAACTACCGCTGGGCCGAGGACGGCGCCCACTGGTATGACGCCGCGGACACCGGCCTGGGCACACGGGACGCCCTGCCCCGGAACACGGTGTTCTGGGGTGTGGTCCGGGTGGCCGAGACCCACAACTACAACGCCTCCGCTCCGCTCTCCTCCAGCCAGGACACCGACCAGGAGAAGGCGGATGCCCAGGAGGATGCCCAGAAGCGGAGCGAGACCGTCCAGGACTGGGCGGTCAACCGCCCGTCCACGGATGTAGACACTGACCCGGAGCCCACGCCCGCCCCGGCGGTCCAGACCTATACTCAGCGTCTCAAACTGGTTTCCAGTACGGAGGAGACGGGGAAGGACGGGGCCCGTTACACCGTGGATACGCTGGAGGCCGTATGGTTCACTGATATCCTCCAGTACGAGAAAAAGGAATTGCTGGACGCCGTGGTGCGCAACAGCGATCCCACCCGCTACTACGGCTACTATTGGGACGTGGACCACAGCGCCGAGCTCAAATTTGAGGAGGGCGGCCTGGACCTGTCCGCCCCCTTCTCCGTGGAGATCGACAAGAAGCTGCCCGAGGGCGGCACGGAGAAAAAAGAGATCACGGTGAACGAGGACGGGAAGGCGGATCTTTACGTCAATATCAGCAGCGGGGGCGGCGGCGCCCTCTACGGGACCAAGATCGTCATCACCCCCGGCTCCGTGCAGGCCAACCTGGGCGGAGAGACCGTGACCCTCACCGCCAGGATCCTCCCGGAATACGCCCTTTACGAGGCCATGACCTGGACCTCCTCCGACCCCAATGTGGTGCGGGTCACGGGGCGGGGCGGGCTGCTCTTCGTGGGCGTGGGCCGGGCCACCGTCACGGTGACCACCCCCAGCGGGCTGAAGGACAGCATCACCGTCACCGTCATCGACCCCGCCGGCGTCCAGCAGGGCGTTGGCGTGGCGGCCGAGGAGCTGGGAGAACAGGTGGACCTGGCGAACTCCGGCTTCGATTTCTACTTTACACAGCCCTTCCTCTCCCTGGACGAGGACAGCTATTTCTATCCGGACCGCCTGATGGACCGGGCGGAGCTGGTGTTCACGCTGGCCCGGTTCTATCTGGCGCCGGAGGACTGGACCTGGTCGGGAGAGGTGAGCTTCCCCGACCTCACCGGCGAGGAGGAGTACGCCCCCGCCGCCGAGCTGATGCTGAGCACCGGCGTGCTCACCGGCCTGCCGGATGGAACCTTCAGCCCCGGACAGGTGGCCACCCGGGCCGAGATGGCGGCGATCCTCTGCCGGATGATCGGCCTGGAGCCGGAGGACACCAAGGGCCGGCCCCACGCCTTTGTGGACGCGGGGGAGGAGGACACCTGGGCTTATCCCTACATCGACGCTCTGGCGAAGCTGGGGGTCCTCAACGGGACAGGCGACAACTATTTTTATCCCGACCGGAAGATCACCCGGGCGGAAGCGGCGGCCATGCTCAGCCGCATCCTCCTCAGCGGTGCCAGCTACGGCCAGGACGGGACGCTGAACGTACCCGCGGACGTGCCCGAGACCCACTGGGGCTACGGCGCGATCCTCCGGGCTGTCAATACGGTGGTGCTGCCGAAGGAGTATGAGCGGCTCATCCCCGGATCCAAGTAAGAAAATCTCCCACAGAAGGAAGTGCAGGCGACGTGACGCGAGCGCGAAAAAGAATAGGGGCTTGGTGCCTCGTAGTATCGATGGCATGCTCCCTGCTTGCCGAAAGTGTTCCCGCCCATGCGGCGGGGGCAGGCGGCAGCGCGCCTACGCCCTATGACCGACCCGAGCTGGTCATGGACTTCCTGGGGGACAACAAGACTGGCTACAACGATAGCCAGCCCGGCAGCGGTTATGTATCGCCGGAGCCGACCGATCAGGCCAGCGCCGACGGCGGCGCGGACGGAAAATGGAACGGCTATGTCGATGGGAACCAGGGGAACAAAAACCAGACTATTTTCTGGATCGGCATCGGCATCAAAAACATAGACCAATTTGTTCTCTCCAACGGAGGGCGGGGGCTGCACAGCGCGGAGCTGGCCCTTTACTACAACCCCGACTATGTGGAGCCCTATGTAGACCCGACGGATGGATTTCAGACGACATTCGAGCAGGAAAATATTGGTGCCAACCCGCTGAATCAGTGGGACTCGGACTACCGGGTGAAACACGCCCTGACGGATCAGGACCCCCTCAACGATCCCGTGGATGCGGACACCGGCTATGGTACGGAGGAGTTTTCCGCCCCCGGTGGGTGGAGGATGACCTATGTGTCCGTGGAAAAGAAAGAGGATACCACCGGTCCCGCCCGGTTTAAGAGTGGAAACAACGCGGACAGCACCTATTACATCGCCATGATCCCCTTTGTGCTGAGGGAGTACGATCCGGCCCAAGAGCTTTGCATTCGCCTATCCCGGAACGCCAGCACCTTCTCCATGGGCTCTGCTTCCGGGGCCACAGGCGCCGCCGGCACCGGCTACGGGAGCTACGGCAACTGGGACAAGTACACCTATCATGACCCGGGCCACGATCTGAAGCTGATGCTGGACTACACCGGGGATCTCAACATCTTCACGAACAGCCGCCAGCGGGACAGCCAGCGGGCCAACCTGATCGTCTACGACGGGGGCAACAGCGGCAACACCGCCGAGCTAGTCATCAACAACGAGCCCTTCGCCCCGCCCTATTCCCAATACGCCACCGCGACAGGCGAGCATATCGACTATCTCTCCGGCGGCGAGGAGCTGAAGCTGACGACAAACTGCGTCACCGGCTATACCGTGACGGTGGCTGTGTCGGACGCCTCGGGGAATACCGTCTCCTACGTCACCTTGCCTTCCAGTACGGCGGGGGAGCAGGGGTATACCTTCATCATGCCCACGGGGACGGATGTGATCGTCACCGTCACCTTCTCCGGCTCGCCCAACCCGGACACGGAGTACAAGGCCACCCTGACCATCGACACCAACTATAACGGCCTGGCCGAGAACACCGCCAAGCTCAGCGTCCCCGGCGGCACGGCCACCACGGCCATCACCAACCAGGGCGACAGCGTCAGCCTGATGACGACGGCCAACAACAGCGTGGATGTGGTCCTCACACGGAACAGTGACTACGACGTGGCGGTGGAGGCCAAGCTGGCGGGGAGCGGAGGCACGCTGCCGGTGACGGCGGTGAACGTGACGGACACGGCCCTGACCTACCGCTTCGTCATGCCCGCTTCGGACGCGGAGGTGAGCGTAAAGTTTACCCTGGCGCCCAAATATAAGGCGACGATCAGTGTCCATAACGCCGGCGGCCAGGCGGATAACAAGGCCCAGCTCAGCTTTACGGACGGCAACGGCGTGGTGCAGCAGAGCAGCGTCGTCACCGGCGTGGATACCCCCGACGGAAACTTCGTGGAGACCAGGGCGGGCCGGGTGGTCACCATTTCCACCGGCTGCGACAGCGCTTACCGCATCAAGCAGGTGACGGTGACCCGGAACGGCGGCACCACCATGACGGCCGTCACCCAGAGCCCCACGGATGTCAAACAGTATACCTTCACCATGCCGGGCTATGACGTGGGCGTGGTGGTGGAGTATGAAAAAGCACCTGTCTACAAAGTGAAACTGGTGGTGGTGGACGCCCAGGGGAGCGAGACCGCCACCCTGGAGGGCGTGGACGCCCGGGGCACCTTCACGGTCACCCGGCCGGACAGCGGAGAGACGCCCCCCGACGAGGGGATGCTGGAGGTCTTTGCCAACGCCGCCATGAAGGTGACCTTCAGCGGCCTGGTTACAGGCCGTACCGCCTCCGTATCGGTAAGCTATCCGGGCGACGTGATCAACACCGTGGGCAATCCCGCCACCGGCTTTACCTTCGGTATGGTGGCGCTGGACAGCGTGGATCAGGAGGTCACCGTTCGGGTGGAATTCAAGTCGGTGACCGAAAGCCCGCTGACTGCCAAGATCCGGCAGGAGTATCACGACGGGGCCTCAGGAGCCAGCAGTGCCCTCTGGACCGGAACCAACCACAACAACCCCATCAGTGTTTATCCGGGGGACAACCTGTCCGTAGATATCACGGTGGAGGCCGGGACTTATATCTCCCGGATTCAGGTGGTGGATGACAGCGGGCAGCCCTTGGCGGTACCTATCAATGTCTCCGGTATCGGCTACAACGGGGGACAAGGCGGGCAGGAGACCGCCTCCTTCACCATGCCCGGAGTGAACGCCACTGTGCTGATCGAGTATACCAAGGGGACCCCGCCGGAGGAGCCTACCTTCTATGCCAGCATTTCGGCGGCGGGGAATGGCGGCGGCACGGTGCAGATCCACAATGATACCGCAACCCGGCCCGGCGCCAACAGCGCCAGCCTGCAGGCCGCCTGGGCGGGGGACGTCATCACCGCCACGTATTCACCCGCTCCCGGTTCCTATGTTTCGGGTGTGACGGTGACCGCCGACGTGCCGGGCACCGCCGTGTCCTGGCAGTACCTTCCGGGCGGGGCGGTGGAGCTCACCATGCCCGCGGCCAATGTGGTGGTCGAGGTGACCTTTGCGTTGATCCAGGGGACTCCTTACCAGCTGGGTATTGAGAAGGATCCTTCCGCGCTGGACGGCAACAAAGTGAGCACTACCACCAGCGCGGGCACGTTCGTCCAGTGCGTGGATATTCTGGTCAGTACCACAGCGTACGCGGGAGAGCTTGTAACCCTGACGATCGACACAGCCGCCGGGTACCACATCCAGTCCGTGGAAGTCCAGGCTGTCGCTTCGGTCCCCGTGACCCTCTCCGGCACCGGCTACAACGACAACGACGGCGGGACCGAGACTGCCGTGTTCGCCATGCCCGGAGAGGACGCCACCGTCACCGTCACCTTTGCCGCCGGTGCGCCCACGCCTTCGGTCACACTGAAGGTGACCCAGCCCGCCGGGGCCGGGAACCAGGGCGAGCTTTTCCTCAACGGTGCCAGCCATGGCGTCGCCCCCGGAGATGTGACTACAACCACCGCCGCCGGCGATCTGGTGGAGGTGCAGGCCATCCCCGCCTCCGGCCATGGGCTGAGCCTGCCTGTGCTCACCACGCCCAACGGGGTGGTGGCTCTCACTTGGACCGGGCCGGACCGGTTCCAGTTTGTCATGCCCGCCGAGCCTGTCACCGTCGTCCTGCCCTTCGAGACAGGCGGCGGCACCCAGTTCCGTGCCGACCTGATCCTACGGGGAGACCCCGCCGGGGTGAGCGCGGCCCGGGCCACCTTCGGCGGCTACGGGGAGCTGTCCTCTTCCAATCTGGTGTACAGCCGTACGGCCCATCCGGGAGAAGAGATCCCCTATGCCGTCCAGCTCCCCGCGGGGTATTATATCTCCTCCGTGTCCGTGACCCCGGCCGATTTTGGGGTGACACCCACCATCACCGGAATGATCGGCACCCAGTCCGGCGGCTTCACCATGCCTGCCGGAAACGTGTACCTCAACATTGAGATCGCGGCGGGCTGGCCCGACCAGGTGGAATATCCCGTGACCCTCCATGTCTCCGACCCGGCGGGGGGGAGCGGAGCGACCCTGGCCAACCTGTCTACAAACATCGTCAAGGGCCCCGTGACCGATGGAGGCACGGAATCCCTCCGTGCGCTGGATGGGACCGGGATCCGCGTGGAGCTTTTCCCCGCCGCCGGCAGTGTGCTGGAGCGGTTAGAGGTAGTGGATGGGAGCGGCAGACCCGTTACTTACCACTGGGCGGGGAGTGATGGGACTCTGGCGCTGGAGTTCAACGTACCCGGCAGTTCGGTGGACATCTATGTGACCTTCAAGGCCGGCACCTCCGGTTCCCACACAGTCACACTGCATACCGCCGGCGCCGGCAGCTCCACGGCATTTGTCACCAATATGACGGCCGCGCCGGGCTCCCCCAGCTCTGCCAGTGTTTCGGCCACAACGGGGGATACCATTCAAATCGCCGTGAACCCGGCGCCCGACGGCGCGTCTGTAGTCACCGCCGCCTATGCCGTGACCGGGGACGGGACCCAGGTGGCCATTTCCCCGGCCCTCCTGGGCGCCTGGACGACCCAGTCCGGCGGGTTTACCATGCCCTTTGATACCGATGTGGACGTCTTTATCACCTTCCGGGAGAACATTGCCCCGCCAGCGGCGGGAGAGCATATGCTCACCCTGATGGTGAGCGGCCCCACGGGCAGCGGAACGGTGGCGGTCAGCGAGCTGACCGCCGGGACCGGGGCGGTGGCAGGGACCATGTCCGCCGCCGCCACCAACGGCAGTGCCATGGTGGTGAACGACGGCAGCACCATCACCGCCAAGGTGACGCCCGCCTCCGGCTACGCGCTGTACAGCCTGGTAGCCTACACCGAGGGCGGGGACCGGGTCGCCATGACCCTGGACGCCGCCGTCACCGACACATATACCTTTATCATGCCGGCGGACACCACGCACATTGAGGCGGAGTTCCGGGCCGTGGCGCCCCACGCCTATCAGATCCAGGTGGTGGTCAACAACACCGTGAACAACGGCCTGGGCCAGAACGCCGCCTTCCTCTACACGCCTCCCGGCAGCACGGCCAATCCCTTTACCTTCAAGGACGGGGTCAGCGCGGGGGACCTCTTCGACCTGGCGCTGACGGTGGAGAGCGGCTATCAGGTGAGCTCCATCACCGCGGTGCCCCAGGGCAGCGGCGTGGCCGCCAACATCCCCCTGCCCCTCACCAGCAGCCAGCGGGCCCAGATCAAGATGCCCGCCTCCAACCTGGTCATTTACGTGGTCTTTGGCCTGGACACCACCACCCGGTACAACGTCACGGCCAAGATCAGCTACCTCTCCAATGTCCCGATGCCGGTGACGGGGAGCAACCTTGTGACGGTCACAGCCAGCGACGGGGTGACCAACGCCAGCGCCGTGTCCTACCATGATACGGCCACCGGCGACGACGTGAACAACGTGGGCATCATCCAGGAAGGACAGGGCAGGCAGGTCACGGCCAAGTGGACCTGTGCTCCCGGCTATGTGGTCAGCAGCTACACGGTAACCACCGTCACCGGACAGACGGTGCTCAGCCAGCCCCAGCCCGACGGAACGAGCCTTCTCTTCATCATGCCGGGCGCGCCGGTGGTGGTGGACGTGGTGTTCACCAAGCCGGACGTGGCGCCGCCCCAGGAATTCAAGGCGACGCTGCACTATGTGAACGGCGCCGCCGGGGACGCGGCCTC
Organism: Pseudoflavonifractor phocaeensis; assembly: GCF_038439875.1. NCBI lineage: Bacteria > Bacillati > Bacillota > Clostridia > Eubacteriales > Oscillospiraceae > Pseudoflavonifractor > Pseudoflavonifractor phocaeensis. The sequence goes on from NZ_JBCDMT010000002.1 coordinate 205,960, forward strand.
CATCACGGAGCAGGCCGACCAGAGCAACACTACAAATACGGACGGCGGTTCCATTGCCCTGCCGGGAAAGACTCTGAATACGGGGGACCTGGTGGACGTCTCCGCCACCCCGGCCGGCGGCCGCTATCTCCAGAGCGTCTATGTCCTTCAGACAGGGCAGATGCTCCCACTGTCCATGAGCGGTGCCGCGCCCAGCACCGGCAGCTTCTATATGCCCTCCGGCAATGTGGATGTTTACGCGGTGTTCTCGGACAACGCCCCCGGTCCCGACGATCACACGGCGGTCCTGGCGGTGAACGGCCCCGGCGCGGCCGCGGGCTCTGCGGTGATGTTCGATAAGAATACGCCGACCATCACCACGGGGACGGTGGACTGCGGCGCCGCGCCCAGAGGCATGGTGGTCCAGACCGGCGGCACCATCCAGGTGACGGTGACGGTCAATCCCGGCTACGCGGTGGAGAGCGTGGTGGGCACGCCCATCACCGTGACCGTGGAGCCCAAGGTGGACCCCTCCGACCCCGATATCTATACCTTCACCATGCCTGCCGATGACGTCTCCGTCATCGTGACGCTGAAGGCGGTCAGCGTGGTCACCTATAAGCTGAACCTCCACGTCAGCCACAGTATCAGCGGGCCGGACGACGCTTCGAATGAGACCACCCTGACCTACGGCACCGGCAGCGGGGAAAGCGTCACCTCCGTGTCCGGTTCCAATGACGCCATGGTCATGGTGGCGGCGGGGACCGAGGTGACCCTGGCGGCCATTCCCCAGCCCATTGCGCCGGACGCCGCAACGGAGGGATACTTTGTCCGGGCGGCCTATGTGCTGCGGGGCGGCGCCCTGGTCCCCCTGAGCCAAGCGCTGGAGGGTGTGACGGACACCCAGGTCAATGCCTCCCCGGCGGCCAATACCGCCGCGTTCACCATGCCGGCGGGGACCACGGACGTCTACGTGGTCTATGAGTATGCCAAGCTTCCCACGGATCCCTGGTACAACGTGGTGGTGGTGGCCACCGACACCGGCGGACTGACGGCCAATACCGGCGACAGCGAGGTCAAGGTGTCCAGCCAGGCCGCGCCCGGCGGGACCAACGCCATCGACCCGGCGGTGGGTGTGCCCAGCAGTGGGCTGGGGACCTACTTTTACAGTGTGCCCCAGGGGGAGACCATCCACCTGGACGCCACCGGCGCCGCCAGCGGGTATCAATATGACTTCATGAGCCTCTCCGCTCAGTCGGGGACGGCGCCGCAGCTCACCCCTGTGGACACCGCCGCCCACCCCCTGGGGGAGGTGGAGGAGTTCACCATGGGCGGGGCCAATGTGGCCGCCCACGTGAACTTTAAGACCACCGGCACCACCGGGCTGAAGGCCACCCTGCATATCGTCAATCCCTCCAATCTGAGTGGGAACACCGTGACCCTCAGCGTGGGGTCCCTCAGTGACGGGACCTACCGCTCGGTCAATACCGACGGCGCCGTCCTCACCGACCTGGTGAGTAGCCAGACCCTCAGCGCCCTAGTGGACCCCCTGGACGCCACCACCAGAGTGGTGCAGGTGGTGGTCACCAAGGAGGGCTACGGCTCCCAGCAGACCCTCACTAGCTCCGACCAGCTCTATACCTACACCATGGAGGACCGGGACGTGCATATCTACGTGATCCTGGCCCCCAAGACCCAGACGGACCGCTTTGTGGTCATGGCTCAGGCCGTCTACTCAGACGCCACCCTGATGGTGGCGGGGAACGAGCTGGGGCAGACGGTCACCAACGTCACCACCTCCGGCCTGCCCCAGGCCCCGGTTTGGACCGAGGCCAAGGCCGGTGACCAGGCGATGGTGGAGTTCGACGCCCTGGCCGGGGTCTATGTCACGGTCACCGCCAAGCGGCTGGATACCGGCGCGGCGATCCCGGTGGCCCAATTCGGCGTGGGCAACGGCGCCCACGGCACCGCCTATGTGGATGTGCCGGTTCCGGGCAGCCATGTTCAGGTCTATGTGGAGTTTTCCGATACGCCTCCTGAGGCGCAGGCATTGCACTTTATCAGCAGCGGCCATGAGGCAAAATCGGACAACGAGGCCAAGCTCTTCAATATGACATCGGCCACGCCCACTGATCCGCTGGTCACCCTGACTCCCTCCAGCTCGGCGGCCAACCCCATGGATGATCTGAGGGCGGACTTTGTGGACGACGGCACCATGGACAATCGAATCGCACCGGGCACCGGCATGAAGGTGTCCGCCGGCTGGGCGGCGGGGTATCAGGTGAGCAAGGTGGAGATCACGGTGAACACGGCGGCCGGGTCTATCACCGTGATCCAAACCGTAAACACGTCGGGAGAGCTTCCTGTGACCATGCCCACCGCCGAGACGACTATTGTGGTGGTATACGCCCCCTCGGTGGACTGTTACGCCCCCTATGATCCTGAAAATAAGGACGCCGAGTGGGGCCGCTATGAGGACGGCTGGATCCGGGTGGAAAACCGTGGTGACTATGCCGTGGTGACTGTACCCACGCTGGCGGAACGGGCGGCGGACGGCACAGTGACCCTGTTCGACGTGGACCCTGCCAAACACAGCTTCCACTTCTATCTGGTGCAAAACCTGACTGCAGGCGAGCCCGCCTGGGTTTACGAGAGCCTGGAGCATGTTGTGGCTCTGTCCCACCCCGACCCGGACAATGCCACCGATGCCTATGAGAGCGACGTGTACTATACCGACCCGGGCCCGGACGGGACTCCCAATACGGCTGATGACATACCGTATAACGGCGCAAAGTTTATTCTAGAAGTATTGAAAGATGGAGATATTGAGGACGCCATCGATGGGGATGGGGATATCCTGCCGGCGGACAAAGCGGCCGCCAAGACGGCCGCCATTGCCTGCGCCGCGGTGCTGCGCGGGCTCCTGGACAACCAGGGGACCGACGACGCCATCGACCAGAATGAGTGCCGTTTGTTCATTACGGCGCGGGACGACAGCGCGGTCCCGCCGGCCGAAAGCGAGTATACCCATGTGGAAGTGCCCCAATATTACAGCCTCACCGGCGAACTGGATTCCTACGCGCCCACCCACCCGGCCCAGCTCTCCCTGTACCGGCCGGGAGAGGTGGACCCCTGGCTGGAGCTGGAGCTCAAGGATAACTGGGGCTCCGGGTTCTGGGAGCAGACCTTTGCCTTCAAATCCTCCGCTCTTGTGGACGGAACCTATCGGCTGGAGATCCGGAAAGCGGCCCATATTTCCTATTCCAGAGACGCGATCCAGCTGAATGCCGGCGCCGTTCAGGACGTCGGGGGAACGCCGACCTTTGCGTTCTCCGCCCCCATCGTCTTGTTCTGCGGCGATCTGGATGGGAATGGAATAATTGAGATGCGGGACAGAGATATTCTGGTGGAGTTCGTGGCACAGAATATAGCATGGACAGAGGATGTCGATGCGGGAGCTGCCGGATGGGCCAATTCTGTAAACAATCCTGACTCTATTTCCTATGTAGCGGATTTGGATGGAGATGCCTGCATTTCCGTCTCGGATCTGGATGTTCTTATGTATCCTTTCAACTTCAACCACTCGGAGGAGGACTACGGGAATCCGACAGGGCTCAACTTTGCGGCTCCCGCGGTCATGACGCTGAGCCTGGAGGAGCTGGAGGCGCTGCTCAACCCCGAGGTCACGCCCCTGCCCAGTGCAAGCCCGACTCCCGAGGTGACAGTGACGCCCGCTCCCACGCAGAGCCCTGTGCCGGAGGAGACGGCGGCGCCCGCGGAAAGTCTGACCCCTGATGAACCGGAACAGCCGGAAGAAAGCCCAACACCGGAGGTTACGGTGAAGCCTGAGGAAAGCCCAGCCCCGGAGGAGACGGAGATGCCCGCGGAAAGTCCAGTGCCGGAGGAGACGAAGGCGCCTGAAAACAGCCTCGGGCCTGAAGCGACGGAGCCTCCGGCGGAGAATATGCCCTCGGAAGAATCGGGAGAGCCGCCGGAGAGCCCGCCCTCCGAGGGAGCAGAACCGCCTGCGGACGCTCAGAAAGGCGAAGCTTCTCCGCCTCCCGAAACCATAGAGGGGGAAAAGGAACAGAACGCGGAAACTGGGGAACAAGGCGGTTTTAGGGAATTAACAGCCGCAGTGTCACACCAGGATAAGGCGCTTCCAGATACGGAAAAGGCCAGAAAAAACGCACATTTTAAAGTTTCGCACCGCAAAAGAAAAATAAAAGTTATGCAATAGTTGACATAATAGTAAAAATTTTATGTGAAAAAAACTAGATAATCTTGTGATTTTATAGTGTTTTCATGTTGTGCAGAAATAGAAAATAGTATATAATGTAGCAGAATTATGTAGATGTGATTAAAAATATACATATTCTGGATGAAATTCAAGAAGTTGGGATAAGAATGGGCGAGAGGAAATCACAGCGTTTATGCCCGAATTCCATATGTACTTCAAGCCGTGGCGGAGATCGTCACGGCTTGAAGTGTTTCCTCTCGGAACGGTTAAAACCATGCCAGGCGGAGAAAGAGAGGCTGGAGTCCAGAAGACCAAGGAGAACATTGCAGGAGAAAGGAGGCGGCTTTATGGATTTGAAAACGATTTGGCAGTGGCGCTGTTCCGGCCGCCTCCGCCGTTTCTGGCGCAGAGCGGTGGCCATGATCCTGGCCTTGAGCTGTCTGCTGCCTGCCAACGCTTTTGCCGCGGGGGCCTCGTCTTTGCTTCAGCCAACACAGGCCTCTGATATTGAGTTTCCACAAATTGAGGTCCAGGGGAACCTGGTTCGAAACGAATTTGGGTTTCTCACTGGCTATTTTGAACTTGCCCTTAGAGTCCAGACACCAAAAATTCCTTCTGCAATACCTGACGCAGATCCGGTGTATCGCACATTCCGCGCGCTATCACTCTCCCTCCAATATGACACCTCTGTCCTTACTCCGGTGGGATGGAGCTGGGTACCGACAGATCCCACACTTCCTTTTGTGGACCAAATGGACCCTAATGTGCCCGTTGTGACAAATTCCTATTATCAAACGCAGTTGCCAACACAAAAATATGACGCAACTTCCAGCGCCGTCGCGCAGACCGGCATTGTTCAGGGGGCCACCGGTTCCTTGACAACGGAAGTCTTGAACGGTGATCAATCTTTATTATTTTTCCGGGCGGAAACATATAAGGAAGTTTCGTTCCCCAAGATGACAACGTTGGCCGTAATCCGTTTTTATGTCAACCCAGATGAGATGGAAAAATTCAGCATTACTAAAAATACAACAAATACAGTCGATACTTATGATCTATCTTATAATGGATCAATAGTGGGCGATATGGCTGAGCTGGCCACAGCTATGACACCGGCAGGGGAGGCGGTGATTAAACCAATCGTTTCTTTTGCTGACGATGATGATATTAAAATTTCTAAATCCCCGACCCGTTATGCCTTGTATTATCGTTCAGGTGACAATGAATTCTATTATGTCCCAAAATATGATTCAATGAATTCTGACACAATTACTCAAGTTTCTTTTGAGGCGGACGGTCAAACATGGAGCATTGATGCACCTGTGACGGAAAATCTTCGTGTTCTTGCGGCCAAGGACGGAGGTGACCCCGCTACAGATACGGATTATTACTCCTATATTACCAACCTCCTGCCTGAGGCAAAACTAACCTTTCCTGTAGTTTCCCAGACGTCTTTTGTTGATTCCGGCTCTAATATTGGAAATTTGACCACTCTTGTTTATGTGGATTGGGATAATACGATTATCGGAACCCAAATCGTGCCCAAGAATACAGATGTCCGGGGGTTAGTCAGTGATTTTGTGGCAGATAAGTTTATCTACCCGGACCTGAACACGCCTACACCTGCTCAGGTGGCGTCTCTTTCCAGAGCTGACAGCTATCGGGGTAAATATCCTACTACGCCTATGGTACCTGGAAACACCGATGGATCTGACGTACAGGATGGGGAGAAATATCCGCTGACCAACAAACTGGATTATACTTTCTTCAAGCGTCCTATGGTGCATGACACGCCCATGCCGGATGCCACCGACACAACAAAGTATCCCAGCGGCAGTGAGGACCCTGACTACATCAAGGATATGGCTGAGTGGAATAAGTCCGGCTGGATACAAAAAACGACTACGGCGGTAGACGGCACTGCAACCCCGGAGTATGAGGCGGACTATCCATTTGCCTACGGTTGGGCCAAATGCACGGCGGATACTTACATGGATACCTGGACGACCTTGGCTTCCACAGGCGAACTGAATAACTATACAGTGGACGCCGATGGGACGGCCAGTGTAGCCTATGCCGGCGACGGTATCTTTACCTTTGCCGATTTGGAGACTGGATTTACGGCAAACGAGAGTGAAATTTTCTTAAAAGCGATATATGAGCCTGGAGAAAAATTATTAAATACAGCATTTAACTATCGCTTGGTTAAGCAACCCTACTATAACAAACTGAATTATTTGGCTAGCAGCGCTGGCGGTGCATTTTCCGTCAGCGTAGAGATGGAGCGCGCTAGTGACAAGATGGACGGAACGTTGCGGGGGGTCCCCCGCATGCGTGAACCCGTTGTGCGCCAGCATGTGACCACTGATTTACGGTGGGAGCAAAATGACGAATTGGGCGTAAATCACGATTTGCCCAACCCTAAATTGGAAGAGGCAGCGACCACACGGACCAAGACCACTTATATAAAAGTTGATATTCAAAATTCTGATTTGATTGCGATTGAGTTGGCCCTGTCGGCGCGCCAAAACAAAGTTGATTATTTTTTGGTAGATAAGTATGACAATAACTTTGTTTCGGGCGGCGAACGCAGCAGTTCTAATTTTTCCTATACAGACCCAGCCGATTTTACGGTCGATAACTATAACTACTATGTAGACGGTGAAAGCGATTCTACCGATGCTTATTATGATGTTCCCGTTTTCGCCAATAAAGATGGTTCACTGGGGTTTGTGCTTTTCGGTACCTTGAATAGTTTGATGGAAAAAGCCAGTCAATATAATGCTGGGGAAATTACTCAAAATACATTTAATCAGTATGTTTCTTCCAGTACCCTTGCAGATGCAAATTTGCGGGATGCCAGCGGAAATTTGGCAGATATTTCTAACCAGGCTGCCCTTCGTACAGCACTGCTCAATGCGGCGACAGCCGCTAAAGCGGCCCATGATGGGGGAAACAATCAATATTGGAATATTGCACGCAATTGTGCGCAGCTCACATATCACCAGCTTCAGGGCTTTATCTTGGATGGGTCCCTCGCTCATGGTGAGGATCCTATACCTGCCCTAACCTGGTGCCATTTGCATGCCGCCTGTGCGGCCGCCAGTTCCGGCAAGCCCACTACCTGGGCCGAGCTGATGCTGGCCGCAGCAACGCCTGCTGACCAGGCAAATATTGACCTGCTCACAACTGGCGAGGTTGAAAGCCTGTTCCACCTGCGCAACGATGGTGGAACTCTTTGGTCGACTACCAATGCCTTTAAAACGGAATTGATTGCCGCCGTGGCTGCCCTTACCGCCATCCAGGGTGATGCCCCGGAGGATTTGACTTGGGATCAAGTCCAGCATTATCTGGACAAAAACACCGCCGATGTGGATGGCGGCGGTATCATCAGTCCCTCTGATCTGACAGCTGCCAATATGTACGGCAAAGAAAACTACTGGTGGTATGACGGGGGTGTCAAGCCCACTAACTTTGCCTCTGTTCTGACTGCGGCTAATACCGCAAATACCATTGACCGCCCTGCCGCGCTCAATACCCTTCGGGCGGCCTACGAAACGATGGCCGCGGCCTCCGATTCCAGCGATACCTTGGCCTACCTGAATTGGATCGCCTTAACGGAGAACTTGGCCACTGCCGACGGCGTGCCCTTTGCCAGCTTTGATGATTTCAAGGCTGCGGTCCAGGCTGCGGTCGCGGCCTGCGGTACTGGGGTTACTTGGGGCGAGATTCAATATTATATCATCCATAACGCTGTTGCTTCCGGCGGCGCCGCTGAACCGGAGATTGCGGGATATTGGTGGCATAACGGGGGACAGAAAATCACAAATATAAAGACCATGTTGACTGCAGCTAAGGAAAAAAGTGCATCTTGGGCATCATTTACATTAGCAGAGATGCAAAGTAATTCTGAATTGTCCCTTAGAGCTGACTTTGCAGGTGCCCCTTGGCAAAATGAAGTCGATTTTAAGACTGCGATTGAAACTATTGCTGATAATAATCTAAATACTATTAGTTGGAATCAAGTGCAATATTTGCTGATACACGATTCGATGGTTACAGTGAGTACTTTTGATGCTGATACGGAAGGAGATGCCTACTATTGGTGGAAAGGCGGAAATACAACACCCCCCACTATGACACACAATACTAGTACTGTTCAACATGCAGTTCCCAGTGCGGCAAAAGCATATTCATTAGGGGTTGCTGCTTTTCGAATTGCGAAGAATGGAATTCCAGAAGTTAATTCTGGATTAACAGATGCTATTCTAAAAGCGTATCGGCTTCAAAAGGCAATCCCGGAAGCAACAGATTTAACTTACGAAGTTCAGTTGTTTGAGACGGCGGATATTGCTATTATGATGACAAATTTAATAGCATTAGTGGATAATGCTCGGGCAGCAGGAAACGGGACGGAGTTTACGCCTCCAGATTTATCTTGGTTTCAGGTACAATATGGTCTTCTCAATAGCGGCGCTTATTTAGAAGCGGGTCTACCCACTGATGATGATTATTGGTGGCGAATGAAAGATGGAAACCCGAATGCGGCAGGTGCAAAGACAGAATTTGAAAAATTGCTTGAGAATATGTATGCGTTTGCAAATGGAGATTTGTCGGATACAGATTTTAATGCCACAATTACTGTGAACTCTTTGCAGGACAGTAGCATGGATCTGAGGCGAACCGCCACAACGTATTATACAACAGATGCACTAGTCAAAAATGGTCCTCAAAAATTTCTGAGAACACTTGCGCAAAGTGCCTATGCGGCAAATTATGTTGACCATACGAATCAAAAGTTAACGCTATCTTGGACGCAAGTTCAATACGGGGTTATGCAAGTAAATAAAGGTGCCCTTGTTACTCAAGATATAGCGGATGGAGCGGGATATACCTGGGACCCTACTGTTACTGCGGTAAACCTTAGCTTAATGACGCTGGAGTTTGAAGAAGGCGAACTTAGGGCTAAGATGGCAGACATAACTTTGCAAATAATTAATCTAACATCACAGCTTAAGGAAAACCCGGAGCAGCTCGATGAATTATTGACTCAACTGGACGAATTAAAAAAGGCATATGAGGAATTAATAGCAGTCATTGAGCGGCTTCAAAAATCAGCTGAAGAGATTATACCATCCTCTGTTCCGGAGGAGAGCCAGGCCCCGACCGAAAGCCCGGAGATCTCGGAATCCCCGGCTCCAGAGGAAAGCCAGGCCCCAACCGAAAGCCCGGAGACCTCGGAATCCCCGGCCCCGGAGGAGAGCCAGGCCCCAACCGAAAGCCCGGAGACCTCGGAATCCCCGGCCCCGGAGGAGAGCCGGGCTCCAACTGAAAGCCCGGAAGCCTCGGAATCTCCGGATCCGGAGGAGAGCCAAGTTCCGACTGAAGGCCCGGAAGCCTCGGAATCTCCGGCTCCGGAAGAGAGCCAGGCTCCGGCCGAAAACCCGGAGGCCCCGGGAACGCCGGGCCCGGAAGAGAGTCGGCCCCTGGATACGGAGGAAAGCGGAGACCCAGCTCCGGAAGGGAGTGGGGAACCAGTTCCGGAACCTTCCGCTCCCTCGAAAGAGGACGCAGGGGAGGGGGGCATGACCTTGCTTCGCCTGCCCACTTGGCGAAAGCAGTTCCTTTATGCCGGTGTCCGATACAAAGTGCCTGTGTCTGACACGGGACAACGCTACGGCCCCACCCGGGACGGACCGGTGGTATCGACCGCCAGACCCCCGTCCCAAACCCATACCGTCGGCCTTGGGGCCGTTAGGAGGATATACAAATGAGAGTAAAATTAAGAGAACGGGTCGTGAGCTGGGTTCTGTCCCTGGCAATGATTCTGTCCCTGCTGCCCATGTCCGTCTTTGCGGTGGCAGGTCTAACGGTTGAAATAACCGATTTGAATCCGGAGACAGGACACTATGAGATTACGATTACAGGCGACCCCAGTCTGAACGGCAGTGGATTGGGCACGAACGCCATTGCGTTGGTGCCGGATGTTCATGTCAATAAGACATACACACCCAGCGGGTTGATTGAGCAAGGTAACATTTCAGAGGGCACACAGAATGTGGGCCAAATGGAGGGGGCCCTTGCCAACGCGAACCTGCCCGGTGGCTCCTATGTGGTGACCACTACCTCTGATACATTTTCAAATGGTAAAATTGTGGTGAGTGGGACTTTACCTGCCGGGGGTTTGAACAACATAAAAAGCCTATTTCTCAATGGTTATACGTTAAAGGACGGCACAACGGTAAATGCCGAGGACATTACGTCTATTCCCTACATGGTCATCCTGGTTTCTGCCGGTGGTACACCTGAACTTGCGAAGTCCGGTACAAAGGCGCTTGAACCTGCGTCAACGGCAAAGTTAGTGGCAGATGGCATTACGATTACAACGAATGGTACTGCTGCAACATCTTCAACGACTGTGACGGTTAAAAATATTGGTAAAGCCGATGCAGTGATTGATTCAGTTACATTTGGAGGTGGCTTTACTACTTTTGCACAGGATGCTCTCACAGCTATTTCTCAAGATGCACTTCAACATGGTACAGAGATTTCTATTAGCAAAAATACAAATATTAGTTTGACAAACTGGGGGCCTTTTGGTGACGATACTTATGCGTCTATAAGTGGCGTTATGGTAATCGTTTATCATACTAAGGATGACACTATTAATACATATACCCTGCAAGTGCCTATTACTATTGTTAATCCTAATACCGATTTCAATGAATGGATTCCAAATAAAAACCCCCTCGTGTTTAGCGGGATTTTTGATAAAAATAGTAATAGTGTCAAATATTCGCCAGAGAACCTTAGCGTTAACTTAACAATTGGTGGATATATTGATGCAGATACTACTAATGAAACTGTTAATGATTTTCGGATTGATGATGATGAAGGAAAGGCCTGGACAATTACAGGCTTGACCAAAGATGCAACGTATGATGCTGAGACAACATCTGTCACATTCACGCCTCCGGCGGATTATCCAGAAGCCGGGACATATACAGCGACATTTTTGGTGAATTATATAGATGGAAATTTGCAAACAGCAGTAACAACGGTTAGCCTTATTGTAAATGTATCTGAAGATACCGGCCCGCTGCTGTCGCCCACGCCTACCTTTGTCAACTGGACGGCGACTACAGATGCTACGGACAAGACCATAACCCTGAGGGAGCTCAACGCCAAGGATGCGCATATTACTGGTGTGACGTTCCTGGATAACACGAACGCCTTCACAACGACCCTTGGGAATAGTACGGTTCCGGCTGGAAGTACTAACACTACGTTTACCATTTCTCCCGCGGCCACCCTGGCTGATGGGCAGAGCTTCAGCGACCGTCTGCAGATCACCTATGACGATGGCAATGGCGGTACATCCAAGACGGTCGTGATCAACTGCTCCATTGACATTCCCGCCGCCACCACTTATTCCATCTCGGGCGTCATCAAGAAGAACGGAAGCCCGTGGGATGGCGCCAGCGTGTCCTTTGACGGCGGCACGCCCGTGAGCACAAACAGCAGCGGTGAGTACACCATCAGCGGTATTTCCGCGGGCGCCGCTGGCACGATCACGGTGAGCGGTACTTATCTGGGTGACGGCACCACCGCTTGGGCCAGTTCTCAGATCACCGTGAACGGTGATACCGCCGGTCAAAACTTCAACTTCTATGATTTGACTGTTACCGCCGGGGACAACGGTTCCATTACCGCGCCCGCAAACGCCGGTACGGCGAAGACCTATGCCCAGGGCGAGAGCGTCACAATCACCGCCGCGCCCGATAATGAGGACTATGAGGTCGGCATCTGGAGCCAGACCGGGGCCGCGGTTTCTCTGCCTGCCGCGGGCACGGCCTCCACTGCTATCACTATCCCCGGCACCGGCAGTGACGCCATCGCGATTACGGTCAGCTTTGTGGCCACGGGCTTTAATCCCAATGCCGGCACGCTGACGTTTACCTACGGCACAGCCGCCACCACCCAGACGGTGGGGGAGGCCTCCCGTGCCCCAAGCTTCAGCTACGCGTTGGCCACCGGTACCGGCACGATCGCGGAACCGGGCACCGGCCTGCCGAGAGGCTTGACCATTGCTGCCAACGGTTTGGTCACTGGCACCCCCAGCGCCAAGCCCGGCACGTACACTGTGCCCGTGACCGTCACGGATGCCAGCAACGGCGCGACCCAGACGGCGGATTGGACTTTCAAGATCGAACAGGCCCAGCCGACGATGACCATCGGCGTAAAGGACGGTGTCACGCCTCTGGCGGGGAATACCACCGCCGACGTGATGGAGGTCGTCACCTTCAGCGCCCCCTACTGGGATGCGACGGCCGCCCCTGCGGGGAATTGGATTACGCTCGGTACGGCCGCGGCCAATGCCGGGTCCGTAGGCACACTGGTCTACGCGCCCCTGACCCTCTCGGCAGGCGGCAACAGCGTCACCGCTTCCATCGCCGAGAACGCTTATGGCGCAGCTTACGCCGGCTTGTACAAGACGGTCTCTGCCAATGCCGTGACGGTGAACGCCACAGGTGTTTATCAGGTGACCGTGACCGTCAACAAGGATGGCTCTGAGAACGCCGATATGATTACCGGCGCTGGGATCAAGCTGGTAGCGGGCAGCAGCACCTATACTCCGTCCGTTACCGGCGGCGTCGCCACATTTACCGGCATTCCTGGCGGCGGTGTTACTTACGATGTGCAGAACGGTGGAGCCAACACCGGCATTCAGGTGACGGTGAACTCCGCCGATGAAACCGCCAGCTTGAACTACTACACCGTAAAGTTTGCCGCCATTACCGAGGGCACCTATACTGGTGGAAACAATGACGCTACGGTCCTGGCCGGCGGCATGGGAGACACCAACAAGGCGACCCTCGCCACGGTTTCCGCCGGGTCCAACTATGAGCATACCGGCTGGACGGCCGCCCCGTCGGCTGCGGGCAGCTTTGACCAGGCGGATGCGAGCGCCACAAAGTGGACCATCAACAGCAACTACACTGGTACTGGCCCCATCACCCTGACGCCCACCTTTAACCGCACCGGCTACGGCATCACGGTGAAGGTCAACGTGAACGGCAGCCCGGCTTCCGCGGGTGTGTCCGTAACGCTGACCAGCGGCACCACGCCGGCAACGGCCTCCACGGACGCCAGCGGTGAAGCGACCTTTACGGGTCTGGCCGACGGTAAAACGTACACCGCGTCCGTGACCGGAAAAGAGGGGACCGGAAGCCACACGATCAACGGTGCTGATGGGACCATCACTCTGAACTACTACACCGTCACTCTGAAAACCGACGGGACGTCCAACGCGCAGATTGCGCTGGGCACCGGCGCGACCCTGGGCACTGCTACCCCGCTGACCAAAGACTTCCTGGTGGGCAGCACGGTGCCGGTTAAGGCGGAGGCGCCCGCTACGGGCAGCGACCATTACCGCTTTCTGGAATGGACGGCCACCGGCGTGACCGCGCCTACGGACACCACGGGCACAACCAGCTTCACCATGCCCGCCGGGCAGGTGGAGGTCACCGCCAAGTTTAAACAGCAGTACGCCGTTACCGTGAGCACCGCTCTGGCCGGAGCCACGTTGACGGTGGACGGTACCGCGCATACCAGCGGCGATTCCGTCATGGTGGACGCGGGCGGCTCCATTGCGATTGTGGTGGTGAACCCGAATTCTACGCTCTATGACTTTACGGGCTGGACCAGCACCGCTGGCGGCACCTTTGCCGATAGCAGTGATGCCAGCACGACCTATACGGTGGGTACGGCCGACACCACCGTGGCGGCGACGTTCAAGACTCTGCCCACCCTGGCCGTCAGTCCGGCTGTGTATGACTTTGGTCCGGGGGCCGACGCTGGTGAAAATACGGCCTATACCCTGACCTATGCCAAGAACGACGGCGCGCTGGCCAAATTCACCGTGACTTATGGCAGCACAACGGTGGAGATTACGACCAATGCCGCGTTTACCACGTATCCCACCACCTTCGGCGACAGCGGAGCCTATGTGCTGGATCCCGACTGGGTGAAGACCAACTTTGGCAGCGCCGTGGACGCGACGGGCGGAACCGTGACCTTCACCGCGGTGGACACGACAGCGGCTTACAACAAGACCGACACCGCCAGCCTGAAGCAGACCCCGCTTACGCTGTCCGCCGTGACCATCGCCGCCGCCGGCGGCACCGCCGCTGGCAATACGGTCAGCGTGACCGGCTATGAAGCCAACGGGATCGACGCCGGCGACATCACCTACACTTGGTATAACGCCCCCTATGGGACGGATATCGCCGCCATCACGTTGGATGCCACCGGCACGCCAAATATTGGCGCCGCCGCCACCGGCACCGCCAGCGGGGTAAGCTATACGCTGAACGACGACGACATGGGTAAGGTGGTCTTTGCCGTGGGCCATGCCACCGGCAGCGGCACCGGCCACAAGCAGTCCAACGGGATCGACGTGAATTTCAGCGCAAAAGTCACCCTCCAGAAGGACGGCGGCACCGACGTGGGCGGTGGGTACACCGTAACGCTGGTGAACGACGTCGATGCCAGTGATAAGGTTCCTACCACCTATGGGTCGGGGACCTATAACACCGCGGCCGGCGCGCTGAAGCCGGGCGCCACCTACAGTGTGTACGTCCAGAAGGTGGGCGGCACCGGCGCCGCCGACGAGGACAGCGGAAAGGATATCGCCATCGGCGGCCGGGAAGCTACGGTGAATTATTTCACTGTGAAGTTTGTCACCCCGGCGGAGATCAAGGATGTGGACACCGGTACTGGGACCCTGACCACAACCTACGCCGTCACCGCCGCGGTGGGCGCCGCTTCCGTCACCGCCGGCACCACCACAGTGCTGAGCGGAACAACGGTCACATTTACGGTGGCTGACTGGTCCGACCCGGAGTATACCCTGAGCTGGCTCAACGCCACCGCCGACAGCGCCCCGGCGCTGACCGCGACGCGGGAGTATACCGCCGCCCAGGCGGACGATGACGCCGTTAAGGCGGTCCTGACCCAAAAGGGCTATACCGTCACCGCCAATTTCCAGGCCGACCACCTGAGCGCCTTGACGCTGACCAGAACGGACGCGGGCCACACTTCGGAGGTCTATTCCTTCAGCGGCTTTACCGGCACCAGCGCTACGGTCAAGGTGCCCAAGGGCAATTACACCATTGCGGCCACGAAGGACGGTGATGTGTCTTTCACCGGATACAACATCACGGCGAATACGTCTACTACAAACGGCAGCACAGCCGAGGTCACCACGGCCACAGCTTCGGTGGCCATCACGGCGGACGCCGCCTTCGCCGTGGTCACGGACGGACCCATTTACACCTTCACCGTCAGCGACGGGGATGCCACCGGCGCTGATGCCGAGACCTTTACCGGCACATACGGCAACAACACCATTTCCCCGGCCAACAAGACCGTGACGGTGACCAACACCGGCAATATGCCTATGAAGTTCACCCTCACCACGACGGACAGTGAGAGCGCCTTTAACGGGGCGGCAGCCAGTCTCTCCAGTACAAATGCGGTGGAGCCGGGCAACACGGTGACCTTCACCGTGACCCCCAACACCAATATGAACGCGAAGGACGGCTATACCGCCACCTATACGATCAAGGCGTTCAAGGCGGACGGCACCACTTCCGCAGGCGCGGCCGACCAGACCTACACCGCCACCTTGAATGTCGCCAAGGCGGAGATCAACGCGGGCGCCGTGACCGTGGCGGCGCCGGAGGCGGGACAACCGCTGGCCAACGGTGTGATCGGAACGGTGGATCCGCTGTTTACGCAGACCACCGCCTGGAGCAACAGCGGCAGCGTGGGCGGCACCGCCGCGTACGGCACCGCGTATACCGCTACCGTGACTCTTTCTCCGAGCAGCACGAACTATAAGTTTGTGGCGGGCACCTATACCATCAATGGCCAGGTTAACGGCTCTAGCGCGGACAACGGCAGTGTGACCGTTACTGTCACTGATACCGCGGTCACGCTGACCTATACCTTCCCCGCCACCAAGCTGGCTGTGCCGACCAACCTTACGGTCGGCGCCGAGGGCACCAGTTACGATGCCGGTCAGTTCTCCGTTGGGGCCGCTGAGACCACCGGTGTGAAGTATTACTACGTGGTCACCAGCAGCGAGCAGGCGGGCTTGACCGCGGAGGCCGTTGTCACCGCCGCCGGTGGCGGTACCGCCGTTGCGGATCAGGTGAGTTTTGGCACCAGCGAGAGTTCCTTCACCAATCGGGCGCTTTCCGGCTTGACGCAGAGCGACCATACCTATTATGTCCATGCGGTGGCGCAAGCCGTGGGGGCCGACGGCAACACCTCCGCGCTGACCTCTGTGGTCAGTAACCCCTTTGAAACCTGGTACAAGCTGACGGTGAATCTGGTGAACGCCAAGGGCGATTATGACGATACCGCCTACAACACGGTCACGGTGGGAAGCACGACCCTGAAGGGCACCACGACACCCGCTGACCGCACTGCGGATGTGGGTGTGAAGCAGACGCAGAGCGTGGCCTTGGCCGCCACGGCCGCCACCCGGGGCTGGGAGCTGAAGGAGTGGTCCGTTGCCCTTACCGGTGGGGCCTACACCCCGGCCGGGGACGGGGAGACCGTCACCGCGACGTTCCACAAGATCATCAGCGGTACGGGAACCATCAGCGGCGGCAACTCCTTCAAGGTGGGGGATACCCTGACCGCCGGGGTGGGCAATTCCGCCATCGGTATCGTGATCGGCAACGGACAGCCCGCCGATTTCACGGCCGGCAACACGGACCTGACCTTCCAGTGGCAGTATAAGGACGCCTCCGGCACTTGGCAGGATATCACCGGCGCTACCAGCCATGCTTGGATGGTAGCTGCCGGCACTGACGGCCTCTACCTGGGCAAGAATATTCAGGTGGTGGTCACCTATACGGGAGATCCTGCCAACTCCTCCGTGACCATTTCCGCCGCGGGCAAGGCCACCAAGGTTCTTGTGAACCCGGCCTCCGCCACGCTGGCCAAGGTGGAGCGGGACGAGGCCTCTTTGGGCCTGGCTGACGAGAAGCTGGCCGGTGGCGGACTTTACCTGACCTTCCCCGCGTCCACGGACGATGTGGCGTCCAACAACCCGGTTGGGAGCTATGAGGTGGTCATCAAGCGGGACAACGGTACCATTGATACAAAGACCATTTCCGCTCGGGGCGCTGAGTATGATGCGGACAACGGGCTCTATAAGGTCCTCATCCCCGCCGACAAATCGAAGATCAAGCCCACAGACGCAGGGGCGAGCGTGGGCCAGTACACCGTGGAGGTCCAGACCAGAAAGGCAAGTTCGGCCGCCTCCTATGAGAATCCGGCCTCCAACGCCTGGACCGCGACTTCCGCCGCGGACGCCGGCAAGGTAGTCCTGAAAGTGAGCGACCTGACCAGCACGATGATCTCTACCGGCAGTATGGTAAGTGGGGACGCTGTCTTTGAGGAAGCCAGCTATGACGGCACCAACAAGAGCGTTACGCTGAGCTACGCTTCCGGGATCACGTCGGCACAGGCGGGAGCGCTGACGGTGAGTTACCTCGGGCAGACGGATGGTGCCACCACGCCCAACGCGGCCCAGACCTACGATGTGAAGGTGGCCACTGCCGAGGGCAGCTATTACCTGGCTTTGTCCGAGACAACGGTGGGTACCTTCACCATCACCGCGGCCGCCATCAATGCCATCGCGCCTTCGGTGGCCGCGCCCGTCGCGGGTGAGGTGGCGAACACTGTTGCTGAAGCCACGGTTCCTGGGGGCAGCAACTACACAGTTACGAATGTAACATGGGCGCCCACCCTGGAGAGCGCCAATAAGTTCGGCAGCGGCGTGGCTTATACCGTTACCATCACGGTGGAGCCCAATGCGGGGTATGTCTTTGCCGCCGATGCCGCCGGCTCTGTAAACGGGAACAGCGTCACCAACGGGGCCGCCACGGGCGACCGGCTGACGGTGGCGGCTAACGGAACCAGCGCCACGCTGGTGTATACCTTCCCGGCCACCGCCGCCGGAACGCCTGCCATCACAGTGGGAGCCACCGCCTACAACGCGGGTAAGATCACCCAGCTGACTGCGGCCTCCGGGGTCAATGTTACCTTCTACTACAAGGTCCAGCTGGCGAGTGCCCCGGCGCCCGCCGATGGAGCCGCGGTGAAGAGCGGGAGGACCGGGTCTGTGACCGGCACCGCCTCCGCCGGTACGGCGACCTATACCGGCGCTGAAGGGCTGAGCAGTCTGACGGCCAACACGGAGTATAAGCTCTATGTGGTGGCGGAAAGCGCCAGCGGGATCCTCTCTGAAGTGAATTCCGCCTCCTTTAAGACCCCGTATCAGGTCATTGTCACCACTGACGCGGATGACAACGGCACCGTGAGCGTGGGTGGCCAAACCGCCAAGGAGAGCGAGCCCAAGACGTTCAGCGTATACGGCAGCCAGGGCGATGCCACGGCTAACACGGTGGAGACGATTCCCTACCAGCTGTCTATGACGCCCAATGCGCAGACGAACCACGCCTTCAAGGAGTGGACGGTCTCCGGCACCGGCACAGGCAGCGTGAGCGACACCGGCGCGTACACCCCCGAGGGCACCGGCACCGGCGCCATCACGGTTACCGCGAAGTTCCAGAATACCTATACGGTGGCCTTTGACGCCAATGGCGGCACCGGGGGAAGTATGCCCAGCAGCCAGACCAATGTCAAGGTGGGGGATACCATTACCCTTGACGCGCCCTCCAGTACCGGTACCCGGGCAGGCTACACCGACCCAACCAGCTGGTCCTGGAAGAGCGGCGACACGCAGCCCACGAACACCCGCACCAACTTTGGCGGAACCGTAGTGATTACCGCTGACATGGTAGACGGCCTGGCCGCCGGCGGAACCATTACCTTCTATCAGGTCTGGGTGTCTGATACGCTGGCCGTGGCCTCTGTGGACTTGAACGCCGTCTATCATATGGCGCAGAACGATTGGATCGGGGCACCGACCACCGGGGTTACCGTCACCGGCGGTTCCGGCAACTACACCTACAGCCTGGAGGCTTCCGCCGACACGGCCTTGAAGGACCCCACCGGCTTCCTCGCCATCAGCGCGAGCGGTGTCATCCAGCTCCAGCCCAGCGCCCGTATGGGTGCTGCGGGGAGCTACGGCTTCCAGGTCAAGGTCCATGATACGACCAAGAATGAGGACGCCTTTGTGGAGTGCACCCTGGAAGTGGCCAAGGCCACACCTGTGGTCACCGGGTTTACCTATACGCCCAATGCTGGAAATGGGCTTAATTTCCAGGGTGAGCCTGTGGTGGCTAGCGGCACGATAACGGTTACCAGCGTTGTGGACCCCTATACAAACGAAGACCTGGATCACCTCAATGCATGGACCGCCACTCCCCCCAACTTTGTGGTCGGGGTGGATCATGCTGACAGTACGGAGAGTTATACCTTCACCTTTGCCGCGGTGGATACGGACAACTACAATACGGTAGACGAGACACAGACCTTGACGGCTAAGGAGAAGGACCCCAACATCGGCATGGTCGATGAGGGTGGTTCCAACTTTGGTACCGGCAAAGAGAAGACGGTGACGGTGACCTATGGGCAGACCCCCGGCACTGTGACGGTGGACATCAAGAACATCGGCAACGCCACCTTTACCGGCGTGGCTGTGACCGCGGTTGATGAGGCGGCCAGCGGCTACTCCCACACCTTCACCGACCCCGGCACCCTGGTGGCGGGCCAGATTGGCACCAATAAATTGGTCATTACACCGCCCAGCGGCAAGCCGGTTCCCCTGTCCACCGAGGCGGCGACCTATGACGAGACCTATACCGCCACAGGTACGACAGCAGACTCCGCTACCGCCAGCGCCACCTACAAGGTGAAGCTGGAGGTGACGAAGGCGGGGATCACCAACGCGGCCATTACCGGCCTCACCCCGCCCACCGTGGGAGGAACCCCTGTCGCTGCTGCTGATGTGACGGGCAATAGCACGGCCGACGGTATTTACGGGAACAACTATAGTGTGGACTCCGTCACTTGGGCCGACAGCACCGGCGGCACGCCCGGCCAGTTCCAGGCCGGTAAGGCGTATACCGTGACGGTGGTGCTTAAGCCCAACCAGAACCACACCTTTGCCGCTCCGGACGCTACCGGCTTTACGGTGGACGGCCTGAAGGCCAGCACCACCGGCGCCACGGACAGCAACGGCAATGTCCTGAAATACAAGCTGAACGGTGACGGCAGCCTGACCCTGACCTATGCCTTCAAGACTCTGCCCGCCAGCAGCGTCACGGCTGTGCTGGACCCGGTGGACTATGAGACGGTGACCGTGAGCAGCCTCAGCGCCGCCATCGCGGTGGACGCCCGAATCTACTATGTTATCAGCAGCAGCAGCACAGCGCCCTCCGCCGCGGACATCAAGAGTGCGGCTCTGGGTACCGCCACTGTGTCCGGCCAGCTGGCCTTCGGCTATAAGGATGCCACCAGTGACGGCAACACCGCCGCATGGACTGCCAGCGACGGGGACAAGATCGAGGTCTCCGGCCTGACCGGCGGTCAGACCTACTACGTCCACGTGGCGGCCCAGGCCTTGGCGGATGCCGCCACCAACGACGGCCTGGCCAGAGGCAGCGACGACGCGGCTCTGGGCAAAAAGCTGACCGTGGAGGTTACCGCGGGCGGCAAGGTCACCTCCGCTCCCAATGTCTTTGCCAACGAGACCGCCGGCGTGAGCGACGGGTCCGAGACGGTCACCGTCACAGCCGACACTACCTTTACCGCTGCACCCGCCGACAATAACAAGTTCGGCTTTGTGGGGTGGGACGTTACCACAGATGGAACCAGCACCGGCAATACGTTTAGCTACGTGCTGGCCAACCGCGGCGACGGCGACACGCTGAAGGCCACCTTCCACAAGAAGATCAGCGGCGGGATCGAAGTCGCTTACAGCACTGGCACCGCCCCCGCCGTGGGGGTCACCATGAGCCCCTCCATCCCGCAGGGCGGCCACCTCTATGTGGGCGACACCGAGGTCACCATTGATGGCCTGGACAGCACCCCCGGTATCACCCCCGGCATCACCTACCTGTGGGAATACAGCACCACGCCTGATAACGACGGCAGCTGGTCGACCGCCGGAACGTCCAAGACCCTTGCTATTACGGCTGACAACGCGGCGACCTATGCCAACGCTGCCTTCCGGGTGACCATCGGATACACAGACCCCGTCAACGGCGGCGCGGCCAGCAGCGTGGCCACGGCGGCCACCGGAACGCTGACGGTCCAGGTGGATGCCCCTGAGATCACCACCTGGGCGCCCAATGACAACGGCACCGGCGGCATGAAGCTGGTCATCGCCAAGTCTGACGACGACAACGCCCATGTGGACAAGTACACCGTGGTCGTGACAGATCCCGACACGGGTACAAAGATTACCGAGGTGGAGATCAACGCCAACGGTTCTGCAACCTACGAGAAAATCTTTACTGCCGCCGACGGCCTCCTGCCCGGCAAGAACTATAAGGTGGAGGTCCAGGCCAAAGCCTCGGGGTCTGGGTACAGCGACTCCGAGAAGGTGAATGCCACCAACTCTGCCGGTAAGGTGGATCTGGTGATCGGTGCCCTGGAGGATCAGACCGGAGGCACCGCCCTGGGCAGCTTCACGTGGGGGACCGCAACCTTCCACGGCTACAAACAGACCATCGATGAGGGCGCCATCACCACGCCGGCTCAGATTGGCTACACCGGCGCCGCGGGCGCCGTGACGGTCTACTATGTCGCCACCGGCGGCGCGGCTGGTGACGCGGTGACCGGCGGAAAGCTCCACGCCGGGACCTATGACATCTATGTCTCCGTGGCCGAGGGCAGCTACTACAATGCGCTGACCAAGACCCTGGCAGGCACCTGGATCATTGAGAAGGCCGCAGCTGAGATGGACCTGAGCAATACCACCGGCGGTGCCCAGAAGGATGTGGAGTACAACCTCAAGGCCCAGGCGGAGCCCAGCATGACCTATGCAATCAAGCAGGGTGAGACGGACGCCGCCGAATGGACCGACAGCGGCAAGGCCAGCGGTACGGTTACCGGTAAGTACACCTATACCTATTGGCTCACCGCCGTGCCGGCCGGCAGCAGCCTGTCGACGGGGGAGATCTCTGATCCCACTAAGTTTAAGCCCGACGCGAACGGTGACTATACCATCGAGGTCAGATCCGCTTACGCCAACACAACGACGAGCGACTACAAGGCCGACGTGGATGGGCTGCCGACGAAGACGTTTACCCTCACAGTGAGCGACCGAATCGTCAACGGTGTGCAGCTTTTGAATCCCGCCGCCCCCAACAACGCCACCAACAGCGTCACCTATGGTACTGCGGAAGGTACCTACATGAATGGCCTGGCGGATGCCGCCGACGCCAAAGTGATGGAGCGGACCAACCTGGTCGTCCGGGTGTTCTATGACGACTTGAAGAATGAGGCCATCAAGTATGTGGACTACACGGTGCAGTCCAACGGCAAGCTGGTGGACGGCACCGGGACTGAGCTGACGAGTACTGTGACCTGGCACAGCACCTCTGGTGATGTCACAGTCTCGACTACAGGCACGGACTCGGATATGACCTTCGCAAAGGCTACGACGACCGACCTTTGGGTGGAGCTGTCTGGTAAGAAATCTACGGATGAGCCGGAAAACCAGAAGGTGGCCTTTGAGATGAAGGCCAGGGAGCTGAACTATACCACTGGCAGCGCCAGCGGCACCAAGACCTACGACGGCAGTGTCAATGTGGCCGATGGGAAATTGACGCCCGGCGACACGCTGCTGGCTGGCGATAACGTGAGCCTTACCGCCACTGGCTATACGCTGGACAACGCGAATGTGGGCGATAATAAGCCCATCACTGCCGCAGGTGTTGCCATGGGTACGGGGAATGAGAACGGCTTCTACAAGCCGGGGACCCAGACTCAGGGAACCATGAGCGTAACGCCTGCTGAGATCGACGGCGTTAAGGTCGTTACCCAGGATCCTACCGCGGGAGTAACCATTGATAAGACCATCGGTACTAATAATACCGCCACGGATAAAAACGGCAATCCGCTGCCGGGCGGCACCACCGTCACCATCACCTGGCAGGAGAAGGACGACAACGCTCCTGGCGGTTGGAAGACGACTACGGATACCGAGTTTGAGGCTGGCAAGGAGTACCGTCCGGTGGTCGTCGTGACCCCTGACGGGAACCACAAGCTGGGCTCCGTGGACGGCGACATGAGCATCAATGGTAAGAACAATGGCGTTGACAACAACACCATCACTGTGGCCGGAACAGGCGATGCTGGTGAGGCCGGTACCTTTACCGGCGCACCCACAATCATTCCGGCTACCGCCGTCCTGAAGTTTGACGACGCGGTAAGCAACGGCAGCGACGCCAGAGGTCCCGCGGTGGACCACACCCGCAGTGTCACCATCACCGCCGGAGGGACCCTGAGTGACTACACCATCAACCTGGGCGCGTATGGAGAGACGGTCTACGACATCGAGGTGGAACAGACCACCAACACTCTGCCCGCTGGCGCAGTGTGGACGCTGACGCCCACCGCAATCAATGAGCTTACCCCCGCCGGGGCTAAGACGACCTACACCCTGGGCCTGTCCGCCGCGACGACCACTGCCACGGGCACATATACCCTGAAGCTTACCGCCAAGGGTGAAAGCATAGACGGTGGTGCGCTAGACGACGTTGTGGCCACCTATACACTGACCATCACCATTAATCCTGCCGGCAGCACCGGTGGCGGCGGCGGTGGCGGCGGCGGCGACGATTGTCCCTACCCCGTGCACTACTATGTGGGCAACACCGGTGTGACTGAGGACGTCACCATTGAAACCGTGGCCAAAAACAAGTATCCCGCTCATGTGCCCACCATTAAGCCGCTGGACGGCTACAAGTTCCTGGGCTGGTCCGAGACCGATCCCGCCAAGCTTAAGGATGGCAAGACCCCTGTCCTGGTGGATCCCACTACGGTGAAGATCACCAAGGAGACCACGTTCTATGCCGTCTATGAGACCGCTTCTGGGGAGCATACGGCCATTGACCACAGCCACTATGTCATCGGCTATCCCAACGGTACTTTTGGCCCGTCGGATGACATAACCCGTGGGTCTGTTGCCACCATTATCGCCCGCGCCTGCCTGGAGGGCTTCGTGGAGGGCAGCGACTACGGCAACCCCGGCAACTACTCCGACGTGGCCAACGACTGGGCTTACAGCGCCATCTCCTTCTGCACCATCAACGGCGTGTTCAAGGGGTATGACGACGGGACCTTCCGTCCCGGCCAGCCCATCACCCGGCAGGAGTTCGCCACCGTCATCGCCCGTCTGGCGGGCATCCAGAGCAACCAGGGGATGCCCTTCTCCGACGCCGGCGACATCGGCTCTTGGGCAGTTGACGGGGTGTACACCACCTACGCCAACGGCTGGGTGAACGGCTACACCGACGGGACCTTTAAACCGCTGAATAACATCCACCGGGATGAGGCGGTGAAGATCTTCAACGGCTACCTGAACCGGGGCGTGGACGCCGTGGGCCTCAGTGAGCTGACGGAGTACGTCCACAGCGGCGTGGCCAGCCACAACACGGAGGACGGCTCCACCCAGTACATGACCTGGCCCGACGTACCCAAGGGACACTGGGCCTACTACGAGATCATCGAGGCCGCCAACGACCATACCTTCTACTGGCCCGATGAGACCAAGCAGATTCCGCCTGAGCATTGGATGAACGTTTGGATCGACAAGACCTGGCTCTACCACGACAACGCCAGCGATGGCGGCCCCAACGTTTGAGAGGAAGTGTAAAAGATGAAGGCGAAAAGAATCATCGGAACCCTTCTTTCCGTGACTCTGCTTCTGACCGCGGCGGCATTGCCGGCCGCCGCGGCCCAGAAGTGCCCGGCCAGCGTGGATTATGCCCTGGGTTTCAACGGAGTCAGTGAGGATTTGACCTCAGAGGCGGTTAAATTGGGCAAGTCTCCTGTCAACGTGCCGGAGGTGACCGCCCTGGAGGGCTACAAATTCCTGGGCTGGTCCACCACCGATCCCGCCAAGATTCAGGAGGGAAAAACGCCTAAGCTGGTGAATCCGACAGAAGAGAAGATTGAAGCGGATACGATCTTCTACGCCGTCTATGAGACGGAAGAGGGCCACACGGCCGTCGATCACGGCCATTACGTCATTGGTTACCCTGATGGTACCTTTGGACCCTCTGATGATATCACCCGTGGGTCTGTTGCCACCATTATTGCCCGTGCCTGCCTGGAGGGCTTCGTGGAGGGCAGCGACTACGGCAACCCCGGCAACTACTCTGACGTGGCCAACGACTGGGCTTACAGCGCCATCTCCTTCTGCACCATCAACGGCGTGTTCAAGGGGTATGACGACGGGACCTTCCGTCCCGGCCAGCCCATCACCCGGCAGGAGTTCGCCACCGTCATCGCCCGTCTGGCGGGCATCCAGAGCAACCAGGGGATGCCCTTCTCCGACGCCGGTGACATCGCCTCCTGGGCGGTTGACGGGGTGTACACCACCTACGCCAACGGCTGGGTGAACGGCTACACCGACGGGACCTTCAAGCCTCTGAGCAACATCCATCGGGATGAGGCGGTGAAGATCTTCAACGGCTACCTGAACCGGGGCGTGGACGCCGTGGGCCTCAGCGAGCTGACGGAGTACGTCCACAGCGGCGTGGCGAGCCACAACACGGAAAACGGCTCCACCCAGTACATGACCTGGCCCGACGTGCCCAAGGGACACTGGGCCTACTACGAGATCATCGAGGCCGCCAACGATCACACCTTCTACTGGCCCGATGAGACCAAGCCCGTGCCTCCCGAGCACTGGATGAACGTTTGGATCGACGAGACCTGGCTTTACCACGACAACGCCAACGACGGCGGTCCCAGCGCATAAGCGCAGAACCAATCATGAGAAGGGCCCCCGGCTTTTTGCCGGGGGCCCTTCTTGTCATTTTCCGCCAGGCGGATTATAATGAAAAAAACGAGAGGAGGGGTGCGCGTGCCCGCTTGGAAGATCGCCCTGGTGACGGGCGCTTTTTTGGTTTTGCTGGTGGCGGTGATCGTGCTGATCGCCCTGCCCGGACGGCGGCTGCGGCAGGTGGGGAAATACCTGCGGGAGGTGCTGGCCGACCCGGAGCGGCAGCCCGAGGTGCCCCGCCCCCTGCGGCCGGTGGGCGGGGATTTGTCCGCCGTGCGCTCCCGCCTGCTCCTCCAGCAGGAGGAGGTGCGCCAGGAGGAGAAGCGGCGGCAGGACTTGATCGCCTTCCTGGCCCACGATTTAAAGACCCCGCTGACCTCCGTCCTGGGCTATCTGGAGCTGCTGCGGGACGAGCCGGGGCTCACCGAGGAACAGAGGAGCAAGTACACCGGCGTGGCCCTGGACAAGGCCAAGCGGCTGGAGGAGCTGGTGGGGGAGTTTTTCGACATCAACACCATGGACCTGGCCCTGGACCGGCGGGACGAGGTGCAGGTCTCCTTCCTGCTGGAGCAGCTGGCCGACGAGTTTTATCCCCTCTTCGCGGGCAAACAGCTCACCTGTGTGCCGGAGATCGAGCCCCGGCTGGTGGTGGAGGGGGACGGGGACAAGCTGGCCCGGGTCTTTGACAACGTGCTGCGCAACGCCGTCAGCTATTCCGCCCCCGGCGGCCCGGTGGGGCTGACCGCCAAGCGGGAAGGGGACCAGGCGGTGGTGAGCGTCACTAACGAGGGGTTGGAGATTCCGGAAAAGGAGCTGTCCAATATCTTTCAGAAGTTCTACCGCCTGGACGCGGCCCGGTCCACCCGCACCGGCGGGGCGGGCCTGGGCCTGGCCATCGCCAAGGAGATCGTGGAGCTCCACGGCGGCTCCATCCGGGCGGAGAGCACCGGGCGGCACACCACCTTTGTCATCACACTGCCCCTCAAAGGAGAAACGATCCATGGATGATCTGGCGCTGGCCCGGCGGTTCCTGCTGGAGGACCCTCTGTTTTATGTAAACATGCTGGAGGTGCTCCGCCGTGGCTCGGCGGAGGTTCTGGCGGCGGAGGAGCGGGGCGTAGTCCTGCTGGACCATGGAAGCGGCTCTTACATGTTTGCCCTGGAAGAGGGGGCGGCGGAACTGCTGGACCTCATTCCGGGGGACGCCGAGCTGGTCACCGGCCACGCGCTGTGGTGCCTGCCCCTGCTGGAGGAGCGCCTGGGGCTCCACGGGAGGAAGATCGTCCGCTCGGCGGCCTGGACGGCCAGCCAGCCGCCCCCGCTGCCGGAATTTGAGGGGGAGCTGAGGCTGCTGGGCCCCGAGTGGGCCCGGTGGGCGGCGGAGCATTACTCCAGCGATTTCGGCGGACTGGACTATATGCTGGGCGCGGTGGAGCGGGGCCTTCTGGGGGCCTTTGTGGATGGGGCGCCCGCCGGGTTCGTGGGCTTCCACGACGAGGGCTCCATCGGGATGCTGGAGGTCCTGCCGGAATACCGGCGCCGGGGCCTGGGGGAGGCGCTGGAGGCCGGAGCCGTCCGGCTGGCCCTGAGCCGGGGGCAGTACGCCTTCGGCCAGGTGGAGACGGAGAACGCCGCCTCCCTGGCCCTTCAGAAAAAGGTGGGGCTGGAGCTCTCGGACCGAGAGCTCTTCTGGCTGTTTGAATAGGGCGGGACAAGGTGAAGCCACCCTGCCGCCGGTTGTCTTGGCGGCCCACGGGAAGAAGGAGGAGAGGTAAGATGGAACCGATCGCGCTGAATCCCTACATTGTGGACTATGTCTCCAAGGACTACGCGGGCAGCGTCCCGGAGGGAGAGGTCAAGGTGGACTGCTCCCTGGGGGTGAACGCGGACCCGCTGGGCAACTGCATCTTCCAACGGCTGCACGAGTTCCGGCAGAGGACGGACGAGCACCACGGCGACTACGCCGTCATCAAGTATTACCCCCATGACGGCACTCTGAAGGACGCTTTGGCGGACTGGTACCGGCGCAACGGGGTGGGGGAGGACTGGCTCACCGGGGACCATTTCATTTTGGGAAACGGTTCCTACGACATCCTGTGCGGGCTGAACCTGCTGTGCCTGACCCGGGGGAAGAAAGTCCTGGGACACGCCCCCCAGTTCACCGCCTACATCGACCACGTGAACTGCAGCGGCTCGGTGTACGAGTGCTATTACCTCAACCGGGAGCGGGGCTACCGCTTTGAGGCGGAGGGGTACCTGGAGCGGATGGGCCCCCAGTACGACCTCTTTATCGTGGAAAACCCCAACAACCCCACCGGGCAGATCCTGGCCCTGGAGGACATCGAGGCGGTGGCCCGGCGGGCGCTGGAGCTCCACAGGGTGCTGGTGGTGGACGAGGCCTACGCCGAGTATATGCCCTTTGGCAGGAGCGCCATCAACCTGGTGCCCCGGTTTCCCAATATGATCGTCACCCGCAGCTTTTCCAAAGGCTGGGGGATGGCCGGGGTGCGGCTGGGGTACGGCGTGGCGTCCAACCAGTGGGGCCTGCTGACCCAGCTGGAGAAGCTGGTGCTCCCCTTCAACAGCAACGGCCTGGCCCGCTCCCTGGCCCAGACCGCCCTCCAGACCAAGCTGGAAAATCCGGAAGATCCCTTCGGCATCCAGCCGGTGAAGAAGGGGAAACGGGAGCTGACCCAGGCCATCGAGGGGTTCAACAAGACCTGGGGCCGCGCCCTGCGGATCGCGGAGACCTGCGAGAGCACCCCCATCATGATGCTTTATTACGAGGGGGGAGGAGAGGACTTCCACCTGCAAAAGCACCTGATGGAGTTCGGCATCCTCACCGTCAGCTGCCAGTCCTACGTGGGGCTGGACACCCGGGCGGTCCGGCTGATGCTGCCGGAGCCCGCGGTCATGCCGCTGCTTTTGGAGCTGCTGGAGCGGGCCGTGAAGGCCCTGCCGGTCCGCTGAAAAATCTCAAAAACATACGCCCCGCGCCGTCCAGAGAGGACGGCGCGGGGCGTGGTTTTTTATTCAGGCGGGGAAAACTCTGCCGGTCCGACTCACCGCTCCTCCAGGGGCACGAAGGGGCGCAGGGGGGCCACCACCTTATAGGCGGGGCGGATGATCCGCCCGCCGGAGGTGAAGAGCTCCTCGACGCGGTGGGCGCACCAGCCCACCATCCGGGCCATGGCGAAGAGAGGGGTGTAGAGCTCCATGGGGATGCCCATCATCTTGTACACGAAGCCGGAGAAGAGGTCCACGTTGGCGCAGACCACCTTCCGCTGCCCGTGGGCGGCCATGACACGGGGGGTGAGCCGCTCCACCGCCTCATAGAGCTGGAACTCGTCCAGCATCCCCTTGCTCTCGGCCAGTCCCTTGGCGTACTTTTTCAGCAGGACGGCCCGGGGATCGGAGAGGGTGTAGATGGCGTGGCCCATGCCGTAGATGAGCCCCGAGCGGTCCCCGGCCTCCTTGTCCATGAGCCTGCCCAGGTAGGCGGAGACCTCCTCCTCGTCGGTCCAATCCCTGACCCCATCCTCGATGTACTGGAACATTTCCATGACCTTCTTGTTGGCGCCGCCGTGGCGGGGGCCCTTCAGGGAGCCGATGGCCCCGGCGATGGAGGAGTACAGGTCGGTTCCGGTGGAGGTGAGCACCCGGCAGGTAAAGGCGGAGTTGTTGCCGCCGCCGTGCTCGGCGTGGATGACCATGCACAGGTCCAGGAGCTTTGCCTCCTCGGGGGTGAATTTGTTGTCGTGCCGCACCGCCCAGAGGAAATTTTCCGCCATGGTCAGCCCCGGCTGGGGCCGGTGGAGGTAGAGGCTTTCGTTGTCGTAGTAGTGCCGTTTGGCGGCGTAGGCGTGGGCCACGATCTGGGGGGCCCGGGCCACCAGGATCATGGCTCGCCTCAGTTCGCTGGAAAGCGCCATGTCCTCGGGGTTATCATCGTAGGAGTAGAGGGTGAGCACCGCCCGGCCCAGTTTGTTCATCACGTCGGGGCTGGGGGCCTTCAGGATCATGTCCTCGGTGAACATGGAGGGCAGGTCGTGGTGGGCCTCCATGAAGGCCTCGAAGTCCGCCAGCCGCTGCTTGGTGGGCAGGGCGCCGAAGAGGAGCAGGTAGGCGGTCTCGGCGTAGCCGAAGCGGCCCTCGGAGGTAAAGCCCTGGATGAGCTCGGCCATGTCGATGCCCCGGTAGATGAGCTGGCCGGGCATGGGCACCCGCTCCCCGTCCTGGATGTAGTAGCCCCGGACGTTGGCAATCTCAGTGACCCCGGCCACCACGCCGGTGCCGTCGGCGTTGCGCAGGCCCCGCTTGACCTCCCACTTGTCGTAGGCGGCCGGGTCGATGCGGTTGTTTTTACGGTACTCCTCGCACAGCCCCTCCAGGAAGCCGGCGGATACGGCGGCAGTCTGCATGTTGGAACACTCCCTTGCCCATATAAGTTGAAAATCATTGTACTCCAAAATGTGGGGCGGGTCAACTGGCGGAGCTGACAAAATCAAGAAAACAGACGCTTCGCCCCCTGGGGGCGGAGACGGGAAAAGGACGGGATTTTGAAATGGTGAAGCATGAAACTTGCAAAAGCCCGGCCTGGCCCCGGCAGGCGTTGGTGACGGGGGCGGTGCTTTTGCTGCTGCTGTTCCTCCTACCCTTCTTTTTCCTGCCGGGGGAGGAGGAACCCGGAGGACGGGAGACGCCGGAGCCGGTCCCCACCGCCACCCTCCCCATCCTGGAGCCCGCCTCGGTGACGCCGGTGCCCGGCTGGGACGGGGGACAGACTCTCCGGCTACTGAAGAACGACGGCTCGGTGGAGACCGTCACCCTGTCCGATTACCTCTGGGGGGTGGTGGCCGCCGAGATGCCGGCCTCCTTCCAGAGCGAGGCATTGAAAGCCCAGACCGTGGCGGCCCGGACCTATTGCCTCTACCAGCGGGCCGGGGCGGGGGACAAGCACCCCGGCGCCGACGTGTGCACCGATTCGGCCTGCTGTCAGGCCTACCTGACCCGGGAGCAGGCCGCCGCGGCCTGGGGGGAGAACGCCCAGCGGTATTCCGATAAGATTACTGAAGCCGTGTCGGACACCGACGGCCTTCTCTGCCTCTATGAGGGACAACCCATCGACGCGGTCTTTTTCTCCTCCGCCGCGGGCAAGACCTCGGACGCCCAGGAGGTCTGGGGCTCCAGCGTGCCCTATCTGGCCTCGGTGGACAGCCCGGAGGGGGAGGAGGTGCCCGGCTGGCGCACCGTGGTCACCTTCACCCCGGCGGAGTTCCGGGAGAAATTTCTCTCCGCCCGGCCCGAGGCGGATTTCTCCGGCGACCCCATGGGCTGGTTCCAGGACTTGACCACCGACGATTCCGGAGCGGTGGACACGGTCACCATCGGGCGGGTCACCGTGACGGGGCCCCAGGTCCGGGCCATCTTCGGCCTTCGGTCGGCCCACTTCCAGGCCGCCGCCACGGCGGACACGGTCACCTTCTGGGTCACCGGCTACGGCCACGGCGTGGGCATGAGCCAATACGGCGCCAACGCCCTGGCGGGGCAGGGGAAAAACTTTCAGGAGATCCTGGAGTGGTACTATACCGGCGTCACCGTGGCCGGCCTGGAGGGCTGAGCCGGGAATCCAAAAGAGGGGGGACCGCCGGCGGCGGCCCCCCTCTTCTACGGTCAGCCATTCCCTTCAGAGATGAGACCGGTCCGCCCGGTGGAAAGAAAAACCGGCGGAGTGTCCTTGACAGGACGTTTATAATAAAGAGGTTGATTTTTCTGGGAGGCGTATGTCCATGGCCTTTTTACGACAATTCCTGATTATCCTGGCGGTCTCTTTCCTGGGGGAGGGCCTCCATGCCCTGATCCCCCTGCCCATCCCGGCCAGCGTCTACGGCCTGGCCCTTATGCTTCTGGCCCTGTGCGCCAAACTGGTGCGGCCGGAGCAGGTGAAGGGGGCGGCGAGCTTTCTCATTGAGATCATGCCCGTCATGTTCATCCCGGCGGCGGTGGGCCTGCTGGACATCTGGGGCCTTCTCCGGCCCATCCTGGTCCCCGCCGCCGTCATCATCGTGACCACCACCGTGCTGGTGATGGCGGTCACCGGCCGAACCGCCCAGGGCATCCTCCGCGCCACCCGGAAGCCGGGGGAGCTGGCGGAGGAAGAGGCCGAAGGGGAGGCGGAGCGGCATGTCTGATTTTTTGGCCCGCTCCCTCTTCTTCGGCGCCGGGATCAGCCTGCTGTTTTACGAGGTGGGGCTCCTCCTGAAAAAGCGGTTCAAGCTGGCTGTCCTGAACCCGCTCCTCATCGCCATCCTCTGCGTCATGGCCTCCCTCAAGGTGCTGGGGGTGCCCTATTCCGACTACAACGCCGGGGCGCAGTATCTCTCCTGGCTCCTCACCCCGGCCACCGTGGCCCTGGCAGTCCCCCTCTATGAGGAGCTGGGGCTTTTGCGGAAGAACCTCCCCGCCGTGGCGGGGGGCATCCTGGCGGGGACCTTCGCCGGGCTGGCGGGCATCCTCCTGCTGTGTCGGGTGTTCGCCCTGGACCATCAGCTCTATGTCACCTTCCTGCCCAAATCCATCACCACCGCCATCGGCATGGGGGTGGCGGAGGAGCTGGGGGGCGTGGCCGCCCTGACGGTGGCCGCCATCATCCTCACCGGCATCCTGGGCAACGTGGCCGCCGAGGGGCTGTTCCGGCTCTTCCGCATCCACGACCCTATCGCCCGGGGCCTGGCCCTGGGCACCGGCGCCCACGCCATCGGCACCGCCAAGGCCATGGAGCTGGGGGAGGTGGAGGGGGCCATGTCCAGCCTTTCCATCGCCGTGGCCGGCCTCCTCACGGTGGCGGCGGCGTCGGTGTTCGCCCAATTTCTATAAAACAGCCGCCTCTTCCCATTGGGAAGAGGCGGCTGTTTTGTCAGTTTGGATAGAGGACCGTCATGCCGGTCCAAAGGCTGTCGTCCCGCAAGAGGTCCAGCAGTTCCTCCCCGCCGCAGGTGTAGTTGTAGATGACGTGGTTTTTGTAGATCTGCCCCAGCTCGTCGATGGCAAACCCGGAGATGACCCGGTTGTCCAGACTGCGGAGGGTGACGAGGTAAAGCTCGCTGACCTCCGGGGAGACGAAGGTGATGGCCCGACCGTAAAATCCCTCCGGCAGGGGCAGGCCCACCGGCGTCAGCGTGGTATCGGCCATGGCGGCCTTTACCCGCTCCAGGGTTTCCGGGGCCGTGCTGGAACCGGTTTGAGAGGGCCCGGCGACCCAAAAGACCTCGTCCACCCGGCTGGGCGGCATCAGCGTCCGGGGGGTCAGGAAAAACCCCAGCACCAGAAAGCAAAGCCCCAGGGGAATGAGAAGGGGAAGCCGCTCCACCAGCCCTTTTTTCATAGATCAGGCCTTCTTCCGCTCCGGCAGGACGAAGATGAACACCAGGGAGCTCACCAGCAGGAGATAGGGGTAGATGAGGAAGGGCATGATGTCGAAGGCGGAGACCGCGTGGCCCAGCTCGGCGGCGGCGGAGATGGCCACCAGCATTTGGGCGCCGTAGGGGATGATCCCCTGGAACACGCAGGAGAAGGTGTCCAGGAGGGAGGCGGTCTTTCGGGGGGTAACGCCGTATTCCTGGCTCATCTCCTTGGCGATGGGGTTGGCCATGACGATGGCCACGGTGTTGTTGGCGGTGGCGATGTCCATGACCCCCACCAGGAGCCCCATGCCCAGCTGGCCCCCCTTGCGGCCCTTGAACACCCGGCGGATAAAGTTCAGCAGGGCGTCAAAGCCGCCGTAGACCCGGATGAGGGCGCACATGGCGGCCACCAGGACGGCCACCATGGCCGTCTCGAACATGCCGGCGGCGCCGGAGCCCATGTTGGCCAGCAGGTCGGTGGCGGCGGTGTGGCCGGTGGCCAGCATGATGACGGAGCCGGAGAGGATGCCCACCAAAAGCACAACAAAGACGTTGAAGCCGATGATGCCCCCGATGAGCACCAGCACGTAGGGGATGATCTGGATGAGGTCGTAGGGCTGGACCACGGCCCCGGCCAGGGGGACCTGGAAGGACAGCACCAGGATCACCGCCAATGTGGCCAGCGCGGCGGGGAGGGCGATGCCGAAATTCTCCCGGAACTTGTCCTTCATGGCGCAGCCCTGGCCGTTGCAGGCGGCGATGGTGGTGTCGGAGATAAAGGAGAGGTTGTCCCCGAACATGGCGCCCCCCATGACGGCCCCGATGCACAGCGGCACCCCGAAGCCGGAGGCGGAGGCCACCGAGACGGCGATGGGGGTGATGAGGGTGATGGTGCCCACGCTGGTGCCCATGGCGGTGGAGACGAAGCAGGCGACCACGAACAGCACCGCCACGGCGAACCGGGCGGGGATGATGGAGAGCATGAAGTAGGCCACGCTCTCGGCGCTGGAGCGGCCCACCACGCCCACAAAGGTGCCGGCCACCAGGAAGATGAGGAGCATGGTGACGATGTTCTTATCCCCCACCCCCTGGCCCATGATCTCCAGCTTTTTGTCGAAGGACAGCTCCGGGTTCTGGAGGCAGGCCACCAGGATGGCGATGAGGAAGCAGATCACGATGGGGATGTTATAGAAGCCCATGGGGATCTTCAGCACGTATTCAAAGCTGAGGCCCAGGCCCAGGTACAAAAGCAGGAACACCAAAATGGGCAGCAGGGCCCTGGGGTTATTTTTCTTCATGTCGTTTCCTCCCATTTCCACACAAATCGTATCACACGAAACGATTTTCTTTACTTTATCACAGCAAAGCCGAAGCGTCAAGAAAGGGGGGCGGACCGCCCGGCTTTTAAAATTTCCGGTAAAAGAAACATTTCAGTGGGTTTTTACGTCTACTATTGTTGAAGAGCCGAGGGAAAAGCGGTACAATCAAACTATAAAGAATCGTTTCAGAAAACTGGAACTGGAAGGAGTCTGAGGTTATGAGGAAGAAGATGAGATCCCGGTGGCTGGCCGCCCTGCTGTCCCTGACCCTGGCGGCGGGGCTGATGCCCGCCGCCCTGGCCGAGGGGGAGGAGGAGAGCCAGCCTCCTGAAATCGCCGTCACCGAAGTGCGTCTGGACAAGCGCGAGGTCAGCCTGAAAAAGGGAGAGACCCTGAAACTGGAGGCGGAGGTGCTTCCAGAAGACGCCACAAACAAAACCGTCCACTGGACCAGCAGCCGGGAAGCGGTGGCCACGGTAGAGGATGGCTTGGTTACCGCTGTGTCTCCAGGGGAGGCTGATATTTTCGTCACAACCGATGGAGGACTTTACGCCACATGTGCTGTCACCGTGGAAGAGCCTGTCAGCGGCATTGTTTTGAACAAAGTCTCCCTATCCCTGAAAGTGGGTGGAACGGAGACTTTGACCGCCACGGTGTCCCCGGAGAACGCTACCAATAAGGCAATCAAATGGACCAGCACCAAGGAGAATGTGGCCACGGTGAAGGACGGCCAAGTCACCGCCGTAGGTGTGGGCACGACTACTATCGCCGCTATCACCGATGATGACGGAAAGACCGCTACCTGCACCGTCACTGTGGAGGCGGACACTGCCCCCGCCATCAGCCTGAGCAGCAGCGCTATCAACGTGAGTATCGGAGGTACGGCTTCCCTCACAGCCAATGTCACCCCGGCGGGTCAGACCGTTACCTGGTTGAGCAGTAATACCTCCCTTGCTACCGTGGACGCTGCCGGTACCACGGTGACGGTCCGTGTGCCCTCCAACGCGAAGGTGGGAAGTTTCTGCACCATCACGGCCACCGTGGGGACCGGGGAAGACACCCGGACTGCGGAGTGCAGGATCAACGTCGTCGATATGAGCCTCTCTCTCAGCCAGACCAACCTTTCCATGACCACGGGCAAGACTTCCAGTCTGTCCGTAAGCGGCATCCCCAGTGGAGCCTCCTACACAGTGAGCTGGCAGAGCAGCAACACCTCCGTTGTTACTTTGTCCAGTGCCACCACCACGAATAACAACGCCATCACCCTCACGGCCCGGAGCGTGGGCCGGGCCACCATCACCGTTACCCCCAAGGTGAACGGAAAGACCTATTCCAATCTGACATGCACCGTCACCGTCATCAACGCCGCCCTGGCCGACGTGACCTATACCACCTCCGCCGGGGTCCCCGTGGCCTTCAACGCCGACCATTTCAATACGGCGGTCACCAACTCCACCGGATACAGCCTGAACTACGTCCGCTTTACCCTCCCCGCCACCAGCCGGGGTATCCTTTACTACGACTACAACACCTCCACCGGAAACTACGACAGTAAGGTGTCCGCCTCCACCAGCTATTACCGCAGCAGCAGCCGGTACTTGTCCGACGTCACCTTCGTGCCGGAGAGCGACTACACCGGAACGGTGAACATCGCCTATACCGCCGTGGACAGCAACGGCAGCAGCATTACCGGCCAGGTGGTCATCACGGTCACCCAGCAGCAGGCCAAGGTCACCTACGCCACGGACGCGAACCAGGCGGTGGAGTTTGACTCCAGTGACTTCAACAGCGCTTGCAAGAAGATCACGGGGTACAGCCTGGACTATGTGAAGTTCACCCTGCCCTCCTCCAACCGGGGGGTCCTCTATTTGAACTACGGCTCCAGCGGGGAGAAAAAGGTCACCAGCTCCACCAGCTATTACCGGGGGGAAAGCCCCGATCTGTCCAACGTCACCTTTGTCCCGGCCAAGAACTATACCGGGATCGTTTCCATCTCCTTCACCGGCCGGGACACGGACAAAAACACCGTCTCCGGCACCGTCAAGATCGCCGTAGGGCAGGAGCCGGGAGATGTGAACTACACCGTCACCGCCGGGCAGAGCGTCACCTTCGACGATGGGGCCTTCAACGACTGGTGCAAGGGGGAGACCGGGTACAGCCTGGACTACGTGAACTTCACCCTGCCCGGCAGCGGCAAGGGGACCCTCTATTATAAGTACAACGCCAAGGACGGCAGCTATGACAAGAAGGTCGCCGCCTCCACGAACTATTACCGCAGCGGCAGCCCCTACCTGGAGTACGTCACCTTTGTCCCCGCCAACGGGACCGCCGGCACGGTGGAGATCGAGTTTACCGGCCGGGACACCAATAAGCGGAGCGTCTCCGGCACGGTGTCCGTCAAGGTGGTCCCCCGCCAGGACCCCGGCACCATCCGGTATACCACGGGGATCTCCCCGGTTCGGTTCCAGCCCTACGATTTTTCCAATGCCTTTGACACCCGGGGCGGCACCAGCCTGTCCTCGGTGAAGTTCACCCTGCCCGATCCCAGCCGGGGCAAGCTGTATTATGACTATACCGGCCCCGCCAGCTACGGCGGCCTGGTCTCCTCCGGCACCGCGTACGGCCTTTCCGGCAGCAACGCCGTCAGCCGGGTGGCCTTTGTCCCCAAATACGGCTATCAGGGCACCTTCACCCTCAATTACACCGGCACCGATACCGCCGGCTATGAGTACAAGGGGGCGGTGGAGATCACCGTCACCACCCCGACTGTCTCCTCCCGGTTCAGCGATATGGGCCAGTACGGCTGGGCGGCGGCCTCGGCGGATTTTCTGGCGGAGAACGGCATCACCACCGGCACCGGCGACGGCCGGTACGACCCGGCCGGCCTTATGACCCGGGGAGACTTTGTTCTGATGCTCTACCGGGCCTTCGACCTGCCCAAGGCCAGCGGGTACAGCTTTGACGACGTGCCTGTGGACAGCTATTACGCCAACGCCATCGCCTCGGCCAAAAACCAGGGCATCGCCAAGGGCAGCGACGGGAAGTTTGAGCCCGCCGGGGCCCTGACCCGGCAGGACGCCATGGTCCTCCTCCACCGCACCCTGGACGCGGTGGGACGGGGCCTGGGGAATGGCTGGAGCCTCAGCCTGCTGAGCTTCACCGACGGGTCCTCGGTGGCCGAGTACGCCCAGGGGCCCGTGGCCGCCCTGGTCAAGGCCGGGGTCATCCAGGGGGACGACAGCGGCAGGCTGAACCCCACCGGCTCCCTCACCCGGGCCGAGATGGCGGTCATCCTCCACCGGGTGCTCACGCTGTAAAAAACTTTATGGAAAAAGCGGCCCCCGGACCAGGTCCGGGGGCCGTTTCCTTTGTCAAACGGCGCATCCTATGATATAATATCCCGTAACTACCCACATCACCATACAAAAGGAGAATGGACATGCGAGAAAAAGTGGACGTGGCGGTCATCGGCTGCGGAGAGGCGGGCATTTACGCCGCTTACGAGCTCACCCGCCTGAACCCCGGCCTGAAGGTCCTGGTGCTGGAGAAAGGCCGGGATATTTACAGCCGCAGCTGCCCCATCGTGGCGGGGAAGGTGCGCGAGTGCGTCCAGTGCCCGGTGTGCGACACCATGTGCGGCTTTGGCGGCGCGGGAGCCTTCTCCGACGGAAAATTCAACTTCACCACCGCCTTCGGCGGCTGGCTCACCGACTTCATGCCCGCCAAGGAGGTCATGGACCTCATCGGCTATGTGGACGAGATCAACGTGGCCCACGGGGCCACCGAGGAGGTCTACTCCACCTCCAGCCCGGCGGCCAAGGCCCTAGAGAAAAAGGCCCTGGAGTTCGACCTCCACCTCCTCCAGGCCCGCTGCAAGCACCTGGGCACGGAAAACAACCTGCGTATTCTCCAGAATATCTTTGAGGACATGAAGGACCGGGTGGACTTCCGCTTCAACACCGAGGTGGACAAGATCGAAAACCTGGGGGAGGAGGGCTACCGCCTCACCACCGCCAAGGGTGACGAGGTGGACTGCGGCTGGCTGGTGGCCGGCCCCGGCCGCTCCGGGGCGGAGTGGTTCGCCAACCAGTGCAAGGGCCTGGGCATCCAGCTCATCAACAACCAGGTGGACATCGGCGTGCGGGTGGAGCTGCCCGCCCGGGTCTTTGAGCACATCACCGACGTGGTGTACGAGTCCAAGCTGGTCTACCGCACCAAGCAGTACGGCGACCAGGTGCGCACCTTCTGCATGAACCCCTACGGCCACGTGGTGGCCGAGAACGTGGAGGGCATCAACACGGTGAACGGCCACTCCTACGCCGACCCCGCCCTCCAAAGCGAGAACACCAACTTCGCCCTGCTGGTCTCCAACCGGTTCACCGAGCCCTTCAACGAGCCCTACCGCTACGGCAAGCACATCGCCTCCCTGTCCAACATGCTGGCCGGCGGCGTGCTGGTCCAGCGCTTCGGGGACCTGGTGAAGGGGGTGCGCTCCAACGACCACCGCATGAGCAAATCCTTCACCCGGCCCACCCTGACGGCAGCGGTGCCCGGTGACCTGTCCCTGGCCCTGCCCAAGCGGCAGCTGGACGACATCATCGAGATGATCTACCAGCTGGACAAGCTGGCCCCCGGCACCGCCAACTACGATACGCTTCTTTACGGCGCCGAGGTAAAGTTCTACTCCTCCCGCCTGGCCCTCTCCGGGGAGCTGGAGACCGCCCTGCCCCGGTTCTTCGCCATCGGGGACGGCGCCGGGGTCACCCGGGGCCTGGCCCAGGCGGGCGCCTCCGGGGTGAAGGTGGCCCAGGTCATCACCCGGCGGCTGAAGGAAATTGGGAAATAAGAACGGATGTTTTACGTGACCGTAATCTTTTTTTGACACCGGTTATACAAAGCAGTATTCATTTCTGAAATGGTTACAAAAAGTGACAAAATGAGCAGCCGCAAGGTTTTCCACATTATCCACAGCGTTATCCACACTCGCTTATGTTAACAGTGTGGAAAAGGGTATGCAGATTTGGTTGACATAAGGACTTGTCAAGGGCAAATTGTCGGGCGAATTCGACGAAAATCTCCATGGGAGAAAAAGGGGGTGAATCCGTGGAAAACGATTTGATTGCCGCGGTGGCCACCGGCGCGGCCCGCAGCGCAATCGGCGTGATCCGCCTGTCGGGACCGGAGGCGGCGAAGGCGGCCGGAGCGGTCTTTCAGTCCTTGGACGGCAAGGGGTTGGCGAATCACCCGCCCCGCTCATTGGTGTACGGGACCCTGGTGGACCGGGAGGGCAGGGCCATCGACCGGATCCTGGCCACCTGGTCCCCCGCGGGCCACAGTTATACGGGGGAGGAGACGGCGGAGCTCCAGTGCCACGGCGCCCCCGCGGTGCTGGCCCTGGGGCTGGAGGCCCTCTTTGCCCAGGGGGCCCGGCAGGCCGGGCCCGGGGAGTTCACCAAGCGGGCCTTCCTGGGGGGCAGGCTGGACCTGGCCCAGGCCGAGGCGGTGATGGACCTCATCGACGCGGAGACCCCCGGTGCGGTCCGCCAGGCGGCGGGCCAGCTCTCCGGGGCCCTCTCCCGCCGGGTGGGGGAGATCTACGACGGGCTGGTGGACGTGATGGCCCATTTCCACGCGGTGCTGGACTATCCGGACGAAGACATCGGGCCTTTTGAGGAGAAAGAGCTGTGGGCGGGGCTGGAGGAGGCCTACGGAAGGCTGACCGCCCTGCTGGCCAGCTACGACAGCGGGAAGGTCCTGGCCCGGGGTGTGCCCTGCGCCATCGTGGGGCGGCCCAACGTGGGGAAATCCACCCTCCTGAACGCCCTGGTGGGCTACGACCGGGCCATCGTCACCGACGTGCCGGGGACCACCAGGGACACGGTGGAGGAGCGGTGCGTCCTGGGGGGCGTCCTCCTGCGGCTCATCGACACCGCCGGGCTCCGGGAGACGGAGGACGCGGTGGAGCGGATCGGCGTGGCCCGCAGCAGGGCGGCCATGGAGCGGGCCGGGCTCATCCTGGTGGTGCTGGACCAGTCCCGGCGGATGACCCAAGAGGATCTTCAGCTGGTGGAGGAGGCCGTGGCCCTGGCGCCCACCATTCTGGTTTGGAACAAATCCGACCTGCCCTCGGGGGGCATCCCCACAGTGGAGGGGGAGCTGCCCCCCGGCGTGGAGGTCAGTGCCAAGCTGGGCCTGGGCCTGGACAAGCTGGGGGAGACGGTGGCCCGGCTCCTGCCCGGCCCCGCCGACGGGACGGAGGGGGAGCTCCTCACCAACGCCCGGCAGGCGGAGGCGGCGGGGCGGGCCAAGGAGTCCGTCTGGCGGGCCGCCGAGGGCCTGAGGGCGGGCTTTACCCCCGACGCCGTCCTCACCGATGTGGAGGAGGCCCTATCCGCGCTGGGGGAGCTCACCGGCCAGAGCGTCCGGGAGGATATCACCGCCCGCATTTTCCAGCGGTTCTGTGTCGGCAAATGACTGGAACGAAAACCCCCGCCCGCGTCTCAGACGCGGGCGGGGGTTTTTATGGCTTGGATCAGCCCAGCTTGAGGAGGATCAGCCGGCGGAGCACGGCGGTGAGCTCCCCGCGGGTAAGGCTGCCCTGGGGATCGAAGGTGCCGTCCTCGCGGCCCTGCATCAGCCCCAGCTGTTGGACGTATTGGATGTCCTCCAGATATCCGGCGGTGACGGAGCTCTGGTCGGTGTAGACCGGAAGGTTCCCCGCCTCCGGGCGGCCGCCCAGGGAGCGGGCCAGCAGGTAGGCCAGCTGCTCCCGGGGCAGGGGGGCGTTGGGCGCGAAGCCGTCGGGGAGGAGGCCGCTGTTCCCGGCCCACTCCAGATGGGGCGTGGCCCAGTCCCGGGCCTCCGGGGCGTCCTCCACCCCGGCCAGACGGCCCAGGACGGCGGCGGCCATAGCCCCGGTGACGGGGGCGTCTGGCTGGAATTGGCCGTCACCCATGCCCAGCATCAGTTCCCGGGCCGTAGAGAAGCGGATGTCCTCCTGGGCCCAGTGGCCGGCGGTGTCGGAGAAGGAGCCGGCGGAGTGGACGATGGCGTACGTGGACAGATGGGGGGTGGCAAAGACCAGGGCGCCGTCCTTCCACATGGATTCCCGCACCACCTGGGTGGTGCCGTCCCCGGCGACCCAGCAGGCGGCCAGGGCGGCGGCCTCCTCTCCGGGGGCGGGGGTATAGGGGAGGGCTACCGTCACGGTGCCGCCGCCGAACTGGGAGACGGCCTTGCCGCCGGCGGTGATGGAGATGTCGTAGACCGGCCGGTCCGCCAGACTCTCCCGGACGGCCTCCGGCAGAGCCTCCGCAGCGGCCTGTCCCGCCGAGACCACCACGTCCTGCTTCCCATCGGCCTGGAGGGCCTCGAGGACTTTGGCGTCCAGGGAGATGTTGGCCACAGGGGTCTGGAGGGACACGCCGGCCCCCTCGCTCTGGGACACGGAGTCCAGCAGGGCGGCGGGCACCGTCACCTCCACCGCCTTGGCCTCTTCGGGGGCGTCGGCCTTGAGGACCACGGCCTCACCCTGCTGGGCGGCCTTCACGGCCTCCTGGACCGCCTGATCGGAGAGGACCACGTTCACGGCGGGTTCCTGGGTCTTGCCGTCGGTTTTGTTCTCCTGGCTTGTTCCCGCGGTGGAGGAGCCGCCTCCCCCTCCGCCGCCCCCGCCGCCGGAGCTTCCGCCCCCGCTGGGGGCCGTGTAGAACGCGGGCAGCTGGAGCTTGGTCTGATAGGGGACGGCGGCCAGGTAATAGCGCCCGTCTCCCTCGTACCGGACCTTCAGAACGACCTCTTTTCCGGAGAGGAACCAGGGGGCCTCAAAGGTGAGGGTCCCGTCCCCGGCGATGTTCAGGTTGGTCACGGCGTAGGTGTCCATGGACACCCGCAGATCGCTGAGTTTGGGGGCGTTGGACGTGTCTCCGTAGTAATTGTCCGGCCCCAGGGCGGCGGTCATTTTCAGGGACAGTTTGTTGCCGCCGGCCTCCATGGTGGGAGCGGTGGCGGTGAGGGTGGAGGCCACCAGGGGATACCACAGGTCCATATCCGTCCAGGGGGCCTGGTCAAAACCGGCGGCCTCCCGGGTGATGTGGATGGCGGCCTTGGCCGGGAAGGGCTGGGCCGCGCCGCTGAGGTCGGGGGCATCCCCCAGGAACGTCACCTGTTCCAGGCTGATACAGCCCTGGAAGCAGTTCGCGCCGATGGTGGTGACGGTGGCGGGGATGGTGATGGAGCGGAGGTTCACACAGTTGAGGAACAGGTCCCGGTCCAGGGCGGTGACATCCTTGCTGTCGATGGCGGCGGGAATGGTGACGCTCTCGGCGGTGGAGGAGCGGGCGTCCAGGGCGGTGATGATCAGGCCCCCGGTGCCATTGGGGTCGCTCTGCGTGACGAAGGTCTCGTTATCAAAGCCGTGGGCGCCGCCGTCGGAGTTGCCGAAGACCTTGTCCACGTCCCAGGGGAGGTCGGAGAGTTTGCCCACGGCCCCGGTGATGGGGGCGCTCTGCCCCGCCTGGAAGCCGATGCTCTCCCCCATGGTCACGTAGACCGTGATGGTCTTGTCCTGGTACTGCTCCACGCTGTAACCGAAGGTGCGGAAGGTGCTGGTGTTGCCCCCCAGGTAGTAGTGGGCCTCCGGCAGAGCGCCCTCTTCCCCCTCCACCTGGATGTAGGTGGTGAGCGCCCCGGCGGGGGAGATGGGGTTGTTCTCCCCGTCGTAGGTCCTGGGGGTGATGTCGGCGGTGAGCCACAGGATCAGGTCATCCTGACGGCTGTGGGCCAGGGAGGCGGTGAGCTTGATCTGGATGGGGAGCTTGGGCAGCTCTTCCGGCAGCCCGGTCTCAAAGCCCATTCCGGTCCAGGGGGCCTTGTCATAATTGGCGGCGCCGTCGGGGCGGTAAAACTTCA
The DNA here is from genome assembly GCF_038439875.1 of Pseudoflavonifractor phocaeensis. Taxonomy (NCBI): domain Bacteria; kingdom Bacillati; phylum Bacillota; class Clostridia; order Eubacteriales; family Oscillospiraceae; genus Pseudoflavonifractor; species Pseudoflavonifractor phocaeensis. The sequence goes on from NZ_JBCDMT010000002.1 coordinate 249,817, forward strand.
GACCCAGGTTTTGGGGGAAGGGGTTGCTCTTCACGTTGGCCGGGGCGTCGCCCTGGAAAACCACTTCCAGAAGGCTGAAGCAGTTGTTGAAGGCGGTGCCGTAGATGTCCGTCACCTGCGGGGGGATGGTGATGGATTGGAGTGCCCGGCAGCTTCCGAAGGCAAAGGAGTCGATGGCCTTCAGCTGGGCGGGGAGATGGACGGTGGTGAGCTGCCCGCACATTTCAAAGGTGGAGGCTTTAAGGTTTTGAATGCCGTCGGGCAGATCCACGCTGACGAGGGGGGTACTCTTGAAAGCGCTGGTGCCCAGGGAGGTGAGGTGCTCGGGCAGGGCGATCTCCGTCAGGCTGGTACAGGTGGAGAACACGCCGTTGCCGATGCCGGTCAGGGAGTCGGGCAGGTCTACCCGGGACAGGGCGGTACAACCGCTAAACATGCTGTTGGGCAGCTGGACGGCCCCCGGCTCGATGGTAACGCGGGTCAGCTGCTTGCAGTTGGAGAAGGCGTACTCCCCCAGGGCGGCCACCGCCGAAGGGGAGAGGGTCAGCTCGGTAAAGGCGTTGCCGCCGAAGACCTCCGATTGGATGGCGGTGATGCCGTCGGGCAGCGCCAGCGCGGTGAGGCCGCAGCTGCTGAAGGCGTGGTCGCCGATGGTGGACAGGGCGGCGGGAAAGTCGATCTCCGTCAGGGCGCCGCAGGAGTAAAAGGCGTAGCTGTCGATGGCGGTCAGCCCGGCCCCCAGCTTCACGCTGGCCAGCTGGTCACAGTCATAGAAGGCGGAGTGGCCGATGGTCTTGACGCTGTCCGGGATCTCGACCGCGGTCAGCTGATCACAGTTGTAAAAGGCGTTGCCGCCGATCTCCTCCACCGTGTCCGCCAGCGTGACCCTGACCAGTCCTTTGCTCATGTAGAACAGTTTGTCCGGGATCTTCTTCATGGCCAGGGTGATCTCGGAAAAAGAATCGCAGCTGGAGAAGGCGCCCTCTCCGATGTCGGTCACCGAGCCGGGGATGGAGAGGGCGGTGAGGCCGGAGGAGCTGAAGCCGTTGCTCCCGATGGATGTGAGCCCGTCGGGCAGCGTGAGGGTGGAGAGGTTTTTGGCGCCGTAAAAAGCCCAGCCGCCAATGGCGGTCACCCCGTCGGGCACCGTGTAGTGGCTGTCCGTTTTGGCCTGGGGATAGGCGACCAGGGTGTTCCCGGAGTCCCCCCTCTGGAACAGGACCCCGTCCTCGGCCTCGAAAGCCGTGTTTTCGGGGTCGGTCTCAAAGGCGGAGACGCTTTTGGTCCGGTAGCCGTTGAAGGCCGTAGGGGCGATGGCCGTCACGCTCCGGGGAATGACGATGGTATTCATGGAATAGCCGCCCGGGCCGGTGAAAAAGCCGGCGGCGATCTCCGTCACGGGCAGCCCGCCCAAAGAGTCGGGCAGGACCAGCCGTTCCTGGAGGGCGGAACTGATTCCGGTGAGGATCACACCGGTGCCGTCGTCGTTGACTTTGGCGGTGTAGCTGCCCTCCGTGATGGTGTCTCCCACCTCCACGGCGGCGGCGGACGGGCCCCAGGCCATGGGGGTCCCCAGGAGGAGCGCCAGAGCGCAGAGCAAGGCTGAAAATCTGTGGATTCGCTTCATGATCTTTCACTTCCCTGTTTTAGTTGACATAAAACTACGCATTTAATACTCATATAATCACATTATAACAGTATTAAATAAAAAGACCACAGGAAAGTGACAAAAAGCAGAAAAACACAAAGTTTTTCTGAAAAAATCCATAAAAAGGGAGCGGCTGGGTCGTTTTACCTCCAGCCGCTCCTCAGAGAGAACGTTTCATTATGTTTTTTCCTCAAAAGACACGCCGCAGTTGCGGCAGGTGATGGAGACCTTTCCTTTCCCCTTGGGGACCCGGAGCTGCTGGCCGCAGTTGGGACATTTAAAGTAGGCGTGGTCCTTGTCCCGGCGGCGGCATTTGTTCACGTTGTACCAGTGGACGATGGGGCACACGGCGTCCATGAACCGGGCGTTCTCCGTCTGGCGGCGGTCGATCTGGCGGGAGAACATGCGGTAGAAGGCCAGAATGAGGCATGCGTAGGAGAGCAGGTTGAGCAGGTGCCCGCGGAAAAGGAGGGAGAGGAGGTAGAGAACGAAGTAGAGGGCGATCAGGGCATAGTTGAGCTGATCTGCCCCGTATCGACCGTACATCATTTTTCTCAGCCAGTTCATCCTTGCCGCCGCCTTTGCCTGGGGATACCTCCCCGCAGTTTCTTACAAAAATCATGATAGCGTGTTCTGCCTTCCGCGTCAAGAAAGGAAACGTAAACAAAATGTGAATTGTGCCGAAACGCGAAGGAGCCGAACCAGCCGGCGTTTTTGGGAAAAGGGTTGCCTCCGGACGAAAAAGCGGATATACTGTTGAAAAATGACAAGGGGGCGTCCAAGATGAATCGGATCGACAAGGAGAACTATTACCTGGATATCGCCCAGACCGTGCTGGAGCGGTCCACCTGCCTGCGGCGGTGCTACGGGGCCATCATCGTCAAAAACGACGAGATCGTGACCACGGGCTACAACGGCGCCCCCCGGGGCCGGAAAAACTGCGTGGATCTGAGCTTCTGCACCCGGGAGGCCATGAACATCCCCTCCGGGGAGCGCTATGAGCTGTGCCGCAGCGTCCATGCCGAGGCCAACTGCATCATCTCCGCCGCCCGGAGCGAGACCTTGGGCGCCACCCTCTACATGGCCTGCAAAAACCCCGCCACCGGGGAGCTGATCCCCGGCTCCACCTCCTGCTCCATGTGCCGCCGGCTCATCATCAACGCCGGCATCGCCAAGGTGGTCATTCGGGACACGCCCACGGAATACCGTGTGGTGGATGTGGCCGACTGGATCCGGGAGGACGACTCCCTGCCCGAGCAGTTCAAGAAGTAAACCGAAAAGGGGCGGCCGTCAGGCCGCCCCTTCCGTGTTGGAACGATAGGGGGAAACAGCGCTTTGGAGACATTTTACGGAGCCCTCTGGCTTTTTTTCTGCTACTCCTTCCTGGGGTGGCTGGGGGAGACCGCCACGGCGGCGGTCAAACAGCGCAGATATGTGGACCGCAGCCTCCTCTTTGGCCCGGTGTGCATCATCTACGGCGCGGCGGGGGTGCTCATCAGCGCCGTCCTCCGGGAGCTGGCCGGGAACTGGTTCTTCCTCTTCCTGGGCAGCGTCATCTATGCCACGGTGGTGGAGTGGATCGCCGGCCACGCCCTGGAAAGGCTGACCCACACCCGCTGGTGGGATTACTCCCACCGCAGGTGGAACCTGGACGGCTACATCTGCCTGAGCGCCTCCCTTCTCTGGGGCCTGCTGGGGGTGGGGGTGGTCAAGTGGCTGACGCCCCTGCTGTCCGGCCTGCGGCACCTCCTGCCGCCCCTGGTGGGGCATATCCTCCTGTGGGCGTTGCTGGGCATCTTCCTGGTGGACTGCCTGGGCACCGCCCTCACCCTGGCGGGGGCGGGCCACAGGCTCCCGGCGGTGGAGGAGGCGGGGAACCGTCTGGCCGCCCTGGCCCTGCGGATGGGCACCTGGGTCCTGGGCAAGACCGAGGGCCGCATCCAAAGGGCCCACCCCCAGGCCCAGTTTCACGCCAAGCCCCGGGAGAAGCCCGCCATCTTCGCCCAGGGCTGCGGCTTTTATAAGCTCTTCTGGCTCTTCCTCATCGGCGCTTTCCTGGGGGACATCGTGGAGACCCTCTTCTGCCGGGCCACCGCGGGGGTGTGGATGTCCCGCTCCAGCGTAGTGTGGGGGCCTTTCTCCATCGTCTGGGGCCTGGCCATGGCCCTGGCCACCCTGCTGCTGTACCAGTACAAGGACCGGCCCGCCAGCTTCCTATTCGTGGCGGGCACCCTCTTGGGCGGCGCCTACGAATATCTGTGCAGCGTCTTTACCGAGGTGGTCTTCGGCACGGTCTTCTGGGATTACAGCCACATCCCCTTCAACCTGGGGGGCCGGGTGAACCTCCTCTACTGCTTCTTCTGGGGCTTCGCGGCGGTGGCCTGGTTCCGGCTGTGCTACCCCAAGCTCTCCGGCCTCATCGAGCGGGTGCCCCTCAAGCTGGGCAGGGTCCTGAGCTGGGTGATGGTGGTCTTCATGCTGGCGAACGTCACCGTCAGCTCGATGGCCCTGGCCCGCGTCGACGAGCGGGCCAGGGGAATCCCGGCGGACAGCGCGTGGGAGCGGTACATGGACGAGCATTACCCGGATGAGCGGATGAACGAGATATACCCCGCCGCCGTGCGGATAAGTTGACATAAAAACGCCGGAGCAAAGCTCCGGCGTTTTTCGCGTTTCTCACAGCGTGCCCAGCAGCTCCCCCATGCTCCTCAGCCCGTCGATGAACCGCCAGCCCGTGGGGGCGGAGAGGTCCAGCTTCACCAGGCTCATGTCCTGGGTGCCCATGCGCTTGCCCCCGGCGTAGTCCACCCGGCCGCCGAAGGGGATCTGGAGGGGGGCCCGCTCCATGACGGCGGGGAAGTCCTCCCACCGGGGCATCCCCGGCCCCATGCGGCGCAGCCCCTCGCAGAAGAAGTGGGCGCTGATCCAGCCGCAGTGGGCGTAGCCGTTCATGGCGTAGTCCCCCAGCCAGTCCGCGGCCTCGGCCAGGTTGTCCAGCCGCTCGTCCTGGTAGTTGAGCCAGCTCAGGGCATAGAGGTCGAACTTGCCCCTGACCCGCTCCTCGGTGGCCTGGGCGATGGTGATGATGGAGTTCAGATAGGTGGTGAGTACAGGTTTACATAAATCTTGCACCGCCATCTCTCCGGCCACGGTGGGGAAGAAGGCCTGGGGAGCGGCGATGACCACGCAGTCCACCCCGGCCTGCTTTAAGGCCTCCACGGCGGGGGAGAGGGTGGACATGTCGGTCTTCACCCGCTGGACCTCAAAGGCCTGACCCAGGCGGCGGCACTGGAGCTGGACCCCGGCCAGCAGATCGCAGCCGGTGTCGTCGTCGGTGTATAGCACCCCGATGGTCCTGGGGTGAAACATGGACAAGGCCCGCACCACCAGCACCCGCCCCTCGGTGACGTAGATGGGCTGGATGGGGTAGCAGTTGGAGCCCTGGGCGAAGGTCTGGGCCTGCTCGGCGTAGAGCCGCCCCAGGCCGGTGGCGAAGCCGAAGACCGGCAGGCCGATGCGCCGGATGTCGTCCAGGGTGGCGTTGACCGACGGCGCGCCGAAGTGGGACAGGTAGGCGAAGGCCCCCTGCACCTCCACCAGTTCATGGAAGGCCGCCCGGGCCTTTTCCCCGTCGTAGCCGTCGTCGATATGGAGGAGCCGGAGGGTCCGGCCGTAGATGCCCCCGGAGGCGTTGACCATGTCCAGATAGGCGTGGATCCCGGCCACGATGGGGTCGCCGGTGGTGGCGAAGCTGCCGGTGAGGGCGGCGGAGTTGGCCACAAGGATCTCCCGCTCGGTGATGCCCTGCTCCATGGTCCCATCTCCTTTCCATTGATTCCTTCAAATTATAGCGGAAAAACCCGTCAGGGGCAAGAGGCAGCTGAGCTTTGGGCGAAAGAGAGAAAAACTGTCACAATTCTTGACAAGCTGGCGCGTTCAGGGGATAATGGAGAAAAATCCAGGCGGGGGAGGGGCAAGGATGACCTTTTCGGAGAAGTTTGATTTTCTTTTGAAGCTTACGGGCACGTCCAACAGCGTGCTGGCCCGTCATATGCGCCTGGACCCGTCCTATATCAGCCGCCTGCGCCACGGCAGCCGGAGCCTGCCCCGGGACAGCGAGTACCTGCCCAAGCTGTGCGCCTTCCTCCTGCGCCAATGCGCCGGGGAGGAGCTCCGCCGGGCCCTGTGCCAGGCGGTGGGGGCGGCGGACGCGGTCACGGACGAGAGCCTGGAGCGGCAGATCGTCCGCTGGCTGTGCGACGAGGAGGGGGACCTGGTGGGGGCCCTTCTCAGCGACTTTTCCGCCATGGCCCCCGCCCCCAAAAAGCAGGTGGACCAGTCCACCCAGAACGAGGCCCTGGCCTTCTACGGCGACGAGGGCCGACGGCAGTCCACCATCGCCCTGTTCAACCTGGCCCTTCAGCAGCCCGGGCCTGTGACCCTCCTGCTGTACAGCGACGAGGACGCCGCCTGGATGAACAAGAGCTCCTCCTTCTCCTACGAGTGGAGCACCCTCCTGTGGCAGATCATCCTCCGGGGCGGGAAGGTGAAGGTGATCCACAAGGTCAGCCGCAATATCGACGAGATGTTCGACGTCATCCGCCGCTGGCTTCCTTTCTACGCCTCCGGGGCCATCGAGCCCTATTACTATCCACGCCTGCGGGACGGCATCTATAAGCGGACCTTGTCGGTGATCCCCGGGGTGGCCGCCGCCTTCTCCACCTCCATCGGCCCCCAGACCGGGGTGGCCACCACCTTTATGACAAGGGAGCGGCAGGCGGTGGACTCCTTCACCAACGAGTTCTCCAGCTACGTGGCCCTGTGCCGCCCCCTCATCGAGTTCTTTCAGATGACCTCTCCGGCCTACCTGGAGACCTTTCAGGAGTATCTGGACCGCAACACGGGAAGCGTCCTGGAATCGGACAGCCTCTCTTTGACCACGGTGCCCCAGAAGGTCATCCGGCGGCTGGAGGGGAGGACCGACCCCACGGTGGAGGCCGCCCTCAAGCGCATCCACGCCGCCTGGAGCAGCTGGGTCACGGGCAATCCCTCGGGCCAGCCCATCTGCCATATCCTGCGCCTGGCCCGCCCCGAGGACGTGGCGGCGGGAAAGGTGCCCATCTCCTGCGCCGGGCTGCTGCTGGGCCAGCCGGTCTATTACGAGCCGGAGGAGTACTGCGCCCAGCTGGAGCACATCCTGCGCCTCATGGAGACCTGTCCCTGGTTCCAGGTGGTGCTGCACGACGCCCCGGCGGCGGGATACTCCCTCCACGTTTTTGAGGAGCAGGAGGTCTACATCTTCAAAGAGCAGCCCCCCTACATCATCTTCCGCATCCGGGAGGGCAATACGGTCATGGCGTTCTGGGACTACCTCCAACGTTTGCAGGAGGAGCTGGTCCAGGACAGCGGCACGGTGGCCGAGCGGATCCGGGGATGCCTGAAAAAGATCCGCGCACTGCAAAAAGAGGCTTGAGAGACACACAAGAAGGCCGCCCCGTGGAACATCCACGGGGCGGCCTTCTTGTGTGTCGTCAAAGGAGAAACCGAAGCTCCGAACCTTGGGAGAGGAGCGGAGAGCGGTGGCGCGGGGGATCAGGCTTCCAGGAACTTCTTCACCTCATCGGCGAAAAGCTCAGTCTGGAGGATGCCGGCCATGTGGCCGCAGTCGGAGTCGATGGGGTAGCACCGGGCGTCGCCGCCCAGGGCGTTGATTTTGTCCACGGCGTCCTGGACCATGTTCCAGGGGTGGAGCACGTCCAGCCGGGAGGGGATGGCCAGCACCTTGGCCTTGATGCGGGAAAGGGCCTTGTCCAAATCCCCGCCGTAGGGGCGGGAGACGTCATAGTTGAGGCACATCCGGCAGGTGTAGAGCCAGTGGTTGAGGTCCACGAGATGCTGGGTCAGGTTCACCGCCGCGTCCAGCTTCTTCTCGTAGGTGGCCTCCCCCAGGACGCTCTCGTAGCACTCGGAGTCCAGGGCGACCTCCCGGGGGTAGGTCCGCTCGTAGAACCCGGCCTGGAAGGCGGCCACGTTCATCATCTCCAGGGCCAGGTGGAGGGACTCCTCGGGCTGCTCGGCTCTGCCGTAGTAGTCGCCGCCGTTCCACTTGGGGTCCAGCTTGGCCACCCGGATGCCGTATTGGAGGGGGTTGAAGCCGCCCCACACGGGGAGCTTGGGGGTGCCGATGACGGGGACGATCTTGTCCATCCAATCGGGATAGGCCACCGCCCACTGCCAGGAGGTCATGGCCCCGAAGGAGGGGCCCATGACGGCCTTCAGGTGGGTGATGCCCATGGACTCCAGCAGGAGCTTCTGGGTGTTCACCACGTCCAGCACCTCGGGCACGGGGAAATCGAGGCCGTAGGGCTTGCCCGTCTCCGGGTTCACGGTCTTGGGGCCGGTGGTGACCACGGTGGGGTTGTTGGCCCCGGTGTTACACAGGTTATCCGAGCACACCACGAAGTACTTGTCGGTGTCCACCGCCTTGCCCGGGCCGATGAGCCCGTCCCAGAAGCCGGGCAGGGTATCGGACTCGGCGTACTTGCCCGCGCAGTGGCTGGAGGCGGAGAAGTAGTGGACCACCAAAATGGCGTTGTCCTTGGCCGCGTTCAGGGCGCCGAAGGTCTCGTAGCCCATCCGCACCGGGAGCGTCCGGCCGCAGGTGAAGGGAAAACTGGGGATCTCAAAGGTCTTTTTTTGCGTGAGCAGAGCCATATCGGTACGCTCCTTTATTTAGATGATGCCTACCATGATAAGGCAGATGCACAGGATGGTCAAGAAGATGGGCATGATGACGGTCAGGGGGAAGACGTGCTTGTAGGAGTCCTTGGCGGTGACGCCGCACACCGAGCACATGAGGATGAAGGTGGAGCAGTGGGGCAGGGTGTCCAGGCCGCAGCAGGCGATGGTCATCAGCCGGTGGAAGGCCTCGGGGTTGACGCCCTGGGCCAGGTAGGCGGGCAGCATGGAGTCGGCAAAGATCTGGAGGCCGCCCAGGGCGGTGCCGGTGATGCCCGCCACCACGTTCACGGCCACGGAGGCGGAGACGTAGGGGTTAAAGGTGTTGGACAGGCTCATGGCGAAGTCCACGAAGTACTGGAAGCCGGGGGCGGCCTGGACCACGCCGGCGAAGCCCATCACGCCGCCGGTGAGGAGCAGGGCGGAGGTGCAGGAGGACCACATACCGGCGGTGAAGGTCTTGAGGACACCTTCCTTTTTGGAAGCGCCGAAGAACACCTTGGGGTTCAGGACCACGGAGGCCACGATGGCGATGCACAGGGAGGTGAGGATGCTGTCGGTGGCGCCCATGCGGTCCTTCAGCAGGATCATGACCAGGACCACGATCAGCAGGGGGACGATGGAGGTCAGGAAGGGGGGCAGGTCCTTGTCGTCCTCCGCCTGCTGGGCGTCGGAGCCGGAGACCACATAGCCCACGCCCAGGGCGGTCTGCCGCCGGGCCTGCCAGGTGACGTACACGCCGGCGATGACGGTGCCCACGATGCAGGCGATGATGCCCATGACGGGGGCGGAGAAGGCGTTCACGCCCAGGCCGTACTCAGGCCGGGCCAGCAGAGCGTTGGTGGAGGTGGGGTTGCCGGGCAGGCACAGGCACAGGGTCACCGAGGCGCACAGGACGATGCCGGGCAGCAGGTTCTTGGTGATGTTCGCCTTGCGGAACAGGGGGGCGGCCACGGGATAGACGGCGAACACGATGACGAAGGCGGACACGCCGCCCATGGCCATCAGCAGGGTGATGAGCAGGGCGCCCAGGGGGGCCCACTTGACGCCGAAGATCTTGAAGAGCACCTTGGCCACGCTCTCGGCGGAGCCGGTGACCTTCAAAAATTCGCCGTAGGCGGCGGCCAGGCCAAACAGCAGGAAGTAATTGCCGGCGAAGTTTTTGAACCCGGTGGCGTAAGCGCCCGCCAGGGTGCCCCAGAAGGGCAGTACGTTGGTGATGATGACCACCACCGACGCGATCAGGGAGGCAATAAAGGCGTTGACGCCCTTATAGCTCAGGACGATCAGGCAGGTGATCGCCAGCAGAAGACCAATAACACCGATCATGATTTGGGTTCCTCGCTTTCTCTCAAATTCTCTTTTGTCCGCAGGTACCTCCATCGGCCGCCCGGTGACCGTATCCTCCTCTCTTCGTCGTTTTTACCGTGGAACGGCGGACGGGGCGGGGCGGCGTGGGTACTTTTGCTGAATCCAACATAACATAGGCGAAAAAGGAAGAAAACCGCCGCCGGCCGTTTGTCAATGACAGCCCTTGGCACGAATCGTGACGAAGAAAGGAGACGGATTTGCCTTTCGTATGGGAAATTCCTTGACAGAAAAGCGGTTGGGCCTTAAAATAAGTTTGGTGCATTTTTTTGAAACGCGCCGCCGGCGCGTTTCATTTTTAGCGGGCCGCCCCTGGCGGCTCATTCTTTGCGTTTGATTGTAAAAAATAAGATAAGAAACACGGAGGTGTGAGAAAAACGACATGGAATTGAATCTGTTGACTGTGATCGTGGGGATCGTCACCCTGATCATTGGCGTTTTTGTGGGCATCGCGTACCGGAAAAACGTGGCCGAGAAAAAGATCTCGGGGGCCGAGGAGGAGGCCAAGCGCATCCTCAACGAGGCCATCAAGACCGCCGAGAACAAGCAGCGGGAAGCGATGGTGGAGGCCAAGGAAGCCATTCTTACCGCCCGCAACGAGTGGGAGAAGGAAGAGAAGGAGCGCCGGAGCGACCTTCAGAAGCAGGAGCACCGCCTGCAGCAGAAGGAAGAGAATCTGGACCGCAAGACCGACAACATTGAAAAGAAGGAAGAGAACCTCCAAAACAAGCTCACGGAGCTGGAAGCGAGCCGGGAGGAGATCGAGACCATCAAGGCCCAGCAGCGCGCCGAGCTGGAGCGGATCTCCGGCCTGACCGCCGAGGAGGCCAAGAACTTCCTTATCAGCCAGCTGGAGGTGGAGGTCACCCACGAGTCCGCCGCCAAGATCAAAGAGGCGGAGAACCACTATAAAGAGGAATCGGACAACCTGGCCCGGGAGATCATCGGCCTGGCCATCCAGCGCTGCGCCGCCGACCACGTGGCGGAGGCCACCGTCTCCGTGGTGCCCCTGCCCAGCGACGACATGAAGGGCCGCATCATCGGCCGGGAGGGCCGCAACATCCGCACCCTGGAGACCCTCACCGGCGTGGACCTCATCATCGACGATACCCCGGAGGCCATCACCGTCTCCTGCTTCGACCCGGTGCGCCGGGAGATCGCCCGCATCGCCCTGGAGAAGCTGATCCAGGACGGCCGCATCCACCCCGCCCGCATTGAGGAGATGGTGGAGAAGGCCAAGCGGGAGGTGGACGCCACCATCAAGGCCGAGGGCGAGCGGGCCGTGTTTGAGACCAACGTCCACGGCCTCCACCCCGAGCTTGTCAAGCTCCTGGGCCGCATGAAGTACCGCACCAGCTACGGCCAGAACGTGCTGAACCACTCGGTGGAGGTCTCCCATCTGGCGGGGCTCATGGCCGCCGAGCTGGGCGGGGACGTGGCCAGCGCCAAGCGGGCCGGACTCCTCCACGACCTGGGCAAGGCCATCGACCACGAGGTGGAGGGCTCCCACGTGGCCATCGGCGTGGAGCTGGCCCGGAAGTACCACGAGAGCGAGGAGATCATCAACGCCATCGAGGCTCACCACGGCGACGTGGAGCCCAAGACCCTGGTGGCGGTGCTGGTCCAGGCGGCCGACGCCGTCTCCGCCGCCCGCCCCGGTGCCCGCCGGGAGAACCTGGAGAACTACATCAAGCGCCTGGAGACCCTGGAAGGCATTGCCGCCTCCTTCCCCGGCGTGGAGAAGTGCTTCGCTATCCAGGCCGGACGGGAGATCCGCATCATGGTGGAGCCCGACAAGATCACCGAGGACCAGATGGTCCTCCTGGCCCGGGACGTGGCCAAGAAGATCGAGGACGAGATGGAATATCCCGGCCAGATCAAGGTGAACATCATCCGGGAGACCAAAGCGGTGGATTACGCGAAATAAGCAGAAGAAAAGGCCCTGTCCCAAGTTCGAGACAGGGTCTTTTTTGTTCTACAAGTCATGTGCGATGCGCAGGCGAACCTATGACTTTGGATACCCGCCGGGCCAGGCGGCCCCTTTGGGCCGTCAGTCCAGCTTCAGGTCCCCCTCCTTGATCCAGCCAATCTTTCGGAAGAAGAGCCCGAAGGCCCAGGTGAGGAGGGCGGGGAGGACGAAGGAGATGAGGATCAACCCCAGCCACTCAAAGGCCCCCGGGGTGATGGCCATGGCCCCGTTGGCCAGGGCCTGCTCGCTGGGGGCCACCCAGCCGGTCCAAACCCCCAGCTGGCCGCACAGCCCGCAGGTGCCCATGCCCGAGTTGATGGGCGCGCCGTTCATCTCCAGGCGGAAGAGGCAGGTGGCCAGGGGTCCGGTGACGGCGGAGGTGAGGATGGGGGGGATCCAGATGCGGGGGTTCTTGACGATGTTGCCCATCTGGAGCATGGAGGTGCCAAGCCCCTGGCTCACCAGCCCGCCCCAGCCATTCTCCCGGAAGGACATGACAGCGAAGCCAACCATATTGGCGCAGCACCCGGCCACGGCGGCCCCCCCCGCCAGGCCGGTGAGCCCCAGCACCGAGCAGATGGCGGCGGAGGAGATGGGCAGGGTCAGGGCCACGCCCACCAGCACGGATACCAGGATGCCCATCCAGAAGGGCTGGAGCTCGGTGGTCTTCATGATGAGCTGGCCGAAGGCGTTGGCCACCCCGCCGATGGGAGGCGCGATAAGCCAGGCCACCCCGATGCCCACCAGGATGGTGACGATGGGGGTCACCAGGATATCTACCTTGGTCTCCTTGCTTACCGCCTTGCCGCACTCGGCGGCGATGATGGCCACGAAGAGCACCGCCAGCGGCCCGCCGGCCCCGCCCAGGGCGTTGCAGGCGTAGCCCGCCGTCACCAGGGAGAAGAGGACCAGAGGGGGCGCCTGGAGGGCGTAGCCGATGGCCACGGCCATGGCCGGGCCGGACATGAAGGAGCACAGCCCCCCGATGGTGTAGCCTACCTGGTTGATGGTGATGACCTGGGTCGTGAGAAAGCCGATGTGGAACTGGGTGCCCAGGGTGTTTAAAATGGTGCCGATGAGCAGGGATGCGAACAACCCCTGGGCCATGGCTCCCAGGGCGTCGATGCCGTAGCGTCGGGCGGAGATCACGATGTTTTTCCGTTTCAAAAATGCCTGGAAGCCGTTCATGGGAAGGACCCCGTTTCCTTGTAAAATCAATGGGACAGTACAGGTGTCATGACACCTGTACTGTCCCATTATAACGGTTGGGCGGGATTTGTCAATCCAAAATTTGCCTCGGCGGCGCTGTGGGGCCCGATCCGGACTAATATGCCCGTTCCAAAAGGGGGCCAAGCATCGTTTGGCGCAGTTGGCCTATGGGGGGCGAAAGGCCTTTTTGGCCGGGCTCACACGTACCCCAGCAGACCCCGGACGGAGACCTCCCCGGCGGTGACGGTCTCCTCGGTCCCGTCCTCCCGCCGCACCCGGAGGGAGAAGTCGTCGTCCACGGCCAGGGCGGTGGCCCGGACTTCCCCCGACGGCCGGAGGATGCGCACCTCTTTTCCCACGGTGGCGCACCGGCGGCGGTACTCGGCCAGATAGTCCGCCCTGGCGGCGGGGAACCGGCCGGCCAGCCGGTCCAGTTCCTCCAGAAGGGCCCCAGCCACCTGGGCCCGCCGGGGCGGGGCGGGAAGGCACTGGCCCAGGGAGACAGCCACCCCGGCCAGCTCCCCGAAGTCCTCCGCCGTCTGGCTCACGTTGATCCCCATGCCCGCCACTACATAGTCCAGGGCCCCGGTCTCCCCCTCGATGCCCAGCTCGGTGAGGATGCCGCACAGCTTTCTGCCCTCCAGTAGGATGTCGTTGGTCCATTTGATGGAGCAGGAGAGGCCGGTGAGCCCCTCCACGGCCCGGCAGACCGCCACCGCCGTCCAGGCGGTGAGCTGGCTCACCTCCTCCAAGGGCACGTCGGGCCGGAGGAGGAGGGAGAGGTAGAGCCCCTTTCCGGGCAAGGACTGAAAGCTCCGCCCCCGGCGGCCCTTACCCCCGGTCTGCTCCCCGGCGATGACCACCAGCCCGTCGGGGGCCCCGGTGGCCGCCCGGCGCCGGCACTCGTCGTTGGTGGAGTCCACCCGGTCCAGATAGACCACCTGCCCGCCCACCCGCCGTCCGGGGCGGACCAGCTCTCCGGGGGAGAGGAGGTCGGGGGAGGCGGAGAGGCGGTAGCCCCTGCCGGGGAGGGCGTCGATGGTGTAGCCCTCGGAGCGCAGGGCGGTGACCGCCTTCCACACCGCCGCCCGGCTCACTCCCAGGGCGCGGCTCATGGCCTCCCCGGACAGGGGGGCCTGGGCCTGCCGCAGCAGGCCCAGGGTCTCGTCTTTCAGCATGGTCAGGACCTCCTTTTTCGTAGGTCCAGTCTACCGCCAAAGGGGTAAACTTGTCAACAGAAAGCGAAAAACAGTTTACAATAGTTCTGAAATATGCTATCCTGCTTGTAAACTAAAATAAAAAAGAGGTTTACAATATGAGAAATCAGACCCACTCCCTGGCCCTGGCGGCCCTGTTTACCGCTCTGACGGCGGTGGGGGCCTTTCTCCGCATTCCCCTGGGGGCCTTGTCCCTCACCCTTCAGTTTCTATTTACCGCCCTGGCGGGGGTGACCTTGGGAGCCAAGTGGGGGGCGGTCTCCCAGGGGGTCTATGTGGCCCTGGGGCTGGTGGGCCTGCCCATTTTCACCCAGGGGGGCGGGGTGGGCTACCTGCTCCAGCCCAGCTTCGGCTTTCTCCTGGGGCTGATCCCCGCCGCCGCCGTCATCGGCGCGCTGGCGGGGGAGCGGGGGGAGAGGCACCGGGTGGTGCCCGCCTGCCTGGCGGGGCTGGGGGTCCTCTACCTGGTGGGGCTGCCCTATATGGGGCTCATCCTCAACGTCTATCTGGGCAAGGGGGTACCGGTGTGGACGGTGGTGCGGACGGGGATGCTGGTCTACCTCCCCGGCGACGGGCTGAAGATCGCCGCCACGGCGGCGGTGGCCCCGGCCCTCTGCCGGGCGGTGAAACGGGCATAACCCAACGCCCTGTCCCATATAGTGTGGTATCTGATCGTGGAAAGGCGGGGGTACCATGCCCTATGAGGAGCTGCGGCCGGAAGCGGCCCACCATTTGATCCTGGAAGACCGGGGGCGCCTGACGGTGTCCGGAGTGGAAGATGTGGAGAGCTTTGACGAGAACACCATCGTCATGAACACCGCCCAGGGCACCCTGGTGGTCCGGGGGGAGGAGCTGCACATCGAAAAACTGAGCCTGGACGGGGGAGACCTGAAGGTGGAGGGGAGCGTGGAATCCCTGACCTATGAGGACGACCGCCGGGAAAAGGGCGGCTTCTTCTCCCGGCTGCTGCGCTGACATGGAGGTCTCTGTCACCGGCCAGGCCCTAGCCTTTCTGGGGGCCCTGGCCCTGGGGGCGGGGGTGGGGCTGCTGTACGACCTGTTCCGGGTCCTCCGGGTCCGCCTTCCCTGGAAGGCGCTGGGGGCCGTCCTGGACCTGGTGTTCTGGCTGACGGTGACCGCCGCCCTCTTCGTCTACGCCGTGGCGGCGGGGGATGGGGAGGTGCGGATCTACCTGGTGATGGGGGTCCTGGCCGGGGCGGCGGGCTACTTCCTCCTCCTCAGCCGGTTTTTTCTCCGCCTGGGTTATCGCCTTGCGGATCTTTTGTCCTTTTTGGGGAAAATGTGCCTTCTTCCCTTGAAATTAGCGGGAGATTTGGGCAAAAAATTTTGGTCAAAAGCGAAAAAGGCCTTCCATTATCGCTGGAAATGGTATAAAATAAGGGCTACCATAGGTGAAATGGACCGGATGGCCCGGCAGAGAGGCCCCGGCAAGGGAGGCGCAGGCGGTCATGAAAGTCAAAAAGGCGGGATTCCTCACAAAGATCGTCGTGCTGGCCCTGCTCATCGCGGCGTCGGTGTGCCTTCTGAGGATGCGGGTGCAGATCACGGCGGCCCAGAGCGAGAAGGCGCGGCTGGAGGCCCAGGTGGCGGAGCAGACCCAGGTCAACGCCGATCTGAAGGACGCCGTGGACAACAGCGACGATCCCGCGCGGCAGGCAGACATCGCCCGGGATAAGCTGGGGCTGGCGGCGCCGGGCGAAAAGGTCATCATTTTCACCGATTGAGGGTTTGCCCAGTTCGTCGAGAAGCCCAGAGCGCTGTCCCAAAATTTAAAGGAGGATATATCTGTCAGTATGGAGTTTGGTGTAGGTTCTGTTGTAGAGGGCAAGGTCACTGGCATCACAAAGTTCGGCGCGTTCGTCTCTCTGCCCGAGGGAAAGTCCGGTCTGGTCCATATCTCTGAGATCGCGTACACCTACGTGAACGATGTGAAGGACTACTTACAGGAAGGGCAGGAGGTCAAGGTCAAGGTCATCGGCATCGACGACAGTGGCCGCATCAACCTCTCCATCAAAAAGGCACAGGATCCTCCCCCGCGTCCGGCGGGCGGTCCCCCCCGCCAGGGCGGCGGCCGTCCCGGCGGCGGCCGGCCCATGGGCTTTACCGGCCAGCGCAAGCCGGCCGAGCCCGCCACCTTTGAGGATAAGCTCAAGCAGTTCATGACCGCCTCGGACAGCAAGCTGTCCGAGATGAAGATGAGCGAACGCAAGGGCAGCCGCAGAGGCGGACGGAAATAAGATCATAAAAGCCCCCGGCGGAGTGATCCGCCGGGGGCTCCTTTATAATCTTTGCGCTATTCGTTTTAAAGAACATTTGAACTTAAAAATCCTGGTGCAGTGTCGCAATTTTTATGAAAACCAGTCTTGACTTTTTCGGAAAAAATATGTTATCTTGATTAAGTTGGACAGCTAAGCGCGTAGAATTCCGAACGGATTCTACGCGCTTTTTTTGCCCTTCGTAGTTTTTAGGCAGCTTTTCTCTGATAAAGACTCCAAATCATCTATTTGTTATTAGGAGGAAGATCATGGAGCAAACCAATCAAAACCGGATGCTTGGCGAGGAGAAGATCTCAAAGCTGCTGGTAAAATTTTCGATCCCCTGCATCCTCTCGCTGCTTATCAGCGCACTCTACAACATCGTGGACCAAATTTTTGTGGGCAACAGCGCACTGGGGTATTTGGGCAACGCAGCCACAGGCATCGTCTTTCCCATCCTCATCATTGCCCAGGCCTTTGCCTGGTGTATCGGCGACGGCAGCGCCGCCTACCTCAGCATTTGCCAGGGCAAAGGGGATACCCAAAATTCCCATCGCTGCATTGGCACTGGCATCACGGTCACGCTGATCCTCAGTATCGTCATGCTGGCGCTCTGCGCTGTGTGGAGGGAGCCACTTCTGCGGCTGTTTGGGGCCTCAGACCAGACCATCGGCATGGCAGTGGAATACTTCACCATCGTACTCTGTTTTTTTCCGGCCTTTATGCTGATGAATATGATGAACGCCGTCATCCGGGCGGACGGAAGTCCGGGGGTCTCCATGGCGTCCATGTCCCTCGGGGCCGTTCTAAACATCATTCTCGACCCGGTGTTTATCTTTGTTTTGAACTGGGGTATCGCCGGCGCGGCCTGGGCCACAGTCATTGGACAAACGGCGTCTTTCCTCGTCAGCGCGCTGTACTTTTTCAGAACAAAGAGCTTTCGCCTGACGAGAAAGAGTTTTGTGCCGCATTTCAAGATTTTCAGCAACGCCCTAAAACTGGGGGCGTCCTCCTTCATCACGCAGATGTCCATTGTGGTCATTTCTCTGGTCTGCAACATTATGCTCGCCAAATATGGCGCGTTGTCGGTCTACGGGCAGGATATTCCCATCTCGGTCATCAGTATTGAGACAAAGGTGTTTACCATCGTTATCAACATCGTCGTCGGCATTGTCCTGGGCGGACAGCCGATTCTGGGCTATAACTTCGGAGCGAAGAAGTATCATCGTGTGCGGGAGACTTACCGCGCGGTCCTGACGGCGACGCTTGCAGTGGGCATCGTGTCCACTCTGATTTTCGAGCTTTGTCCGCAGGCCATCATCAACATTTTCGGTTCCGGGAGCGATGCGCTTTACCTGGAGTACGCCCAGTGTACCTTCCGGGTGTTCCTGTCCCTCGTCACCTTTACTTGTTTTATCAAAATGTCCTCCATCTTCTTTCAGGCTGTGGGCAAGCCGGTCATGGCGGTCATTGCCTCCCTGACCCGTGATATTATTTGTTTTGTCCCGCTGGTGATTCTGCTCCCCTCGGTTTTTGAACAGAATGAAGCCGGTAGTGGCATCAATGGGCTCTTGTTTGCCGCACCTGCCGCGGACATTATCGGCATGGTCGTCGCCGTTTGTTTAACTGTGCGCTATTTCAGAATGATGGGGGCGGGAAAAGAATCCGAACAGACCACGGAAAATGTGGTCATCCGCCCGTCACATCCTGGCGTTATCGTTACCATCGCCAGAGAACACGGTTCCTGCGGCAAGCGGATCGCTCAGCTCGTGGCACAGCGGATGGGGGTAGCCTGTTACTACAAGGAGATGACCGCCCTGGCCGCGCAGGAGAGCGGCCTGGACCGGCAATTTGTTTCAGACCTCAACGAGAACGCCCCGGAGCTGCTGCGTTCTCTGTATCTCAGTACAAGCGTCGTGCAGCAGGCAATCGTCGCCCAGGAGCAGATCATACGCAAAATTGCCGAGAGCGGCTCTTGCGTCATCGTAGGACGCGCCGCCGATCATGTCCTGAGCGACTATCCGGATGTGGTTCGCGTATTTATCTACGCCCCCAAAGAATACCGCATCAAGAAGGTGATGGAGATGTACGGCGATACGGAAGAGGCGGGGCGGAAGAGCATTGCTCGTTCAGACGCGGCCCGCGCTGCATACTATCACAACATTTCCGGTGGGATGTGGGGTGATCCGCACAGCTACCATCTCTGCATCGACAGTTCCTGCGGCGCAGATGCCGCCGCCAGCGTAATTTTTAATTATATCAAGCTGTTGAAGTGATTTCATATTGTCTCCTCAGTCCCTGCACATCAAAACAGCGCCGTGGAACTCGTTCCACGGCGCTGTTTTGATGGAAGAAAGGCTCAACCCACGACCTGGGCCTTGATGAGGTTGGTGGTTCCCCGCTCGTTCATGGGCACGCCGGCGGTGATGACCACGGTGTCCCCCTCCTTGATGACGCCCTCTTTCCTGGCGCTCTCTACGCACAGGGCAAACAGCCGGTCGGTGGAGTCCACAGAGCCGTAGAGGAAGGGGTGCACGCCCCAGGTGATGGCCAGCTGACGGCGCACCTTCTCGGTGGTGGTCAGGGCGATGATGGGGCAGGCGGGCTTGAAA
This sequence comes from Pseudoflavonifractor phocaeensis, assembly GCF_038439875.1. Taxonomy (NCBI): domain Bacteria; kingdom Bacillati; phylum Bacillota; class Clostridia; order Eubacteriales; family Oscillospiraceae; genus Pseudoflavonifractor; species Pseudoflavonifractor phocaeensis. Next base: position 268,854 of record NZ_JBCDMT010000002.1, read on the forward strand.
CGGGAAATGGCCCGGGCGGTGTGGCCAGAGGTGGTGGCGGCCAGGATGGCGGTGGCGTCCAGGTCCATGGCGGTCATGCAGCAGGTGTGGCTGATGGCCTGATTGATGGAGTGGGGCAGGTCGGACAGGAAGTCGTACTTCCGGAGGAACCGGCCCCAGTAGTTGGTGGCCCCCTCGGCGGCCACCACGGTGTCCACCATGGTCTCCAGAGCCTCAATGGGATACTTGCCGGAGGCGGTCTCGCCGGAGAGCATGACGCAGGAGGTGCCGTCGAACACGGCGTTGGCCACGTCGCTGACCTCGGCCCGGGTGGGGCGGGGGTTGCGGATCATGGAGTCCAGCATTTGGGTGGCGGTGATGACGGCCTTGCCGGCGGCAATGCACTTGCCGATCATCTCCTTCTGGATGACGGGCACCTCGTGGGCGGGGATCTCCACGCCCAGGTCGCCCCGGGCCACCATGATGGCGTCGGCCACCTCCAGGATCTCGTCGAAGTTGTCCACGCCCTCCCGGTTCTCGATCTTGGCCATGACGCGCATATCCTCGCCGCCCCACTTGGCCAGCTCCTCCCGGATGTCGATGATGTCGCTGGCCTTGCGGATGAAGGAGGCGGCCACGATGTCGAAATCGTTCTCGGCGGCGAACTTCAGGTCCTCCCGGTCCTTGTCGGTGAGGGCGGGGAGCTGGATGGAGGTGTCGGGGATGTTGATGGACTTGTTGTTGGACAGCCCGCCGCCGCTTTGGACGGTGCAGTGGATGTCCTGGCCCTTGATGTCGTCCACCAGCAGCTCCACCAGGCCGTCGTCGATGAGGATGCGGGTGCCCTTGTCCACTTCGTTATGGAGATTGGCGTAGGTGACGGAGACCTGCTTGCCGTCCCCTTCCACCTCCCGGGTGGTCAGGGTGAAGCTGTCCCCTTCGGCCAGGGAGATGGGGCCGTCCTTAAAGGTCTTAATGCGGATCTCGGGGCCCTTGGTGTCCATCAGGGCGGCCACGGGGATGCCCAGCTCGTCCCGCACCCGCTTCAGGCGGGTCAGGGTGGCCAGCTGGCTTTCGTGGGTACCATGGGAAAAGTTGAAACGGGCGCAGTTCATGCCGGAGAGGATCAGCTTGCGCAGCATGTCGTCACTGTCCACGGCAGGGCCCAGAGTGCAGATGATCTTTGTTTTTCTCATATTCATTCTCTTTTACCTCCGTCGGGTATTTCTGGTTCAGATTGTTTTATTTTTCACAACATACGGGCCTATCATACTATATCCGATCAAAAATGAAAAGCGGCAAAACCACCAAAAGTAGTGGTTTTGCCGCAAATTGTATGACAAATCGGAAAAAGGATTCAAGGTGCTTTTCTGCCCCCGCGGATGGCCAGCAGGGCCAGAAGGGTGCCGGCCGTCCCGCACAGGACACAGGCCAGAAGCATCCAGGAAGCCCCGGCCCCAGCGGCCTGGCCCAGGTCCAGGGTCCGGCCCGCCAGGAGGCTACCCAGCACGCCCCCCAGGCCGTTGGAGGCCACCATCATGAGGGTCTGGCCCTTCACCTGGTCCGCCTCGGGCACCGACTCGCTGACGAAGTAGACCGAGGCGGGGGTGAACATGCCGTAGCCCAGCATTTGGAGGGGCTGGGCCAGAAGGATGAAGCCCACCGAGGGGGCCAGCAGAAGGGCCAGGCCCTTGAGGGCGCTGAACACGAGGCTTAAAAGGAGCAGCCGGTCGCTGCCCACACCCCGGCGCCGGAGCTTGGCAAAGACGATGGAGCCGGGCAGCTCGGCGGAGGCCATGAGGAAGAGGGCCAGGCCCAGCTGCTCCTCCCCGCCCCCCTTGGCCTGGAGGACGTTGATGAGGAAGTTCGAGAGGGGCAGCACGCCGGTGAGGCCCAGGAGGATGGCCAGGAGCATCAGGGAAAACCGGGGATTGGAAGTGAGAATCTCCCGGGTGGAGTGGGGATGGATTGCCCCCGCTCCCGCCGGGGCGGGGGGGACGGGACAGGCGGGGAAGACTCCCACCAGAGCCATCTCCACCACCATCAAAACGGCGTGGGTGAGGAGGGTGGATTCCACCCCGAAACGTCCGGCCTGAAAGCCCAGAAAGACACAGGCCACGGCGTAGGCCAGGGAGCCCACCCCCCGGCCCAGGCTGTACCGGATGGGGACCCCGGTCCGGATGAACTGCACCGCCATGGCGTCCATGAGGGGGTAGGCGGAGATCTCGAAGCCGCCCAGGATGACAAAGACCAGGGCCGTAGGGGCAAAGCCCATCCCCGGCAGGGCGGTGAAAAAGAGGCTCACGGCCAGGGAGAAAGCCAGGGAGAGGTTGACGATCCGTTTCAGGGGCACCTGGGGGTGGCGGTCGGCCCAGCCCCCCAGGAGGGGCTGGAAGAAGATGCCTGCCAGGCACCGCACGGCAATGAGGACGCCGATCTGGCTGTTGGTGAAGCCCCGGGTTTGCAGCAGACTGGCCTGATAGGCGCAGATGGCGGCGAACATAGCCCAGAAGCCCGCCTGGAGGGCGATGTACTGCAGGTCCAGCCGCTTGGCGTCCACGGTCATGACTTGTCCTCCTCGGCTTTGGCCTCCAGGGCGGCGGCCCGGGCGGACGGGAGATAGGGGTAGAGCTCATCCACCCGCAGGGAGCTGGTGGTGTTCATCACGATGATGAGGTCAGGTTCCAGCCAGTCGATATAGTCCATCATGTCGTCCTGGTCCCCGTTGAAGTTCCGGGGATCCACCGCCATCAGCTCCCCGGTGGTGAGGGCCAGGAAGGGGGTGAGGGCGCAGCCGAAGGAGTCCCGGAGGATCAGGACACGGGGGGCGTCGGGATCGGTGTGGTTCAGCGCCCGGGAGAGGAGATAGTCGTCCCCGGCGTAGATGGTATAGGGGTTGGTGTCGTAGAGCCCGGTCTCGGCCAGCCGTTCGGGGAAGAGGAGGCTCACGGCGAAGGGGCCCTTCCGCTCGATCCCGCTCAGGGGGACGGTGTAGGTGAAGTCGGTGTCGAATTTGGGGGACCAGATCTCCACGTCGTCGGTCCCGGCGTAGAGGGTGCCCACCCGCTTGCCCTGGCTGCCCAGGAATTGACCGGCGAAGGTGAACCGCTCAAAGCTGTCGGGATCGGTGAGGGCGTCGTCGATCTGGAAGCCGTAGTCCGAGCGGAGGGCCTCACAGATGGCCTGATAGCCCAGGAAGGCCCCCTCCGGGGTCCAGTGGTGGTCGGTATGAAAGAAGAGCTGGCCCAGGGCCTCCGGGTCCTTCTCCGCGGCGGAGCGGAAAACGGGGCGCAGGTCCAGGGTGTCCACCCCCGCCGCCTCCAGGCCGGCCAGGAATTGGTCGGCCTCTGCGTCGGAGTAGTCCGGGATGCCCTCGGGAAGGGCGGCCATATCCAGCTTGGAGGGGGCCTGGATATAGAGCAGGGGCGTGCGGTATTCCCGCTCCGCCCGGCGGGCGAAGGCGGCCATTTCGTCGGCGCGCCGGGTCATGTCCTCCTGCCGGGCCTCCAGGTTGGCGAAGGTGAGGACCTGGTCGGTGAGCTTGACCACGGTATACTTGGGCTCCGGGTCCTCCACCACCCGCCGGAGCATGAGCCGCTGAGCCCCGCCGTAGAGCTGGATGAACCCGTGCTCCCGGTCCAGCAGGTCGTTGATGGCGGGCTCCGCCCCGTCGATGAATCGGTCCACCGCCTCCCCCACATCGGGCAGGGGGGTGGGCAGATGGTTCTTCACCGGCCGGACGGTCAGGGGGCGGGCCAGAGCCGGGGCAGCCGGCAGGGCCAGCTCCGTTTTAGAGAACTCCGGGGCGCTCAGGCGCCCCGGCTTCGCGGCTTCCAGGAAGCCGCGGGCCTGGGGGAGGATCCCCAGGCAGAGAAAGACCACTGCCGTGAAGAGGCCGGCGAGAAAGAGGACAGCGGTAAGGGTATTTCGGCGGGCGGACATGGGGACACCTCCTTTGATGGAGAATAGCCTTTTCCTCGGGGGTGGGGTTGTCCGTTGGCGGCTTTGCCGCTTATAGACAGCTCATGCCCTGCGGGGAGAAGGCGGCAGCCGGTCGGGCTGATGGATGGGGGGAACTGCGGAAATGGGAAAGGCTCTGCGAGAGGATAAGTTCCCCTCATCAGTCTCGCTTCGCTCGACAGCTTCCCCCAGGGGAAGCCAAAGCCCGAAAGCCTTCCCCTTGGGGGAAGGTGGCAGCCCGAAGGGCTGACGGATGAGGGAAACTGTGGAAATGGAAAAGCCCTTAGAAGCGGAAGTAGATGAAGGGGTTGTAGGTGCCCTTCACCAGGCTGGCCACAGCCAGCAGGCCCAGGGCGGTCAGGCCCAGGGCGTACAGCATGTCCCACAGGAGGGAGAGGTCTTTCCCGCAGGGCCTCCAGGTCTCCAGACACTCCCGCAGCCGCCGGGCGAAGGGGACGGAAAAGAGGAGGGCGAAGGCCAGAATGACGGCGTTCTCCTGGAGGTAGAGGGAACAGGTGCCGTTCCAGCCCCCGGTCCCGCCCAGTCCCAGCATCACCAGGAAAAACTGCCCGGCATAGGCCAGGGTGTCGGAGCGGAAGAGCATCCAGAGGAAATTCACCGCCAGCAGGGTATAACCCCGGCGCAGGAGGGAGGGCCAGCCCGCCCCCAGACGGTGGAACTTTTCCATGTAGAGCAGGCAGAAGTAGAGAAGTCCCCACAGGAGGAAGGTCCAGTTGGCCCCGTGCCAGATTCCGGTGAGGAGCCACACCACGAAGAGGTTGCGGATGTGCTTCCCCTTTTCCACCCGGTTGCCCCCCAGGGGGATGTACACATAGTCCCGGAACCAGGTGGACAGGGAGATGTGCCACCGCCGCCAGAACTCGGAGATGGAGCGGGCGGCGTAGGGGTGGTCGAAGTTCTCCAGGAAGTGGAAGCCAAACATCTTCCCAAGGCCGATGGCCATATCGGAATAGCCGGAGAAGTCGTAGTATATCTGGAAGGTGTAGCAGAGGGAGCCGATCCAGGCCAGGGGGGTGGCCAGGGCGGCGGGGTCCATAGCAAAGACCCGGTCGGCCACCACCGCCATCTGGTTGGCGATGAGCACCTTTTTGCCCAGGCCCACGAGAAAGCGGGAGCACCCGGCGGAGAAGTCCGCCCAAGTCTCCCTGCGGCCCTCGATCTGGCGGGCCACAGTGGAGTATTTCACGATGGGCCCGGCGATAAGCTGGGGGAAGAAGGAGATGTAGAGGCCCAGGTTCAGGGGGGACCGCTGGACCTCCGTTTTCCCGGAGGCCACGTCCAGCACGTAGCTGAGGGCCTGGAAGGTAAAGAAGGAGATGCCGATGGGCAGCTCGATAACGGGGACCAGAAGCCCAAGGCCCAGGGCGTTCAGGGTCTCCACTGTGAACATCAGGTATTTAAAGACAAAGAGGAGGGCCAGATTGCACCCCACCGCCACGGCCACGGGGGTGGTGAGATAACGGCACTGGCGCTTCCAGGCGTGGACCCACCGGCCGAAGCCGTAGTTCATGCCGATGGAAAAAAGCATCACCAGCAGGAAGGCGGGCTTTCCCCAGGCGTAAAAGAAGAGGGAGGCCGCCAGCAGAAATAGGTTCTGCGCCCGGCGCATCCCCCGGAAGAGGACGTAGTACCCCACCAGCACGGCGGGGAAAAAGGCGAAGAGAAAAACGGAGCTGGAAAAAAGCACGGGCGCACCCCCTTTTCAAAGTGGCAGTCTATGATAGTTCTCTTTGCCTGCTTTCTCTTTCAGGAGAAAGCAGGTCACGTCAGCCAGCGGCCCACAAAGGGGATCTTGGAGATGAGCCAGGCCACGGCCAGGGAGCAGAGAAAGACCCCAGCCGCCAGCACCGGCACCGAGGCCACCGGGGCGAAAGAGAGGGTGGTGACGCCGAAGTGGCGCAGGAGCATCAAAAATAGGTCGTGGACCAGATAGACCCCGAAGGCGATTCGGGCCACGCCCCCCAAGCGCTGCCGGCGGGAGCGCTCGTCGCTGACGCCCAGCACGTAGCGGAAGAGGACCACCACCGCCACGGCGAAGCAGACCACGTTGGGGGAGAAGTAGCCGTACAGGGTGTCGTCCAGCCCGCCGGAGCGGAGGGAGAGGACTCGGGTGCCCCACACGGTGGCCACGGCCCCCAGGACGCCCAGGACGTAGATGACCGCCTCGGCCAGGCGGCCCAGGGTGTATTCCTTCAAATAATACCCCGCCACATAGAAGCCCACGTAGCCCAGCACCGTCTGGACGGCCAGCCGGTCGTACCAGATCTTGACGATGTGGGTGGCGTTGGGCCAGAGCCGGAAGGCGGTGGGCAGGAGGGAGGCGAAGAGGAAGGCCAGCAGGAAGAACCAGTGGAAATCCCCCCGGGAAGCCCCCCGGACAAAGGCCCGGAGGACGGGGGTGACCAGATAGAGCCCCAGGATCATATAGAGGAACCACAGGTGGTAGTGGGTGTTCCCCGTCAGGACGGAGGCGGCGGCCACGCAGAGGGCGCGGATGGATAGGTCCCCCGCAGCCCAGAACTCCGCCAGGGCGTACACCGTCCCCCAGAACAGCAGGCAGACCAGGATGCGCAGGGCGTTGTGAAAGAGAAGCTTGGACAGGGGTAGCCCCCGCTTGGGGTCCAGCAGGAACATCCCTGAGAGCATGACAAAAACCGGTACACACCAGCGTACCAGTCCGTCGTAGAGATTAAACACGCCCCAGGCCGAGGAGCTTACCGCCACCGCCCCCATCTGGCTCCCCGCCAGGTGGAGGACCACCACCGCCAGGGTGGCGAAGGCCCGGAGCAGGTCTGCGTAGGCCAGACGTCCGTCGATTTTCCGGGCCATTACTTCTTTTCCGGGATGATCTCGATCCAGTAGCCGTCCGGGTCCTCGATGAAGTAGATGCCCATGGCCTTGTTCTCAAAGCAGATGCAGCCCATGGCCTCGTGCCTGGCGTGGGCGGCGGCCATGTCCGAGACGGTGAAGGCCAGGTGGAACTCTCCCTCGCCCAGGTCGTAGGGCTCGGTGCGGCCGGACAGCCAGGTCAGCTCCAGGGTGAAGTCACTGGCCCCATCGGTCAGGTACACCAGCTTAAAGGGGCCCAGGTCGTTCTCGCCGCTCTTCTCCCGGACGGCATAGAGGCCCAGGGCGTCCCGGTAAAAGGCCAGGGATTTTTCCAGGTCCAGGACGTTAAAATTAAAGTGGTTGAAAGAAAACATGGAGATAGCTCCTTTTCCTTTGAAATTCTGATGTATTTTATCACGATTTGGGCGGGATGACAAGAGTTTGCGTTGGCCCCGCCTTCCGGGAGGCGGGGGAAGTCCTGGGGGGAGGTCTTTTCTGGAAAAGACCTCCCCCCAGACCCCCCAGAAAAGCACCCGGGGGAGAGAGTTTCGACTCTCTCTCCCCCGGGGCCCCCTCTCTCAACGGCCAAAGGAGGGGAAACTGCGGTTCCCCCCTCCTTTGGAAACCTCCCCAGGCTGTCCACAAGAGCGTGAGAAAACCCCGGGGCCGCACTTCGTAGCGGCACCGGGGTTCGGCAGGTCTTAGGCTTCCCCTGGGGGAAGCTGTCTGCGAAGCAGACTGATGAGGGGGACTTATCTCTTTAGTAGAGCCTTTCGTGTTTTCCTCAGTTCCCCTCATCCGTCAGCCCTTTGGGCTGCCACCTTCCCCCGAGGGGAAGGCGAAAGGCCAACCTTTTGTCAAGCACAGATCAGCGGCCGAGCGGTGCAAGAGGGACCACGGGTCGCACAGACGCTCCCGTGCTTTTCCCCCTATCAACGGGCAGCAGACCTTCTACTAAAAAGGGAATCTGCGAGCAGGTTTGCACCAGAGACTTTTCTTGGAGAGTCTGAGAGGCCATTCTTTTCTAGAAAAGAATGGCCTTTCAGAACCACGCACGTCCCGACGTGCAACCAGGAATTATTTTATGCCAACTCTCCGACAAGTATTTCCCCATCTATATGCATAATGTGGACATCGGCCTCAACATTATGTAAATCATGTCCGGCACTCGCCCGCACCTCCACATAGTTGGGCGCGTGCCCCCGCCAAAGCCCGTTTTTCTCCTCCTCAAAAAGCACCGGCAAGGTCTCCCCCAGGAACCCCCGGAGATAGTCCCCCCGCATCTCCTCCGCCACAGCGGCGGCCCGGCGGGCCCGCTCCTCCTTGACCGCCTTGGGCACCTGGCCCTCCATCCCGGCGGCAGGGGTGCCGGGGCGGACGGAGTAGGGAAAGATGTGCATGGAGGTAAAGGCGCATTGGCGGAGAAAGTCCAGGGTGGCGGCAAACTCCTCCTCGGTCTCCCCGGGGAAGCCCGCGATCAGGTCGGTGGTGATGCCGGGGCGGTCGAACCACCGGCGCAGCAGCTCCACGCTCTCCAGATACCGGGCGGTGTCGTATTTGCGGTTCATCCGCTTCAGGGTGGCGTCACAGCCCGACTGCATGGAGAGATGAAAGTGGGGACAAAGGTTATGTAAACCGGATGCCCGGCGGCAGAAGTCCTCGGTGACCGTCCTGGGCTCCAGGCTCCCCAGCCGGACCCGGCAGCCGGGGGCGGCGGCGCAGACCGCCTCGATGAGGTCGATGGGCCCCGTGCCGTCCTTCAAATCCTGTCCCCAGGAGGAGATCTCGATGCCGGTGACCACCAATTCCTTGTAGCCCAAATCCGCCAGGCGTCTGGCCTCGGCGGCGGCGTGGTCCAGGGGGAGGGAGCGCACCGGCCCCCGGGCGTAGGGGATGATGCAGTAGGAGCAGAAATTGACGCAGCCGTCCTCCACCTTTAGCATGGCCCGGGTCCGGCCCTCCAGCCCCCCGGCGGGGAGCTCTTCAAACTCTCTGGTTGACATAATGTTTCCAACGGTGACCATGGGCCGGGGCTCCCGCTCTTCCGCCAGCCGCTCCAGGTCGTCCAGGAAGCCCATGCGGCCCGCCGTTCCGGCGATGAGGTCCACCCCCAGCTGGGAGACGGCCTGGGGGTCGGTCTGGGCGTAACAACCGCACACCCCCACCACGGCGGCGGGGTTCCACTTGCGGCACCGGCGGATGGCCTGCCGGGACTTGTGGTCGCTGACGGCGGTGACGGTGCAGGTGTTGATAATGTAGGCTTCGGCGGGCCCCTCGAAGGGGGCGAGGGAGTGGCCCCGACGGCGCAGCTCGGTCTCGATGGCCTGGGTCTCGTACTGATTGACCTTACAGCCCAGGGTGTATATGGCTACTTTCATGGAAATCGTCCTCTTGTACAACAGTCTTGTTATGGTGTATAATCAGATATTCATTATACAGGATGAAACCCCCGTTGTACAGAGAAGGAGAGACCCCATGCCCTATAACTTTTTCGCCCTGATCGCCCGGATGCGGTACATCGACCGCTGGGGGCTCATGCGCAATACCCACACGGAGAACATCCAGGAGCACTCCCACATGGTGGCGGTGCTGGCCCACGCCCTGGCGGTGATCGGGAAGGAGAAGTTCGGCTCCCGGGTGGACCCCGGCCAGGCGGCCATCGCCGCCCTCTACCACGACGCGCCGGAGATCCTGACCGGAGACCTGCCCACGCCGGTGAAATATGACAACCCCGCCATCCGGGACGCCTACAAGGCGGTGGAGACAGTGGCTGCCGACAAGCTCCTGTCCCTGCTGCCGGAGGAGCTGCGGCCCGCCTTCGGCCCTTATGTCCGGGAGGAGCTGGAGCCGGAGCTTCTGCGGGTGGTAAAGGCCGCCGACAAGCTCTCGGCCCATCTGAAGTGCCTGGAGGAGCAGAAGGCGGGGAACGCCGAGTTCAACCAGGCCGCCGACCAGACCCGGGCCGCCCTGGAGGACATCGACCTGCCCGCCCTTCGGTATTTTATGGAGGAATTTCTGCCCGGCTTTACACTGACGCTGGATGAGCTGCAATAAGCAATCAAAGGAACATCATAGGGAGGAAATGAGAATGAGAGCTATCGTCACCGTCATCGGCAAGGACCAGGTGGGCATCATCGCCCGGGTCTGCGCCCTGCTGAGCGGCCAGGGGGTCAACGTGCTGGACATCAGCCAGACCATCCTGCAGGAGTACTTCACCATGATCATGCTGGTGGACGCCGCCGGCGCCAAGGTCCCCTTTGCCGAGCTGGTCACCCTGCTGGAGGAGGAGGGCAAGGCCCAAGGCCTGGTGATCCACGCCCAGCGGGAAGATATTTTCAACGCCATGCATCGGATTTGAGGTGTTGAGAAATGGCTATGTTCAATACCAGTGAGATTTTAGATACCATCCAGATGATCGACCAGCAGCACTTGGACATCCGCACCATCACCATGGGGGTGTCCCTGCTGGACTGCGCCGACCCCGATCCCAAGGCCGCCTGCCGGAAGATCTACGACAAGCTCTGCCGCCGGGCGGAGCGGCTTGTGCCCACGGGGGAGGCCATTGAGAAGGAGTTCGGCATCCCCATCGTCAACAAGCGGCTGTCGGTGACCCCCATCTCCCTGGTGGCCGCCGCCAGCGTGGCCGGCAACTACGTCCCCTTCGCCCAGGCCATGGACCAGGCGGCCAAGACCGTGGGGGTGGACTTCATCGGCGGCTTCTCCGCCCTGGTCCACAAGGGGGCCACCCCCGCCGACGAGACCCTCATCTCCTCCATCCCGGAGGCCATGTCGGTCACCGAGCGGGTCTGCTCCTCGGTGAACGTGGGCTCCACCAAGGCGGGCATCAACATGGACGCCGTGGCCAAGCTGGGCATCGTGGTCAAGGAGCTGGCGGAGCGGACCGCCGCCAGCGGCGGGGCGGGCTGCTCCAAGCTGGTCATCTTCTGCAACGCAGTGGAGGACAATCCCTTCATGGCAGGGGCCTTCCACGGCGTGGGGGAGGGGGACTGCGTCATCAACGTGGGGGTCTCCGGCCCCGGGGTGGTGTACCACGCCCTTCAGAGCGTGAAGGGCAGGCCCTTCGACGAGGTGGCCGAGACCATCAAGAAAACCGCCTTCCGCATCACCCGAATGGGCCAGCTGGTGGCCCAGGAGGCCTCCCGCCGGCTGGAGGTGCCCTTCGGCATCGTGGATCTGTCCCTGGCCCCCACCCCCGCCGTGGGGGACTCGGTGGCCCGCATCCTGGAGGAGATGGGCCTGGCCGTCTGCGGCACCCACGGCACCACCGCCGCCCTGGCCCTTTTGAACGACGCGGTGAAAAAGGGGGGCGTCATGGCCTCCTCCCACGTGGGGGGGCTGTCCGGGGCCTTCATCCCGGTGTCCGAGGACGAGGGCATGATCGCCGCGGCCGCCTCCGGAGTGCTGACCCTGGAGAAGCTGGAGGCCATGACCTGCGTTTGCTCCGTGGGCCTGGACATGATCGCCGTCCCCGGGGACACCAGCGCCGAGACCCTCTCCGCCATCATTGCCGACGAGGCGGCCATCGGCATGGTCAACTCCAAGACCACCGCCGTGCGCCTCATCCCCGCCCCCGGCAAGGGCGTGGGGGACTCGGTGGAGTTTGGCGGCCTGTTCGGCTCCGCCCCGGTGATGCCGGTCCACCCGGAGTCCAGCGCCGCCTTCGTGCGGCGGGGCGGCCGTATCCCGGCGCCCATGCAGAGCTTGAAAAACTAAAGAGGAAAAAGACGCGGCGGGCCATTCGGCCCGCCGCGTCTTTAACACTGTGGATTGGCAGGGGGAGACGAGTGGGAGAACCGCCCCCTTGTCTTTACAAAATGAAGGGTCGCCTAGCCCGCTAGCCGACCTCATTTAAGATTACTTGACTCCCAATATCCCTATGGATCAACTTTTTGAGCCGTTTTCCAAATCTCTCAAGCATGCCCAACTCACTTTTTACGTAAAAGAGGCATCTGTGCTTTCGCGTGTCATTATCCTCTATTTCCATATCGACCTCAATTTTTACGTGTCCAGACGCACTGATTTCCAAAATGTCCATTGAAAATGCGGGCGTATGATTGCCGTGCTTATCTCCGAATTCCACACTGCGGCTTTGATGTGGATTCTCCACATATTCCGCAATTTGTCCGCGTATTGTTTCCAGCGCCGAGGACTGGATGTAGCATGTTTGGTTTGCGGTAATATATTCGGAGCCGCAGATAATGCGCAGTTCCAGCAGGTCGCTTTCTTGCCAAATTTTCTCCATAACGATATTGTCTTTCAAGATGCGGGCCTCCTTCGCACATAGACAGGGGAATCGTTTCACTGTCTTATTCCGCTTTGAAATCTCTATTTGCCTCGTCCAAAGCAAGAAGGGAAAGATACAAGCTGCTGGCGTTTCGCATGTCCCAATACCACCTCATATGGGAAAACCATATCATATTCCGTCTCACCCCGTAGGGGAGGCTATCCGCCGCCTTAAGCCTTCCCCTCGGGGGAAGGTGGCAGCGGCAAAGCCGCTGACGGATGAGGGGAAAGGTACGATTTGGGAAAGGCCTTGCGAAACGATAAGTTCCCCTCATCAGTCTCGCTCCGCTCGCCAGCTTCCCCCAGGGGAAGCCTATTGCCAAGGGTTTCCCTTCCGAAGCCACCCCAAGGTGCCCGCTCTTGACCCTTGGGGCCACTTCACCTTGTGTCCGGCTTCGCCGGACTGAGAGGGCTGTGTGGAACCGTGCCCGTTGCTTCCTCTTACAGCACGTCCTCCAGCTTCAGCGTGACGCCGCCGTCCGGCCGGACGAAGCAGGGGATGCCCACCTTGTCCGCCGCCCGGACGGCGTCAAACAGTTCGGGGTGCCCGTCCCGGATGCGGAGGAAGGCCTTCAAATTCGGCATGCCGCCGCTGATGTCCACGAAGTCGTAATCCACGCCCCGGCCCGTGAGAACGGTGATGGCGTAGATGGTGTCCTTGCACAGGTGAGAGCCGTAGAGCTGTAATTTCATAAAGAGCGGCCTCCTTTTTTGGACCCATCATATCACACTTGCCCGGAATCCGTAAAGTGCGGGACAGGCTAAAATCCGCCAAAAACGGCTATGAAAATTTCCGCCGATGGTGTATACTGGAATTTATCAGGACAAGCTTATACATAGGAGGTAACCGCTATGCTCAATCTTGATCTCTCCAACGTTGCCCAGTTCCTTCCCGGCGGCTGGCGCACCGGACAGGAGCCCGGTCTCAGGAAGGCCCATGACTATGTGCTGGGCGGCACCGGCGCCGGCGGGGAATACACCGGCTGGGTCCGCCTGCCCGCAGACTATGACAGGGAGGAGTTCGACCGCATCCAGAAGGCGGCGGCCAAGATCCGCTCCGACTCCAAGGCCCTGGTGGTCATCGGCATCGGCGGGTCCTACCTGGGCGCCCGGGCGGTCATCGAGACGCTGACCTCCAACAACTATAACCTCACCCACAAGGACGGCCCCGCCGTCTACTTCGCCGGCAACGGCCTGTCCGCCGACGCCATGAACGAGGTCATCGAGCTGGTGAAGGACGTGGACTTCTCCGTCAACGTCATCTCCAAGTCGGGCACCACCACCGAGCCCGCCGTGGCCTTCCGTATCTTCAAGGCCCTGCTGGAGGAGAAGTACGGCAAGGAGGGGGCCAAGGGCCGCATCTACGCCACCACCGACGCCAAGCGCGGCGCCCTGAAGGGCCTGGCCGACAAGGAGGGGTACGAGACCTTCGTGGTCCCCGACGCCGTGGGGGGCCGCTACTCCGTCCTCACCGCCGTGGGCCTGCTGCCCATCGCCGCCGCCGGCGTGGACATCGACGCGCTGATGTCCGGCGCCCGGGAGGAGATGGAGCTGCTGGCCAAGCCCGGCATGGACAACCCCGCCTGGCAGTACGCCGCCGCCCGCCACGCCCTCTACGACGCGGGCAAGCGCATCGAGATTCTGGCCGGGTACGAGCCCTCCTTCCGCTTCTTCGGTGAGTGGTGGAAGCAGCTCTTCGGCGAGAGCGAGGGCAAGCAGGGCAAGGGCCTCTTCCCTGCCAGCGTGGAGTTCACCGCCGACCTCCACTCCATGGGCCAGTACATCCAGCAGGGGGAGCGGCTGATGATCGAGACCGTGGTCCGCTTCGACACCGCCAGGAGCAAAATCACTATCCCCGACGACCCGGAGAACGTGGACGGGCTCAACTTCCTCTCCGGCCGGTCCCTGGGCTTCGTGGCCGAGCAGGCCATGCGGGGGACCATCCTGGCCCATGTGGACGGCGGCGTGCCCAACATCCTCCTCACCGCCCCCGCACGGGACGAGCGGAGCCTGGGCGGACTCATCTACTTCTTCGAGTTCGCCTGCGGCCTGTCGGGCTATCTGCTGGAGGTCAACCCCTTCGACCAGCCCGGGGTGGAGGCCTACAAGAACAACATGTACGCTCTCCTGGGCAAGCCCGGCTACGAGGCGCAGAAGGCGGCGCTGGAGAAGCGGCTGGACAGCTGAGAACGGCCCTCTCAAATTTTTAGAGACCTGCACAAAACGGTTGCAATCTCCCCGGAAAAATGGTACCATAATGCCATAGACCGGAGAACCTTTTCCGGTGGACAAAGTAAGGAGTGATTATTATGGTGAGAGTGATCATGGGGGTCAAGGGCACCGGCAAGACCAAGCAGATGATCGAGCTCATTAATTCCGCCGTGAAGAGTGAGAACGGCAACGTGGTCTGCATCGAGCGGGGCCCCAAGCTGACCTATGATATCCACTACAAGATCCGTCTGGTGGAAGCCAGCCAGTATGACATGACCAACTTCGACGTGCTCCGGGGCTTCATCAGCGGCCTCCACGCCGGGAACTACGATATCACCCACGTGTTCATCGACAGCCTGACCAAGATCGTCCCCACCGAGGCGGAGGACGCCTCCGTGGAGCATTTCCTGGACTGGCTCAACGACTTCGGCGAGAAGAACAACATCAAGTTCACCGTCACCATCAGCGCGGACGCGGAGCTGGCCTCCGAGGGCGTGCGGAAGTATTTCTGATAAGAATAGAAGAAAAGCCCGGCAGCGAACGCTGCCGGGCTTTTCTATGCCGTTTTTATAGCGGGAGCCTTACTCAATGGCGCCGAAATCCCGGAAGGGAAGCATGACGCACAGGGCGCGTCCCAGCACGTAACGCTCGTCCACGGTGCCCAGCCGCTCGTCCCGGCTGTCCGAGGAGTGGTTGCGGTTGTCCCCCATAACGTAGATGGAGCCCTCGGGAACCGTCACGTCCAGCACGTTCATGAAGTGGTTGTTGGGGTCCACCATGATCTCGTTGATATAGGGCTCATCCAGGGTCTTGCCGTTTACGGCCACGGTGCCGGTGGAATAGTCCACCTGGACGTGCTGTCCGCCCACGGCGATGACCCGCTTGACGATGGGGGCGTCGCTCTCGATAAAGCCCTCCTTCCGCAGAACCACCACGTCCCCCTGCCGGGGGGTGTAGCCGATGGACTGGAGAAGCAGGAGATCCCGGTCGTGGAGGGTGGGCACCATAGAGTGGCCGTCCACGGAAATGACCCGCCCCACCAGGGTAAAGGTCAGGATGAGAAAGACCAGGGCCATTACAAGGGCCTGGGTCCAGAAATAGAGGTCCAGCTTGAAGGAACCCTTCTCCTCCGGCTCGTCAGAGGCGGGTGCGGGCGGCTTTTTGAACACGGTATCAGCTCCAAAATTCAAGTGGATTTATTATAGACCAAAATCGGGGGAAATGCAACGTGTGTTAGGCACCTTCTGAAAGGCGGTAAGTTCGGGGGGCCATTCTTTTCAAAAAGAATGGCCCCCCGAACCTTCTCAACGGTGCAGCTTCGCACCCATACAGCCAGTCCCGCTAAGGCTTGCTCTGCCTGTTAAGCGGGACTGAAAATAAACTGCCCGGAGGGGGATTTTGATTCTCCCTCCGGGATCATTTCTTTGAAACGACCAGGGAAAATAGCCCACTTAACCGGTTGCCGTCTGCCGGCCGGAGCTCTCTGGCGCATCAAAGGGGGCATCCTCTGAATGCCGCTGTTCCTTTCCCAAGAGGCGGGGGGCCAATGCTGCCGAAACCACGAGGGCAAGGCCGCCGGTGATAGACTTGGCGATGAGCATGGGGCCAACCATATTTGGCGCCATCTGAAAGGTGAAGGCGAAATGGTCCCCAATGATACAATTTGCGCCCACCATAAAGGCGATATTCATCATGACGCCCTTGAGGCTCATATGGTTTAAATGTTCAAAGGTGGGAAAGAGATTCACGGCGGTGACCAGAAAGCTGAGCGTATCCTGCTCCCCAATTTTCAGCGCTGAGGCGCAGCGATGGATGACCCCGCGCAGCAGGCGTGTCACCACAGCCAGCAGAGGAAATACGCCGCAGAGGATCAGCGCGATATTCCCAATGATGGGAATCACCTCGGAAAAGGGCTGCATCCCCTCTACCAGGGTAAGGCCCAGGGTCTCATGGGCCGCTGTTAGGAGCAGGCCCGTGAGGCTGACTCCCACCAGCAGCTTTCCGAAAAACTGGAAGGGTTTTATGATCCACCGCTGAAACAGGAGCAGCGAAACAAAGAGAACAAACGTCAGGCCTATCACCGGGACTAGGTTGTGCCACAGCATATTTACGGAAAAGCCGGCCGCCAGACCGCCAACCATGCTTCCAAAAGGAACGCAGAACAGGCCAATTACAAGGCCGTAGATTGCCGCGGGACGGACGCGCTTATCTGTATTGAGCATAGTCATGGGAATGATGCACATGACGGTGCCCCCCAGCATAGAGGCTACCACATATCCATTGAAGGCACCCGCCTGCTGATCCAAGGCCAGCTCCATGGCCAGGACGGCCCCGCCGGAGTCGTTGGCCAGAAGCATACCCGCCATAACGGATGGGTCGGCTCCGATGGACACAAAGAAGGGCGTGGCCAAAGGGGACAGGACTCGTCCGATTACCGGGGCCAACGTCATAAATCCCACCATGCATATGATGAGCTTTCCTGTACAGTTGATTCCCCGCTCAAATTCGATGCCCAGGCCAAACCGGTTGTCCAACAGGTAATCGATCGCTCCAACGCAGGCAAAGGCAAAAAATAAACTGTTTATGATAGTATTGAGCTGCATGAACTCCATCCTCCCGCGTGGACTCAAGTTCCACTGGGCTTCGGCCAAAAGCTGCTGCTTACAGACCAACAATCATAGCGATTTCCACCAGGTATTTCCGGTCCAGAGGCGGCGCGATCACCGTAAATCGGGCTGGGGCAATATTGTGCTTGCCGCCAAAGAATTTGGCGTAGGCGGCGTTCATCCCCCCAAAGTCGGCCTCTTTTTGAAGGAAGCACTGACACATAAGCACCTTGTCCAGGGAACTCCCCGCGGCCTCAATCAACTTCTTGGCGTTCTGGATGGCCAATTCGGTCTGACCTTCGATGTCTGTGGGAACGTGACCGGACGTATCCTCCCCCACCTGACCGGACACGTACAACGTATCGCCATATCGCATGGCCGGGGAATAGCAGAGGGAGGGCTCCCTGCCAGGAAGCGTAACGAGTTCTTTTTCCATAAGATTTCCTCATTTCTAAACCGGTTGGCGGCAGAGGTCCGTAAGGGCCGTCTGCCGCCGTACGGTCGTAATACAATGAATGGAACTTATTTCCCCTTACAGGCCGGGTTGTAGGCTTTGGCAAGCCGCTGGCCGGTGGGGGTGATGCAGCAGCCGCTGCAGCACATGCCCAGCTCTTGGGTGATGTCATTTCCCACCCGGACCATGATCCGGCTCATCTCATCCAGGGGGATCACCACCTCAAAGCCTGCGCAGACGGCCTCGGCCGATGCGGCAGCCACGGATACCCCGGCAATATTTCGGGCCAGGCAGGGAACCTGAACCAGGCCGGCGACCGGGTCGCAGATGAGGCCCAGGAAGCATTGCAGGCTCATGGCGGCGGCGTCACAGGCCTGCTGCGCTGACCCGCCCATGAGTTGGACCAGGCCGCCCGCCGCCATAGCCGTGCCGCAGGCGATCTCAGCCTGACAGCCGTGGGTCCCGCCGGCAAACTCGTTGCCGTCCACCATCATCAGAACGCCGATCAACCCGGCGCACATCAGAGCTTCATACAGCGCCTCGGAAGAGGCCTCCATCCGCTCAGCGGCGGAGAGGAGCAGGCCGGGGACGATTCCAGAGGAGCCGCCGGTGGGGACGCAGACTATTTTGCCAGAGGCATTGCTGTGCTCCATAATGCCAAGGGCGCTTGGGATGGCGTCGTCCAGAAGCCCCAGCGAGGGCATGTTCCCAGAGCCTATCACGCCCCGGAACTTGGAGGCCTTAGGGCTCACCAGTCCCTCAAAGGACAGGTCGGAGCGGAATCCGCCGGCGCGGGAGTCCTTCATGATCCCAATAAGCATATCGCCATAGCGGCGGACCTCCTCCTCGCTCCAGCCGCTGACCGCCATCTCATAGTCGATGGCAGCCTTAGCGGGAGAGCAGTGGTGGGCGGCACAATAAGCGACCAGCCCATCCGGGGATTCAAAAGGCGGTTTGCGGGTGATGTCGTTGATGATGGGGTGGATCGGAGAGACCACCCGCACCCGGGCAACGTCATCGCGGGCCGACAGGGCATTCAAAAGCTCTTTGCCGTAAGGCTCTGCGGATTTCGCGTTAACAATGGAATAGTGCGCGCCGGTGACACAGCGAATGTCGTTCAGCTTCTTTATCTGGGGGGTCAACGCCTGGGCGAGGGCCTGGGCCGCCTCCTCAGAAGGTGACTTGAGAAAAACCAGAAGTTCATGGTTCGTTCCCTGAATATCCATGGTGCAGTCGTCGATGTAGTGGATCAGGAATGCCCCGCCGCCGATGGACTCACCAATCACCACGAGCTGGGAGCCATCATGGGCGGTCATGCGGATGCGCACCGTCTCCATGCCCCCAACGGTCAAGTCATCCACTTCGGCAAAGGAGACCTCCATTCCCGCCGCTTTGGCATTGGCGTAAGCATCGGTAAAGCCCGGAACATTCTGCTCCTTACCCAGCAGGCCGTTGATGAAGGCAATATCGCTGCGCATCCCATACAGCGTGTTGGGGAAGGCTCCCTTGGTGTAGTATTCAACCACGGCCTTGGCCGGGATTTCACCCAGGATCTGCTGGCAAACCAGGCCGATCCGGACCGGGCCGCAGGTGTTGGAACTGGAGGGGCCCGGCGTGATCGGGGCCAGGGCGTGGTTGAAGATCGTATGGACCTCTTTCATTTTTTTGACCTCCTTGGGACCTCAGGACATATAGCCGAGGATGCGGGGCAGGAACTCAGAAAAGCCGGGGAAGTAGGTAGTGACGATAAGAGTCGGCAGCCAGGCGCACAGAATCAGAATGATCGTGGGCTTAAGCATATTCTTCACCTCGGCGCCGGTGATGCGGCCGGACAGGTAGAGCAGCGGCGCAGTGGGCGGGGTAATGTTGCCCATGCCGATGTTGACCCCCAGGATGGCGGCAAAGTGGAATACGCTGATTCCAAGGGTTCCCATAATGGGCAGCAGGATGGGGGTAAGCAGGGTGGTGTTGGAACAGTCGTCCATAAGCATACCCATAATAACCATAAAGACGTTGATCATCATCAGAATGACAATCTTGTTGCTGGAGATGGAGGTCAAAACGCCCAGAATCAGATCGGGCAGATTCTCCGTGATATACAGCCGGCTCAAGATCTGAACCGAGAGCATCATGCACATGATGACGCCAGCGGTCTTGCCCGCGTCGATCATGGCGGTGCGGTAAGTCGCCCAATTAATCTTCTTATAGTAGAAGATACCAATGGGGATGGCGTAGACGACCGAAAGGGCGGCTGCCTCGGTGGCGGTCAGGAACCCTCCATAAATGCTGCCCAGGATGATGACAGGCATCAGCAGGGCGGGGATGGCGCTCTCGCCGTGTTTCTTTTTGCCCTTGCTCTCTGCCTTGGCCGCCTTTTCGGCAGCGGCCTGAGCCTTGAGGGCCTCCTGCTGCTTGGCGTGCTCGATAATAGAATCCGTAACGCTGCCCTTGTTGCCGCCGCGCTTGTAGAGGGCCACCTGGGTGATGCTCAGCAGGATGACCAGCAGAATACCTGGGAGAACGGTGGCCACAAAGCAGCCCAGAACAGAGACATTGGCCGCCCAAGCGAAAAGGATCATGATCATGCTGGGAGGAATCAGGATGCCCAGCACGCCGGAGGAGGCCACCAAGGCGCCAATCAGGCCATCGGGGTATCCGTTCTCCCGCAGCCGGGGCGCCATGATGGAGCCAATGCAGGACACGGTAGCGGAGGAGGAACCGGAGACTGCGCCAAATACGGCGCAGGCAACCACCGTGACCACACCCAGGCTGCTCTTGGATTTGCCGAGCTTAGATTTGGAGACCGAGTCGACCAGCTTTTCTCCCAGACCGCCGTTGTTCATCAGCGAGCCCGCCAGTACGAACAGCGGGATCGTGAGCAGCAAGACCGAGTTGATCTTGTTGTAGCCGTTGATGAGCAGCATCTGAGGGTTGACGCCGGTACCAGCGGCAATCACCACTGAGGACAACAGGAAGGCCAGCGGAACGGGAACACCGATGACCATGACGACAATCAGGACTAACAGTGCAGGAATGACCAGCATGGCTTAGTTGCCCCCTTCCGTTTTAGCTGCGGCGCCGGCGCTCCGAATGGTCTTGACATTTCTCACAATGTCCCGAATGAGATAGAGCGTCCACATTACAAAGCTGAACAGAATGGGAATGGTGCTGATGATGACAGGCAGCTTGTACACCGAGGACTTGGCGCCCATGGAGGCCTGCCAGGCAACATAGTTGAAGCACCAGACGGTGAATACGGCGCAGATGGCCAGGCCAATGATGGTCTTGATCAGATTCACTGTGGCGCGAACCTTGGGTTTGCTGGTAAACAAGGATACCATATCCGCGCTGATATGTGTATCGTCACGAGACGCGCAGGCGGCACCCACAAAGTACAGCCAGAAGGCCACAAACATGGTCAGCTCCTCGGAGCCGAACCAGTCCACTCGCAGAAAACGGAAAATGGCGTTGGCCAGAATCATCACACCCACGGCGGTGCCGGTGATAATAAGGATCCAGCCCTCCACTTTCTCTATAAATCCATCAATTTTTCGCAAAATGCCCAAGATGATACCCTCTCTTTCTCAGATGGTGCTGTGCCGAGGACTTTCGGCACAGCACCAAGAGATAACATATCGGTTGGAAGCGGGAAAGGAGCGAGGCTTAGGACACAGCCTCCAGAAGCTGGTCGATCCAGCCGTCAGGATAGTTCTTCCCCAGCTCGGGCCACACGTTGGCGCGGCAGCTCTCGGCAAAGGCCGCCAATTCCTCGTCGGTGAAGGTGTGGACATTGATACCCCCGGCGGCCAGCTTGTCCATGGCATCGTTACAGGCGCTCTCGGCCTCCTCTGCGGCCTTGACGCAGATGTCGTCGATGATCTCGGTAATGATAGCCTGATCCTCGGCAGAAATCTTGTCCCAGGTCTTCTGGCTGATGAGGATCATGGTAGCCTCCTGGTTGTAGCGGTACTCGTAATAGTCGGTGATAATATCCCGGAAGCTGAGGTAGTTGATCTGGGCGGTGCCGCCGGCCAGGCCGGCCACAACGCCGGTCTGCATGGCGGAGTAAGTGTCGGAGTAAGGCATGGAGGAAATGCGGAAGCCCAGATCCATCATCTCAAGCTGGTATACATCCAACATAGGAGAGCGAATGATACAGCCCTTTTCCGCTCCGGGCACGTTGGCATTTTCCAGGGTCTGCATGACGCCAATGCCGTTGAAGCCCTCGCAGAACACGCCGCCCAGGTGGATGCCCACGCTGTTGAGCGCATCGTCCAGTTCCTCGCGGAGGAAGGAACCGTCCGCATACAAGCTCAGCAGTGTCTCATAGTCGAAAGCCAGATAGGGGATCATCGTGGCGGAGGTGCGGGAGTCATAGGCCTCGGAGGCCGTGATGTGGGCAATATCCAAGGAACCTACCATCAGCTCGTCAAACTGGTTAAGATAGTCTCCCAGGGCACTGTCGGAATAGAGCTGCACCGTGATGCGGCCATCGGTAGCTTCGGCGATGCGGTCGCACATCTCTTGGTCCAGCCGCGTGGCCACAGAGTCGGCGGCCTGCTGATTGCCCATCCGCAGGGTGAGGGTCTCGCCGCTGGTCTTAGGGGCATCCGTGTTGGCGTCCCCTGCGGGGGTGGGCGTTGTGGAAGTGGAGCCGCTTCCACAGGCGGCCAGAGCGGCAGTCATGGAAAGAGCCAGAAGCAAAGAGGTCAGTTTTTTCATATTCTTTTTCATGTTTATTCTCCTTTTTCTTTCTGCTTTCAAGCCAGGGTCGACAGAATGGTATCGCTTCCTTTGTCATCACATCCCCCCTTATATCGGACATGGCTGGGGCGTTTAAGGGCCTCACCGTATCAGAAGGTTTCTGTGAATCGGCATGCTCCTCCTTTATATTGGATTTTGCTGGCCCTATTTGGCGCCGCCGGAAAAGGGCATTCCCATGTGCGCGTCGACTTGGAGTTTAACAAGGTTTAAGGTGCTCTCTATCATGTTTTTAAAATGGCTGCACGCAGAATCGGCATTCCCGGCAACAATTTCGTTCACATAGCAGATATGTTCATGGTTCAATATGTCGTTCATATTAGGATAGATGCGGCCCAACAGGTAATGGACCCGCTGCTCAAAAAAGCGCAGCGGCGCCAGGGCGTGAACCGCATAGGGATTTTTGCAGGATTCATCAATGAGGGCATGTATCCCGCGGTCAATGCGGTAAAGAGCTCGTCCGTCACCACTGCTGGCCGCGGAGGAAAAATCGGCATTCATCCGCGCCAGCCGCTCCTGAAGGTCCTTGGAAATCATCCGGCAGGCCCGTTGGATGACAACGATTTCCAACGTGGTTCGAACCTCCGTTTGGAGGAAATAGTCATCAATACGGACCTCGCGAATTTGAATTCCCAAACGAGGGATGGTCTCAATGATGGAATCAAATTCCAGAAGCCTTAGCGCGTCACGCAGGGGAGTGCGCCCGATCTGAAGCATCTGGGTCAGCTGCAGCTCTGTATATACACTCTTTTCCGAGAGCGCGTCCAAAGCGATCATTTCGAGCAGCATATCGTAGGTCCTCTGGGCTTGGGTCTGGTAGGGCTGGTTTTTATAGTAAGAGATGATCTCAAGGCTTCTGTCTTCCATATCGCTTCCTTCTCCTTTGAGCATCTAAATATATTATAAATATATCTTAGGTGTATTTATATTTTATTCGTATTTTTTCGTGAAGTCAATAAACAAACCCCCCAAATAAACTGTTGATAATTGTCGAAAATAGACAAAAAACGGCGTGCTGACACAAAAGCTTTGCGTTCAAAAGAAGAGGAGCGAACAGCCCTGAGGGCTATTCGCTCCTATGTGCAACGCAGAATTTATTTCGTGCGCGAGGAAGGCGCCGGGAATCATCAAGTAGTTGTACGGTTGAAAACATATTACAAAGGGACGGGACAAGTGCCGCTCTGATACGGCGTGTCTTCCGCTCCCTTCGACATGGCCGCGGGTGCGGGTGGCTTTTTGAACAGGGATATCATCTGTATAAATTTGAGAAGACTGCACCCTAAGGAGCGGCATCGGCTTTCTGAGATGGGAGAGTAGAGAGCAGGACCTTTCCCAGAATGCAATCCTCGCTTACAGGCCCCAACCGCTCATCCCGGCTGTCCGAGGAGTGGTTGCGGTTGTCGCCCATGACGTAGATGAAGCCTTCCGGCACCGTCACATCCAGTGCGGTCATGAATGGAGAACCGATGTCTGCCATAGGTTCCAGGAGGTAAGGTTCATCTAGGATGCGGCCGTCTATGGTGACGGTGTTGGCGGCGATATCTACCGTCACATGCTGGCCGCCGGTGGCAATGACCCGCTTGACCATAGGCTCATCCATAAAGGCGGGATCTCGCAGGACCACGATGTCGCCCTGGGCGGGCGTGCGGAAAATGGGCCAGGTGAGGAAAACGGAGTTTGCGGGAATGGTGGGGTCCATGGAGTGGCCTACCATTTGATAGAGCTGCAGGGTGTGGAAGGCCAGAAAAAGCAGGGACAAAAGAAGCCCCCCGGCAATCCAAAGGGGAATCCATCGGCGGCGAGACACAAAAAGCACTCCCTTTTCAGATTTGTTGGTGCGGCAGGCACTATGGCGCGGGGAGAATAGCCGCCCCCGTCCCCGCCAGCATGGCCTTTTCCCGCCCATGGCAGGTAAACAGCACTACCTGCCGCCGTGCCGCCACGTCCAAAAGGCACTCCAGCGCCAGCTTGGCCCGGGCGTCGTCGAAGGCGTCCAGAGCGTCGTCCAAAAGGATGGGGCAGGCGTTCTCCTGGGGCAGCACCAGGTCGCACATGGCCAGCCGCACCGCCAGGTAGAGCTGCTGGGCGGTGCCGCCGGAGAGGACCAGGTCGGGCCTGGGGGCGGTCTGGCCCGCCTCCCGGGCCAGGGCTTGGAACTGCCGGGTGAGGGCGGCGGTGTCGTATTTCCCGCCGGTGAGGGCGGCCAGATAGGCCCCGGCGCGCTGGTTGACGGCGGGGGAGAACCGCTCCCGCAGCAGGCTGTCCGCCGCCGTCAGGCTTTCCAGGGCGGCGCTGATGGCGTCATACTCCCCACGGCGCAGCTCCAGCTCCTCCAGAAGGGCGCTTCTGCGGGCCTCCAGCTCCGCCGGGTCGCCCAGGGAGCGCAGCTCCCCCGCCAGGCGGGCGGCGTCATCGCTGGCCCGGGCCAGCTCTCCGCTCACGGCGGAGAGGCGGGCGGCCAGTTCGCCGGGGTCCCCCTGGGGGAGGACGGCCGGGGCGGCGGGGCCGGCCTCCTCCGGCTCTGGCAGAGCGGAGAGGACCTGCCGGGCGGCCTCCAGCCTGGCCTGGGCCAGCCGGAGGGCCTCCCCCTGCTGGAGGGCGCGGGAGAGGGCGGCGGACACCCCGAAGAGGTCGGTGACCTCGGGGGCGAAGGGGTGGACCAGGCAGAGGAGCCGGCCCGTCAGCTCCAGCTTTTGGGCGGAGAGCTTGTCCCGTTCCGCCTCCGCGGCCTGGGCGTTCCGCCGGGCCTCCAGGGCGGCGGCGGCCTTTTCCCCGTAGGCGGCGGCCCGCTGTATGATCTCCTTCGGGCTCTGGGCGTCATAGCGGGCCAGAATGGCCCCGGCCCGCTTCGCTTTGGCTTTCTGGAGCAGGAATAGGGGCAGAGCCACCAGGGCCCAGCCGATGAGCGCCCCTAAAATCAGGATGGGCAGGGAGAAAGAGACCCCGTTCATGCCCCGGGCCAGCACGGTTCCCAGAACGGCCCCTGCCGGTGCACCCAGCAGGGTCAGCGGGCCGGCCCCTTTTTTCAAGAGCCGCGCCGCCTCGTCGTGGTCGGCCTGGGCTTTGGCGGCGGCCTGGGCGGCGTCCATGCCGCCGAAGCAAGGGTCGGCCTGGGCCGCCCCCTCGGCCTCTTCCGCCGCCTGGCGGGTGGGGAGGATGGCCTTTTCCGCCAGCCGAAGGTTGGCGGACAGGGTGTTGGCGTAGCTCAGCTCCCCCTGGGCCTGGCGCAGCTCTTCGGCGGGGGGGAGGGTACCCGCGGCGGCCTGGGCGGCCTCCAGCTGGGTCCGGGCCGTCTCCACGTCGGCCTGGGCCTGGGCCCGGCGCTGGCTCTGCTGGGCCTGCCGGGCGGCGGAGTGGGCCTGGAGCTGGGCCTCCAGCCCGGCCTTTTGGGCCTCAAGAGCCTCCTTCTCCTGCCGGGCGGCCTGGGCCCGGCGGAGCAGGCCCTCCTGCTGGGCCTGCCGGGCCTCCAGCCCGTCCAGCTCCTCCTCCAGCTTGGGGATGAGGCCGTTGCGGCTGTTGGAGCGGCGGCGGTTGAGCCAGTCCCTCAAGCGGCGCTCCACCTGGGAGAAGGAGACGTCCTCCTCCCCGGAGGTGGCGAGAGCCGCCACCCGCTTTTCCAGATCGGGGCTGGCGTCCAGGGCGGCGTTCCCCTGGCCCAGGAAGGCGGTGCGCTCAAAGACCTCCCGGGAGACCCCCAGCAGGACCTCCCCGCAGTTCTCCGCTGTCAGGAAGCCCACGGGCTCCTGGGTGGCGGTCCACACGGCGGAGAAGGCCCCCCAGGGGGCGGCCCCCTTGGGGCCCCGCCGGAGGGTCAGGTCCCGGCCCTGATAGGTCAGCTCAATGGTGCCCTCCATGGCCGCGCCCGACCAGGGCTGGTAGCGGTTTTTCTCGGCGATATAGCCCACCTTGTCCCGGTCCCGGGGGGGAAAGCCGTAGAACATGGCCCGCAGGAAGGCGGCCCAGGTGGATTTGCCCCCCTCGTTGGGGGCCTCCACCAGGGTGAAGCCCTCTCCCGGCGTCAATACGGCCTTTTCCAGCTTGCCGAAGGTGGCGGTCAGTTTTTTCAGCTTCACGGCGTATCCTCCCCGTTTTCCAGCGCCGCCAGGCCGAAGCGGACGGCTTTTTCCAGGGTGGCCCGCTCCCCGTCGTCCCCGGCGGAGTCGATGCGGCGGCGCATGTCCCGGAGGAAGAGACCGGTGAGGCTGTCCTCTCCCTCCCGGCCCCAGAGGTCCTGGGGCACCCGAGTGTGGTCCCGCACCGTCACGGCCCAGCGAAGGCCTTGGGCGGCGGCGGTGAGGGCGGGCAGGTCCACGCCGTGGGCCTCCCCGGTGAGGAGGAGGCGGCAGATGTCCTCCCGGCTGCCGGGGGCGAGGACGCCGGCCACCGCCTGGGCGGGGTCCTTCCCCGTCAGGTCACATTGGAGGATCTCATACCGGCGGCGGGCCAGGGGGAGGAAATCCGCCGTGACCCCACCGCCGTCGATGGTGACCCACAGCGCCCCCTTGTCCCCCAGCTCGTCGAAGCCCCGGCCCTCGGAACAGCCGGGGTAGGCCCAGGAGACAGACCCCTCCTTTTGCAGGCCGGAGCAGGCGTGGATGTGGCCCAGGGCCAGATAAGTAAGGCCGCTGGCGGCGATGTCCTCCCGGCGGATGGGGCAGTAGCGGCCCGTGCCCTCCACGTCGCCGTGGAGGACCATGACGGCGGGCTTGTCCCCCTGGGGGGCGTGGAAGCCCGCCAGGGGGGAGTCGTCCCGGAAGGGGGCGGTGAAGGCGGCGCCGTAGACGGTGCAGGCGGGCAGGTCCACCGACTGGAGGCGGCTCTCTTTAAAAATGAGGACGTTTTTGGGCCAGAAGGCGGCGGCGTAGAGGGAGGAGGGAGTGTAGAAATCGTGGTTGCCGGGGGCGATAAGCACCGGCGCGGGGACGCGGCCCAGGGCGGAGGCCAGGGCCTGGGCGGTCTCCCGGTAGGTCTGGCCCGAGTCCAGCAGGTCGCCGGAGAGCAGTACTAAATCGGCCCCCCGCTCAATGGCGGTGTCGGCCAGAGCGTCCAATAAAAGCCGCTGTTCCGCCCGCCTCTGGCGGGCCTGCTCCGCCGTCAGGGCGGCGAAGGGGGCGTCCAGGTGGAGGTCGGCGGCGTGGAGGATATGAAGCATGGGGCACCTTCTTTCTGGTCAATGGGTGAAATACCCGTTTGGTTGATAACTGATTGCTCGTCGGGACGTGCGTAAATCTGGGGGAGGTTTCTTTTTCCGAGGAAAAGAAACCTCCCCCAGACCCCCAAAGAAAAATCTTGGGTGCTAACCTGCTCGCAGATTCCCTTCCTAGTAGAAGGTTTACTGCCCGTTGACAGGGGGAAAAGCACGGGAGCGTCTGTGCGACCCGTGGTTCCCCTAGCGCCGCTCGGCCACTGACAGTTTCTTGATACAGTGTGGCCTTTGGCCTTCACCTCGGGGGAAGGTGGCAGCCGGTCAGGCTG
Organism: Pseudoflavonifractor phocaeensis; assembly: GCF_038439875.1. NCBI lineage: Bacteria > Bacillati > Bacillota > Clostridia > Eubacteriales > Oscillospiraceae > Pseudoflavonifractor > Pseudoflavonifractor phocaeensis. The sequence continues at coordinate 296,454 of NZ_JBCDMT010000002.1, forward strand.
ACGGATGAGGGGAACTGGGGAAAACACGAAAGGCTCTGCGAAACGTTAAGTTCCCCTCATCAGTCTGCTTCGCAGACAGCTTCCCCCAGGGGAAGCCTAAGACCTGCGAACCCCGGCCCCGTTACGGAGTAAGGTGACGGGGGTTCCTCGGGTTCTCGGGGCCCCCCTTGGCTGGCCGTTGAGCGGGGGGCTTGGGGGAGCACGTCGAAACGCCCCCCGGAAGGTGCCGCCTCCGGGGCGGAAAACCTTTTATGAAAGGCACCCCCCTCACCCGTGGATATCCACCCGCTCCGCCCCGACGCAGACCTTACGCTCGCTGTCGATGGTGAAGAGGACGCTCTCCAGCTTGCAGGCGCCGCCCGCGGCCTCGTACCGGACGGGAAGGCCGCCCAGGAAGCGGTTGACGGCCTGATCCGGGCGGATGCCCAGCACGGAGCGGGCGGGGCCGGTCATACCCAGGTCGGTGACGAAGCCCGTCCCCTGTGGAAGGATCTGGGTGTCGGCGGTGGGCACGTGGGTGTGGGTGCCCCACACCGCCTGGACCCGGCCGTCCAGATAGTAGCCCATGGCCCCCTTCTCGCTGGTGGCCTCGGCGTGGAAGTCCACCACCACAAGGTCAGTGTCCATGGCCTTCAGGGCGGCGTCGGCCACGGTGAAGGGGTTGTCGAAGTTGGAGTCCATCTCACATCGGCCGATGAGGTTTAGCACCCCGATCCGCAGGCCCCTGGGGCCGTCAAAAACGCCGAAGCCCCGGCCAGGGACCCGGTTGGTGTAGTTGGCGGGGCGGAGGATATACCGGTTTTCCTCCAGAAAGTCGGCGATCTGGAGCCGGTTCCAGGTGTGGTTGCCCAGGGTGATGACGTCGGCCCCCGCGTCGAAGATGTCCTGGGCCTGCCGGGGGGTGATGCCCACGCCGGAGGCGTTTTCCCCGTTGACCACGGTGAAATCCACGGCCTTCAGCTTTTTCAGGGTGCGCAGGTGCCGGGCCAGGCAGTCAAGGCCGGGATCGCCCACCACGTCGCCCACGGCCAGAAGATGTAACAGCATTCTTTTTCCTCCATTCTATCAGGTACATTATAAGAGATTTTGCCCGAAAGCGCAATCGTTACCACTCGTCACCGAATCGTAAACTCCCCGCAAGGACTGGAACGGAAAATTCTGTTACACTGTGGGCAGAGGAGTGGATGAATGATGAAAAAAAGAGTGCTTGCGCTGATCTGCGCCCTGGCCCTGCTGGCCGGGTGCAAGGCCGCCCCGGCGGAGGAGACTGCCCCGCCCGCCAATCGCGGGGGCACGCCCCTGACCCAGGAGGAGATCGATCGGGTCAACGAGGCTTTCTCCCCCCTGGAGGAGCGGGAGGACGGAACCTACGCCACGGCGGTGAGCGGCTTCTTTACCAGCTATTACGACCGCCCGGAGGATTTGAACTTCCAGGAATTCCTGCGCTACTTTCCCGGTGACGGCACCCTGGGGGAGGCCGACGCCCAGGAGTTCGCCGCCCTGGCGGCCCTGCCGGGGTTCCCGTGGCGGGAGGACCTGGGGACGGAGGAGGTCCGGGTCACCGACCTGCCCGTTCCCACCCACCGCATCCTACGCTCCTCGGTGGACGACACCCTGCGGCGCTACGCCGGAATCACCACGGCGGAGCTGACGAACACCGACGGGGTATTCTATCTGGAGGACTACGGCGCCTATTACACCTTCACCAGCGACTTCGGCCCCGGCGCCTTTCCCTGCGTAGGCGGGGTTTGGGACGAAAACGGGGCCCGGCTGTGGACCCGGCCCAGGGAGGACGGGAGCCGGTCTGTGCTCACCCTCCGGGCGGAGGAGGGACGGTATCTCATCCAGTCCTTCACCATGGAGGAGGGGGAGACCCTGGCCCAGCTTTTGACGGGGCTGAAGGCGGAGGACATCGGCCACATCTCCTGGACCGGGGCGGAGGAGAACGCCCCCACGGAAGAGGAGCTGGCGGGCCTCGTGCGCTCCGCCCTGGAGCATCCCTTGGACCACGACGGGCTGACGATGAACGGCTCGGACAGCGACGTGGTGTGGACTCTGGACTTTTACCTGGGAGAGAAGGGCCAGAGCGCCTGGTCCGGGGACGACGCCGTCCACCTCTTCACCAGCCTGGAGGAAAACATCGTGGAGATTTTCGGCGGGGGCCACCTGCCCAGCGGCCGGGTGTGGGTGGAGGACGAGGCCCTCTACCGGCGCGTCCGCACCCAGCACGACGTCCCGGCCGGGGAGATCGACGAGGCCGCCTACGCCGCCTATCGGGAGGGGGTGGAGGCCTATCTGGATCAGATGTTCCCCAACCTGGACGAGATGTTCCCGGACGAGGGGGGTGTCACCGTCTCCTGGACCCTCACCGGCTTCCGGGAGGTCCAGGCCCGTCCCGAGCTGGACGCCAGGGTCTACGAGGTGGGGGCGGTCTTCACCGCGGACCCGCCGGAGCGGGCGCCCCACATTATCGCCGGCGGGGCCTACGTGGACAGCGAGCTGCGCATCCACGGGGCCCTCTGGGCCAACCTGCTGGTGACGGCGGGGGACCGGGCCCTGGGCTTCAAAAGCTGGGAGTGGCTGGACATCGACGGCGGCCTAAACCAGTACGACACCGTGAAGGCCCTGGCGGTGGACGTCCACCGGAGCGGGGAGATGATTGGGAATTGGACCCGGGAGGAGGTCAGCATCGTGCCGGGGAGCACCCTGATCCGCTACACCGCCCCGGACGACACCGGGACGCCCCAGGTCAGGCTGGAGGTGCCCACCATGACGGAGGAACACGACCTGGACGGCGGGGGCGACCCGGAAATCGTGGTCTACCTCCAGGGGAAGGCGAGAGGCATCGGCATCTACGACCTCAAGGGCGGGGAACTGGTGTACCTGGACGTGAATGAAACCTTGGGTTGTCAGGCCTCCGAGTATATGGGGAACATAGGCAATCTTCAGGATGAGTACCACGACTGCATTTGGGCCGGCTTCGCCGCTCCCGACGGCACCCTGCGGTTTGAGGTCTACCGCTATACCCCGGAGCGGACGCTGGAATACGTCTGTCCCCTGGACGACGCTTTGTACAAAGGCACGTGAAATTGTAAACTTTTTGGGAACCCCCTTGAAATTTATGACACGAAGGACTATCATAGCGTTAGCACTCTGGAGAAAAGAGTGCTAACGCTATGTTTTTATAAATTTACTTTCATATAGGAGGAATCACCCATGGCGAAGAAGCAATTCAAGGCGGAATCCAAGCGGCTGCTCGATCTGATGATCAACTCCATCTACACCCACAAGGAGATCTTCCTCCGGGAGCTCATCTCCAACGCCAGCGACGCGGTGGACAAGCTGGCCTACAAGGCCCTCACCGACGACAAGGTGGGGCTGAACCGGTCGGATTTCCAGATCGTGATCACCCCCGACAGGGACAGCCGCACCCTCACCATCACCGACAACGGCATCGGCATGACCAAGGAGGAGCTGGAGAAAAACCTGGGCACCATCGCCCGCAGCGGCTCCTTCCAGTTCAAGCAGGAGATGGACAAGGGGGAGGCCGCCGAGGGGGTGGATATCATCGGCCAGTTCGGCGTGGGCTTCTACTCCGCCTTTATGGTGGCCGACGCCGTGACGGTGCGCTCCAGGGCCTACGGCTCCGACGAGGCCTGGGAGTGGAAGTCCAACGGCGCCGACGGCTACACCGTGGAGCCCTGCGAGAAGGCGGACGTGGGCAGCGAGGTGATCCTCCACATCAAGGCGGACACCGAGGAGGAGGACTACGGCCAGTACTTGGAGCAGTACCGCCTCCAGGGCCTTGTGAAGAAGTATTCCGACTATGTCCACACCCCCATCCGCATGGAGATGACCAAGTCCCGCCAGAAGGAGAAGCCCGCCGACGCGCCGGAGGACTACAAGCCTGAGTACGAGAGCTACACCGAGGTGGAGACCCTCAACTCCATGGTGCCCCTGTGGCAGCGGCCCAAGAGCCAGGTGACGCGGGAGGAGTACAACCAGTTCTACAAGGAGAAGTTCGGGGACTGGGAGGACCCTCTGGCGGTGATCCACATCGCCGCCGAGGGCCAGATGGAGTACAAGGCCCTCCTCTTCATCCCTGCCCACGCCCCCTTCGACTATTACAGCAAGGACTATGAGAAGGGGCTTCAGCTCTACTCCTCCGGGGTGCTCATCATGGACAAGTGCCCCGACGTGGTGCCCGACTATTTCAGCTTTGTCAAGGGCATCGTGGACTCCCCCGATCTGCCGCTGAACATCTCCCGGGAGACCCTGCAGCACACCCGGGCCCTGCGCATCATCGCCAGCACCGTGGAGAAAAAGGTGAAGGCGGAGCTGATGAAGCTCCAGAAGGAGGAGAAGGAGACCTACCTCAAGTTCTGGAAGGCCTTTTCCCGGCAGCTCAAGTACGGGGCCGTCAGCGACTACGGCGCCCACAAGGACCTGCTTCAAGACCTGCTGCTCTTCCCCTCCTCCGCCGGGGAGGAGCTGACCGCCCTGGCCGGGTACCAGGAGCGGATGAAGGAGGACCAGCAGTCCATCTTCTATCTCTCCGCCGAGAGCCTGGACAAGGCCAAGGGCCTGCCCCAGGGCGAGCGGGTGCTGGACCGGGGGTATGAGATCCTCTATTTCACCGACGAGGTGGACGAGTTCGTGGCCCAGACCCTTGGCGCATACGGCGAGAAGCCCTTCAAGGACGCCGGGGCCGCCGACGCCCTCCCCGAGAGCGAGGAGGAGAAGGCGGAGAACGAGAAGAAGGCCGAGGCCAACAAGCCGGTGCTGGACTTCGTGAAGGAGGCCTTGGGGGACAAGGTCTTTGACGTGCGCCTTTCCAAGGCGCTGAAATCCGCCCCCGTGTGCATGACCGCGGAGGGCGGGGTGTCCCTGGAGATGGAGAAGTACTTCCAGCGCATGGAGGCGGGAGAGGGCGCCATCAAGGCCCAGCGGGTGCTGGAGCTCAACGCCGACTCCCCCGTGTATGGGGCTCTGGCCCAGGCCGTGGGGCAGGACCCGGAGAAGGCGAAGAAGTACGCCGAGCTGCTCTACGACCAGGCCCTTATCATCGCCGGGCTGCCGGTGGAGGATACGGGGAAGTACACCGAGCTGGTCTGTTCGCTGATGGTGTAAAAGAAAGGAAAAGGGTGCTTTATGTTTCGGGAAATGCGCAGAAAAAACCAGGCCCTATCCCGGGAGGAGGCCGCCGCCGTCCTGGACCGGGCCCTGTCCGGCGTGCTGGCCCTGTCGGGGGACGACGGCTATCCCTATGCCGTGCCCATCAGCTACGTGTATGACGGCGGGAAGCTCTATTTCCACTGCGCCAAAAGCGGCCACAAGCTGGACGCCCTCCAAAGAAACCCGAAGGCCTCTTTCTGCGTCGTGGACCAGGACCAGATCGTCCCGGCGGAATACACCACCTATTTCAGAAGCGTCATCGTATTCGGACAGCTCAGGGTGATGGAAGAGGGGCCGGAAAAGCGGGCGGCCGTGGAAAAGCTGGCCGTCAAATATGCCCCGGAGGATACCGACGCCCACCGGGAAGGGGTCATCGACCGGGGGTGGGGAGCCCTCTGCGTGCTGGAAATGCAGGTGGACCACATGACCGGGAAAGAGGCCCTTGAGCTGACCGGAAAGGGACAAGAGGGGTAACAGGGGCGGATCGATCCATAAAAAAGCCTGTGTGATTTCATCACACAGGCTTTTTTTACCGCACTTCCTCGTAGAGGGCCACCGCATCCGCCTTCCCCACGATCTCGGGGGTGGAGAGGACCTTCACCTTCACGGTCCGCTCCCCGAACTTCAGCTCCAACAGGTCGCCGGGCTTGACCTCGTAGGAGGCCTTCACCGGGCGGCCGTTGGCGGTGACCCGGCCGGCGTCGCAGGCCTCGTTGGCCACGGTGCGCCGCTTGATGAGCCGGGAATTTTTCAGCCATTTGTCCAAGCGCATAGAATCACCTCGTTTTTACCGTTATTGTACCACAAAATTCGCCGGGGAGAAAAGCAAAAAGGTGTGGGCAGAGTAAAAGACGTAGAAAAACTACTTTATCCCCCGGCTCTTTCGGGAATATTAAAAAACCGGCCCCGGGTCACCCCGGGGCCGGTTCGATATGCAAGCGAACTTATTTCGCCACGGCGTCCTTCAGAGCCTTGCCGGGCTTAAAGACGGGGACCTTGGAGGCGGGGATGTTGATCTGCTCCTTGGTCTTGGGGTTACGGCCGATGCGGGCGGCGCGGCACTTCACCTCGAAGGCGCCAAAGCCGACCAGCTGCACCTTGTCGCCGGAAGCCAGGCAGTCGGCAATGGCCTCAATGGCGGCATTGACAGCGGCCTCGGTATCCTTCTTGGACAGGCCGGCCTTCTCGGCGGCGGCGTTGATGAGTTCAGCTTTATTCATGTTCGTTTCCTCCTGTTTTTTCTCGGCGGCGGACCGCCAAATATACTTAAGGCGTAAAGCCGTTAAGTCCGTTTCGCTCTCTCCCAGAGCTGGTCCAGCTCGGAAAGGCCCATCTGGGCCATATCCCTGCCCTCCTGGGCGGCAAAGGCCTCCACCTTGCGGAAGCGGGAAATGAATTTGTCGGTGGCGGCGGTGAGGGCCTCCTCGGGATCGGCCTTCACAAAACGGGAGACGTTGACGGCGGCGAAGAGCAGGTCCCCCAGCTCCTCTTCGATGTTGGTGCCCTGGGCCATGGCCTCTTTCAGCTCCTCCAGCTCCTCGGACAGCTTGTCCACCGCGCCGGAGGCGTCGGGCCAGTCAAAGCCGGCCTTTTTCGCCTTTTTCTGCACCTTCTCCGCCCGCCACAGGGCGGGCAGAGAACGGGCCACGGCGGTGAGGGTGTCGGTATAGGTCTGCTGTCCCTTCTCCTCCCGCTTGAGCTCTTCCCAGTTCACCAGCACCTCGTCGGAGCCGGTGACGGCGGTGTCGCCGAACACGTGGGGGTGGCGGAAAATGAGCTTCTTGCAGATGCCGTCGGCCACGTCGTCCAGGGTAAAGCGGCCCGCGTCCTTTTCGATGTCCGCGTGAAAGACCACCTGGAGGAGGACGTCCCCCAGCTCCTCTTTCAGATGCTCGGGACTGGCCTCGTCGATGGCCTCCACAACCTCATAGCTCTCCTCCAGCAGACCCCTGCGGAGGGACTCGTGGGTCTGCTCCCCGTCCCAGGGGCAGCCCCCCGGCGCGCGGAGGAGGGAGACGATTTCTTCCAAGTCCTTGAGGCCGTAAGATTCTTTCCTAACAAAATCTATCATATTTTACCCCTTACTGCAAGGTCTTTTCGCAAATTAATCACTGGATATGGAGGATTTTCGCGATTTTATCCCCTTTGGGCATGAGGGCCAGGTCATCTTTGGAGATGACGCGCAGGACCAGCACCAGAACCAGGTATACCACCACGCCCACAAAGATGGCCCCCAGAGTGGCCAGGGAGTTGCCAAGATGGAGGAAATTAGTGAGCAGGCCGTAGCTCCCCCAGGCCGCCAAAGCCATGACGGCGGAGGGGATAAAGGGCTTGACGAAGGCACGCAGGAAGCTGGGGGGGGAGGGGATGGCCCGGCGGATCATGAAGATCTCCAACGCGGAGATGACGATGAAACAGCACAGGGTGCCCACCGGGGCGCCGTTGATGCGGATGTCCGGGTTGCCCACCAGGGTGTAGTTCACCAGGATCTTCACCACCCCGCCGATGATCACCGCCAGGATGGGCAGGTTCACCATGCCGTTGGCCTGGAGGATGGAGTTGCACAAGAGCTGGAGGGCCACAAAGATGGAGGCCAGCCCCAGCACGGAGAGGAGCGGCCCGGCGATGGACACGTCGATGGCGGGGAACAGCAGGCCCATGATGGGCCCGCCCAGGGCGAAGAGGCCCATGCCCATGGGCAGAGCCAGGAGCAGGCCCACCCGAAGGGCGGACTCGCTGACCTTCTGGGCCTCCCGCCGGTCCCGCCTGGCCAGGGCGGCGGAGACGGCGGGGATGATGCAGGCCGTCAGGGGCACCATCATGGAGAAGGGCAGGTTGTAGATGGACATGGTCTTGGAGTAGATGCCGTAGAGCCCCCGGGCGGCATCCAGGGCGGCGCCGGTGCCGTCGGCGTTCAGGATCAGGCCGTCCACCCTGTGGAAGATATCGGTGAGCTGGCTCATGACCAACTTGGTGTCGATGAGGGTCACCAGGGACGTGGCGGCCGAGCCCAGGGTGATGGGGACGGCCAGCTTCAGAAGGTTGGAGAGGATGCGGCCCGACGCCTCGGGCCGGTCGGTCCCCCGAACCTGCCGCCCCCGATGGGCGCGGAAAAAGAGGAAGAGAATATAGATCAGGGCCACCACGCTGCCGCAGGAGACGCCGATGATGGCGCCCACGGAGCCGAAATTCTCCCCCAGGGTCTTCATGAACAGGACGGCCAGGGCCAGGCCCACCACCAGCTTGAACCCGGCTTCGATGACCTGGGAGATGCCGGTGGGCCGCATGTCGAAGTGTCCCTGGAAATAGCCCCGGAAGGCCGACATGACGCACACGCACAGCACCGAGGGGGCCAGGGCCATCACGCAGTAGACCGCCTTGGGATTGGAAATGACGATCTCCGCCATGGGCGCGGCCAGCACCGTCATGCAGAAAAAGCTGATGAGGCCCATGGTGAGGAAGGTGAGGAAGGCCACCCGGAAGGTCTTGTCGACCTGATTTTTCCGGCCCAGGGCATTGGCCTCCGAGATGGTTTTGGACAGCGCCACCGGCAGGCCGGCGGTGGAGATGGTGAGGAAGAAGTTATAGATGTTGTAGGCGCTGTTGTAGTCCCCCATCACCTCGTCGGGGAGGATGTTGCCCAGGGGGATGCGGTAGATGGCGCCGATGATCTTCACGGCGATGGCGCTGGCCGCCAAGATGGCCGCGCCGCCGAAGAAGGTGCTTTTTTTCTGGGATTCTGACAAGTTTGCCACAGCCTTTCCGGGGTTTTCCTAATTTCCCAAGTCTTTCCGGGCTTAATTTTACTTCCCGAACAGGGTGGGAACGGCGTAGTCCAGCACCTCCCGGCGCACCTGGTCGGCGTCGATGGTGAGGAAGGCCCCGTTTTCATATATGACCTTGCCCCGGCACATATTCAGCTTCACGTCGGCGCCGTGGGCGGCGTAGGCCAGATTGTTGGCCGCGTCGTGGCAGGGGATGAGGTTGGGCGCGTCCGGGTCCAGGAGGATGAGGTCGGCGTCACAGCCGGCGGCGATGCGCCCGGTGTCCCGGCCCAGAGCCCTGGCCCCGTGGACGGTGGCCATCTCCACCGCGTCCCAGGCGTTCAGGGCCAGGGGGTCGCAGTGGACGCCGTTTTGGAGGATGGCGGCGATCTTCATGTCGCCGAACATGTCGGTGGAGTTGTTGGAGGACACCCCGTCGGTGCCCAGGGCCACGTTGACCCCCGCCTTCATCAGGGCGGGGACAGGGGCCACCCCGGAGCCCAGCTTCAGGTTGGACACCGGGTTGTGGATGGCGCTGACCCCTTTTTCGGCCATGAGGGCCCAATCCTCGGGCTCAGTCCACACGCAGTGGGCGGCGATGGCGCGGACGTCCCACACGCCGTACTTGTCCAGGGTCCGGATGGGGGAGGCGCCCCAGCGGGCCTTGCACTCGGCGTGCTCCCGCTTGGTCTCGGAGATGTGCACGTGCATCCCCAGGCCGTGGGCCTTGGCGAAGTCCGCCGTCCACTCCCACAGGCCGGGCTGGGAGGTGTACTCGCCGTGGATGGAGGCGTCCACCCGGATGCGGCCGTTATCATAGCCGTGCCACGCCCGGAAGAGCTCCTCCTGGTTTTTGCAGTCGCCGCAGGCGTCGGGGGAGAACGTCTCCCCGAAAAAGACCCCGCCGCAGCAGAGATTCGCGGAGAGCCCCGCGTCGGCCACCGCCTGGGCGATGACGCCGGTGCGCATATACATGTCGGCGATGCAGGTGGTGCCCGAGGCTATCATCTCCATGAGTCCCAGCTGGGCGCAGGCCCTGACGGCCCGGTCGTCCCACTTGGCCTCTACGGGGAAGATGAAGTCGTTCAGCCAGTCCTGGAGGTTGTTGCCGTCGCCGTAGCCCCGCATGGCGGTCATGGGGACGTGGGTGTGGGCGTTCACCAGGCCGGGCATGAGGATGCCCCCCCGGCCGTCGATTTCCCGGTCGAAGGTCCCCTCCGGCCGGGCGGCGCCCACGGAGGAAATCTTTCCACCGTCCACCGCCACGAAAGCGTGGTCCAGCACGGTGTGGGCGTCGTCCATCAGGACGGCGGTGACGTTTTTGAATAAGATTGCCATTGCGTTCTTCCTTTCAGCCGTTACAGCGCGGCCAGGATATGGCGGGCCAGTTCCAAGTCCTTGCGATTGACATAAAACCGGTACTCGCACAGGTGGTCTCCCATCATACCGAAGGTGCCGACCCTGGCCCGGTCATAGGTGTGCCCATAGGGGTCGGCGGTCTTGAGGACGTAGTCGATCCCCGCCCCGGCCAGGGCGGAGCGGATGTCCGCCTGACGCCGGGGGTCCCGGGTGAGGGCCACCTCGGCCCGGTTGAAGATGGTGATCATCGTATCTGCCTTCCTTTCCGAGGAGGGGCGGGAGGACCGGAGACCTGCCGAACAAAGGGGTTATGAAAGCTCTTTTTGCTTCCTTTTTCTCTCGGGAAAAAGGAAGTTACATCTTTTCCAGGCAGGAGAGCACCAGCTTGGAGAAGGTGTCCTTCGCGGCCTCGGCGGCCTCGTTGACCTCCTCGCCGGAGAGGGGCTGGTCCAGGATGCCGGCAGCCATGTTGGTCAGGAGGGTGAAGCCCAGCAGCTTCATCCCGGCGTGGACGGCGGCGGTGGCCTCCGGGGCGGTGGACATGCCGCAGGCGTCGCCCCCCAGGACCCGGACGGCCCGGACCTCAGCGGGGGTCTCGAACTGGGGGCCGGGGAAGTAGCAGTAGACGCCCTCCCGCAGGGTGAGGCCCAACTCCTTGGCGCTGGCCCGGGCGATGTCCTGGAGGGCGGGGGTGTACATCTTGGACATGTCGGGGAAGCGGGTGCCGAACTCGGGGAGGTTCTCGCCCCGGAGGGGGGACTCCATGAAGAACTTGATCTGGTCGGTGATGAGCATCACCTCGCCGGCGTTCCAGGCGGTGTTGACGCACCCGGCAGCGTTGGTGACCACCAGGGTGGAGCAGCCCAGCAGCCGCAGGACCCGGACGGCGTAGGATACGTCCTCGTAGGAGTAGCCCTCGTAGTGGTGCATCCGGCCCTGCATCACGGCCACCTTCTGGCCCGCCAGGGTGCCCAGGACCAGCTGGCCCTTGTGGCCGGGGGCGGTGGAGACCTTGAAGTGGGGGATGTCGTGGTAGGAGATCACGATGGGGTTTTCCACGATGTCGCCCAGGAAGCCCAGGCCGGAGCCCAGGACCATGGCCACGTCGGGGGTGAAGGTACCGATCTGGGAACGGATATAGTCGGCGCTCTCTTTGTAATCGGCAAAGGGATAGCTCATGAGGAATCCTTCCTTTCTGGTATAAAAAAGTAGTTTGTGGTCAGTCAAGGTATTTTACACCGTTTTTCCATAAAAAGCAACGTGTTTGCCCGCCTTCTGGGAGGCAGGAGAAATCTGGGGGGAGGTCTTTTCTGGAAAAGACCTCCCCCCAGCCACCCCACAGAAAAGCACCTGAAAGAGAGACCCGCCCGGCTGTGCCGGGCGGCCTACGCTAAAAACTTGCCCCTGGCAAGTTTTTTTAACGTTGCGGTTTCGACTCAACAGCTTCGCTGCATTAGCTGGCCCTAAGTTCGTACCTCGCTAAGGGCCAACAAATCTCCCCCTGGACCCCCACCCTTGGAAACCTCCCCAAGCTGTTCACAAGAGCGTGAGAAAACCCCGGGGCCGCACTTCGTAGCGGCCCCGGGGTTCGTTTATAAAGGCTTCCCCTGGGGGAAGCTGTCTGCGAAGCAGACTGATGAGGGGGACTTATCGCTCTAGCAGAGCCTTTCGTGTTTTCCCCAGTTCCCCTCATCCGTCAGCCCTTCGGGCTGCCACCTTCCCCCAAGGGGAAGGCTAAAAGACTAGGCTGTGTCAAGCCCATGTCAGCGGCCGAGCGGCACGAGAGGGACCACGGGTCGCACAGACGCTCCCGTGCTTTTCCCCCTAGCTTTGGGCAGTAGACCTCCTACTGAAAAGGGAAACTGCGAGCAGGTTTGCACTAAAAGACTTTTCTTTGGGGGGCTGGGGCCGCAGCGTTAAGAAAATGCGCCGGTGGCGCATTTTTAGCGCAGGCTGGCCGGCTATGCCGGCCAGGTCACCCTTCCCTAAGACCGAAAAGAAATGTCCCCCAGATTTACGCACCTTCCGAGGTGCAAGCAGGTAATACGAAACGGAATACGGTACGTTACCCGATTTTCCCGGTCAAGTACCGGGTGGCGTACTCCGCATGGAGCGCCGCCGTAACAGCCAGCGCCCCCTCGTCGATATCGAAGCGGTTGTTGTGGTGGGCCCGCTGGGTGTCCGGCTTGTCCGGGCTGGCACTGCCCACGTAGGCGTAGCAGCCGGGGACGGTGAGGAGAAACTCGGCGAAGTCGTCCCCCCCCAGGGAGAGGGGGCGGTCAGTGACGAGAGCCTGGGGGCCCAAGAGGTCAGTCACCACCGCACCCACCTCCCGGCAGGCCCCGGGGTCGTTGATGAGGGGGGAGGCGAAGTCCTCCCAGACAACCGCCGCCGTGCCGCCGTAGAGCCTGGCGGTCTCTTCGCACAGGGCGTCCAGCTCCGCCTTGGCCTGGGCCCGGGTCTCCACCGAGCAGGCCCGGATGGTGCCCTCCAGCACCGCTTCCTCCGCCACGATGTTGTAAGCGGTGCCCGAGTGGAGCATCCCCACCCCGATGAGGAGGGGCTCCACCGGGGAGGTGCGGCGGGTCACCAGGGCTTGGAGGGCCACCACGATCTGGCTGGCGATGTAGAGGGCGTCCACTCCCAGGTGGGGGGTGGAGACGTGGGCGGCCTTGCCGGTGACGGTGATGGTGAAGTGGTCCACCGAGGCGTTGTTGGGCCCCGGTTTCACCCCCACGGTGCCCACCGCCAGGTCGGAGGCCATATGGACCCCGAAGACCCGGCCGGAGCCGGCGAGCAGGCCTTCCTTGACGAAGACCCGGCCGCCGTAGCCGATCTCCTCGGCCTGCTGGAAGAAGAGGCGGACCTCGCCGCCGAACTCAGCTTTGTGGGCGAAGAGGAGCTTGGCGCCCCCCAGCAGCCCGGCGGTGTGGGCGTCGTGGCCGCAGGCGTGCATCCGGCCCGGGATCTGGGAGCAGTAGGGGACCTCCCGCTTCTCGTCCTGGATGGCCAGGGCGTCGATGTCGCAGCGCAGGGTGATGACCCGGTCCCCGGGCTGCTCCCCATGAAAGACGGCGTAAACGCCGGTTTCATCCACCCGGCGGTGGTCGGTGATGCCGATGGTGTCCAGCTCGGTTTCGATGCGCTCCGCCGTCCAGAACTCCTGGCGGCTCACCTCCGGGTGGCGGTGGAACTCCTCCCGCAGGGCGGAGAGGTAAGGGGATAGGGCCTGGGCTTCTTCCCAAAATCCCATAGAAATGACCTCCTTTATCAATGGTGGGAGCAGATGCTATCCGCCCCTACGGCGGGGAATTGCGGGCGGAGGGCAGCCGTTTATACGATGGGGGATGGTGTCCGCCCGCGGGGGTGATGGGAAAGGGGCGGGCCGTGCGCGGCCCGCCCCTTGGGTTGCTTAGTACTCGAACGCGGGCAGGTAGGTGCCCTGGAAGATCTCCTCGATGGCGGCGGCGGTCTCGGCGGACTGGTAGGCGGCCAGGACCTTCTGGTAGGTCTCGTTCTCCAGGTCGGCGGTGCGGACGGCGATGATGTTGATGTAGGGGTTGTCGCTGCCGGGCTGGACCTGCTCGGTGTAAATGGCGTCCTTCACGTTCAGACCGTTGTCCACGGCGTGGGCGCCGTTGATGAAGGCGGCGGTGACGTCGGGCAGGAGGCTGGCGGTGTTGGCGGCCTCCACCTCCACGAATTCCAGGTTCAGGGGGTTGGCGGTGATGTCCTTGAGCTCAGGGGTGTAACCCGCCTCGGGGTCCACCTCGATGAGCCCGGCGGTCTCCAGGATCTTGAAGCAGCGGCCCTCGTTGGTGGGGTCGCTGGGGACGGCGATCTTGTCGTTTTCCTTGAGCTCCTCCACAGAGGTGATCTTGTCGGAGTAGAGGGACAGGGGGGCGATGATGGTGTCGCCCAGGACGGAGAGGTCATAGCCCAGGTCGGCGATCTCCTTGTTGAGGTAGGCCTTGTGCTGGAAGGCGTTCAGGTCGATCTCCCCAGCGTTCAGGGCCTCGTTGGGAAGCTTGTACTCGGAGAACTCCACCATCTCGCACTTGATGTTGTCCTTGGCCAGCAGCTCGTTGACGGTGTCCCACTGCTCGTTGTTGGCGCCCACCACGCCCACCTTGACGATGGTGAGGTCGGCGGCGGGGGCGGATTCCGCGGCGGCGCTGGGGGCGGCGGACTCGGGGGTCTTGCTCTCGGTGGTGTTCCCGCCGCCGCAGGCGGCCAGGGAAAGGGTGAGGGCGGCGGAGAGCCCCAGGGTCAGAAATTTGTTCTTGTTCATGTCTGTTTCCTCCTAAATATAAATCCTTTTGAATGGGTGGGGTGTCGAGGGGTGCGGGCGGATGATATCCGCCCCTACAAGGGCGCGGTGTATAGCCCTTTTATGGAAGTTTTCTTTGCCTACTTTCCCCCCTAAAGGGGATGGACTCCACTAAAATCTTGTTTCACAAGATTAAGTGTCGTTCTATTTTCCAAAAGAAAGTAGGTCAGTGGGTGGAGCGGTTGACGACGTAGTTGCCGGCGGCCTGGACCAGGCTCACCAGCACGATGATGATGAGGATGACCACCACGGTGATGTCGGGCAGGTTCTTGCTGTGGCCGTACATGAGGGCGAAATTGCCCAGGCCGCCGGCCCCGATGGTGCCAGCGATGGCGGTGAAGTTGATGAGGGAGATGAGGGTGATGGTGACGCCCCGGGCGATGCCGGGGATGCCCTCCTTCAAATAGACCCGGGTGACGATCTCCCAGGGGGAGCAGCCCATGGACTGGGCCGCCTCGATGAGGCCGTCCGGCACCTCGGCCAGGGCCCCCTCCACCTGGCGGGCCAGGTAGGGGACGGTGCCGAAGAGGAGGGGAATGATGGCCCCCCGGACCCCGATGGCGGTGTGCATGATAAGCCGGGAGAGGCCCAGCAGCAGGATGGCCAGGAGAATGAAGGGGATGGAGCGGAACACGTC
Source organism: Pseudoflavonifractor phocaeensis (assembly GCF_038439875.1). Classification (NCBI taxonomy): domain Bacteria; kingdom Bacillati; phylum Bacillota; class Clostridia; order Eubacteriales; family Oscillospiraceae; genus Pseudoflavonifractor; species Pseudoflavonifractor phocaeensis. The sequence goes on from NZ_JBCDMT010000002.1 coordinate 311,719, forward strand.
GCAGAATTTGCTCAAAAGAAAGTGGAGAGGGCGGTTTTGCAGGATGCCGCCGGTCCTGGTGGTGAAGAGAAGAACGCCGAGAGGGATGCCGAAGAGAAGAGAGATGGCGCCGGAGATGCCCACCATCTGGATGGTCTGGACAAAGGCCTGCCAGAGCTGGTCGGACCGGTCCACTACGTTGGGGATGATGGAATATAAAAGCTCAGCCACGTTTCAGCACCTCCGCCCGTACATTTTTCGACGTCCAGTATTCCAGCGCCTCCTGGGCCCGGTCGCCGCCCAGGACGGCCACCAGCCCGCCCAGGGGGGCGTCCTCGATGACCTCCAGATTGCTGTAAATGATGTTGATGTCCACCCCGAACCGGCGGGAGAGGTCGGAGATGATGGCCTCGGACGCGCTTTTCTGGATATAGGTCATCCGCACCAAAAGCTGGCCGGGGGAGAGGTCCACGATGGGGGAGCCGGCCTCCATCAGCTCCTCCACCTTGCTCAGATTGGAGGTGGTGGAGATGAAGGAGCGGGTCACGGCCTCTCTGGGGGAGGAGAAGATGGAGAACACGTCCCCCTCCTCCACCACACGGCCGCCGTCCATGACGGCCACCCGCCGGCAGATGTCCTTGACCACCGCCATCTCGTGGGTGATGATGACCACGGTGATGCCCGTCTTTTGATTGATGTCCTGGATCAGGCGGAGAATGGAGCGGGTGGTCTGCGGGTCCAGAGCGGAGGTGGCCTCGTCGCACAGGAGGACCTTGGGGCCGCTGGCCAATGCCCGGGCAATGGCCACCCGCTGCTTCTGGCCGCCGGAGAGCTGGGAGGGATAAGCGTCCGCCTTGTCGGGCAGGCCCACCAGCTCCAAAAGCTCCTTTACCTTGCGGTCGGTCTCCGCCTTGTCCACCCCCTTGAGGGGGAAGGCCACGTTCTGGGCCACGGTACGGGAGGGCATCAGGTTGAAGTGCTGGAAGATCATGCCGATCTTCTTCCGTACCGCCCGCAGGTCCCGCTCCGGCATTCGTGTCAGCTCCTGGCCGTCCACCGTCACGGTGCCGTCGGTGGGCCGCTCCAGCAGGTTGATGCACCGCACCAGGGTGGACTTGCCCGCGCCGGAGTAGCCGATGATGCCGAAGATCTCTCCCGGAGCGATCTCCAGGGAAACGTCCCGCACGGCGTGGACTCCGGTTTCGCCGTCGCCAAAGGTCTTGCTGACGTGAACCAGCTTGATCATGGTCATCCCTCATTTCCTCAAAACAAAACAAAAAGAGTGGGAAGCGTCGCCGCTTCCCACTCTTCGATTCCCAATACAGCCTGAGACGGCCGACCGTTATCGAATGCTTCCGGGTGCGGAGGCGCAAGGCATCGTGGGCATCGGCATCATAGCCATGTCCATCATCCGCATCATCATTCCATAACAGTACGCCATGCCAGCCCGCCTCGATTCCTACCCCGTGACCCGGGTTTTCTTGTTGGGATTTATACTAGCACCCCGTGGTTCGGCTGTCAATGAAAAATTGGACATTTGGGCAATTTGGAGAAAAAGTGCCCGGGGTGGAGGGGCTTTTTCTGATTTTTGACGGCGTTTGCGCTTGACGCCCGGCAGATAGGAGGGGGCCAGGGGCATTGGACAAAAGGCTCCCGCAGGGGCGGCGCAAAAAAGAAGTACCGCCCCGAAAGGCGGTACTTCGTATGGATGGGGAAAAATCAGCGCTTGCTGAACTGGGGAGCCCGACGGGCGGCCTTCAGGCCGTACTTCTTGCGCTCCTTCATACGGGGGTCACGGGTGAGGAAGCCGGCGGCCTTGAGGGCGGCGCGGTACTCGGGGTTGACCTCCAGCAGGGCGCGGGCGATGCCGTGACGGATGGCGCCGGCCTGGCCGGTGACGCCGCCGCCGGTGACGGTGGCCTCGATGTCCACCTTGCCCACCAGGTCGGTGGTGACCAGGGGCTGACGGACAATGAGCTTCAGGGTGTCCAGGCCGAAATACTCGTCGATGTCACGGCCGTTGATGGTGATGGCGCCGGTGCCGTTGGGGAACAGGTGCACCCGGGCCACGGAGGACTTCCGACGGCCGGTGCCGTACAGATAAGGCTTCTTGCTCTTATACATAATTCTAGTTACCTCCTACTTAGTCCATCGTCCAGGGCTCGGGCTTCTGGGCGGCGTACTTGTGCTCGCCGCCGCGGCTGATGTGCAGCCGGGAGAGGGAGTCCTTGGTGACAGTGTTGCGGGGCATCATGCCGCGCACGGCCAGCTTCATGGCCAGCTCGGGATCCTTCTGCATCAGCAGGCGGTAATTGATCTCCTTCAGGCCGCCGACCCAGCCGGTGTGGTGACGGTAGAACTTCTGCTCGGGCTTCTTGCCGGTGAGGACGGCCTTCTCGGCGTTGAGGATGATGACGAAGTCGCCGCAGTCGGCGTGGGGAGTGTACTCGGGCTTGCGCTTGCCCCGCAGCAGGTCAGCGGCGATGACAGCGGTCTTGCCCAGGGGCTTGCCGGCCGCATCGAGGATATACCACTTGCGGACGATGTTGCCCTTGTTTGCCATAAAAGTGGACATGGTGAAACCTCCAATTCTAACTGCTCAAAACGAGCCTTTTCACGAAGAAAGTGCCCCAAACCTGGACGGTTGGAGCGTTTTGTATTATAATACGGTGGTTGCCGGGTGTCAACGGCTTTTTTGGATTTTTTAATTTAGAAAGTTGAAAGCTCTTGTATACGGCTTTTTCCTCGCTGTATCTCGCTTATTCTCGATTTCGATTTTCAATTTTTCGGAGGCGTTTTATGGAGAAAATACTCTCTTTGGTCCGGCGGTGCGTGGAGGATTACGACATGATCCAGGCCGGGGACACCGTGGCGGTGGGGGTCTCGGGGGGGAAAGACTCCCTGGTGACCCTGACCGCCCTGGCCAAGCTGTCCAAGTTCTACCCCAAGCCCTTTACCGTGGAGGCCGTCACCCTGGACATGGGGGCGGTGGACGGCGGGGAGGGGATGGACTTCGGCCCGGTGGCCGACTACTGCGCGTCCATCGGCGTGCCCTTCACCCTCATCCCCAGCGAGGTGAGCCACATCATCTTTGACCTGCGCCGGGAGAAGAACCCCTGCTCCATGTGCGCCAAGATGCGCCGGGGGGCCCTCCATAACGCCCTGGTGGAAAAGGGCATCCACAAGATCGCCCTGGGCCACCACTTCGACGACGCGGTGGAGACCTTCTTTCTCTCCCTCTTTTACGAGGGGCGGCTGTCCTGCTTCCAGCCGGTCACCGAGCTGACCCGCACCGGCATCACCCAGATCCGGCCCCTCCTCTACTGCGGGGAGGGGATGGTCCGGGGGGCGGCGAAGCGCAACGGCCTGCCCGTGGTCCACAACCCCTGCCCCGCCGACGGCTATACCAGGCGCCAGGAGGTGAAGGAGCTGGTGGCGGAGCTGGAGCACAAATACCCGGGGCTCAAGGACCGGGTGTTCGGCGCCATGCAGCGCCTGCCCCTCCCCGAGTGGGGGCCCCTGGAGCACCGGCGGCGGCCGCTGCCCGAGGAATAAAGGGCGCGGGGGAGGGAACTTCTTCCCGGCCGCGCCGTCTAACCGGTCAAAAGGCCCGTATCCGGGCAGAGATCAAAGGAGTTGTTTGATATGAATATGAAACGTTTTGCCTGCGGCGCCCTGGCCGCCGTCCTGCTGGCCGTGCCCGCCCTGGCGGCGGACCCTGGGGCGCCCCTGGCGGAGGGCGGGGAGCAGGATATGGTCATCGGCGGCGGGGCCCCCGGTTTCCAGCTGCCCCAGCAGCGGACGCTTGATCCCGTGGAGCTGTACGGCACCGTTACCTCTGTGCTGGAAAACGGCCTGCTGCTGGCCCGGGGCGACGAGAAAGGGGATGTGGTCCTCCACGTCTCCGAAAAGACCGCCGTTGTGGACGCCGTCACCGGGGAGAGCCGGAGCCTGGAGGATGTGAAGGAGAGCGACACGATCTACGCCTGGGCCTCTCCCGCCATGACCAGGAGCCTGCCGCCCCAGACCTCCGCCATGGTCATCGTGTGCAATATCCCCCAGGATTTCCACGTGCCCACCTACCTGGAGGTCCAGCGGGTGAGCAGGAAAGAGGACGGCACGGTCTCCGCCCTTACCAACGGAAGCATCGTGCTCCACATGAACGAGGACACCGAGCTGTTCTCCTACCAGACCAAGGATGCGGTGGGGCTGGACAGCATCAAGCCCGGCGCCAAGGTCCTGGCCTGGTACAGCATGGTGGCCATGAGCATGCCCGCCCAGACCACCCCTTCCAAGGTGATGGTGTTCCCCTATGACTACGCCGGCTGGCTGAGCCTGAACGGCGTGGACGACGTGGCGGTCAACGGCGAAAAGCTGGAGCTGCCCGCGGTCCCCTACGTGGAGGACGAGGAGCTGATGCTGCCCGTCCGCAGCCTGGCCGAGGCCCTGGGCTGTGAGGTGACCTGGAGCGCCGAGCGCCCCGACCAGATCGAGGTGGAGAAGGACGGCAGGAGCCTGTACACCCTGACCATCGGCGGGGACACCGCCGTGGTGGAGGGGGACATGGTCACCGAGCTGACCCGGACCGTCACCGCCAGGGAGGGCGTCACCTCCGTAGCCGCCTCCGACCTGGCTTCCCTCCATGATTTGAAGGTGGAGAGCTGGGGCATCACTTTTTAAGAACGGGCCCCGCTTCAACTCCCGGGTGCGGGAGAAAGACAGACAAAAAGAGCGGGCCGTCCCGAAGGGACGGCCCGCTCTTTTGATTTCCTTTTACCGCCGCCGGCTCAGCCCTGCTCTTCCAGCAGCTCCTGCTTGATGTCCCAGAGCTTCTGGGACAGGTCCACGTAGTAGTTGTGGGGGTTTTCAAAGCGCTTGACCTCGTCCCACTGCAGCTCGATCTGCCGGGCGCAGTAGGCCCGGATTTCCTGGATGGAGGGGCGGGGATAGACCAGCCGGCCCCCCTGGAAGATGGGCACCAGCAGCTCCTGGGCGGTGAAGTTGGTGAAGGTCTTGCGCTTCCAGGTGGCGTCGGGGTCGAAGAGCTCCAGGGGCTTGGACGCGTCCACCGTCTCGTCGTGGAGGGTGACCAGGTCGGCGAAGGCCTTGCCCCCCTCGTTGTCGAAGAGGCGGTAGACCTTTTTGAAGTGGGGGGTGGTGATTTTGGCGGGGTTTTCGGAGATCTTGATCTTGGGGATGATGTTCCCGTCCTTGTCCTCCACGGCGGCCAGCTTGTACACCCCGCCAAAGACGGGCTCCGAGCGGGAGGTGATGAGCCGTTCCCCCACGCCGAAGGCGTCGATCTGGGCCCCCTGGAGGAAGAGGTCCCGGATGATGTACTCGTCCAGGGCGTTGGAGGCGAAGATCCTGCAGCCGGTGAGCCCGGCGTCGTCCAGCATCTTCCTGGCCTTCCGGGACAGGTAGGCCAGGTCCCCGGAGTCCAGCCGGATGCCGCAGGAGGTGATGCCCTGGGGGAGGAGCACTTCTTTGAAGGCCTTGATGGCGTTGGGCACGCCGGAGCCCAGGACGTTGTAGGTGTCCACCAGCAGGGTGGCGTTGTGGGGATAGAGCTGGCAGTAAGTGCGGAAGGCGGTGAGCTCGTCGGGGAACATCTGGACCCAGGAGTGGGCCATGGTGCCCCCGGCGGGGGAGCCGTAGAGCTCGTCGGCCAGGGTGCAGGCGGTGCCGGAGCAGCCCGCGATGTAGGAGGCCCGGGCCCCCAGGAGGGCGGCGTCCGGCCCCTGGGCCCGGCGGGAGCCGAACTCGCTGACCGGGCGGCCCTGGGCGGCCCGGACGATGCGGTTGGTCTTGGTGGCGATTAGGGATTGGTGGTTGAGGGTCAGGAGCAGAAAGGTCTCGATGAACTGGGCCTGGATGGCGGGGGCCCGGACGGTGAGGATGGGCTCCCTGGGGAAGATGGGGGTCCCCTCGGGCACGGCCCAGATGTCGCCGGTGAAGCGGAAATCCTTCAGGTAGGTGAGAAAGGCCTCGCTGAAGCAGTTTTTGCCCCGGAGGTATTGGATGTCCTCGTCGTCGAAGGCCAGATTTTCCACGTAGTCGATGACCTGCTCCAATCCGGCGGCGATGGCGAAGCCCCCCTCGTCGGGGACGTTGCGGAAGAAGACGTCGAAGTAGCAGATCTGGTCGGCCAGGCCGGTCTCGAAGTAGCCGTTGCCCATGGTCAGCTCATAGAAATCGCACAGCATGGTATAGTTGAGGTGCTCTTTCATGGAGAAATCCTCCCAAACAAAATATTAACCGTATTATACCCCCAAGCGGCCCGGAAGAAAAGAAAAACTTCCCAAGGCCCGCCGCCGGTCACAGGTAGCGGTAACGTTTTTTGCGCAGGTGGAGGAACAAAATGGTGATCCCCGCCGCCAGGGTCTCGGCCGCGGCGGTGGCGGCCCAGACCCCGGTGAGGCCGAAGAAAACGGGGAGGAGCAGGATGGCGCCGCACTGAAAGACCAGGGTCCGCAGGAAGGCGATGGCGGCGGAGGCCGCGCCGTCCCCCAGGGCGGTAAAGAAGGAGGAGCCGAAAATATTGAGCCCGGAGAAGAGGAAGCACAGGGCGAAAATGCGGAAGCCGCCGATGGTCAGCTCTTTCAGCGCCGGGTTGTAGCCCACGAAGACCCCCGCCAGGGGCCCCACGAAGAGCTGGGCGGAGAGGGCCATGGCCAGGGAGAGGACGCCGGTGACGGTGAGGCATTTGCGGAAGAGGCTTTTTAGCTCCCCCTCGTTGCCCGCGCCGTACTGGTAGCTGAAGATGGGGGCGGCCCCCATGGAAAAGCCGATGAAGGCGGCGGAAAAGACGAAGTTGATATACATCATCACGGAGAGGGCCGCCACACCGGCCTCCCCCACCAGGGCCATGAGCTGGTGGTTGTAGAGGACGGTCACCAGGGAGGAGGAGACGTTGGTCATCAGCTCCGAGGAGCCGTTGGCGCAGCTTTTCAGCAGCATCCGGGGGTAGAGGCGGGTCTTTACCAGCCGCAGGGGGCTCTTGTTGGGCAGGAGGAAGTACACCAGGGGGATGACCCCACCCACCAGATAGCCGCACACGGTGGCCAGGGCGGCCCCCGCCACCCCCCAGCCCAGCACGTAGATGAAGAGGTAGTCCAGGACCATGTTGGTCACCCCCGCCGCCAGGGAGAGGGTCAGGCCCATCTTGGGCCGCTCCGCCGCCACCAGGAAGCTCTGGAAGCTGGTCTGGAGCATGAAGGGCACGCTGCCCGCCAGCATGATGGTGCCGTAGGAGACGCAGTCGGCCAGAAGCACCTGGCTGGCCCCCAGCAGGATGGAGAGGGGGCGGATGAAGAGGATGCATAAAGCGGAGAGGAGGGCGCCTCCCGCCACCACGGTGAGGATCAGGGTGGTGAAGTACTGCCGGGCCTTGTCCGGCTCCCCCATGCCCATGGCCCGGGCCACCTCGGCGCTGCCGCCGGTGCCAAGCATGAAGCCGAAGGCCCCCACGATCATGGTTAGGGGGAAGATGATGTTCACCGCCGCCAGAGCGTTGTCCCCCACCAGATTGGAGACGAAGAGGCCGTCCACCACCGAGTAGATGGAGGTGACGATCATCATGACGATGGAGGGCAGAGTGAAGCGAAAGAGCTTGTGAAAGCTGAAGTGATCGGATAATTGGATGGTCATAACTGTGTTCCAGCGGGCCCGGAAAGCAGGCCCGAGAGTTCCTCCTTCAATAGTATCACGGATTTTTCCGTCAGAGCCACCAGCTGGTTCTGCTCCTCCCCCGTCAGGCGGGCGAAGGACGACCGCTCCGCCGCCATAAGGGGCTGGATGGTCTGTTTGACGTAGACCGCCCCGGCGGGGGTCAGGGCCACCAGCTTGCCCCGCCCGTCCCTGGGGTCGGGGGAGAGGGCCACCAGCCCCCGTCTCTCCAGGGCCAGCAGGGCGGAGTGGCCCGTCTGCTTGGAGAGGGACCACTCGGCGTAGAGTTCGGAGGGGGCGGTGGGCACCCCCCGCTCGCACAGGGCGTACAGGAGGGAAAAGCCGCTGTCCGACAGCCCCATTTTGAGGGAGACCTCATGGTAGATGTGGTCCAGCTCCTTGCTGAGCTGGAGCAGGTCGCTATACTGTGCCTGATGTTCCATCGGACATCCTCCTGCTGAATAGTCTGATTTCGTACTTGCCGCGAGGAGACAGTATAGTACGAATTCGGACTTTTGTCAAGGGAGGGGGAGCGTCCCTTTTTCAGATAAGCGTTGCTGGTAAAATGTCCGCCGATCTCACCAAACAGCATTGAGAGGAACCGGTTCATATGATAAAATGGAAAACAGGGTAGGTCGTATTAGGCAGATAAGACGAACGAAGGCGGTAATATAATGGCAGAGCTGTTTGAAACATTTCCATACCTGAGAAATGACCATATTATCATCAGGAAAATGGTTGAAGATGATGTGGACGACCTTATGGAAATTACGAATAATCCTAACGTCTATCAATATGTACCTCCATTCCTGTATAAAAAGAGCAGAGGCAATTTGCTTGCTGCAATTAGAAACTTGGGCGGGAGAGATTTCGATAAAAAGAAACTGATTATTGCAGGCATTTATCTGTGTGATGAACCCAATAAGCTCATAGGGCTTGCAGAACTGTTTAATTATAAAAAAAGAATGAACCAAATAACGATTGGCTACCGCATAAACGAATCGTATTGGCATAGAGGGATTGCGACTGATGCAGTAAGGCTTATAATGGATTACCTTTGTAATGATTTGGGCATTCAAAAGTTGAAAGCATTTGTTATGCCTGAAAATGTATTTTCTGAAAAAGCACTAACAAAAAATGGTTTTTTAAAAGAACCCAATACTGTTCAAGAGAAAAACTGGGGTGGTAAAGAAATCGTAGATTTAAATGTATTTACCTATGCAGTTTTATAGGGTTTAGTTCCAGTACGCCTTATTGGCATAAGGCGCATTAATTGAAAATCCCCGCGCCGAAAAAGCGCGGGGATTCTTTTGGACTGTTTTGACGAAAAGCAGTTTACCCTGCCAAAAAGCAACCCTTATCCTAAAAAGGGAGGGGGAAAAGAAGGGTTTGACACAGGGCGGCGGGAGGTGCTATACTGTTTGAGAATAAATGACGGCATATCGGTTTTGACTGAAACGAGGAGTTTATCCTCGTTTTTTCTTTTGGAACGAAACTTGGAAAGAATTGAGGGTACCAGATGACACAAACGCAGTTTTCCCAGCTCGAGCTTGATCCCCGCATCGAAAAGGCCGTGGAGGCCATGGGCTTTGACGCCGCCACCCCCATCCAGGCCCAGGTGATCCCCCTGATCCGGGCCGGGGCGGACGTCATCGCCAAGTCCCAGACGGGCACGGGCAAGACGGCCGCCTTCGGCATCCCCGCCCTGGAGGCCATCGACACCGCCGAGGAGAAGCCCACCATCCAGGCGTTGATCCTCTGCCCCACCCGGGAGCTGGCCCAGCAGGCGGGGGAGGAGCTGCGGAAGCTGGCTCGGTTCCTGCCAGGCATCCGGCTGGCGGAGGTCTACGGCGGGGCCAACATGGAGCGGCAGTTCATCCAGCTACGGCGGTGCAACGTGGTGGTGGGCACCCCGGGGCGGGTGATGGACCATATGCGCCGCAAGACCATCAAGCTGAAAAACCTGAGGATGGTCATCCTGGACGAGGCCGACGAGATGCTCAACATGGGCTTCAAGGAGGACATCGAGACCATTTTGAGGGAGACGCCCCCGGAGCGGCAGACTGTCCTGTTCTCCGCCACCATGCCCCCCGCCATCCTGGAGCTGGCCAAGACCTTCCAAAAGAACCCCCAGATGGTGGAGATCGACAAGAGCCAGGTCACCATCGAGCGCATCGACCAAAGCTGCGTGGAGACCCCCATCAGCCAGAAGAAGGAGGCGCTGGACCTGCTGCTGCGGTTCCACCGGCCCCGGCGGGCGCTGATCTTCTGCAACACCAAGCACATGGTGGATGAGCTGGGGGAGTATTTGAACGGCCGGGGCTTCTCCGCCGAGAGCATCCACGGGGATCTGAAGCAGGTCCAGCGCACCCGGGTGATGAACGAGTTCAAGCGAGGCCGGGTGGCCATCCTCATCGCCACCGACGTGGCCGCCCGGGGCATCGACGTCAGCGACGTGGATTACGTCATCAACTATGATATCCCCATGAGCACCGAGTACTATGTCCACCGCATCGGCCGGACGGCCCGGGCGGGGAAGTCGGGCAGCGCCATCACCCTCTTTTCCGGAAAGCGGCAGATGTACGCGGTGCGGGATCTGGCCCGGGCGGTGAAGGCTGAGATCCGCCAGGACCAACTGCCCACCCGGGAGGAGATCCGGGCCCGGGAGGAGCAGGGGAACGTGGAGGCCATGGCGGCCCTGCTGGAGGCCGGCCCTGACCAGAGCTGCGAGGGCATGGTGGAGGCGCTGGAGGAGCGGGGCTTTTCTCCCCGGCAGGTGGCCGCCGCCGCCCTGAGCCTCTGCTTTCCCCAGCGGGACCTCCCCGCGGACATCCACAGCCAGGTAAACCGGCAGAGCCGCCGGGAGGCGGACCGGACGGGGGTCAAGGGGGGCCCCACGGCCTACACCGAAGTGGTGGTGGACATCGGTTCGGCCAACGGGGTGGAGACCAAGCACCTGGTGGGGGCCATCACCGAGCGGTCCGGCCTCTCGGGCAGGGAGGTGGGGAAGATCCACATCCTGCCCGACTACTCCGTGGTGGCGGTCCCCGCCGACCGGGCAGGGGACGTGGTGGAGTCCATGCTGGGGTGCAAGATCTGCGGGCGGCCCACCCACACCGTCCGGCTGGCGGGCACGGAGCGGACCAAGAGCCGCCCGGCCCGCCCGGGCTCCAAGGCCGCCCGCTTCGCGGCGGAGCGGATCGAAAAACGCCAGCTGGCCCAGCGGGGCGGACCGGCCCGGCGAAAGAAAAAGATACCCGATTTTGAGGGATAAGGAAAGCGCGCTGAGAAGTTTCTCAGCGCGCTTTTTGTTTGATGGGGAAAGGAGTCCGGTCAGTCCAGGGGCGTGGGGCCCATGGCGTCCCGAAGCTCCTGGGTGACGGCGGAGTTGAACAGCCGTACGGCGTAGTCATGGAGGCCGTTCAGGTCCTCGGCGATGCGGTCGGCGGGGATCTGCTTGTCCATCACGGAGAAATCGCCGTCCAGGATGAACTTGGGCTCGGGGTCCTGCTTGCCCCCGTTGAGGAGGCCGGGCCCGGCGTGGAGCTTCATGCGGCGGTTCTCCCCCAGGCTCATCTCCACGTCCAGGGCGTTTTTGGTGACGGCGCCCTCCTCGATGTCGGGCTCCGAGAGAACGCCGATGAAGGGGGCGTTGATGAGGTCGTCCCACAGCTCCCCCTCCAGGCCAAGCCGCTTGCGGGAGAAGGCGTTGACGTAGCGCAGGCCGATGCGCTCGAAAAAGGCGGGCTGGTAGATCTGGATGAAAAGGGCCAGGGTCTTGTCCAGCTTCTGGGCGAACTCCTCCCAGCGGGTGTACCGGAGGGTGGATAGGGCGATGAAGGTGCTGGTCAGGTTGATCTTCCACAGCCCGTCGGTAGAGATAAAGTTATAGTTGGTGATGGGGGGCTGCTGCTCCAGCTTGTTGTTCACCACCCGGGGTGGCTGCTGCTCCTGCCGGGCCACGTACTTGGGGAAATCAGCCCGGATGGTCTCCTGGAACTGGGCGGGCTCGGTGCTGCCGATGGACAGGATGGTGGGGAAGCGCAGCTGGCAGATGGTCTCGATCAGCTGGGGGTTGGCATAGGAAAAACGGGCGTTATCGGAAAACAACATCGTGTTTGGCTCCTTCCATAAGTGATACACGCCTATTGTACCCGTTTGCGGCGGAAATGTCAAAAGAAAGAGGGAAAAGTCTCCGCCTGGGAGAAAAACCGCCGGAAAACCGGAATCGCATGGGAAACGCAGGTCAGATGCGGGTGATTTGGTTCTAGTTTTTGTATCGGGCGGCCATATCATGTATTCTGCGTTTCATTTCCGCGCGGACGGGCGCCGGCTCCAGACACTCGCATCGGGGCCCAAAGCCCATAAGAATGTCGTAGTAGTAGTCGTTCTCTAAGAAGGGGAAGCTGACGATGTAATGCTCGTCCCCGTCCGGCGAAAAATTCTCATAGGCGCAATAATCAAGCACACGGTCCATCACGGATTTATGGATTCGGAGCTTGATTTTTATTTGTATCGCCTCCCAAGTCTCCGCAAAGTCCAAAATCGGTTTTTGATACCCACGGGGCGCGAAGGTTTCCTCCCGCAGCCGCAGGTTTGAGATGCGGGAGAGCCTGAATAAGCGGTAATCATTCCTTTGATGGCAGTAGCCTTGAAAATACCAATGACTGCTTTTCCATACCAGCTGATAGGGCTCGACGGTTTGCGCGGTCTTGTTTCCGTGATGGGCGATATAGTCAAAGGTCAGCAGCCTGTTTTCCCGCAAAGCCGCCTGGATCGTTTCCAAATAGGAGGGTATCACCGGGCTGCCCATCCACGGACTTAGATCGATCCGTATTTGATCCGCCCGCAATTCGATGTCCTTCGCCCGGTCGGCGGGGATAAAGCTCTTGATTTTGGCGAGGGCGTGTACCAGCTCATCCCTCCGCACGATGTTGGAAAGGCTGGAAAGCCCCATCAGGAGAGCGGAAAGGTCAGCGGCGGAAAACACCTTTTTGTCCAGCTTATATTCCGGCATGATCTCAAAGCCGCCGCCCACGCCGGTTGTGGAGCGGACAGGGATCCCCGCCATATTGATGGCGTCTATGTCACGGTAGATGGTGCGGGGCGAGACCTCAAACCGTTCCGCCAGCTCCACCGCGCCGATCCGTCCCTGATTGAGAAGGAGCATAATAATGCTGACGAGCCTGTCGATTTTCATTTGACAACCGCCTTTCAAATTGAATTGTGGCCATGCTGTTGTCAACAATGATATCGTACAATGAAACCGCAGGTAAATCAATCAAAGAATAAAAATGGAGGAACTGTATGCTTACCATCTATGTTTACATTCTGGACACGTTAGCGGACTGGGAGCTGGGGTATGTCACCGCGGAATTGAATTCCGGCCGGTTTTTCAAAAAGGACGCCCGGCGGGTGATCCTCAAAACAGTGAGCCGCTCAAAGGAGCCGGTCCGCACCATGGGCGGGCTGACGGTCACGCCCGACTGCCTGATCGAAGAGATGATCGTGAACGAGACAAGCGTGCTGCTGCTGCCGGGAGCGGCCGAGTGGAGTGATCCGAAGCATGGCGCGATCATCGAAAAAGCGGCTCAGCTTCTCTCCGCGGGCGCCACGGTGTGCGCCATCTGCGGGGCCACCGCCGCGCTTGCCGGAGCGGGGTTGCTGGACCGGCGCCCCCATACCAGCAACGGGCCGGGATTTCTTGAAATGGCGGCCCCCGGTTATGGGGGGCGGAGCTTTTATGTGGATCAACTTTCTGTGGCGGATCACAACCTGATTACCGCTGGCTCCGCCGGTGCTTTGCTGTGGGCAAAGCAAATCATCGGACACTTAGGCGTTTTTCGGTCAGACACCCTGGAGGCTTGGTATGAGTATTTCAGCACCGGGAAGCCGGAACATTTCTTTGCCCTCATGCAAACCTTGCCGTCCGACATGGAGAGCCGCGCCAAATAGAGCCAGGCATTTGCGGTCAGATAAAACCAACGCGCGGGCGGAATTCATCCGCCCGCGCGTTGGTTTTATCCCTCCCAGAGGACGATGGTCCCGGCCCTCCGGGTGGCGTTCAGGTCGATGAGCCGCTGGTTGGACGAGCCCCGGAAGCGGAGGGTGATATCCTTGAGCTCCTCCACAAATTTTCCATCCACCAGCACGTCCACCAGAGAGAGCATCTCGTCGGTGACCTCGCAGCGGCAGCGGGAGGGGACCTGGCCGGTGAGCTCCTCCAGGGTGTAGCCGGAGTAGGCCCAGATGGTCTTGTGGGGGCAGGCCTCCCGCACCCGGTGGAGGAAGGGGGTCAGGGCGCGCTGGTTGTCCGGCTCGAAGGGCTCTCCGCCCAGGAGGGTGAGCCCGTCAATGAAGCTGGGGGACAAATCCTCCAAAAGCTGGCGCTGGGTGTCCTCGGTGAAGGGTTGGCCGAAGGCGAAGTCCCAGGTCTCGGCCTGGAAGCAGTTCTTACAGTGGTGGGTGCAGCCCGAGACGAAGAGGGTCACCCGGACGCCGATGCCGTCGGCGATGTCCCGGCGCTTGATGTTGCCGTAATTCATGCAATGACCTCACAAAAAAGGGTGTAGGGGGGGTCCCCTCATCAGTCTGGCCTTTGGCCAGCCAGCTTCAACGACTTCGCTTGCATTAAGTGGCCCTAAGCTACCGCTAAGGGCCACTAAACCTCCAGGAAAGCCTTCCGCAGGAGGAGACCTTCCCCTGGGGGAAGGTGCCCCAGTTCGCAAACTGGGGCGGATGAGGGGAACGTGGGCAGAGGCGGGAGGCCCTTTACAGATGCAGGACCCGCTCCTTGATCTCCTGGGTCCGGCCCTGGTTCCATTTACTCACGCTTGGCGAGCGAAGCGAGCTTAGCGTGAGTTAACGGAACGGCAGAGCGGCGGGAAAAATGATTTTTTACAGATGGAGCACCCGCTCCTTGATCTCTTGCGTCCTTCCCTGGTTCCAGAACTGGGTGCCGATATAGCCGCAGGTGCGCCGGGCCACGTTCATCTTGTCCTGGTCCCGGTTGTGGCAGTGGGGGCACTCCCAGACCAGCTTGCCGTCGTCCTCCACGATCTGGATCTCACCGTCGAAGCCGCAGACCTGGCAGTAGTCGGACTTGGTGTTCAGCTCGGCGTACATGATGTGGTCGTAGATGAACTGGATGACGGAGAGGACGGCGGGGAGGTTGTCCTGCATGTTGGGAACCTCCACGTAGCTGATGGCCCCGCCGGGGGAGAGGGTCTGGAACTGGGCCTCAAAGGCCAGCTTATCGAAGGCGTCGATGGGCTCGGTGACGTGGACGTGATAGCTGTTGGTAATATACGCCTTGTCGGTTACCCCGGGGATCACCCCGAACCGCTTCTGGAGGCACTTGGCGAAACGGTAGGTGGTGGACTCCAGGGGGGTGCCGTAGAGGGAGAAGTCCATGTGCTCCTGGGCCTTCCAGGCGGCGGTGGCCTTGTTGAGGTAACGCATGACCTCCAGGGCGAAGTCGGTGCCCCCCTCCTCGGTGTGGGACTTGCCGGTCATATACTTCACGCACTCATAGAGTCCGGCGTAGCCCAGGGAGATGGTGGAGTAGCCGTTGTAGAGGAGCTTGTCGATGGGCTCCCCCTTTTTCAGCCGGGCGATGGCGCCGTACTGCCAGAGGATGGGGGCGGCGTCGGAGAGGGTGCCCTTCAGCCGGTTGTGGCGGCACATGAGGGCCCGGTAGCACAGGTCCAGCCGCTCGTCAAAGACGGACCAGAACCGCTCCATGTCCCCGCCGGAGGAGAGGGCCACGTCCACCAGATTCAGGGTCACAACGCCCTGGTTGAAGCGGCCGTAATACTTGGGCTTGCCGGTCTCCGGGTCCACGTAGGGGGTGAGGAAGGAGCGGCAGCCCATGCAGGTGTAGCAGTGGCCCTCGCCGTTTTTATCCACCTTGTCCCGGAGCATGATCTTCTCGGAGATATAGTCGGGCACCAGCCGCTTGGCGGTGCACTTGGCGGAGAGCTGGGTGAGGTACCAGTAGGGGGAATCGGCGTGGATGTTGTCCTCCTCCAGGACGTAGATGAGCTTGGGGAAGGCGGGGGTGACGAAAACGCCCACCTCGTTCTTGACCCCCTCATAGCGCTGCTTGAGGGTCTCTTCGATGATGACCGCGAGATCCTTTTTCTCCTGCTCGTTCCGGGCCTCGCCCAGGTACATGAGCACGGTGATGAAAGGGGCCTGGCCGTTGGTGGTCATGAGGGTGACCACCTGGTACTGGATGGTCTGGACGCCCTTGCGGATCTCCTCCCGCAGGCGCTTTTCCACGATCTGGGAGACCACCGCCTCGTCCACAGTGCCGTTGTTCAGAAGGCGGCACTCCTCGGTGACGTCCCGGCGGATCTTCTGGCGGGACACGTCCACGAAGGGGGCCAGGTGGGCCAGGGAGATGGACTGCCCGCCGTACTGGTTGGAGGCCACCTGGGCGATGATCTGGGTGGCGATGTTGCAGGCGGTGGAGAAGGAGTGGGGCTTCTCGATCATGGTGCCCGAGATGACGGTGCCGTTCTGCAGCATGTCCTCCAGGTTCACCAGGTCGCAGTTGTGCATGTGCTGGGCGAAGTAGTCCATGTCGTGAAAGTGGATGATGCCGGCCTCGTGGGCCTCCACGATATCCTGGGGCAGGAGGACCCGGCGGGAGATGTCCTTGGAGACCTCGCCCGCCATGTAGTCCCGCTGGACGGCGTTGACCTTGGGGTCCTTGTTGGAGTTCTCCTGCATGACCTCCTCGTTGTTGGACTCGATGAGGGTCAAAATCTGCTCGTCGGTGGTGTTGGCGGCCCGGGCCAGGGAGCGGGTGTAGCGGTAGCGGATGTACCGCTTGGCCGTCTCGTAGGCCCCCTCCTTCATCAGCTCGGTCTCCACCAACTCCTGGATCTCCTCCACGGACAGGGTGCGGCCCATCTGGGCGGCGGTCTGCTCCACCCGGGCGGACATGTCGGTGATCTGGCCGGGGGTCAGCTCCCGTGCGCCGGTGGTGGCGGCGTTGGCCTTGGCGATGGCGGCGGCGATCTTGGCGGCGTCAAAAGCGACCTCGGTGCCGCTCCTCTTGATGATCTTCATTTTGGTTCCCCTCTCTGGTATTATCTTGTGGTGAAGTAGGGAAAGTATACACCATTTGTAGGAAATCCGCAAGAGGAAAAACACAAGATATAGTGTTTATTTTTTGACGATGTTGCTAAATGTGGAAACGGGGGCGGGCCGCTGTGGACAGCGGCCCCTGGGCTCCCGCGCCCGGCGGGGCAAAAAATTGTCCGCCCCCATCAAAAAAGATGAAGGCGGAGCCGTGCTTCCTTGACGTCGCAGAATTCATCCAGTTCCATCAGGACGTCCCGGTGGGAGGGGTCCCGGACGTAGGCGAAGGCGTGGACCTCGTCCCCGGGGCGGAGCAGGCTGTCAAAGTAGGCCTCGTCCCGGTCGAACCGCTGCCAGTAATCCCGTGAGATGCTCCGCTGCGGGGGGAAGATCCAATTTTCGACGGGGACGCCGTAGAGGGGCAGGTCGGTGATGATGGGCGGGATTTGTCTGTCCACCAGAAAGACGGCACACTCCGCGGCGGCGACGGAAATCTTTGTGGTCAGAGATTCCGGGAAAACTCCGCACCCGAGCAGGAAGTATTGTTTTCTTCGCATAAATCCTCCAGGGCCACCCGTGTGGCCTCCACGACAAAGGCGGAGAATGTACAGCCTGTTCCCTTGATTGCGGTCTCTACCTGTTCCATTACATCGTTGGGAAAACGGACGCTTTTTACCGTAGTGGATGGCACCTGAGGAATTTTAAATTTTCGCCTCACGGTACCACCCACAATACGACTTGTTGTGTTAAGTCTATTACAAAATGTGGCTTAAGTCTGTAGGACGATTGTAGCGCAAAATGTATGACAAAATTATAGTAAAATTGACCTAATCATAAAAGCCCCGGCGGTCATTGACCGCCGGGGCTTTGGCTTCCCCTGGGGGAAGCTGTCGAGCGCAGCGAGACTGATGAGGGGAACTTATCGTTTCGCAGGGCCTTTTGCTTTTCCCCAGTTCCCCTCATTCGTCAGCCCTTCGGGCTGCCACCTTCCCCCGAGGGGAAGGCTTTTTGGGCGGCTTCCCCTGGGGTTTAGTGGCCCTTAGCGGTAGCTTAGGGCCACTTAATGCAAGCGAAGTCGTTGAAGCTGTCGAGCGTAGCGAGACCGATGAGGGGAACCTATCCTCTGGCAGGGCCTTTCCCGTGTCCGAAGTTCCCCTCATCCGTCAGCCCTTCGGGCTGCCACCTTCCCCCGAGGGGAAGGCTTTTGGGGGGCTATCAGCCGATGACCTGCAGCTCCTTGGGGTACTTATTGAGCACCTCGCACCCGTCCTCGGTGACCATCACCAGGTCCTCGATGCGCACCCCGAACTCCCCGGGCAGGTAGATCCCCGGCTCTACGGAAAAGACCATGCCGGGGGCGCACACCGCGTCGGAGGCCCCGGACACGTCGGGGGGCTCGTGGCAGTCGATGCCGCAGCCGTGGCCCAGCCGGTGGGTGAAATAGGGGCCGAAACCCCCGTCGGTGATGACCTTCCGGGCGATGCCGTCCAGCTCGGACAGGGGCACGCCGGGGCGGGCGGCGGCCTCGGCGGCTTCGTTGGCCCGGCGCACCAGCTCGTAGACCTGCCGCTGTCTGTCGCTGACCTCCTGGTAAAAGACCGTCCGGGTCATGTCGCACCAGTACCGGGAGATGGGGGTGAAGATGTCGAAGATGACGCTGTCGCCGGGCTTCAGCACCGTGGCGTCCCCGCTGTGGTGGGGGTCGGCCCCGTTGGGGCCGAAGCAGACGAGCTGGGTTCCCTCACAGTCGGCTCCCCGGGCCAGGAACTCCCGGTTCACCAACGCGGCCAGCTCGTTTTCCCGTACCCCGGGCCGGAGGGCGGCGATGGCGGCGGCAACCACCTGGTCGTTCATGGCGGAGGAGTGGCGCATGGCGGCCCGCTCTTGGTCGTCCTTGGTCATCCGGGTCACGTCCACCGGGTCGGAGCCGTGGACGGGGACCACGTCGGGGCGGTGGATCATGAGACCGATCAAAAATTTGCTGTACCAGAATTTGTCGATGCCCAGCTTTCCCGGCTTCACGGCCTGGGCCAGCTGGGCCACCGGGTCGTCGCCGTCCTTGTGGGCGACGAAGGGGAGACCCGGCTGGGAGGTGAGGCCGAAAATCTCGTTGCCGAAGAGGACGGCGGAGCCGCCGGCGTCCAGCAGGAGGGCGATCATCCGCTCGTGGGGCTCCACCCAGTGGCCGGTAAGGTAGAAGAGGGAGGTGGTGGCGGTGACCAAGATCTGGTCCAGCCCCGCCTCTTTCATGCGGGCGGTGACCCGCCGCAGTCTGGCGTTGTCCATGGCGCTACGTCCTTTCTCATATGGCAGATACCGCCATTATAGCACCGGCGGAATGGCCTGGCTATCGGCCCCGGGTAAAAATTTCGCCGGGCCTGTCACAAAACGGGGGGCAAGTCCGTTATAATATGTGAAAACCGGTTTTCAGGAAAGGAGATGAGCGGATGGAAGCCCAGGGCATTGCCACCCGGGAGGAATTCAGCGCCGCCGTGGCCCAATACGGGCAACCCCTGCTGCGCTACTGCCACCACATCCTCTGCAATTATGAAGAGGCCCAGGACGCGGTGCAGACCGCCTTCCTGAAGGCCTGGGAGGGCCGGGAGCGGTTCCGGGCGGGGACGAGCCTCTCCGCCTGGCTCTACCGGCTGGCCTACACCACCTGCGTGGACCTGCTGCGGGCGCGGAGACTCCGCCCGCTGCCCCCTCCCGCCTTCGGGGGCCGGGACTACATCGGCCCCGAGCTGCGCCGGGCCCTGCAAACCCTGACCGCCCGGGAGCGGGCGCTGGTGTTCGGCCGGGTGATGGAGGAGCGGCCATACAGCGAGCTGGAGGAGATCTACCGCATCCCCGCCGCCACGCTGCGCAAACGATATGAGCGGGCCAGGGCCAAGCTGGCCAGGGCCCTGACGGAACAGGAGGGGACTTATGAAACGCAATGAGGAAGAGGCCCGCATCTTTGCCGCCCTCTCCCGGGTGGAGACCCCGGAGTACGACATCGCCGGGGCGGTGGAGGAGGCCATAGAGGCGGGGAGCCGCCCCCAACCCCACCCGCTGCCCCGTGCCGCCCTGCTGGCGGCCTGCCTGGCTGGGGTCCTGCTGCTGGCTGCTGCGGCGGCGGGCATCTCGGGGGCCTGGCGGTACTTTTTCCGCTCGGAGCTGCCCCAGAACGCCGTCACCACCGTGGGGGTGAGCCAGACGGCGGGGGACTACACCCTGACCCTGGAGGACGTGGTGGTGGACGACAACGGGGCCATGCTCTTGCTGGCCCTCAGCCGGGCGGACGGGGGGGACATCGACCCGGAGGCCTCCCTGCGGACCAACAGCATTCATGCCACGCTGACCGTGGACGGAAAGACCTTCCTGGGCTCCAGCGGCAGCGCCAGCAGCCCCGTCCAGGACCCCAAGAAGGTGTATTTCTGCTTCGAG
Organism: Pseudoflavonifractor phocaeensis; assembly: GCF_038439875.1. NCBI lineage: Bacteria > Bacillati > Bacillota > Clostridia > Eubacteriales > Oscillospiraceae > Pseudoflavonifractor > Pseudoflavonifractor phocaeensis. Next base: position 331,885 of record NZ_JBCDMT010000002.1, read on the forward strand.
ACCCGCTCCCCCGGCAGCCGGGAGAGCCTGCTGGGCAGGACCATGACCTTTGAGGCCGACGGGGTGGCCGTCCAGCTCCGGGAGCCCGACGGTTTCTACCAGCTCCGGGAGAAAAAGCCCGCCGACCTGTCCCCCCTGGCGGGGGCCTGGGCGGGGGAGCCCTTTGCGACCAACCACTGGGAGAAGGAGGTCCAGGAGACCCTGGCCGCCGCCATCGAGGCCCAGAATTTGAACGTGCCCCTGGGCGGGGCGCTGGGGGAGGAATTCCCCGGCTTCGCCCTCCGGGGGGCGCTGATGACCGACGACGGCGGGCTGCGGGTGGCGGTGTCCTCCTCCGGCCGGGTGCGGTCGGGGGACCGGGTATGCACCTCGGTCAGCGTAGAGGCCCTCACCGACCGGCGCACCGGGGAGCGGTACGAGTACGCGGGGGGCCAGGGCATCAAGCTCTCCGACGGCAGCAGCGCGGTGCTCTGGTACTGGCGGGACTGCCCCTTGACGGTGGAGGACCTGCCCTATCTGGAGATGGAGGTCACCTACGCCGTGGACCGGGTGCTCTCGGAGGAGCCCTTCTCCCTGACCTTCCGGGCGGATGGAGGCTCCGCTGTCCGCGTGGACCTGGAGGGGACGCTGGAGGTGGAGGGCGTGACCCTCCACCCCGTCCAGCTGCGGCTGTCCGCCCTGGGGCTGACCTTCTACTTCGACGACAGCATGGACACCGCCCACGTGGTTTACGAGGCCGGACTGACCCCCGTCCTCAACCTGGAGGACGGCACAGTGCTGGAGACCGAGTGGCACGGCGGCTACGGCGGGGAGGACGGCCAGTGCGCCATCGCCTTCGAGGCGAAGGACGAGGATGGCGGGCAGGTCTTTTTCGACACGGCCCAGATCCGGTCCGTCACCTTCGGCGGCCTGACGGCGGCCCTGCCCTGAGGGGCAGGCGGGGAATGGAAAGAGCAGAGGGGGAGCGGCTTTGGCCGCTCCCCCTCTGCTTTTAGCAGGAGATAAACCGGATGCTTGGGATGGCGGACAGAATCAGGGAGGGGGCCAGGCGGCGGCGGTGCCGAGCTCTTCAATACAGAGCGATGGACAGAATTCCCTGGGGTGTTTTGCAGGAAGTTATTCTTTAGAAGAAAAGGGCAAACCATGGAGGGAGGGGAAAGGGACAGAGGAGCACATTGGACAGAACTGTTCAAGAGAACAAAATTTTTGTTGATTGTTGTTCGAAATCGGACTATACTAAAGAAAAAGAACGTGCCGGCCTTGCCGGAGAAGAGGGGTGGAGCATGCGGAGCAAGCAGAACAGGGCTCTGGGGATCCTGGAGCTGCTCAAACAAAACGGCACCATGTCGGTCAGGGAGCTGGCCGAGACCTTCGACGTGTCGGAGATGACCATCCGCCGGGATCTGGAACTGCTGAAGAAGACCAACGAGCTGGAGCGCAGTTACGGCTCGGCCACGCTCCGCAAGGGCCGCCAGGATACAGGGCGCGGCGGCGAGCCCTATGACATCCGCTTCGAGCAGATCAAAAACAGCGAACAGAAAGAGCGCATCGCCCAGTATGCCGCTACCCTCATTGAGTCCCAGGATATGCTCATCATGGACAGCGGCACCACGGTGGGACGGCTGGCCCGGTATGTGCCGGAAAACGAGAATATCTCAGTGCTGTGCTACAATTTTGGAATTCTCACGGAGCTGCGGCGGCGGATGGGGGTGAACATCATCTTCTCCGGCGGTTATTACTATCCCGAAGACGAGATGTTTATCTCCAACGAAAGCCCGGACTTTATCCGGGGACACAGGGCCAATAAGGCGTTCCTGGCCGCATCCGGGTTCCACCAGACGCTGGGGGTAACCTGCATCCATTCCCACGAGGTGGAGATGAAGCGGGCGGACATCGACTCCTCGGCCACCCGGATCCTGCTGCTGGACTCCAGCAAATTTGGGGTGGTGAAGCCGTCTTTTGTTACGGAGACCAGCAATATTGACATTCTCATCACCGATTCCGGAATCAGTAAGGAGTGGCGGAGCATCGTCACCGACATGGGGATCGACCTCCGGGTCGTGTAGGGCCGTAGAGTTAAAACAAAAAAGGCGCGGACAGGCAAATGCCTGTCCGCGCCTTTTTTGTTTTAATAAACATAATGTTTGATTGGACAGTGCACATTGAACAAAACGAAGAGGGAAAGTTTGGATATGATGCTAATTATGGCTAAAAGCCTTGACGAAACGGGTCGATAATGATAGCATTCAAACATAGAAAGAAACAAACAAGCAATATTGTGTTCTATTGAACAAATGAGGTGAGCGGTGTGGACGTGATGGCCATCACAGATGACTTGACCGGGGCGGCAGATTCAGGGGGCTATTTTACCGACCGGGGACAGGCCTTGACCATCTTTACCGGGGAGGACGGCGCGTTCCAACCGGTGGAGGGCCGCATCGTCTCGGTCAATCTCTCCTCCCGCAATGTGACGGGAGCGGAAGCCAAGCGACGGCATTATGAGTTATGCAGGAGGCTGGCCGGAGGGCCGGAACGGCTCTACATGAAGAAAATCGGCACCGGCTTCCGGGGGCGGGACGCCTTTGAGCTGGAGGGGATGTTGGAGGCCATGCCCGGTTATCTGTGCTTCCTCATCGACAACGCCCCGGACCTGGGGACCTTTACCCTTTATGGACACCAGTACTGCGAGGGGCAGATCCTTACCAAGTCTCTTTACGCCAAGGATCCCATCTTTCCTCCCACCCGGTCCTACATCCCAGAAATCCTGGGACAGGACACAGCCTTGTCCGTGGCCCTGGTGGACCTGGACGCGGTGAAAGGGGGAGATCTGCTGGAGGCTGTTGGACGGGCGGTGGAGGCGGGGAACCGGATCATCGTCTTCGACGCAGTTACCGCGGAGGATACCCTACATATCATCGAGACGCTCCAGCCCCACTATCCCAAGGTGTTCTGGACCGGGTCCCTGGGACTGGCCGACGCTCTGGCCTCCTACCTGTACGGCCCGCCCCACCCACGCCCGGCGGTGCGCCGGGACATCCGCTCGGTGTGCTTCTGTGCCTCGGCCTATGAGACGGCCCGGAGACAGATCGCCTACTCGGCCCGGCGGGGGCTGAAGGTGGTCCGTCTGGATGTGGATGCCCTGCGGGACGGAGACACCGGCGCGGTAGCTCGGACTGTGGACGAGATGATCGGGGCCGACGGAGATGGAAACGTCCTTCTGGCGCCCTGCGTGGAGCGCTGGTCCGGAAAGCCGGGCACCAGTGAAGCCATCATGGAGGCCTTTGGCGCCTGTGCCCCCGCTGTCTGCGGGGCGCTGGACTTCCAGCGGTTGGTGGTCATCGGCGGAGAGACAGCCCAGCGGATCTTCCGGGCCATGGACATCCGCCGGATCTCCCTGAGCGGAAAGCCGGAACCGGGTATCGCCGAGGGGGTCATCGACGACGGGGATCTGGCAGGCCGGGAGTTCGCCCTCAAGGGCGGGAGCGTGGGCAGTGACCAGGCTTTAGAGAAGATGCTCTGCCGCTGGGGCGGAGAGGAGGAAGAAACGTGAGCAATACCTGGGAACGAGACTTTCCGCGGGAGACGGAAGAACTGCTCTACTATACCAAGCTGGTGTACGACAGAAAGCTGGTGTCCGCCGCGGGGGGAAACGTGAGCATCCGCTGCGGGGACAATGTCCTGATCACCGCCAGCAACGACTCCCTGCGGGACGTGCGGGGCGAGCATCTTTTGCTGTGCGATCTGGAGGGGCGTGTGCTGGAGGGGGACCCAAAGCGAAAGCCCTCCAAGGAGACGGGGTTCCACATAGGGGTCTACCGCAACCGCCCGGAGGTCCACGCCGTTATTCATGCCCATCCCTGCTTTTCCACCATTCAATCCATGGAAGCGGAGCGTATGCCGCTGTATACCGACTCGGCCAAGCTCAAACTGGGGCGGGTGCCCGTTATCCCAGAGGCGCTGCCCGGCTCGGAGCAGCTGGCCCAGTACGTGGCCCAGGCGGTGAGTGAGGGGACGCCGGTCTTCGCCTATCTGTTGGAGGCTCACGGGATGATCACCCTGGGCAGGACTATGAAAGAGTGCTTTGATCTGGCCGAGCTGCTGGAGGATACGGCTAAGATCGCCGTGATCAAAAAACTGCTGGGGCAATAAACGCGCGCAAAATCCAAGGTCGGATATCACATATTGGAATTCAAAAAAGGAGAGAGCATTATGAAAACGAGTAAAAAGACCCTGTCCCTGGTCCTGGCAATGGCCCTGTGCGCCGGTCTTCTGGCCGGATGCGGCGGGGGCGGTCAGACCGCCGATCCCTCCGCTCCCGCCCAGTCCGCCGCCGGAGGCGGCGAGACGGTCCAGCCCATCGTTTTTACTGTTACCGCCGACGTCACCGGCGCCCGGGCCCCCTATGTGGACCGCTTTGCCGAACTCATCAGCGAAAAGACTGAAGGCCGCTACCAGGCCGACGTCATCGCCGCCGCCTCCCTGGGAAATGCCGCCGATATGGCCCAGATGCTCCAGATGGGCACCCTGGATATGCTTATGAGCGACGATATGTCCATGGATGGCGTATTGGACGGCGCGCTGGGCTTTGCCTGGCTGCCCGGTCTGGTCCACGACTATGAGGAGGCCGACGCCTACTACAATAACGGATGGATCGCAGATCAGCTGGCCCGGGTCATGGCGGAGAACGGCCTTATCCGTATTTCCTCTTATTGCAATGGTTTCCGCCAGGTGGGCAACATGAAACGGCCCATCGTGGAGATGAGCGATCTGGCCGGACTGAAGATTCGCACCCCCTCCGTGGAGTCCATTGTCAGCTTCTATGAGAAGTGCGGCGCCCTCCCCGTCATGATTTCCGGCTCCGAGGTGCTCTCTGCCCTCCAGACCGGCACTGTGGACGGGCTGGACAACGCCGTGTTCAACTACACTAACCAGGGTATCACCGACGTTATCACCCACATCACCGAGATCAACTACTGCTATTCCGGCGGCTGCTTCCTCTCCGGCCAGTCCTTCTGGGACAAGCTCAGCGCGGAGGACCAGGCCATCTTTGCGGAGTGCGCCCAGATTGCCTCCGACGAGTTTACCGAGTACTTCCGCAACGAGACAGACGCCATGACCCAGAATGGCGTGGACGACGGCCAGTGGGAGGTCTCCAAGCCTTCCGCCGACATGCAGGCCCAGCTGGAGAAGATTTATCAGGAGATTTGGGACGAGTCCTACGACAAATACGGCGCCGACATTATGGACCCCATTATCTCCGGGGACTATAAGACCCTGTCCGGAAAGTAAAAGATCCGTACGCACCCCGGGGACCGGAGGCCGCCCTGTCCGCCTCCGGTCCCGGGGCCTTTCTTCAACCATTTTACGCAAGGGAGGAAATGCCCTATGACGTCTGATTCCGGCTTTGTCCGAGCCTTTCACGGGCTCAACCGCGGCCTGGTGTCCATCGAGACCTTCCTCATGGCGGCCTTCACCGTGGCGCTGGTAGGTGCCATCTTCATCGAGGTGGTGTGCCGCTACCTGCTCTTCATCTCCACTGCCTGGTCGGAGGAACTGGCCCGTTATCTTTTCATCTGGTTGACCTACGTGGGCTCCGCCTACGCCCTCAACGAGGGGGGCCATATCGAGATCGACGTGTGCCAGCAGGTCATCGAAAAGTCCAAGCTCAAGCGCAAGGATGTGGCGCTGAAAGTGCTGGAGGTGGTCTCCATTGTCAGCACCACCCTCTTCCTGGTGGTATTCAGCAAGATATTCTGGGACTATATGATGGTGATCTGGGCTTCCACCCAGACCTCCCCCACCATGCGCATCCCCATGGGGCTGATCTACCTGCCCGTCTTTGTGGGGAACGTGCTCGGCGTGTTCCACTGTGTCCACCACTTGGTGGTCTGCCTTTCCGCGCCCGCCCGGACGGCGGAAAACGGCTGAGGCGACTTGGTATAGAAATGGAGTGATTCGATGTCTCCCCTTGCGGCTCTGTTGCTGTTTATCATCTCCTTTATGGTCGTGGCCATGCTTTTCAAGATGCCGGTGTCCTACGCCCTGGGACTGTCCTCTCTGCTGGTGCTGGCCTTCAGCGGAAAATCCGTGGTGACGGTGGCCCAGTACTCCTTCTCCGGCATCGACTCCTTCGCCCTGCTGGCCATCCCCTTCTACATTTTTGCCGGCTGTCTCATGGAGTACAGCGGCATCTCCCGGATGCTCATCAACTGGATCAAGTCCTTGGTGGGCCGGGTCCGGGGAGCCACCGGCATCATCACCACCTGCGCCTGCATGGCCTTCGGCGTCCTCACTGGCTCGGCCATGGCCACCATCAGCGCCATTGGCAAGATCATGGCTCCAGAGATGGAGAAGGACAACTACCCCAGGGGCTATATCTCCGCCCTGCTGGCCGCCACCTGTTTCCTGGGTATCCTGATCCCGCCCAGTGTACCGGGCATCATGTTCGCCCTGGTGTCGGGGGCTAAAATCTCGGAGGTGTGGATGGCTACCATCGGCCCCGCCTTCATCTTTGCCGTGGGCTACTTCGTCATCAACTATTTCCGTGTGGGACGGCTGGAGAAGAAGCCGGAGAAGATCTCCGCCTCTCTGGGACAGCACGCCTCCGAGATCGGCCGCAACACACTGAAGGCCTTTCCCGCTCTTCTGATGCCCATCATTATCTACGGCTGTATCTACGGAGGCATCTGCACCGTCACCGAGGCGGGCGCCCTGAGCGCTGTGTACGGCATCCTTTACTTCGTCATCGTCAAGGCCACCAAGAAGTTCGACGTGAAGATTTCCCTCTGGCAGTGTTGCGCCGTGGCCGGCGCCTCCACCGCCACCATCGGTCTGCTGAACGCCTTTTCCACGGTGGCGGGCAAGGCCATGACCCTTACCGGCATTTCCAACTTCCTCTCCAATGCCATCACCAGCAACATCTCCAGCAAGGTGCTTTTTCTGATTATGCTTAACGTGCTCTTCCTCTTTATGGGCACGTTCATGGACATCAACGCCACCGTTCTCATCATGACCCCGCTGCTGCTGCCGGTGGCACAGACCTACGGCATCACCGCTATCCACTTCGGCACCATCATGCTGGTGAACATGTGCGTGGGCTTTCTGACGCCCCCCTTCGCCGTGGGCATCTTTGTCAGCTCCAAGATCGCCAATGCCAGCTTTGGTGAGACGGTGAAGGAGGCCATTCCATTTATGTTCGTGGGCCTCATCGCCATCATCGTTACCACCGCCTTCCCCGGGTATGTGAACTTCTTTGTCAATCTGTTCACCTGATCCGGCGCGGCGGCCGTTATATTCATTCCGTTTGGAGGGAACAATCATGTTTGGAAAAGAAGTCCGTCTCCAAAGGCTGATGCCCCAGGGAGACGGCCGCTATTTCGGCCTGACGGTGGATCACGCCATCGGCCGCGGTGTCCTGCCGGGGCTGGATACCATCGACGAGACCATCCGGCTGATGGTGGAGGGGAAACCTAACGCCGTCACCATGCAGAAGGGGATTGCGGAGCACTGCTTCCGGCCATACGCGGGACAGGTGCCCCTGGTGCTCAAGTGCACCAGCTTCGGGGTCTACCATTTTGACGAGGATATCCCTTTGGCCGACGTGGAGGAGGCGGTGCGCATGGGGGCCGATGCCGTCTCGGTGGGCTGTATCGTGGGGGGCGACAACCAGCGCGGACAGGTGGAGATGCTGGCCCGCTACGCCAAGGCGGCCGCCGCCGTGGGTATGCCCCTCATCAGCCACATCTACCCCCGGGGCAACCGGATCCCCAAGTCCCAGCAGTACGCGTGGGAAAACGTGGCCTACGCCGCCCGGGTGGCGGCCGAGGTGGGGGTGGACATCGTCAAGACCAATTATACCGGTGACCCGGAGAGCTTTGCCAAGGTGGTGGCCGCTGCCCCCACCCGGGTGGCCATCGCCGGCGGGGAAAACTGCCGCAGCGCCAGGGACTTTCTCCAGATGACCCGGGACGTGCTGGATGCCGGCGGCGTGGGGGCCACTTACGGCCGGTTTATATTCCAGTATCGGAATCCGGTGGCCCTCATCCGGGCGGTGGACGCCGTTATCCATGGGGACGCCTCTGTCCGGGAGGCCGTGGGCCTGCTGGAGGAGCTGGAACACAATGCGGGGTGAGTACATGTATTTGAACTTTGACCAGAGCAAGCCCGAGGATGTGGCTGCCTTCGGACGGGCCACGGTGGACCTCTACGCCAACGAGTTTGGACCGATGGAGGAGGCCGTCACCTTTACTAAATACGTGGGGGGCTCTCCGGCCAACACCGCCGTGGCCATGGCCAACCTGGGACTGAAGGTTGGCTACGTGGGCAAGGTCTCCGACGACCAGTTCGGCCGGTTTGTGGTGCGCTATCTGGCGGAAAAGGGGGTGGACACCTCCCATATCGCCACGGCGGAGCCGGGGGTGCGCTCCGGCGTCACCATGGGGGAGCTGCTCTCCCCCGAGCAGTGCAGCTACTTCATGTACCGCAAGGACTGCGCCGACCTCCACATCACCTGCGGCGAGCTGGACGAGGCCTATATCGCCCGGCATAAGATGCTCCTTGTCTCCGGTACCTCCCTGACCCACTCTCCGGCCCGTGAGGCGGTGTTCCTGGCCATGGAATATGCCAGGCGGAACGGCACGGTGACGGCGCTCGACCTGGATTTCCGGGAGTGCACCTGGGACAGCCCGGAGGAGGCCAGCCTCTACTACACCCTGGCTGCCGAGCGGGCCGACATGGTGCTGGGCACCCGGGAGGAATTCGACGTGATGGAGCGGCTCTTTTTGACGGGCAGTGGAGACGACGAGCGCTCCGCCCGGAGGCTTTTAGAGAAGGGCGTAAGGCTGGTGTCCATCAAGCGGGGTAAGCGGGGCTCAGTCATTTACACGTCCCAGGGAAAATGGGAGGGCGGCATCTATCCGGCCAAGGTGGTCAAGACCTTCGGGGCCGGGGATGCCTATTCCGGGGCCTTTGCCTATGGGCTTTTAAAAGACAAGCCCATGGAAGAGGCGCTCCGCTACGCGGCGGCAGCCTCATCCATTACCATTTCGGGACACAGCTGCTCGGCTTCCACGCCCAATCTGGAGGAAATCCTGGCCTATATCGCCAAATATGAGGGTAAATAAAAGGGACCGGCTGGAGAGAGACTCCCAGCCGGTCCCATCCATTTGTCAGGACGCTGTCTCAAAACATGGTCCAGCTTTGAAACAAGGGTGCAGCCGGAGGGTTTGCTTTGAAATCCGGCGGCGGCCGTGCTATAATAAGAACTCACGGCGGCCCGCCTTTCTGGCGGGCCGTCCCACTTTTCCAAGACAGGACGGATAGACCATGACAGAAAAAGAAGTGGCGGAGCTCCGCCGCCGGTACAAGCCGGAAAAGAACAGCATTTCCCACATCCGGGGCTGCTGTGTCAATGAAAACAGGGAGATCGTCTCCCAGTTCGACCAATCCCTGGGCCTGATGAGCGAGGATGACAGCGCCATGATCCTGTCCACCCTCCGCAAGACCCTCTCGGGGGGGATCGGGAAGAACCTGGCCGACATCGTCTTTTCCACCCAGCAGGTGGTGGACAGCCAGGAGCACCGGCTCCTGATGGCCCTGCGGGACTCCAATCTGACCGACGAGGCGGCGGTGCAAGCCCTGTTCCAGAAGGTCATCGACACGGTGGAGATGGAGGGGAACTACCTCATCCTCCTGGCCCGGGACGCCTACGACGTGGCCTTCCGCTCCGGGGACGGGGAACAGCAGGCCGACGCCGGGAGCGAGACCTTTTCCTACATCCTCTGCTCGGTCTGCCCGGTGAAGATGACCAAGCCCGCCCTCAGCTACCGGGCCAACGAGAACCGCTTCGGCCACCTGCCCATCGACTGGGTGGTGTCCGCCCCCGAGCTGGGGTTCCTCTTCCCGGCCTTCAACGACCGCTCCACCGACCTCTATGGGGCCCTCTATTACAGCCGGGACACCGCCGACAGCCACCCCGGCTTCGTGGACGCCATTTTCCACGTGGACCCCCTCATGCCCGCCCAGGCCCAGCGGGAGACCTTCCAGTCCATCCTGGCGGACAGCCTGTCCGACGACTGCTCCCTGGAGGTGGTCCAGGGGGTGCAGGGCCGGCTGCGGGGCCTCATCGAGGCCCATAAGGAGAGCAAGGCCGAGGAGCCCCTGGTGGTGGACCAGCACGTGGTGAAGAAAATGCTCTCAGCCTGCGGGGTGGCCGAGGGCCAGACCGAGACCTTTGAGGCCCGGTACGCCGCCGAGTTCGGCGACGGCAGGGCGCTGAGTCCCAAAAACCTGGTGGACACCGCCCAGACCGAGATCAAGACCCCGGACGTGACCATCCGGGTCAGCCCCGACCGGGAGGACCTGGTGGAGACCAGGGTCATCGACGGAAAAAAGTACATCCTCATCCGGGCCGACGAGGGCGTGGAGGTCAACGGGGTGAATATCCATATCTCCTGACAGGGAAAGACGGCGGCGCGGCATGAGCCGCGCCGCCGTCCTTGTTTATTTTTCAGGCCCCAGCACAAGGGGCTGGAGCTGCTCGCCCCGGAGGGCGGCGGCGACGGTGTCCGGGACCAGGGAAAAGTCGGCCACCAGGGAGGTGGGCTTGCCCACGGGGTCGTCCTGGCGGAAGGGGACGAAGTAGACGTGCTTTTTGTCCAGGAGGGTCCCGATGCTCTTGGCGGAGGAGGCCAGGCCGTCGTTGGTGGAGACGGCGATGATGAGGGGCCGGCCGTTGCGCAGGTGGGCCTTGGCCGCCAGGGTGACGGTGGTGTCCGCGATGCCGGCGGCCAGCTTGCCCAGGGTGTTGCCGGTGCAGGGGCAGATCACCAGAGCGTCCAGGGTTTGCTTGGGGCCGATGGGCTCGGCTTTCTGCAAGGTGTCCACCACCCGCTTGTCGCAGATGCGCTCCATCTCCCGCATGAAGTCATGGGCGTTGCCGAAGCGGGTGTCGCAGGCGGCGGAGGCCTGGGAGACGATGGGTGTCACGTCCCCGAAGCGGGCCTTCACCTTCTCCAGGGCGTCCAGGGCTTTGGCATAAGTACAAAAGGAACCGCAGAAGGCAAAGCCGACGCGGCAGGATTCCAATTCCATGGTCACACTCCTAACTCGGTCAAAATATTGTAGATCGTATTCTTGATGGCCAGCCCCGCCGTGACGGGGGCGGTCTTGCCCGGGAGGGACAGGGCCCAGATGACCTTGACTCCCAGCTCCGCCGCCGCGGTGAAGTCCACCCCGCCTGGCTTGGAGGCCAGGTCGATGACCAGACACCCGGGCTTCAGATCGGCCAGCTCCGCCCGGCCCAGCACGGGGGCGGGAACGGTGTTGATGACCAGGTCGTAGCCGCACAGCCAGCCGGAGAGCTGGTCGGAGCGCTCCACCCCATAGCTCCACACCTGGGCCCAGGCAAGGTCTGTGTAGTTCCTGGCGGCCACGCTGACGGCGGCCCCCAGCCCGCGCAGCTGCCGGGCCAGCACGTGGCCAAGCCGTCCGTAGCCCACCACCAGGGCCTTGGAGCCGTGGAGGGTGATGGGCAGCTCCTCCATGGCGATCTGGATGGCCCCCTCGGAGGTGGGTACCGCGTTGGCCACCGCCAGCTCCTCCCGGGCGAAGTAGTCCCGGAGAGTGAGGCCCCGGGCCTCGGCGGCCTGGACCAGCCTGGCGTCCGCCATCCCGGCGCAGAGGAGCTGGCCGGGGCGCAGGGTGTCCAGCACTTGGGCCAGGGGCAGGCGCAGGGAGGAGAGGGGGGCGTTCAGGTTCTCCCCGTCGGCGGCGGGGAGGGGGAGGACCACGCAGTCGGCCACCGCCGCCCCCGCCAGGCCGTCGGCGGCCAGGGACGGTTCGCCCCCCCGGTCCAAGGCGTAAGTATGTACCGTGTGCCCGTCCTCGGCCAGGGACCGGGCCAGGGTCATCTGCCGGGGGTCTCCCCCGATGACCCAGAAATTCAATCGTTGCCGCATAGGCGTTCCCTCCATATCACTTGCTGGGCCATCCTATTCCGGTGGTGGGCGATGGGTGCGCGGTTGCGTTTGGGGCGGGAAGCTGGTACAATGGGAGCAACCTGTGGATAAAGGAAGCGGAATAATATGGAGTACACCATTGAAAATAGCGAACTGACCCTGACCGCCAGCACCTTCGGCGGGGAGCTGCACAGCCTGACCACCAGGGAGGGACTGCCTCTGCTGTGGGACGGCAGGGCGGAGATCTGGCCCCGGCGGGCGCCGGTCTGCTTCCCCTGGGTGGGGGCCATCGAGGATGGCTGGTATGAGGACCGGGGCTTTCAGTACCGGGAGGCGGACAGACGCCACGGCTTCGTCCGGGACATGGAGCACCTGTTGGTGGAGCGGACGCCGGAGCGGCTGTCCTTCCGGCTGGAGTGGCCGGGGAGCTTGGCCATGTGGCCCTGGGCCTTCTGGTTCGAGACGGTCCACACCCTGGAGGGAAGCTCCGCCGTCACCACCTGCACGGTGGAGAACCGGGCGGGCCGGTCCATGCCGGTCCAGTTCGGGTTTCACCCGGCCCTGCGGTGCCCCTTCCTGCCGGGGACGGCGGTGGAGGAGTACCAGGTGCGCTTTGAGAGCGGCCGGGTGGTGGCGCTGGATTCTCACATCTTCGACGACGACTCCATCCGCTATACCGACGTGGGGGCCTGGGCCCGGCTGGAACACAAGGGGACGGGCAAATATTTGGAGGTGGAGACGGCGGGCTATCCCAACGTCCTCCTCTGGAGCAAGCCCGGCATCCCCGGCTTTGTGTGCATCGAGCCCTGGCAGGGCTATCCCGGCCTTGGCCACGACCTGATGGGCCGACCCGGCGCCCAGCTTATGGAGCACGGGGAGAGAAAGAACTGGCGGCAGGCCGTCACGGTCAATCTCTGATGGGCGGGGCGGTCTGTGAAGAGGGGATGATCCCCCTCCAGGGCGTGCCCCAGTATGTGTCGGTGCGGGCGGATCGGCAGGACGCCCCGCTGCTGCTGTACCTCCACGGGGGGCCCGGCGACGCCGCGCTGCCGCTGGTGCGCAAGTACAACCGGGCGCTGGAGCGGGACTTCACCGTGGCCGTCTGGGAACAGCGGGGGACGGGGAAGTCCTATTACCCCTTCGGCGGCGGGGAGCGGGTGACCATCGAGGTGTTCCTGGAGGACCTCATGGCGCTGACCCGGTATCTGCTGGAGCGGTTCCACCAGGAAAAGCTGTACCTGGTGGGGCACTCCTGGGGGAGCGTGCTTGGCCTGCGGTTCCTCCAACGGCACCCGGAGCTGGTCCGGGCCTATGTGGGCTGCGGCCAGGTGGTCCATATGAAAGAATCCTGCCGCAGGGCCTATGACTTCGCCTGCGCCGGAGCCTCGGGCAAGACGCTGGAAAAGCTGAGGGGCATCGACTGCGCCTACACCGGGGAACACTGGCTGGACGATCTGCTGTTCGTCACGGGGCAGGTGGTGAAGCAGGGGGGCTCCCTCTATGGAAAGAGGAGCTACAACAGCCTTGTGGCCCCCTTCCTGTTTTCGGGCCAATATGGGCTCAAGGACCTGATGGGGCGGCAGAAGGGGTCGCTTCAGTCCCTTCAGCGGCTATGGCCGGAGCTTATGGAGACCGATTTTGAGGACGTCCGCGCCTATGGTGTGCCGGTGATCTTTGTGGAGGGCCGGCACGATGCCCACGTGTCCTCGGCCCTGGCGTGGGAATACTATGAGACCATCCGGACCGAAAAACGGTTTTTCTGGTTTGAGGCGTCCTGCCATTTCCCCCAGTGGAGCGAGAGCGGGCGCTTCAATGAGCTTATGGCGGAGGTCCTGCGATAAAAAAGCCCCCTGTCCCGATACGGGACAGGGGGCTTTTTGCGGTTGGATCAAAGCAGGATGACCCCGGCGGATTCGCAGGCGTCGGTGGTGTCCGGGTCCCAGATACCGGCCTGGACCTCCCCGATGTGGGCCTTGCCCAGCAGGTACATGCAAAGCCGGGACTGGCCGATGCCCCCGCCGATGGTGAGGGGCAGCTTGCCCGCCAGAAGCAGCTTGTGGAAGGGCAGCTCCCGCCGGGCGTCGCAGCCGGCCAGGGTAAGCTGGCGGTCCAGGGCGTCGGGGTCCACCCGGATGCCCATGGAGGAGAGCTCCAGGGCGTCCCCCAGCACCTCGTTCCACACCAGAAGGTCGCCGTTCAGGCTCCAGTCGTCGTAGTCGGGGGCACGGCCGTCGTGGGGCTTGCCGGACTTGAGGGCCCCGCCGATGCCCATGAGGAAGGTGAGGGGGTGGTCCTGCACGTAGCGGCGCTCCCGCTCCTTCGGCGGCAGCTGGGGCCAGAGGTCCTCCAACTCCTGGGCGGTGACGAAGGAGACCTCCCCGGCCATCAGGGGCAGCTTGGTGAGGACGGGGAAGGCGGAGCGTAGGGTGAGCTGGGTCTCCCGCATGGCCTGGGCGATATCGTTCACCGTCCGGCGCAGGAACTCCTCGGTGCGGTCCCGGGGGGCGATGACCTTTTCCCAGTCCCACTGGTCCACGTAGACCGAGTGGAGATTGTCCAGCTCCTCGTCCCGGCGGATGGCGTTCATGTTGGTGTAGAGCCCCTCCCCCACGGAGAAGTGGTAGCGGTAGAGGGCCATGCGCTTCCATTTGGCCAGGGAGTGGACCACCTGGGCGTCCTTGGCGGCGAAGGGCACGTCGAAGGAGACGGGCCGCTCCACGCCATTGAGGTCGTCGTTCAGGCCGGAGCTGGCCTCCACGAAGAGGGGGGCGGAGACCCGGCGGAGGTTGAGGGCGCCCGCTAGGGTGTCCTCGAAGAGACGGTTGAGCAGGCCGATGGCCTTTTGGGTGTCGTAGAGGTTCAGGGAGGGGGCGTAACCCTCCGGGATGACGGTCTTGGCCATATGTTTTGGCTCCTTTTTTCGCAAGTAGACCCATTATAAGGGTTTTCTGCGGAAAAGGCAAGGGGGGCTTGGGGCGGCGGCTCTGCGGCCCTCCGGCGGCTTTGGGTCATTGTCCCGCATGCGCAGGAGGGGAGAAATCTTGACCCTAAACTTTGTAACAGTCCTGAGGTTCGTAAGGTCTTAGGCTTCCCCTGGGGGAAGCTGTCGAGCGAAGCGAGACTGATGAGGGGAACTTGTCGGATTGGCAGAGCCTCTCCCATGTCCCCAGTTCCCCTCATCCGTCAGCCCTTCGGGCTGCCACCTTCCCCCAGGGGAAGGCTAAAGACCAGGCTGTATCAAGCACGTGTCAGCGGCAGCGGCGCAAGGGGGGCCACGGGTCGCACAGACGCTCCCGTGCTTTTCCCCCTGGCTTCGGGCAGTAGAACTTCAACTAAAAATGGAATCTGCGAGCAGGTCAGCACCAGAGACTTTTCTTTGGGGGTCTGGGGCCGCAGCGTTAAGAAAATGCGCCGGTGGCGCATTTTTAGCGGAGGCTGGCCGGCTATGCCGGCCAGGTCACCCTTCCCTGAGACAGAAAAGAAATGTCCCCCAGAAGGTCCCCCGTCCCGACGTGCGACTAGCCCTCACCGCACCGGGATCCGCAAAACTTGGTTAACATAAATCAAATCTGGATTCTGAATGTGGTTCAGCTCCACCAGCTCAGCCACGGTGGTGCCATAGCGGATGGACAGGCCCCAGAGGGTGTCGCCGGGGCGGACGGTGTAGGTCTCATATTCCGGGGCCTGGCCGGGGATGCGCAAGACCTGGCCCACGTAGATAAGGTCGGGGTTTTGGATGTGGTTGAGCCTGACAAGGGCGTCCACGGTGGTGCCGTAGCGGATGGCCAGGGCCCAGAGGGTATCGCCGGGGCGGACGGTGTAGAGGAAGGCGGCCTCCTCTTCGGCCAGGAAAACGCCGTCGGTGAACCGGTCCCGGTCCACGTAACCGTTGACCCCGCTGACCAGCCCCCGGTCGGTATACTGCCAGCCGGTCCAGTCGGTCCAGGGGGTGCCGGTGAGATCCGGGGTCTCCACGTCCCACTCCGCCGCCCAGTAGGGGTAGGCGGCCAGGGCGTCCTCCAGCCGGGTGGAGGCGGTGTAGGTGTCGGCGTAAATCATGGGCCGCTCCCCCAAAAGCTCCTCCGTCCGCTGGAGGAAGGCCAGGGCCACCGCGGTGGCCTGGGCCTCGTCCAGGCTCCGGTAGTTCTCAAAGTCCAGGGCGGGGCGGCAGTCGTAGGTCAGGGGGCGGAGGAGGGCGGCGAAATGCTCGGCCTCCAGGCGGGCGGCGGCGGGAGTGCGGGCCTCCAGGTAGTGGTAAAAGCCGAAGGAGAGCCCGGCAGCGGAGGCGCGGGAGTAATTCTGCCGGAAGGTCTCGTCCACGCCGGACTGGCCGTAGCTGGAGCGGATATAGACGCACTCGATGCCGTCGGCACGGGCGGCGTTAAAGTTGATGTCCCCCTGAAAGACGCTGACGTCCATCCCGTCCACCGCAAGGGCGGAGGGGAGAAGGAAGAGGGCGCACAGGAGGGCGGAAAGCAGTTTTTTCAGCATGGCGGGTACACCTCGTCAATTCAGTTTCCCGCCATCCTATGCGCCGGGGCCGGGCGTTGACTTATTTACTTCATCGTGGTAAACTGTGACAAATGCGAAAAGGGGGAGCTACCCATGGATAAGATCAAAATGACCACCCCCCTGGTGGAGATGGACGGGGACGAGATGACCCGTATCCTCTGGGGCGAGATCAAGCAGGAACTTCTGGAGCCTTTCGTGGAGTTAAAGACCGAGTATTACGACCTGGGGCTCCCCGAGCGGGAAAAGACAAAGGACCAGGTGACGGTGGACTCCGCCGAGGCCACCAAGAAATACGGCGTGGCGGTGAAGTGCGCCACCATCACCCCCAACGCCCAGCGGGTGGAGGAGTACAAGCTCAGCGAGATGTGGAAATCCCCCAACGGCACCATCCGGGCCATCCTGGACGGCACGGTGTTCCGGGCCCCCATCATGGTCAAGGGCATCTCCCCGGTGGTGAAGAACTGGAAAAAGCCCATCACCATCGCCCGCCACGCCTACGGCGACGTGTACAAAAATAGCGAGTTCCAGCCCAAGGGGCCGGGGAAGGCGGAGCTGGTGTTCACCGCCGCCGACGGGACGGAGAAGCGCCAGACCATCTTTGATTTCCAGGGCCCCGGCGTCCTTCAGGGCCAATACAACACCGACGAGTCCATTTCCTCCTTCGCCCGGTCCTGCTTCCAGTACGCCATCGACACCAAGCAGGACTTGTGGTTCGCCACCAAGGACACCATCTCCAAGCAGTACGACCACCGGTTCAAGGACATCTTTCAGGAGATTTTCGACGCCGAGTACAAGGACAAGTTCGACGCCCTGGGCATCGAGTATTTCTACACCCTCATCGACGACGCGGTGGCCCGGGTCATCCGCTCCGAGGGGGGCTTTATCTGGGCCTGCAAGAACTACGACGGCGACGTGATGAGCGACATGGTGTCCACCGCCTTCGGCTCCCTGGCCATGATGACCTCCGTGCTGGTCTCCCCCGAGGGGAACTACGAGTACGAGGCGGCCCACGGCACCGTCACCCGGCACTACTATAAGTACCTCAAGGGGGAGGAAACCTCCACCAACCCCATGGCCACCATCTTCGCCTGGACCGGGGCCCTGCGCAAGCGGGGGGAGCTGGACGGCATCCCCGCCCTGGGGGAGTTTGCCGGGAAGCTGGAGGAGGCCTGCGTGGCCGTCATCGAGGGCGGGACCATGACCAAGGACCTGGCCGGGCTTTGGGAGGGGAAGAGCCCCGCCAAGGCTGTCACCAGTGTGGCGTTTTTGAAGGCCATCCGGGGGGAGCTGGAGAAGCGGCTGTGATTTAGAGACGGTACGTCCCGCGTGGGGGGAGCCCGTGGCAATGGTCTTAGGCTTCCCCTGGGGGAAGCTGTCTGCGAAGCAGACTGATGAGGGGAACTTATCCCTTTAGCAGGGCCTTTCCCGTTTTCCTCAGTTCCCCTCATCCGTCAGCCCTTCGGGCTGCCACCTTCCCCCAAGGGGAAGGCCAAGGGCGGGCACAGCCGCTAACGGACAGCCAACCCCGAGGGAAGGCTTTGGAAATAGGAAAACGAACCCCGGGGCCGCTACGAAGTGCGGCCCTGGGGTTTTCTCTCGCTCTTGTGGACAACTCGGGGAGGTTTCCAAAGGAGGGGCACCCGCAGGTGCCTCTCCTTTGGTCGTTGAGAGTAGGGGTCTCGGGGGAGAGAGAGTCGAAACTCTCTCCCCCGAGTGCTTTCTTGGGGGGGTGGGGGGCTATTCTTTCCAGAAAGAATAGCCCCCCAACTTCCCGGGCGCCTGTCAGACGCCCCCGCCGGCGGCCAGGTAGCCCTGCTCAAAATAGTGGCGGGCCACGATATCTTCCTCCATCAAAATGCACATGGAATAGTTGAACAGGAACCGACTGAAGCGGGAGTCGTACACTCGCATCAACGCATCTTCCAGGTCGGAGCGCTCCTTTAACAGGTCTAAATATTCCTGCGTTTGGGCCAATTCCCCGTCCAAAAAGTCCGTAGCGGCTTGAAACAGTTCTTCCAGTGCTTCGTCCAGCATTTTATAGCCCTCCGTAAATTGACCCGTGGTAAAGGTCATCTTGAGGGAAAATATAACATATAATTCTACTTAAAATGACAAGCATTCAATGTCAATGAGGGTAGAAGCGTGTTTAAAAATAAAGCCGAAGATGGAAAAATGAATATTTCCGGCCCCAAGATAGCAAAGCTGCGGCTTCAACTGCCCGGAAAGGTGTCACAGCGGATGCTGGCCGACAGGCTCCAGCTCATTGACGTGGATCTGGGAAAAAACGCGATCCAGCAAATCGAGTGCGGAAAGCGGTTTGTGACGGACGTGGAGTTAAAAGGGCTGGCCCAGGTTTTGGGTGTCACCACGGACGAAATTTTATCGAACGACGAATAAAAAGAGCCGTCCCCAACCGGGGGCGGCTCTTTTCCGCTCATAGAACCATACTTTCCACTTCCGCCCCGGGGGAGAGCGTCCGGGCGTAGCGGGCGATTTGCTCCATGGGCTCCCGCAAGGCCTCCGGGGGCTGGTCCGGGACGCCGAACACGGGGTAGAACACATGGCGGCTGCCGGGCTTGACGCAGGTGCGCTCGTCCGCCCCGGCAATCATGCTGAAAATGACGCCCCCCTCGTCCCGGCCGCAGACGTCGCCGGGGTAGGTGTGGGCCTCCTCCCCCCGCATGCCGGGAAAGGGCTCCTTTTCCAGGGCGGAATAGAGGCATATTTCTCCCTGGACCCCCTGGACGTCGTGGGCCCCGGAGAGGACCAGGGTCATGAGCTCGGCCAGGAAGGGCACCTCCGCCGCGGGGCTGGAGCGGGGGAAGGGGCGGCCCTTGAGGAGAAAGGACTCCAGCTGGAGCATGACGGGGTAGGTCTTTTTGAACTTCTTGAAGAAGCGGGAGTAGGGATGCTCCGAAAAGACCGCCTTGCGGTCATATTGGGCGAAGCGTTCCTTCAATCCGGCCAGCCCGGTTTCGGCCAGGGCGTAGAAGTCCTCCGCCCGCCAGGCGGCGGGGTCGGGATAGCGGACCTCCACCAGGCCGAAGGGGATGCCGCGCTGGGTGAGGGCGGGGTCTTTTCGGATGTTCAGCATGGGGCGCACTTCCTATCTTTTCCGGGCCGGGACGGGCTTGCCCGTCAGGGGTCCTGTCTCAAGTAGTCGATGGCGTACTGGGCGTGGATGGCGGCGGTGATCCAGAGGGAATCCTCGTGGATGTCGAAGCAGCCGTTGTGGTGGGGGGCGTTCTCCCGGTCGGGGAAGCCGCCGCCCACGAACATGAAGGTGCCGCCCACCTTCTCCATGAAGGTGGCGAAGTCCTCCCCGGCCATGAGGGGGGGCAGGTCGGCCACGCAGTCCTCCCCCAGGAGCTTGACGGCAACGGACTTGCCGAAGTCGGCCCCCTCCTTGGTGTTGATGAGGGGCGGGGTGCCTTTCAGATAGTATATCATATCGCTCTTGGCTCGGAAAGCGGCGGCGGTATTTTCCGCCACACGGTTGATCATATTGCAGTAATTGTCCCGGATGATGGGGTCGAAGGAGCGCAGGTTGCCCTCCAAAATGGCCTCGTCCGCGATGGAGTTGAACCGCTGGCCCGCCGTCAGCTTGCCGATGGTGATGACCCCCACGTCCTGGGGGAAGAGCTCCCGGCTGACGATGGTCTGGAGGTTCATGATGACCGAGGCGGCGGCCACGATGGCGTCCACCCCCTGGTTGGGGGTGGAGGCGTGGGCCCCCTTGCCGGTGATTTTCAGGGTGAAGAGGTCGGTGCCCGCCATCCGGGCTCCCGGCTCACAGGAGATCTTGCCCACGGGCACGTCGGCCCAGATGTGAATGCCGAAGCAGTTGTCCAGGCCCTTCAAAAACCCCTCTTTTTCCAGGGTGTCCATGGAGCCGCCCAGCTCCTCACCGGACTCGAAGAAGAGCTTGACGGTGCCCTGGAGCTGGTCCCGGCAGTCCATGAGGATGTGGGCCGCCCCCAGGAGGGCGGCGGTGTGGCCGTCGTGGCCGCAGGCGTGCATGGCGCCGGGGACGGTGGATTTATAGGGGGGGTCGGACAGCTCCTGGATGGACAAGGCGTCCATGTCCGCCCGGAGGGCCAGGGTCTTTCCGGGCTTACCGCCCTCGATGGTGCCCACCACGCAGTTGCTCCCCGGCACCACCTGGAAGGGGACGCCCAGCTTGGTGAGCTCGGCCTGGACCCGTTTGGAGGTCTCCACCTCGTGGAAGCTCAGCTCGGGGTGCATATGAAAGTGGCGGCGCAGGTCCACCATGTAGGGGTGATATTTATGGGCCAATTCCAGAACCATGAAAAAACTCCTTTCCCGATGTCACAGCATCCCGGCCACGATGCCGGCCAGAATGACGGAGAAAATGGTGACGGTGACGAAGCCGCCGGTGATCATCTTGGGCTCTAAGTAGTTGCGCAGGGCGGCTTTCTCCTCGTCGGTGCGGCCGATGGCCTGGGCCACCTCCTGGGGCATGAAGAGGGTGGTGGGGAAGCCGAAGGTGCAGGTGAGGATGATGGAGATGGACAGGCCGGTGCCCACCTTGAGGACCTTGGCGAGCACGAAGCCGGCGGCGACGGCGAACACCACGCCGATGCCCAGGCACAGCAGAAGGGCGGGGAGCATGCTGAGCACCTGCTGGGGGGTGGTGTTGGCCAGGTTGGTGAAGATGACCACGGTGGTGATGAAGAGGATGAAGGTGCTGGCGTGGCTCTTGGTGAGGGAGTCCTCCTCCAGGAAGCCCAGCTCGTAGAAGAGGATGCCCAGCAGCAGGGCAAAGACGAAGTAGTGGATCTTGCCCTTGGTGAGGCTTGCCAGCACGTTGGCCACGGTGGCCACCAGGGCCAGCTTGCACAGGTACACCGAGGGCTTGGCGAACATCTCGGGGAGCTGAAGGGGCTTGCGGCGCTTGGCCTCTTCGGCCTCGGCCTGGGTGTGCATGTAGAGCCGGAGCTGGTCGGGGCGGGCCAGCATATCCTTGGCCTCCTTCCGCAGGAGCTGGGAGGCCACGGGGATGCCCACGAAGTTCTGGGTGACCAGCATGAGGATGCAGAAGGTGCTCAGCTCGCTCAGGCCCTTTTTGCCCAGGGCGTCGATCATCACCAGGGAGGCGGTATTGGCGCCGGCGAAGATGGGGGCCCCGGCCATAGCCATGTCCCGGCCGATGACGAACTGGCCCACCAGGATGATGCCCGCCACGGCAACGGAGACGCCCACCACGCCGATGATGACGGTCTTCCACTGGCGGCGGAGCTCGGCGAAGTCGATGCGGGTGCCCAGGGAGGTGATGAGAATGCCCACCAGGAGCATCCCGGCCCCGGGGATGGCGGCGTCGTCAAAGATGGTGGGGGGCAGGCCGCACCAGAACCCGACCAGGAGCACCAGGGCGATGACCAGGGTCATGGACAGCACGGCTTTGGTTTTCTGGGCGACGATCTCACCCAGGGCGTAGATGGCTAACAGGACGGCGAGCGCAAAAATCGGCAGCATAGGGAACCTCCTTTTCCAACTTGGCTGATACGTCCGCGTTGACAACTGACACAAACAACAGGGGCGGCGATCCGGCGGCGCTGTGTCCAAACCTCCTTTCCAAACGGTCGGGTGTTGGATGTTTTCCATAAATAAATTATAGAGTTTAGATCTTCTGTTGTATAATCTTAATAAAATATAGCTCAGTTATGCCTGCGATATGGGAAATAAAGAAAAAGTATTGCCCAGCAATGCTTTTTAGAACGGGACGCAAAAGCGGGGAGCCGTCGATCAGACGGCTCCCCGCTTTGGGAGGTGCGGATTCAGGGGGTATAATTTTTTTCCAGCAGGGAGACGAAGCGCTCGGCCTCGCCGGACAGCCGCTCCTTCTTCCGTTTGATCCAGCCCAGGGAGATCTCCACGTCGCAGTTGACGATGGGCTTGCAGGCGATGCCCAGCTCGGCGTAGAAGTCCCGGTTCCAGCTCATGCCGAAGGTAAAGGCGTCGGTGGTGCGCAGGAGGTTGATGATGGCCCCCTCGTTGTTGAGGAAGAGGACCCGCTTGGTGCCGTTCAAAAGGCTGACGCCGTCGATGACCATGTGGGAGGTGACCAGGGAGAAGTAGTCGTCGGGGGCCCGGAGGACGGGGTATTCCAGCAGGTCCCGGATAGGGACCTGGGGCAGGTGGTAGAAGGGGCTGTGGGGGCCCAGGTAGGCGTACCAGGTGTCGTTGCAGATGGGGTGGAACTCCAGCTGGCGGTATTCCAGCAGGTTGCGCACCTGGCTGCGCTGGACCTGGTTGACGTGGATGATGCCCAGCTCCGAGCGCAGCTGGTGGACGTCGTCGATGATCTCGGAGATGCGGGCCTCCCGAAGGGTGAAGTGGATGCTGTTTTTCCGGTAGCGCTCATAGAGCTGCTGGAGGAGGCCGGAGGAGGTGAGGGTGGGGAAGGCGGACACCGTCAGCACCCGGGGGGCCTCCTTCTGGGACATGCTGCGGATGATCTCCATGCGGTCCAGGATGCCGCAGACATACTGGTAGAGGATCTTTCCCTCCTCGGTGAGCTGGACCCCCTTATTGTCCCGCAGGAAGAAGGTCAGGCCCAGTTCGCTCTCCAGCTTTTGGATGGCACGGCTCAGATTGGGCTGGGTCATCATGAGGGCGTCGGCGGCCTTGTTGAAGCTGCCGTGGTCGGCTACCTCTTTGAAGTACTGAAGCTGCTGGAGCTGCATGGGGACCTCCTTTTCCGCAGTGGTGGGTGGGAAGGGGCTTCAGTTGGCCTTCCGCCAGGTCCGGGGGGAGAGCATGATCAGGATGGGGAAGATCTCCAGGCGTCCCAGGAGCATGTTCAGCATGAGGACGATTTTCGACAGGTCTGAGAACAGGGAATAGTTGCTGGTGGGGCCCACCATGTCGAGGCCGGGGCCGATGTTGTTCAGGCAGGCCAGCACGGCGGTGAGGTTGGTCTCCAGGGAGAAGTTGTCCAGGGACAGGATGAGGAAGGAGACCACGGCGATGGCGGAGTAGGCGGACATGTAAGTGCTCACGCCCTGCAAGACCTCGTCGGGCACCGTGTGGCCCTCCGCCCGGACCAGGTTGACGCTGCGGGGGCGCAAGGTCTGGCGGATGCGGGCCACCAGGGACTTGTAGAGGAGCACCAGCCGGGCGCACTTGATGCCGCCGCCGGTGGACCCGGCGCAGGCCCCCACCACCATCAGCACCACCAAAATGCTGCGGGAGAGCTGGGGCCAGAGGTTGAAGTCCGCCGTGGCGAAGCCTGTGGTGGTCATGATGCTGGAGACGGTAAAGGCCGCGTCGTGGAAGGCGGCGCCGATGCTGCCGGAATAGAGGGGGAGGATGTTCACGGTGATGACAGCCATGGAGCCCAGGAGGATGGCCAGGTAGACCCCCAGCTCCTCAGAGTGGAGCACCTGCTTGAACTTGCCCAGGAGGACAAGGAAGTAGATGCTGAAATTGACCCCGAAGAGGGCCATGAACACGGTGCAGACGCTTTGAAGATAGGGGCTGTAACTTGCCATGGAGTCGTTCTTCACCCCGAAGCCGCCGGTGCCGGCGGTGCCGAAGGCGGTACACAGGCTGTCGAAGAGGGACATGCCCCCGGCCAGGAGGAAGGCCACGCACAGCACCGTCAGGGCCACGTAAATGAGGTAGAGGATGGCGGCGGTCTGGCGGATCTTGGGCACCAGCTTGCCCACGCTGGGGCCGGGGCTCTCGGCCCGGAGGAGGTGGACGGAGTAGCCCCCCTTGCCCGTGGGCACCACCGCCAGCAGGAACACCAGGATACCCATGCCCCCCAGCCAGTGGGTGAAGGAGCGCCAGAAGAGGAGGCCCCGGCTCATGGCCTCCACGTTGGTGAGGATGGAGGCTCCGGTGGTGGTGAAGCCGGAGATGACCTCGAACACGGCGTCCACGTAGTGGGGGATCTCCTGAGAGAGCCAGAAGGGGAGGGCCCCCACCATGGACAGGACGATCCAGCCCAGGGCCACGATGAGGAAGCCCTCCCGGGCGTAAAAGCTGCGCTGGGCGTTGCGGCAGCCCAGAGAGAGGGCGCCGCCCACCACGGCCGAGATGGCCATGGTGGTAAAAATGGCCCGGAGGGCCCTCCCCTCCCCGTCCATGGCGGAAATCAGGGCCGGGGGCAGGAGGAAGAGACATTCCAGCAAAAGGAGGAACCCCAGGAACTTTCCAATCATTTTCCGATTCAATGCACACACACATCCAAGTCATAAGGTAGGGGCGCGCCCCTCGCCGGGTCAGTCGGAGAAGATGTCGTCCAGATCGCTGATGGCGTGGTCCCCGGCGGTGACCACGATGACCGTGTCACCGGGGTAAAACCGGCTGTCGCCCTTGGGGAGAATGGTTTTTCCTTCGTGGGTGATGCAGGAGACCAGGATGCCTTTTTTCAGGGGGATGTCCTTCAAAGTCTCCCCGCAGTGGCGGGTCTCCGGTCCGGCCAGGAACTCCAGGGCCTCCACCTGGCCGTCCACGATGGAGTGGAGGGCCAGCACGGAGTCGATGCCGCTGGCGGAGGACATGGCCCGGACGTAGCGGACGATATTGGCGCAGCACAGGCCCTTGGGGCTGATGACCGAGCCAATGCCCAGCTTGCGGAACACGTCGGCGTACTCGATGCGGTTGATCTTGGTGATGACCTTGGGCACCCCCACGTGGCTGGCGAACATGGAGAGAACCAGGTTCTCCTCATCCATGCCGGTGAGGGTGACCACGGCGTCGGCCAGCCGCAGGCCCTCGGCGTCCAGCACGTCCTGGCGGGAGCCGTCCCCCTCGATGATGACGGCGCCGGGGAGGACCTCGGCCAGCTCCAGGCAGCGCTGGTGGTCCCGCTCGATGATCTTCACCGAGACGCCGCTGTCCAGGCACCGGTGGGCCAGGTAGAAGGCGATGCGGGAGCCGCCGATGATCAGCAGGTTCTTCACCTTGCGGTCCACCAGCTTCAGGTTTTTTACCAGCTTGGCCAGGTCGGCCAGGCCGGCGGTGACGTAGATGGTGTCCCCTGCCTCCAGGGTAAAGCCGCCGGAGGGGATATGTACTTCCTCCCCCCGCTCCACGGCGCACACAAGGACCTGGACTCCGGCGATCTCGTAGAGCTTGAAGAGGGGGATGCCCGCCAGCTTGGACCCCTCGTCCACCGGAATGGCCACGATCTCCACCCGGCCCTTGGCGAAGGACTCCCGCTTGAGGAAGGAGGGGAACTGGAGGAGCTGATAGGCTTCGTAGGCGGCGGAGAGCTCCGGGTTCACCGTCATGGACAGCCCCAGCTCGTCCCGCATGGCCACCAGCTGGTCGGCGTACTCCGGGTTGCGGACCCGGGCGATGGTGTGCTTGGCCCCCAGCTTTTTGGCCGTCAGGCAGGTCAGCAGGTTCAGCTCGTCCCGGCTGGTGGCGGCGATGAGGAGCTCTGCCTTGTCGGTGCCCGCCTCCTGGAGGGTGGTCATGGAGGCCCCGTTGCCGATGACCGCCATGACGTCCAGCTTTTCGGCGCTGTGGCCCGCCACCTGGGGATTGGAGTCGATGATGGTGATGTCATGCCCCTCGGTGGAAAGCTGCGCGGCCAGGGCGGCGCCCACTTTGCCGTCGCCCACGATAATGATGTTCATATATTCCCATCCCTCCGCCCGTTCCGGGCGCTGCTAATGGGTATTATATCAGATTGGCTTGCACTTGCAAGTGGGAAGGGGGACTGATATACTGAAAGAAAAAAAGCGGCAGGATAAAACAGGAAGAGAAAGGGGAAAACCTATGAAGATCGAGCGGGTTTGGGCCATGTACTGGAGCGCCACGGGCACCACGGAAAAGGTGGTCCGGGCGGTGGCGGAGGCCCTGGCGGGAAAGCTGGGGCTGGAAGTGGAGACCTATGATTTCACCCTGCCCGCCGGGCGGCAGGGGCAGCCGGAGTTCCGGGACACCGACGCGGTGGTCTATGGGACCCCCACCTACGCCGGGCGGGTGCCCAACGTGCTGCTGAAGTACTTAGACACCCTGGCGGGGCACGGAGCCGCCGCCGTGCCTGTGGTGACCTACGGCAACCGGAATTTTGACGACTCCCTGGTGGAGCTCAGAGACATCCTGGCGGACCACGGCTTCCGGCCCCTGGCCGCCGGGGCCTTTGTGGGAGAGCACTCCTTCTCCACCACTCTGGCCGCCGGGCGGCCCGACGCCGAGGATCTGGCCCTGGCCCGGCAGCTGGGGGAGCGGGCGGCGGAAAAGCTGGCCGCCGCGGGGACCGATTGCCCCGAAGTGGAGGTGGAGGGGACGCCCAAACCCTACCGGGGGTACTACCAGCCCAGGGACCGGGCGGGCGCGCCGGTGAACATCCTCAAGGTCAAGCCCCTGACCTCGGAGGCCTGCGACAAGTGCGAGCTGTGCGTGAAGGTGTGCCCCATGGGATCTATCAGCGCCGAGGACCCCGCCCAGTACGTGGGCATCTGCATCAAGTGCGGGGCCTGCGTGAAGAAGTGCCCCGTGGGGGCCAAGTACTACGACGACGCCGGGTATCTCTACCATAAGACCGAACTGGAGGAGGGGTATGCCCGGCGGGGGGAGGATCGGGTGTTCCTGTGATGCCACCTCCGGGAGGTGGAGCCTCCTGGGGGACCATCTTTTCCGCGTGGAAAAGATGGCACCCCTGCTGTGCTCCCCTTGAAAGAGAGACCCGCCCGGCATAGCCGGGTGGCCTACGCTAAAAACTTGCCACTGGCAAGTTTTCTTAACGCTGCGGTTTCGACTCTCTCCCCCAAGTCCCCCTCTCAACGACCAAAGGAGGGGGACTGTGGTCCCCCTCACTTTGGAAACCTCCCCAAGCTGTCCACAAGAGGGTAAGAAAACCCCGGCGGCGCACTTCGTAGCGCCGCCGGGGTTCGACAGGTCTTAGGCTTCCCCTGGGGGAAGCTGTCGAGCGAAGCGAGACTGATGAGGGGAACTTATCGTTTTGGTAGAGCCTTTCCCCGTGTCCGCAGTTCCCCTCATCCGTCAGCCCTTCGGGCTGCCACCTTCCCCCGAGGGGAAGGCTAAGGACCAGGCGGTATCAAGCACGTGTCAGCGGCAGCGGCGCAAGAGGGACCACGGGTCGTAAAGACGCTCCCGTGCTTTTCCCCCTAACAACGGGCAGTAAACCTGCTACTGAAAAGGGAATCTGCGCTCAAGGCTGCACCAAAAGACTTTTCTTTGGGGGTCTGGGGCGGCGTTTCTTTTCCTCGGGAAAAGAAATGTCCCCCAGATTTACGCACGTCCCGACGTGCAGCCACAAAAAACAGGACGGAGACCTTCACCGGTTTCCGTCCTGTTTTACATTTGATCCATGAATTGAAGCAAGGCCGCCTGTTTTTCCGGGGAGAGGCAATTCAAGCGGTCTAAAAACTTCCTTTGGTTAGGTGTTAAAATTACCGCTTCACCCTCTTCGGCAAAAAACTGGGATAATGTGATACCCAAGGCCTTGCAGATAGTTTCCAAAGTGGAAATACTGGGGACCGTTCCACGGGAGAAATTACTGAGGGTAGACTGGGGCAAGCCGGATTCTTTTTTTAAACGATATACAGACCAGCCGCGCGCGTCTAGCAATTCATAAATATGTGCCACCACGTCCACAGTAATTCCCTCCCTTCTGAGTTAATTTTACCGCTCAACTAAGGTATAAAATAGAACTAACAAGAGGCTAATATTAAACCTTAAATGAGGTATACTGTTAAAAGGAGGGGATAAAGATGGCAAAAAAGAAAGGCCCCCACTGGGGGGCCATCCTTTTGGATGATACGCCTGAGATGATGGGGCACATTGCGGGGATCTTCACGGAGGTGGCCCGCTGTATGCACTGCGACGTGGATACGGTGCGGCAGGGCATTCTGAACCTCTACCGCAGGGGCATGACCAGCGAGAAGCCCCAAAAGCGGTCCGCCTGGGCGCCCCTTCACGGTTCCGGAGAGGAGCCCACCCCGGAGGAGATCCTGCTCTTTCTGACGGAGATGCCTATCCTTATCTCTTTGCCATTTGATAGGGAACCATTTCCATCCGAACAAAATACCCCTGCCCCTCCTTGCACACCGGGCAGATCTCAGGCGGACGGGTCGAAGTGACCAGATAGCCGCAGTTGAGGCACATCCACTGGCACTCCACCTCGCTGACGAAGAGCTTGTCCTGCTCCAGCAGGTCGGCGAAGAGGCCGAAGCGGTCGCCGTGGACCTGCTCGATACGGGCGATCTGGGAGAAGAGGTGGGAAATTTCGGGGAAGCCCTCCTCCTTGGCCACGTGGGCGAAGCCGGTGTAGTCGTGCTCCCACTCCTGGTACTCGTTGTGCTGGGCGGCCCGCAGGTGCTCCACCAGGGTGGGGTAGAGGTCCACGGGATAGGTGCCGTCGATGGCAATGTTCTCCCCGGAGCACTTCTCCAGGTAGTCGTAGAAGGCCTTGGCGTGGGCCCGCTCCTGGTCGGCGGTGAAGGTAAAGACGGCCTCGATGACCTCCAGGCCGTTCTTCTTGGCCAGACCGGCGGCGAAGGTGTAGCGGTTGCGGGCCTGGCTCTCACCGGCAAAGGCCCGGAGGACGTTGCGTTTGGTCTCGCTGTTTTCAAAGGAAACGGACATGGTGATACCCCCTTTATGGATGGTATCAGCATGTCCATTTTTTGTGGTGTTATACGTTATGAGATGGCCCGGCCCAGGGAGAGTTCCTGATAGGCGTAAACGTTCTGGGGCAGGGCGTAGGGGGCGGGGACGGTCTCGGGGAGGATCCCCAGCAGCTCCATGACGGCGCACACCTTGTCCATGGTGCTGACGGCAAAGGACTCCAAATAGTGGTAGGGCGTAAGGGTCACGGGGAACATGTGGGTGGCGATGATGTCCTGCTCCCGCTTGGTGAGTAGGAAGCGGGCGTTGGCGTTTTCCAGGGCCCAGCGGGGATGGTTCATGACATGGGCGCGGCCGGTGTGGAGGCTGCGGTCGGTCCAGTCGTAGAGATAGAGGTCGTGGAGCAGGGCGCCCCGGGCGGCCTCCTTGGCCCGCCAGCCCAGGCGGCGGCAGAGGACGAAGCTGGCGTAGGACACCAGCAGGGAGTGGTGGTAGCAGCTAAAGCCCCGGCGGTGCTGGGGCAGAGATTTCATGGACTGCACGGCCTCGTCGGGCAGCAGGTCGGAGATGCAGGCAAGCCATGCGGCGTTTTCTTTGAATTTCCAAAACATAATGGGTTTCCTCCGGTCTTTCAAGGGTGACTTCAGTCTACCCGAAAAATCGAAGGAAAACAGTAGCGAAACCATGAGGATTTAGTAAAGAATTATGAAGAAATTCTGAAGGGGGCTCAGGCCAGGAAGGCGTCGATGAGGGCCCCGGCCTCCGCCGCCGGGTCGGCCTCCATGTCCAGCCAGTGGACGTCCGTGTCCTTTTTGAACCAGGACACCTGCCGCTTGGCGAAACGCTTGATAGCCCGGCCCAGCTCGTCCACAAGTTCATCCTCGGTCTTGAGCTTCCCCTGGAGGTACCACAGGATGTAGCGGTATTCCAGCCCCAGGCCCTCCAGGAAGTCGTCGGGGACGCCCCCGGCGCGGAGGGCGGCCACTTCCTCTACCATGCCCGCGTCCAGGCGGGCTAAGAGGCGGTCGTCGATGCGGCGGCAGACCGTCTCCCGGGGAAAATTGACCCCCAGGGTCAAAACATCGTAGCGGGGGTCTCGCTGGGCCTCGGCGTGGGGGTCGCAACCGGTCCGGGCCTTCTCCAGCAGCCGCACCAGCCGGGGGCGGTTGTTCCAGGCGTCCACGTCCAGGGCCACGCCCCGGGCGGCGAGGCGGGCCCGCAGCTCCTCGGTGGGGAGGGCCTCCAATTCCGAGCGGAGGGCGGGGTCGGGTGGCGCGGCGTGAAAGACGAAGCCCTCGGCCACCGCCCGGACGTAGAGGCCGGTGCC
Organism: Pseudoflavonifractor phocaeensis; assembly: GCF_038439875.1. NCBI lineage: Bacteria > Bacillati > Bacillota > Clostridia > Eubacteriales > Oscillospiraceae > Pseudoflavonifractor > Pseudoflavonifractor phocaeensis. The sequence continues at coordinate 362,254 of NZ_JBCDMT010000002.1, forward strand.
CCCCACCAGGAAGGGGAGCCTCCCCCGGCCGACGATGCCGTCGATGGCTTCATAGGCCCCCTGCTGGAACTGGGCCACGGAGTAGGGCTGGCCGGGGTCTACCACGTCCAGCATGTGGTGGGGGACGCCCTCCATCTCCTCCGCCGTCACCTTGCCGGTGCCCAGATCGAGGCCCCGGTATACCTGCCGGGAGTCGGCGGAGACGATCTCCCCCTGATATCGTTTGGCCAGGGCCACGCCCAGGCCGCTTTTGCCGCAGGCGGTGGTGCCCAGGATGACGATGAGCTTTGGCTTTGTCACGGAGAAACGCCCCCCTTTGATGCTTGGCCCCCATTTTAGCATAAAAAGGGCCGGGCGGCAAGGAATTGCCGCCCGGTGGGAGAGAGGCGGAAGCGCCGCTTTACGGCCTGCCGCCTGCCGGAGGCCGGAGAGAGGGCCAACCCCGACAGGCATTGGTCAGCGCTTCTAGGAGAGAGGTGAAGTTTGTCTGCAGCAGTTCGATGTCGGCGGGGGACGCGTCATCCACGTGGAATCCCGCGCAGACACAGACCACGCAGCCGCAGGCCGAGGCTAAGGCCAGGGCGGCCTGCCGGGCGGGGAGGTCCTCCTTGTGACCGGGGACGCAGAGGACCGACGCGCTGGCTGAGGAGGGGCCGCCTGGGCGCAGATTGGGCCGGGGCACGGCGGTGGCGCAGGCGCCGATGTGGGGGGTATCGCCGCCGGTGAAACTGACCAGCAGGTCGGTCCCGCAGGCCAGGGCGCGGGCGGTGATTCGGTGGCGGCCCCGGCCGAAGGAGAGCAGGAGGGGGGCGTCATCCATTCTGTCCGCCCTCCCAGCCGGCCCGGCGGGCCAGGACCCACGCGGTTCGGAGCGTTCCCGCCGCCGTGAAGAGGAAGACGGCCAGGGAGCCCAGACAGACGGCCTGAAACATCTGCCGGAAGAGCGTGGCCGCCGGGGGAAGGAAGAGCATCCTGGCCGAGGCGGTCAGGGCGAAGAGGATGGGCCGCGCCGCCTGACGGCTGGTGAGACAGCTCAAAAACAGGTGTCCCAGCAGCAGGAGGGACACCGCCCAGTAGAGGGCGGGCAGGTCTTCGGGGCACAGGGCGGCCGCCAGCAGCCCCACTGCCGGCAGGCCGGGGCACAGGGCCAATCCCAGCAGAAAGGGGAGCAGGCCCGCCTTTTTTTCGCGCGTCAAGAAAAACGCCTCCTTTTCAGGCTGTCAGAGCGGCGGCGTGCCGTCCCAGCGGCGGCAGAGGGAATGGCCTTCCACCCCGAGGCTGTCCAGCACCCGGCCCACAAACTGGTCCACCACCTGCTCAAGGGAGGTGGGACAGCTGTAAAAGCTGGGCACGGGGGGCATGATGACGGCCCCGATTCGGGACAGCTTGAGCATGTTCTCCAGGTGAATGGGGCTCAGGGGGGTTTCCCGGACCGCCAGCACCAGGGGGCGGCGCTCCTTCAGCGTCACGTCGGCGGCCCGGGCGATGAGGGTCTCGGAGTAGCCGTTGGCAATGGCGGAGAGGGTCTTCATGCTGCACGGCAGCACGGCCATTCCGTCGTGGCGGAAGGAGCCGCTGGAGATGGCGGCGGCCAGGTCGTTGTCGTCGAAGACCCGGTCGGCCAGGGCCAGCACCTCCTCGGGCGCGCGGCCGGTCTCCAGGGGGATGGTCTGCCGGGCCCAGTGGCTCAGGACCGCATAGGTGGTCACCTGGGGCATGGCGTGGAGGACTTCCAGCAGGCGGACGCCGTAAATGGCGCCGGTGGCGCCGGAGATGGCGACGACCAGATTCATATCGAACAGCTCCTTTTTCGCGTGTTGCGGCGCCGGTCCCGGACCAGAACCGCCAGCTCCAGAAAGAGCCCGGCCAGCCAACCCAGGACCGCCCCCAGCCAAAGGGCGTCGGCCCCGCCGCCCCGGCGCAGCAGGAGCCAGGTGACGGGCAGGCGGATGAGCCAGGAGCCCAGCAGGGCCGCCGCCAGGGGGACGGCCGCTCTGCCCCTGCCCCGGAACACGCCGCCCAGGGCATAGGTGCACAGAAGGGCCCAGTAGCCCGCGCCCGCGCCGGCGAGATAGGCCCCGCCCAGGCGGGCGGCCTCGCCCGCGCCGGGGAGGAAGAGGGAGATGACGGCGCCGGAATGGCTTTGGAACAAGAGGAACAGCCCTCCGCCCAGCACAGCGGAAAAGGCCAGCGCCCAGCCCAGGGCTTTGGAAATCCAATCCTCCCGCCCCGCGCCTACGCTGCGCCCGGTCAGGCTGCATACGGAGTGCTCCAGGCTGACGGCGGGCAGGACCACAAAATTCTCCACCCGGAGGGCTACGGCATAGCCGGCAATCATTTGGGGCCCCAGGGAGTTGACCATGATCTGGGCCGCGAAGGCGGCCAGGCAGGCCGCGGCCTGCTGGAGGGCGGCGGGCAGACCCAGGCGCAGGATGGCCCGGACGTCTTCGGCGGCGGGGCGCACCCGGCCCGGCCGGAGCCGGTAGAGGGAGCTAGTCCGCAGGACGGAGCGGTAAAGCCCCGCGCAGGCCATGGCCTGGGCCAAAGCCGTGGCCAGAGCCGCCCCCGCCGTCCCCAGACCAAGGGGGACGAGAAAGAGGTAATCCAGAGCGATGTTGGCCCCGGCGGAGGCGGCCAGAAAGAGCATGGGCCGCACCGCGTCCCCCGCGCCCCGGCGGAGGGCGGCCAGGGTGTTATAGCCGCTGTTGAAGACAGTGCCCGCGAAGACCATGGTCAGATAGCGCAGGGCGGGCTCCCGCAGCGCGGGGGGCACCCCCAGGGCCGTCACGGCGGGGCGGGAGAGGGTCAGGCCCAGGGCAGTGACCGCCGCGGAGGCGGCCAGCCAGAGGACGGCGGCGGTCTCCACGCAGCGCCGCTCTCCCGCCTGATCGCCCGCCCCGGCGCGCTGGCTGAACAGGACGCTGGCGCCGCCGGCCAGGCCGATGAGGAGGGTGAGCAGCAGATTGACCGCGGGCATGACCGCGCCCACGGCGGCGGTGGCGTCCTGTCCCAGGAAGCGGCCAATTATCCAGATGTCGGTGAGATAGTAGAGCTGTTGGAACAGGTTGCCCAGCAGCATGGGGCCGGACAGGCGCAGCAGTTCGCCCGCCGGCCCGGTTCCGGCCCCGGCCACCGGCGGGGGCCGCTCAGGACTCCGGCGGCCAGGCGGGGGGCTGCACCCGGGCAAACTCATCCCAGCAGTTCAGCGGCGCGGTGGCGTCGATGCCCATCTTGGCGGTGTGGATGCCGTGGTCATCCCGTCCGAAGCCCACGGTGTGGGGCACCACCATCACCCCCTGCTCCGCCCGCAGGCGGGTGGAGAGGGCCCAGAAGACGTCCTTGGGGTCGAAGATATCCACGTCATGGTCCACAATGATGAAGTTTTTCAGGAATTTGAAGCTGCCGAAGGCGGCCATGATGAGGTTTTTGGGCTCGTACTCCAACTGCTTGCGGATGGCGGCCACGCCGGTGAGGTAGTTGTTGACCAGGTTGAGGTTGATGGCGGTCACATCGGCGTTGGCGGCCTTGAGCACGTTGTAAATCTGGGCCTCCCGGGGGGTGCTCAGGAGGGTACCGTCGTCCTTGGAGCCGGCGCCGATGCACTGGACGATGGGGTCTTTGCGCATGGTGACGGTTTGGATGTGGAGGATGGGGTTGTCCATCATCTGGATTTTGAACTCCATAAAGTCCCCGAAGGGGCCCTCGGGCTCCATCTCGCCGGGGACCAGGTAGCCCTCCAGCACCAGCTCGGCGTTGGCGGGGACCTCCAAATCCACGGTTTTGCATTTGACCAGTTCCACCGGAGCGCCCCGGAGGGCCCCGGCGATCCCCAGCTCGTCCACGTCCCGGGCCGGGCCGCAGGCCGCGGCCAGAAGCTCATAGGGGCTGTTGCCGATGACCACGGCAATCTCCAAATTCTGTCCCAGTTTCTTGGCCTTGTTGTAGTAGTTTTCCAGGTCTTGGGTGGGGGACATGCGGAAGCCGGTGCGGTCAGGGCCCTTGAGCTGCATGCGGTTGAAGGACAAATTGCGCACGCCGGTGACGGGGTCCTTGGCGATGACCATGCCGGCGGTGATGTACCGCCCGGCGTCTCCGGCGTTGTGCTGGATGAAGGGGAAGTCCCGGATGTCGAACTCCCCCTTGCCCAGGACCACTTCCTGGACGGGGCCGCTGTCCACCAGGACGGGGGGGATGGAGGCCTCGTAGCGCTCGGCGAACACCCGGGTCACGTCCCGGCCCTCGCAGGAGAAGAGCCGACCCAGATAGTCCCGGCTGGGGAAGAGGTTATTGATAAGGGGGGAGCGGCAGCCTTTGACATGCTCGAACAGGACGGTGCGCCGCTTTTGTTCCTGCTCCTTCATGATGGTGGGAATTTGCAGAAGCTCCACCTCATCAGTGATGTGGTCGATCCAGCCCAGCTCATCTAGGAGGGCGATGTAATCTCTCAGAGAGTTGATCATGGTGTTTTTTCTCCCTTCATTGGTCGGTCTCATACCATTCCAGGCCCATGGCGGTGATGACTGTGCCGGCGTTGGCGATGGGGTTTTCCAGGATGCCAATGACGATGCAATCCTGGGGGGCGCGGATCTCCTCCAGCACGTTGCCCACGTAGTCCTTGACCAGGGCGATCAGCGCGCCGCCCTTGAGGATGGAGCCTGGCTTGACCTGGGGGAAGACCAGGCCGCCCCGGGTGTTGGTGGGGAAGCAGCGTTTGGTGACGATTTTCTGTCCCGGGATGAAAGCGGCCTCGCCGTCCAGAAGGCCTATGTACCGCATGACCCGCTGGATGCCCTCACAGACCCGGTCCACGTTTTCCCAGACCACCCGGTTCCCCGCGCCCATCTCCACCATGACGGCGGGAATGCCGTTGAGGATGCACTGGATGTCCAGGGCCCCCATGACCGAGCCGGGGAGCTCCCCGGTGGCGGTGGTCAGGTCCACGTGGCAGTTGAAGGGGGCCTGCATCAAAAGGGCCAAGGCCTGGGTGTCGGCGTTGATTTTGGGGTTCACCCCCGCCGCCGACTTGAACACGGTGTAGGGCGCGGCGTCCACGCCGCCCAGGGCGTGGAGATCCAGCATGTAGTTGGCGGTGTCCTTCACCTCGCGGAAGAAGTGATAGGCCATCTGCTCGCTGAGCCAGCCGTCCGGACGGCCGGGGAACTGCTGGTCCAGGTCCAGCTGGTCCTCGGGGGTGAATTTGTTGTGCCCCTTCAGCCCCAGAGGGTTACAGCCTGGGGTGGCCACGACGGCGCCCTTGATTTGAGCGGGGTCCAAACGCTCGAAGAGCCGGTGGATGGCGAAGATGCCGGAGACCTCCTCGCCGTGGACCCCCGCGTTGATCCACAGGACGGGGCCGTCCTGCGCGCCCCGGACCAGCATGACGGGGACCCGGACCTCGCTGCAGTCCCCCAACCAGGCGGTGTGGATGTAACCTGTGGCCTTTTGGCCCTTTTCGCATGTGGCGGTGCCGATTTTCATGGTTGAGATACCTCCTGTTCTGCCTGTCGGCGAATCATCCTTTTTTGCGGGCCAGCTTGGCCTGGCGCCGCTCCTCCCGAATCTCCCCGTAGATCTCCCAGAGCCGGTCGGTCTCCGGATCGCTGGCGGGGGGCTTGGTCAGCAGCATCACCGGGAAGAAGACCACCGGGGCGGCAAGCATACCGATGGCCAGGGCGGAGATGCCCGTGGCCTTGTCCAGCCCGAAGATTACCCAGGCGGGGATGAGCAGGACCACCACGATGATTTGGGCCAGAGCGGCCTCCTTGGTGGCCCGGCGGATGGCGATGATGCCCAGCATGGGCAGGGCGAAGGTAAACACCGTCAGCGCCATGGCGAAGGAGACCACCCAGAATACGGCGGCGGGGGGCTTGATGGCGATGAGAAGGGGAATGACGCACACTACCATGGTGGCCAGGCGGTTATAGGCCACGGCGTGCTTTTCATAGACGTCGGGCTTGATCCGGCGGAAAATGTCCCGGGTGAGGATGGAGGAGGCCACCAGCAGCACGCCGTCGCAGGTGCTCATGATGGCGGCCAGGATGGCGGCGATGAACAGTCCCGCCAGCACCTCGGGCATGTATTGGATGGCCAGGGTGGTGGTTACCGCGTCGGGGCTCTGGACCACAAAACCGTCCATGGTGCGGGCGGTCATGGCTGCCAAATAGAGCCCCCAGATGAGCACGGTGGAGAACAGCACGCAGATGATAAGGGAGGCGTTGCCCACCCGGCGGTCCTTCATGGAGAAGATGGCTACCGACTGCTGGGGCAGGGCGATGCCCATGAACAGCGGGATGATGAGGAAGGTGCACAGGGTCAGCACCGTCATCTCCGCCCCGCCGGTGAGGTGGAGCATGGTGGGCTGGATGGCGTTCAACTGTTCATTCAGGCTGGGGAGGGACCAGTTTCCGGCCTCCTTGACGACGAAGATGAAAATCAGGATGGAGCCGCCCACCATGCAGGCGCCCTGGGCCATATCGGTCCACACGGAGGCCCGGTAACCGCCGAAGACGGTGTACAAACCGATGATGGCCACGCCGCCGACGAGGGCGGGCACATAGGGAATTTCCAGAACGGTGCCCACCACGTTGCCGATGGACTGGAACTGGCCCAGAAGGGTGCCCATCAGCCCCACGAGCAGGGCCAGGGAGCTGACGGTATGTACCGTCTGGCTGTGGTAGCGCTTCCCCAGCATTTCGGGGACGGTGATGACGTCATAGTAGTCGCTGGCGGCCTTCAGACGGGGGCCGAAGACCCGGAAGCTCATGAAATAGGCCAGGGGAGAGGTCAATCCCTGCAAAAAGGCGGTCATGCCGCTGGCGTAAGCCTGGCCCGGAGAGCCCACCAGCTTGGAGCCGCTCTCCCAGGTGCTTGCAAATTTGAACGCGGTGGCAAAGGGGCCGAATTCCTTGTTACCGAGGTAATAGTCGTTGGAGTTTTTGACTTTTTTTGTGGCGACGTATCCAACCACGATCATGGCCACTAAAAAGACAACGATACAAAAAATAATCATGCGGTCATCCCTCCTCATTCGTATCTGTACAGTGCGGCGGTCCCTTCGGCGCTGTCAGGGGCAGAACGGCTTGCGAAACGCTATTTGCGGCCTTCTGTTTTGTACCAGTAAATGCCCAGGGCAACAATGACGGCGGCCTGCAGGAAATATCCCACGTAGTAAACAAAAAAGGAACTGACGGGCATGTTCATAATCATATTTTTTCCTCCTTTCCCCAATGTTTGATCAACTTCGTCTCTCGCCGAAGAGAGGGCTTGCCTCAAGTGTCCCGCAGAGCGGCGACGGCGCGGTGCAGGGCCTCCTCATCACGGATGACATAGCGGCCCTGTTCCTTTTTCAGGATGCCCGCAGCCGTCATTTTGCCCATAACCTTGCAGACGGTCTCCCGGGAGGTGTTGATGCGCTTGGCGATGAACTGCTGGGTGATGTCCATGTCGATCATGGTGCCCCCGGACACGGGGACGCCGTGGTTGCAGACAAAATACAGAAGCTCGGCGGCAATGCGCTGATAGGCGTTGCCGAACACCAGGTCGGAGGTCTGGTGGGCCAGAATGGCCACCTTGCGGGTGAGCTGACGGATCAGCGCCAGGCACAGGTTGTTGTCCTGGTGGAGGCAGTGGAGGAACCGGTCCTGCGGGATACGGTAGAGCATGGAGTTCACCAGGGCGTCGACGGCATAGAAGGTGAATGCCGACTCAAACAGCCCCATCTCATTGAACAGGCTGCCAGAGGCGAGGAACATCAGGATGCGCTCCGTGCCGCTTTGGGAGAGGACGGTCTGCATAAGCTGGCCGCTCTCCACCAGATAGATATAGCCCGTGTTGTCGCGGCCTTGTTCAATGTGGGTCCCCTTGGGCATGGGGACCAGAAACTCCGGACGGGCGACGGCGGTCCAGGAGGAGAGGTCGGACGAGATCCAGGGAGAATAATAATCATTCAGCACAGGGTCCTCCTTTTCAGGGGTGGCACAAAAAATGCACTCCAGCGTTTAGAATTATAAACATTGTACGAAAAAAGGGGTATGAAGCAGTTCACATTATGGTTGGTTTTTTCTATTTATTTTATTCCGGCTGAAAAATGGGCGGGGGTTTTTAATAATGGCAAAAATCCTCCCACAAGACGTACGTCTTGTGGGAGGATTGAGAAAATAGGATAACCAGAATTTCATGATAATTGACAGGAATTGGTTCACTTATCCGTTTACCAAGGCGTCCAGCACTTTGGCGGCCACGTTCCCCGCCGCGTCGGAGCCGGAGCCGCCGTTTTCCACCAGCACCACGAAGGCGTAAGGGGTATCCTCCCCACGGAGGAAGCCGGCGAACCAGGCGTGGGGGGCCTTGCCCCCGCCCACCTCGGCGGTGCCCGACTTGGCGCAGACGTCCATATTAGGGAAGCGGCCTGTGCCGTAGGCGGTTTGAACGTTGTTGGCCATCATGTCGGCCAGCTTTTCGGCGGTCTTTTCCTCCACCAGTCGGCCGGTCTTTTTCTTCAGGTAGAAGGTGAGGGGGAGGTCCAGGGCGGACTGGGTCTTGAGCACCAGCTGGGGCACGGCGGCCTCGCCGCCCCGGGCGATGGCGCCCATATATACCAGCAGGGAGCAGGGGTTCACCAAGTCGTTGTACTGTCCCACCCCCGCCCAGCCCACCTGTCCGGCGGTGGCATCGGTGAGGTCGAAGTGGCCCTTGGCGGTGCTGAGGCCGCTGACAGTATAGCTGTGAGTGAGGCCCGCCTCCTCGGCGTAGAAGGCCAGGGCGTCCGGCCCCAGCTCCGCGGCCAGCTGGGCGAAAAAGCCGTTGCAGGAGTGGGCCAGGGCACTCTCCACGTCCAGCTCCCCGTGGGCCGAGGGGCAGGTGATGGTCTCGCCCCCCACCACGGTGGCGCCGGTGCAGGTGAAGGTGCGCCCGGCCAGGTCGGGGATGTTCTCGATGGCGGCGGCCAGGGTGACCAGCTTGAACACCGAGCCAGGGGGATAGGTGGCCCCCAGAAAGCGGTTGACATAAACTCCATCGTAGGCGGGGTCCCCATCCAAAACGGCGGGGGGATCGGCGGGGTCGAAGGTGGGGGCGGAGTACATACACAGCACCTCCCCCGTCTCGTAGTTGTAGACCGCCACCGTGCCCTTCCGGCCGTTCATGGCCTGGTGGGCCACATAATTGAGGTAGGCGTCGATGGTGAGGTAGAGGTCGTTGCCCGCCCCCAGTGGGGAGTAGGTGCCGGTGAGGAGGTTGTAACCCGAGAGCTGGTCGGAGAAGGCTACCAGGGCCCCGGTACCGATGCGGCCCTGGGCGTCCCCCACGGCGTGGAGGGTGGCTTTGCGGACGGCAGGGTTGTCGTAGTAGACCCGCCTGCCGTCTGAGTTAACATAACTCAAAACGTCCCCGTCCCGGTCCAGCACCCGGCCCGAGGCGGGGCGGCCGGAGAAGGTGGAGAGGTAGGAGACCCACTTGCCCCCGCTGGTGACGAAGCGGAAGGCGAAGAGGCCGGCGCCCAGCAGGAGGGCCAGGGACAGCAGGAGGCAGACCGCCGCCCGCTTTTCGATTTTGCGCATGAGGGGCCTCCTTTCTGGATGTTCACTGGGGGGTGTCAGGATAAGGATATTCTTTCGTTGAGTGCTTGCACGTCAAACGTGCGCTTATCTGGGGGACATTTCTTTTCCCGAGGAAAAGAAACGCCGCCCCAGACCCCCAAAGAAAAGTCTTTGGTGCTGACCTGCTCGCAGGTTTCCTTTTTAGTAGAAGGTCTACTGCCCGAAAAAGGGGGAAAAGCACGGGAGCGTCTGTGCGACCCGTGGTCCCTCTTGCGCCGCTCGGCCGCTGACGTGTTCTTGATAGAAAGTTGGTCTTTCGCCTTCCCCTGGGGGGAAGGTGGCAGCCCGAAGGGCTGACGGATGAGGGGAACTGCGGACATAGAGAAAAGCCCTGTTAACTGATACGTTCCCCTCATCAGTCTGCTTCGCAGACAGCTTCCCCCAGGGGAAGCCTATTTGACAAATTTTCCGGGCCCAGGCGCACCTATGAGTTGCAAACGCTGGCTGTACAGCAGTACCCAGCGGCAGCGGCGCTAGGAGAAGACGGAGTTGACAGACGTGAGCGCCGGTCGTTAGGAGCCACCGCCAATAAATTTAGTTTGACTTTTTTCTTTGGCATCAAAGACCGTTTCTTTTTTCACGAAAAAAGAAATGGGCTTTGCCCCGCCGGAGGCAGCCTCGCAGGGCCGCCCTGCCCCTCCGTCCCCCCACGGGGGAAAACATCATTCCTCCCCCTCAGGGGATACCTTGGGCGCCAAATCGGCGTTGGCGGCGTCCTCCCGCTTGGAGGACAGGCGGATGGCGAAGCTGGCGTTTTGCCGGGTGTCGGTGGCCTTTAGGAAGGCCAGCAGGCCCCAGGAGGCGATCATGGCCGAGCCGCCGTTGGAGACGAAGGGGAAGGTGACCCCCGTCATGGGCAGCAGGTCCATGCAGCCGAAGACGTTCAGGCAGGTCTGAAAGACCAGCAGGGAGGTGGCGGCGCAGGCGGCAATGGTGTAGAAGCTGGAGCGGCCCGTGCGGCAGGAGCGGACGGCGAAGACCGCCAGGGTGACCACGCAGACGACGGCCAGAAGGGCGATGAGGAGCCCCCACTCCTCGCAGAGCATGCCGAACACCAGGTCGGTGTCCCCCGCCCCCACCACGTGGAGCCAGCCTTCCCCGGGGCCCACGCCGATGAGGCCACCGGAGGCGGCCGCCGCCATGGCCCGGGTCTGCTGGTAGCCCGCGCCCACGCTGGCGTTCTCCCAGGCGTGGCCCCAGGAGGCGAAGCGGGCGAGGATGTAGGGCTTGACGCTGAGGATGACCATGACGGCCCCCACGGCCCCGCCGGTGATGAGGCCCAGGGTGGCCCAGTCCCCGGAGCGGAGGTAGGCGATGACCAGGAAGGTGATGAAAAAGACGGCGGCGGTGCCGAAGTCGCTCATGAGGGCCAGACAGCCCAGGCAGGCCCCGGTGAGGAGGATGAAGAGGGCCAGGTTCCGCTTTTTGAAGAGCCGGTCCAGGGTGGCGGCGCCGGCAAAGATGTAGCAGATCTTGGCCAGCTCCGAGGGCTGGAGGGACATGCCGCCGATGGTGATCCAGTTGGTGGCGCCGAACTTCCGGCTGCCCAGCACGAGAGTGAGGCCCAGCAGGCCGATGGCGGCCCCCGCCATGAGCCAGCGGATCTTTTTGGCCCGCTCCAGGTCCCGGAGAAAGACCCCCAGCACCAGGAAGGTGATCAGCCCCAGCACCAGGCACAAAAACTGCTTGGGGAGGGCGGGGGTGTTGGAGGAGGCCACCACGGCCAGGGAGAGGGTGGAGAGGAAGAAGGCGATGGTCTCCATCTCGAAGCCCACCCGGCGCAGGGCCCGGAGGGTGAGGAAGTAGGCCCACATCAGAAGGGTGAGGGCCAGGAAGGTGAAGGGGAGGACGGGGGTGGCGCCGGCCCCCTCGGAGAGGGTGAGCTGGATGCCGGTGAGGACCTGAAAAACGGTGAGGAGGATGAGGCTCCCCCAGGGGGAGACGGGCTTGGCCTCCTGCTTGCGACGCTTACGGCGCTCCGCCTTCTCCTCCGGGGAGACGGGAAGGAGCACGGTCTCCACGCCCCCAAGGGAGAGCACGTCGCCGTACTGGATAGGGGCGGCGTCCTCCACCGGCTTACCGTTCACCGCCACGCCGCCCTTGGAGTCCAGGTCGTAGACCGTCCACTGGTCGTGGGGGTCCCGGATGAGGGCGGCGTGCTGACGGGAGATGGTGGGGTACTCCAGCACCACATCGGCCTGGGGGGAGCGGCCCAGGGTGTTCTCCCAGTGGGTGAGGGGGGCCCCGGCCCCGTTGGGCAGGGAGAGGTAGGCCCACACCTCGGGGAGGTGGGGGACGGTGAGGAGGGAGCGGATGGCCTTCACCAGGATCAGGAGGGCCAGGATGGGAAAGAGGAAGCGGACCAGGGTGGTATACCACCCTGCCGCGGCGGGATACTCCGCCAAGAGCTGGTGGAACGCGTCCAGAAGGGTCTGGGGCAGGGAGAGAAGGGCGTCCGTGGCGCTCACCTCCTTGATGGTTGGGATTGAATCGAGGTTTTTTCAGTATAGCATATTTGATTTTCCGGCGCAACGAGAGGCGGGCGGCCCCTGGCCCGCTCCAGGGCCCCCGGAGCCCCTCTCCCGCCGTTTGACAGCCGGACGCTTATCCGTTAAAATAAAATCTGATTTTGACGAACGGAGGGGAAGGCATGGGCTTTTTGTCCCTGAGCTATTTTCTCTTTTTCCCCCTGACGGCCCTGGTGTATTTTCTCCTGCCGGGCCGGGGCCGAAACGGCTGGCTGCTGGCGTGCAGCTGGTTTTTCTATCTGTGCGCCGGGCCGGAGAGCTTCCCCTTCCTGTTGGGGGCGGCGCTGGTGACCTATTTTGCCGCCCGGGCCTTGGAAAAGCGGCCCCGGAAGGGGCTGCTGGTCCTGGCCTTGTGCCTCTTTATCGGGGTGCTGTTCCTGTTCAAATACCTGGACTTCGGGGCCTCCCTCCTGGTCCGGGCCCTGGGTTGGGTGGGGCTGGACTGGGCTCCCGCAGTGCCCAAGCTGCTGCTGCCCGCCGGGATCTCCTTCTATCTCTTCGCCGCCATGGGGTACCTGATGGACGTCTACCGGGGCAGGCTTCCGGCGGAACGGAGCTTTGTCAGGTGCGCCCTTTTCCTCTCCTTTTTCCCCTATCTGCTCTCCGGGCCCATCGGCCGGGCGGAACAGCTGCTTCCCCAATTCAATGAGACCCACCGGTTCCGCTATGACGACCTGCGGGAGGGCCTCCTCCGCTTTTTGTGGGGGGCCTTTCAAAAGCTGGTGCTGGCCGACCGGCTGGCGGCGGTGGTGGACACCGTGTTCGCCGCCCCGGACCAGTTTGGGGCGGTCCAGGTCGCCGCTGCCGCCTGCGCCTTCTCCATTCAGATCTACTGCGACTTCTCCGCCTACTCCGATATGGCGCTGGGCTCGGCCAAGGCCATGGGCTTTACTCTGATGGAGAACTTCCGCACCCCCTATTTCTCCCGCTCCATCTCCGAGTTCTGGCGGCGGTGGCACATCTCCCTGTCTACCTGGTTCCGGGACTACCTCTATATCCCCCTGGGGGGCAACCGAAAGGGGCGGGCGAGGAAGTATCTCAACCTGCTGGCCGTCTTTGCTGTCAGCGGGCTGTGGCACGGGGCGGCGGTGTCCTTCCTGGTGTGGGGCCTGCTGAACGGAATCTATCAGGTGGTGGGCGGCCTGACCGCCCCGGCCCGGACCCGGGTCCGGGCTGTCCTCCACCTGGGGGAGGACAGCAAGATCACCGCTCTTTGGCAGATGTTCTGCGTGTTCGTCCTGGCCACCCTGGCCTGGGTATTTTTCAAGGCCGGCTCGGTGTCCGCCGCCCTGGCGGTGCTCCGGGGGATGGTGACGGGGCCGTTGTGGGTGCCGCCCCTGTCCGGCATGGGGATGGACCGGTGGGAGTTCCTGGCCGCCGGGGCGGGCTTCCTCCTCCTCTTCGCCGTGGACGCCGCCCGGCAGAAGACCGACGTGGCCCGCCGGGTGCTGGAGGCCCCCCGCTGGGTCCGGTGGTGCGTGTACCTGGGGCTGCTGGTGATCGTGGTGGTCTTTGGCAGCTACGGCTCCGGGTACGACGCCCAGTCCTTCATCTATGGGCAGTTTTAAGGGGGTGCGGACATGAGAAAAAAGTGGAAGGAACCCCTGTTCGCCCTGGCCTTTGTCCTGACGGCCGCCCTGTTGCTGAACTTTATCGCGGCGGTCCTCCGGCCCGCCCACACGGACTACGGCTCCACCTGGGATGCCTACCTCTGTGAGCCGGAGGACTCCATCGACGTGCTGTTTTTCGGCAGCTCCTACGCCTACTGCGACTGGAACCCCGGCGCCATGTACGCGGGCAGCGGGCTGACGGGGTATGTGCTGGGCGGGTCGGAGCAGACCCCGGCCATCACGTACTGGTATCTGAAGGAGGCCCTGAAGACCCAGAGCCCCTCGGTGGTGGTGATGGAGGGCAGCTCCCTCTTTTTTGACCGATATCAGAACTATACCCAAATCAACATCGGCTATATGCCCTGGGGGGCCAACCGGGTGGGGGCCATCTTCGACGCCGCGGAGGAGGACAAGCGGCTGGGGCTCTTCTTCGACCTGTACTTCTACCACGACCGCTGGAAGGAACTGACGGCGGGGGACGTGAAAAAGGCTCTGACCCCGGCCAAAGCCGACCAGCTCAAGGGCCACACCGCCGTGGACCAGGTGTACGACCGGGCCTGGGAGGGGCCGGCGGTCTGGGACATGCGGCAGAGCGAGGAGGTCTACCTCCAGAACCTCCAGGACTTTGGGCGCATCGCCCAGGTCTGCCGGGAGGCGGGGGTGGAGCTGGTGCTCACCGTCAACCCCACATACAGCCAGTATACCCAGGCGGTCTATCAAAGACTGGAGGAGGACGTGGCCCGGCTGGCCCCGGAGGCGGTCTTTGTCAACTGGGCGGACAGCTTTGAGGAGATCGGGCTGGACCCGGAGCGGCACCTCTACGACGGCGGGCATTTGAACGCCGACGGGGCCCAAATCTTCTCGGACTACACCGGAAAGGTCCTGCTGGCCATGGGCTGCACCCCCCGGGAGCAGACGGCGGAGAACGCCGCGGCCTGGGAAAAGACCGCCGCCTACTGGGCGGAGCGGAACGGATGAAGAAAAGGACTCCGGCGGAATCAAATCCGCCGGAGCCCTTTTTTGATGTAATGGTGAAAGTTTCCCCTATAACCAGTCGTCCACCACGTCCTTGAGATGGGTGGGACCCACGTCGTTGCGGATCAGCTTGTCCAAGAGCTCATCGATGCGGGGGATGCTTATGGTGATGTGGGGGATCACCATCCGCTCTTCCGTGCGTTTCGACGACACACAAACGCCGTAACTTTCACAGGAAAAGCTGCCCACGTCCATCTCGTCCACCAGGATGGAGTAGTCGTGGAGGCCCGAGGTCTCCAGGTCCGGGTACAGGGACTTCAGGTCGAGTTTAACTTCCCTCATATTGTAGTCTGCCTCCCGTTTTTACCAATATGACCACATTATATTGTATTGGAGGACATTTGTATACGAAGAGTTTTCACCCGAAATCGACAAGGCACGTGTCTTATGTTGACCCTTCCCTCTTATCGGTCAACTGGAAACAAAAACGCCGTCGAATCAGATCGAATTATGCTGGAAATTTCTTTCGGTTGTTTTCAAAAATTACATTTGCTACAATACAAAAGGACGACGAAGCACCACGAAAGTGAGGCGAAGGCAGACAATGTCTACATACAAGGGACTCTCCCGGTTCGTGCTGACGCGGGGGCTGGTTTTGTGCGGCATCCTGCTGGCGGGGACCCTGGCCCTGCTGTTCCGGGCGGGGCAGGGGGGCAGCATGGCGCCCCGGCTCTACGAGTACGCGGACGCCTTTCAGTTCGCCGCGCTGGTGGCCTTTGGCTGCGGGCTCATTGGAAGCCTGCTGGTGGAGGACCTGCTGCGGTATTACGGAGCGTAAGAAACGCCCGGACGGCTATGGCCGTCCGGGCGTTTTTGCAGGTGGGTCAGAGTGGATCAGACCAGGGCGCCGCCGCCGTCCACAATGATGAACTGGCCCTGGACGTAGCTGGAGGCGTCGCTGGACAGGTAGAGCACGGTGCCGTTCAGCTCACCCTTTTTGCCGGGGCGGCCGGCGGGGTTGAGGGTGTTGTAGCCGTTGAGGAACTCCTGGGACTTGAAGAGGGTGCCCGCGGTCATCTCGGTTTCGAAGAGGGCGGGGCCGATGGCGTTGACGGTGATGTTGTACTGGGCGTAGGAGCAGGCCATGCCCTTGGTCAGGCCCAGCACCGCCGCCTTGGAGGCGTTGTAGGAGTGGCGGATGAAGAGGTCGCTCTTGTCGGCGATGACGGCGTTGACCGAGGCGATGTTGACGATCTTGCCGTACTTCTGCTCCTTCATCTGGGGCACCACGTACTTGCTGACCAGGAAGATGCCCTTCACATTGGTGTCGAAGGACTTGTTCCAGTCCTCCACGCTCAGGGTGTCCACGCCCCCGCGGACCGCCACGCCGGCGTTGTTGAGGAGGATGTCAATGCGGCCGAAGGCCTGGAGCACGGCGGAGACGGCGGCCTTCACGCTCTCCTCGTCGGTGACGTCGCAGGGGACCGCGATAGCCCTGCGGCCGGTCTTTTCGATCTCTTCCTTGACGGCGGTGAGCTTTTCCGCCCGGCGGGCCAGCAGGGCCACGTCGGCCCCCGCCTGAGCATATGCCAGGGCGGCGTCGGCGCCCAGTCCCGCGCTGGCGCCGGTCACCATAGCCACTTTTCCGGAAAGGTCAAACAAATCCATTCGAAACACTCCTTTTCTTGCTGCCGGATTGGCGGCGGCGATTGCTGGACCATCAGTCCATACTCATGAGTATAGATGAAAAAATCTGAAAAAGATAGTGGTTTCCTGAGAAATTGTTTGAAATATTCGCTGAAATATCATCTTCGTTTTTGTGGAGAAACACGGGAGGGCTCAGGGGCCGCA
The DNA here is from genome assembly GCF_038439875.1 of Pseudoflavonifractor phocaeensis. Lineage (NCBI taxonomy): Bacteria > Bacillati > Bacillota > Clostridia > Eubacteriales > Oscillospiraceae > Pseudoflavonifractor > Pseudoflavonifractor phocaeensis. The sequence continues at coordinate 378,814 of NZ_JBCDMT010000002.1, forward strand.
GAGGATATCGGCGGCGATGGGGGTGTAGAAGAGGCGGGAAACCAGCTCGCTGTCCCGGCTCTGGCCCAGGGCCCACATGAGCTTGGCCACCACCGCCTCGGTGGTCATATCGTAGGATTCCAGCACCCCCAGGTCGCTTTTCAGCCGGTGGCCCACGTTGTAAACGGACAGGTCGCTGCCCTCGTTCTGGACCTGGGTGGTGACCACCACGATCTTGCCCCCGTCCACGGCGGAGCGGATGACCGGGTAGAACTCCCCCTGGTCCCCGGCGGGGACGCCGCCCACGCCGTAGCTCTCGATGATGACGGCGTCACTCTCCCGGAGAAGGAAGGCCAGCTGGGCGGAGGAGACCCCGGGGATGAGCTTCAGGAGGGAGACCTTTTCGTCAAGCTCCTGATAAAATTTCACCGTCCCCTCCGGGGCCGGGCGGAGGTAGGGGATGAGCCGGCCCTCCTGGACCACCCCCAGAACAGGGTAGTTGATGCTGGAGAAGGCGCCGAAGCTCTTGGAATAGGTCTTTCGGGCCCGGGTGCCCAGGATGACCGCCCCGCCAAAGACCACCGTCACCCCGGGGAGCCGGCCGTCGCAGGCCACGGTGAAGGCGTCCAGGAGGTTGGTCTTGGAGTCGGTGACGTCCATGTGGATGGGCTTTTGGCTGCCGGTGAGGACGATGGGCTTGGGGCTGTCCTGGATGAGATAGCTCAGGGCGGCGGCGGTGTAGCCCATGGTGTCCGTGCCGTGGCAGACCACGAAGCCGTCGTAGCCGCCGTAGCGGAGCTGGATGGCCTGGGCCACCTGCCGCCAGTGGGCGGGGGTCATGTTGGTGGAGTCGATGTTGCACACCTGGAGGCAGTCCACCTGGCACAGCTGGCGGACGGCGGGGACGTATTTCAGGAAATCGGCGCCGGTGAGCTCGGGGACCAGACCGGCTTCGGTCATCTCGGAGGCGATGGTGCCGCCGGTGCCGACCATGAGGATCTTTTTCATAGGCGGAAACTCCTTTTTGTGGGAGGATGTACGGCCCCGTGCAACCGGATGGGAGGGAACGCGGAGCGGTAGAGGGAGGGATGTAAAATCATGATGACCATTATCGAGCTGACCCCCAGGGCCGACGGGGGCCGGGGGATCCAGAGCCAGAGCCACCGCACCCAGTGCTGGCTGGAGGGCTGGGTGGAGGTGCCCGGAGAGCTGACCCAGGCCGTGTGGGACTGCGGGGGCTACTGCGAGCTTACCCTGGAGGAGGGCAGACTGGTGGGGATCACCCCCACCGAACGGCCCCGGCCCCCCGCGCCGGAGCCCACGGAGACGGAACGGCTCCGGGCCGATGTGGACTTCCTGGCGGCGATGGGAGGTGTGGCGCTGTGAGCGTGTACGAGATGGCGAAGAAATACTACCCCCGCCTGTGGGACAAGGCCCGGCTGGACGCCCTGGCGGCGGCCGGACGGCTCACCGGAGCGGAGGTGGAGGAGCTTTTGTCCGCCGGGGCTCAGGGCAGGTAAGCCCCCGCCATGGGGGAGGCGGCCCAGCGGGTGAACCGGCCCAGGACGCCGGCGGTGTACTTGGGGGAGCGGGGGGCCCAGCGGGCCCTCCGCTCTTTTAAAATGTCCTCCATCTCTGCGGGGGCCTTTCGGACGCCCTTTGCGCCCACGATGGCCAGGCGGCGGGCGGGGATGTCCAGCTCAATGAGGTCCCCCTCCTCCACCAGGGCGATGGGGCCGCCCTCGGCGGCCTCGGGGGAGACGTGGCCGATGACCGGGCCCCGGGAGGCCCCGGAGAAGCGGCCGTCGGTGATGAGGGCGATGGAGGCGGAGAGCTGGGGGTCGGAGGAGATGGCCTCCCCGGTGTAGAACATCTCGGGCATGCCGCTGCCCTTGGGGCCCTCGTAGCGGATGAACACCGCGTCGCCGGGGCGGATGTCGCGGCGGAGGATGGCGGCGATGGCCTCCTCCTCGGAGTCGAAGGGGCGGGCGTTCAGCACCGCTTGGAACATCTGCTGGGGGACGGCGGTGTGCTTCACCTCGGCTCCCTGGGGGGCCAGGTTGCCCTTGAGGATGGCGATGGCCCCGTCGGCGCTGATGGGGTCGTCATAGGGGCGGAGGATGTCCTCCCGTTGGAGGCCCACCTCTTCCAGGCGGGCGGGACAGCGGTCGTACCAGCCGTTCGCCTTCAGCTCGTCCAGGTTCTCCCCCAGGGTCTTGCCCGTGACGGTGCGGGCGTCCAGGTGGAGGAGGCCCCGCAGCTCCTCCATCACGGCGGGGACGCCCCCCGCCCGGTGGAGGTACTCGGCGGGCCACCGGCCCGCGGGGCGGATATCCGCCAGATAGTGGGCCCCCCGGTGGAGCCGGTCGATGTCGTCGGCGTCCAGGGTGAGGCCGAACTCGTGGGCCACGGCGGGCAGGTGCAGCAGGGCGTTGGAGGAGCCGGAGATGGCGGCGTGGACCATGACGGCGTTTTCAAAGGAGTCCATGGTGACCAGTTTCCGGGCGGTGAGGCCGGCCTTCGCCAGGGCCAGGGCGGCCTGCCCGGCTTGGAAGGCGGCGTCCTTCAGCGCGTCCCCCACGGCGGGGAGGAGGGCGGTGCCGGGGAGGGCCAGGCCCAGGGCCTCGGCCATCACCTGCATGGTGCAGGCGGTGCCCATGAAGGAGCAGGCCCCGCAGGAGGGGCAGGCGTGATGCTGGTAGAAGGCGAACTGCTCCCCGGTGAGCTCCCCCCGCTGGTACATGGCGGAGTAAGTGCCGATCTGCTCCAGGGTGAGCCGGTCGGGGCCGGGGGCCATGACCCCGCCGGGGACAAAGACGGCGGGCAGGTCCAGCCGCCCCATGGCCATGAGCTGGGCGGGCACCGACTTGTCGCAGCTGGCCAGGAACACGGCGGCGTCGAAGGGGGTGGCGGAGGCGTGGATCTCGATGAGGTCGCAGATGGTGGAGCGGGAGGCCAGGGAGAAATTGATGCCGTCGTGGCCCTGGGCCATGCCGTCGCAGATGTCGGTGGCGAAATACCGGGCGGCCCGGCCCCCGGCCAGGGCCACCCCCCTGACGGCCTCGTTTGCCAGCTCCAGCAGGTGGCCCGAGCCGGGGTGGCTGTCCCCGAAGGTGCTCTCCACCAACACCTGGGGCTTGGACAGGTCCTCCGCGGTCCAGCCCATGCCCATCCGCAGGGGGTCGATCTCCGGGGAGAGCTTGCGCAGTTCCTGGCTGATCATAGGACATCCGCCTTTCCTTTGATTTCACACACAAAAGAATAGTAGGGCGGGGGCGAAAAGTCAATGCAAATTCCTGACAAGAAAAAGAGGACGAAGCGAGGGGAGGAGAACGAATGGCGACGGCGGAGACATTGCTGGAGCTGGCCAGGAGCCAGCTGGGGGTCCGGGAGGACCCGGCGGGGAGCAACCGGGTGAAGTACAACGCGGCCTATTACGGCCGGGAGGTGGCGGGGAGCTGGTATCCCTGGTGCTGTACCTTTCAGTGGTGGCTGTTCCGGCAGGCCGGAGCGGGCGCCCTTTTTTACGGTGGCGGCAAGACCGCTTCCTGCACGGAGCTGTACCGGGACTACCGGGCCCGGGGGCAGGCGGTGGGCAAGGGGGCTCTGCGGCCGGGGGACCTGGTGTTCTTCGTGTTCGACGGCGGGCGCTCGGGGTGCATGAACCACGTGGGGCTCTGCGAGAAGGTGGAGCCGGGGTACGTGACCACCATCGACGGCAACACCGGCGACGGGGACGAGGCCAACGGCGGCACCGTGGCCCGGCGGCGGAGGGCGCTGAAGTACGTGGGCGGGGCGGCCCGGCCCGGTTATGAGGAGGAAGGGGAGGACGAGATGAAGATCTACAACTATGTCGCGGAGATGCCGGAGGACTTCCAGGCCGCGGCGGCCAAGGCCATCCGCGCGGGGCTGGTGAAAATGAACGCCCAGGGGGCGGTGATGGTTTATGAGCCGGGCCTTCAGGTATTGACCTGGCTGGACCGGCTGGGCCTGCTGGAGCGGCCGGTGGAGGAGGGAAAATGACGGTGGAGGAGCGGATCAAAGGGGTCAAAGCCGCCGTGACCGCCGCCCTGGCGGCCCTGACGGCCCTTTGGGGGTGGTTTGGGTGGCTCATCGTGGCCTGGGTGGTGTGCATGGCCATCGACTACCTGACGGGCTCCGCCGCGGCCTGCAAGGCGGGGAAGTGGTCCTCCGCCCTGGCCCGGGAGGGGCTTTGGCATAAGGCCGGTTGCGTGGCCGCCGTGACCATCTCGGGAATTCTGGACCTGGTAGTGGGGCACATCCTGGGGGGCATGCCGGAGGCGGCCCTCCCCTTTGCCTATACGGTGTTCCTCTGCCCGCTGGTGGTGGTGTGGTACATCCTCACCGAGGTGGGGAGCATCGTGGAGAACGCCGGGGCCATGGGGGCCCCGGTGCCGGCCTGGCTCAAGCGGATGGCCAAGGCCCTGCGGGACCAGGTGGACCAGAAGCTGGGGGACTGAACCGCCTTTGCCTTTCCGCCCGGGGTGTGGTATCATCAGGAAAAAGACGGGGGGCGCTGAAATGGACGTGGGGCTGGAACAGGTCCGGGGCTACCGGCTTCGGGCCCACCATCTGGACCGGAAGCTGCCGCCGGGGGGCGAGGCGGAGGCCGCGGGGGCCTGCGGCGTGCAGAACTCCCCGCCGGGGGCCTGGGAGACGGCCCTCTTCAACCGGGTGGAGGGCTGCACGCAGGAGGGGCTGCAAAGCATCCTGTATGAGGATAAGGAGCTGCTCCAGGCCTGGAGCTGCCGGGGCGTCCCCATGGTATTCCCCACCGGGGAGAGCGGCGTGTTCCTGGACGCCCTGCGGGCCCGGCCGGGGGAGGAGCCCTGGATCTACACCCGGGGGATCGGCCTGGCCCTGGACCACCTGGGGATGACCTTTGACGAGCTCCTCCCCCTGGTGGAGAAGGCGGCGGGGTATCTGGACGACCATACGGTGAAGAGCAAGGAGGCCCTGGACCAGACCTTGGCCGGGCTGGTGGGGGAAGGCCTGTCCCCGGAGAAGCGGGCGCTGTGGGAGGACCCCTCCATGTACGGCGCCCCGGACCGGCAGACCGTGGGCGGGGCGGCGGTGTCCTTCCTTCTGCGGCCCTGCGCCTTTTCGGCCAAGGTGGTGTTCGGGGCCCGGGAGGGGAACAGCCCCGCCTTTACCTCCTTTCAGAACTGGGTGGGCCGTGCCCCCGCCCCCCGGCCGGAGGCGGAGCGGGGGCTGGCGCGGAAATTCCTGCGCTGCTACGGGCCTTCCGGACCGGCGGCCTTCCAGGACTGGCTGGGCGCCTCCCCCAGACAGGCCAAGCGCCTGTGGGAGAGCGTATCGGCGGAGACCGTCCCCGTGGGGGTGGCGGGGAGGACCCGGTACCTGCTGGCGGAGGAGCTGGAGGCCCTGGCCGCCGCCGGGGACGGTGGGGACCGGCTCCTGCTGCTGGGTCCCCACGACCCCTACCTGGATCTGAGGGACCGGGAAGTGGTCCTGGCCGACCCCGCCCTGCAAAAACGGGTGTGGAGGACGGTGGCCAATCCGGGGGCCGTCCTGAAGGGCGGCCGGGTCATTGGGATCTGGAAGGGAAAGACCCTGGGGGACAGGCTGGATGCGGCCCTGACGGTGTGGGAGCCCCTCTCCCGGGCGGAGGAGGGGCGGCTGGAGGAGCTGGCCGGGGAGTACGCGGCCTTTCGCCGGCTCACCCTGCGCCGCTGTCTATTGGAAAAGCTGTGAGGAGAGGTCCGGGCGCGAAAAGGCGCCCGGACCTTTTTTTACTCTTGTGCGGATCAGCCCCATCGGTGTATAATCTACCTAAACGCTAAGAAATGAGGTTTGATCGCATGGAGTATTTTCGCTGTGACTCTCCGGACTGCGGATACGTGACCGAAGACGCCAATCTGGAAAAGTGCCCGGAGTGCGGCGGGACCTTTTTTATCCCCGTGGAGGAGGAGTACGTCTCCGGCTACGGGTGGCTGTGCCTGGCGGACCAGGCCCAGGAGAAAGGGGACAACGCCAAGGCTCTGCGCTACATAGAGACCGCCATGGACCAGGAGTATCCCCCCGCCATCTACCGCATGGGCGTGTGCTACCTGCGGGGGCTGGGGGTGGAGAAGGATCCGGAGAAGGCCGCCGAGTATTTCAAGCAGGTGGGGGAGCAGGACGACCCCGCCGGCTGGTGCGCCCTGGGCCAGCTCTACCAGCAGGGCGAGGGCGTGGAGAAGGACTTTGAAAAGGCCGTGGAGCTCTACCGCAAGGCCGCCGAGGCCGAATACGCCCCCGCCGTGTGCTGTCTGGGCCTGTGCTACGAGACAGGGGAGGGCGTGGAGCAGAGCTGGGAGGAGGCCACCCGCCTCTACCGGCAGTCCGCCGACATGGGCTACGCCCGGGGCCAGTGCAATCTGGCCTGGTGCTACGAGTTCGGCAAGGGCGTGCCCCAGAGCTGGGAGGACGCCATCTACTGGTACTCCTCCGCCGCCGACCAGCAGGACCCCCGTGCCCTTTGCAACCTGGGCCTGTGTTTCGAGCGGGGCGAGGGGGTGGAGCAGAGCTGGGAAAAGGCCGTGAAGCTCTACGAGGCCTCCGCCCAGAGGGGCTATCCCCCCGCCCAGTGCAACCTGGCCTGGTGCTACGAGGCTGGGGAGGGCGTGGAAAAGGACCAGGCCAAGGCGGTGGAGTGGTATCAGGCCGCCGCCGACCAGGACGACCCCCGTGCCCTTTGCAACCTGGGGCTGTGCTACGAGCGGGGCGACGGGGTGGAGCAGAGCTGGGAGAAGGCGGTGGAGCTCTACCGCCGCTCCGCCGACCAGGGCTATCCCCCCGCCCAGTGCAACCTGGGCTGGTGCTACGAGGCGGGGGAGGGCATCGCCCAGAGCTGGCCCGACGCCATCCGCTGGTACCGGGCCGCCGCCGACAACGGCTTCGCCCGGGCCCAGTGCAACCTGGGCTGGTGCTATGAGAGCGGCCTGGGCGTGGAGCAGAGCTGGACCGAGGCCGTGCAGTGGTACGCCAAGGCCGCCGGCCAGGGAGACCCCCGGGCCCTCAACAACCTGGGCTGGTGCTGTGAGTACGGCAAGGGCATCGACCAGAACATGGAGGAGGCCGTGCGCCTCTACCAGGGGGCCGCGGTGCGGGACTATCCCCCCGCCGTGTGCCGCCTGGGCCTGTGCTATGAAAACGGCGAGGTGGTGGAGCAGAGCTGGGAGCAGGCCGCCGCCCTCTACCTGAAATCCGCCCAGGCCGACTACGCCCCCGGCATGTGCAACTACGGCTGGTGCTGTGAGTTCGGCAAGGGGGTGGAGAAGGACCTGGCCGAGGCCTTCCGCTGGTTCAGCGCCGCCGCCGGGCAGAACTTCCCCCGGGGCCTGTGCCGGGTGGGGCTCTTCTACGAAGAGGGCGACCAGGTGGAGCAGAGCTGGGAGAAGGCGGTGGAATATTACCGCCGCTCCGCCGATCAGGGCTACGCCCCCGGCCAGTGCAACCTGGGCTGGTGCTATGAGGCCGGCGAGGGCGTGGAGCAGAGCTGGGAGGAGGCCGTGAAGTGGTACCGGGCGGCCGCCGAGCAGGGCTACCCCCGGGCCCAGTGCAACCTGGGCTGGTGCTGTGAGGCGGGCAAGGGCGCGGAGCAAAGCTGGGAAGAGGCCGTGAAGTGGTACCGGGCGGCCGCCGAGCAGAACTACCCCCGGGCCATCTGCAACCTGGGCTGGTGCTACGAGGCGGGCAAGGGCGTCCCCCAGAGCTGGGAGGAGGCCGTGAGCTGGTACCGGGCGGCCGCCGAGCAGGGCTATCCCCGGGCCCAGTGCAACCTGGGCTGGTGCTACGAGCGGGGCCGGGGCGTGGAGGTGGACTACCAGGAGGCGTTCCGCCTCTACTCCGCCGCCGCCAAGCAGGATTATCCCCCCGCCGTGTGCAACCTGGGGGTCTGCTACGAGCAGGGCTGGGGCGTAGACAAGAGCTGGGAAAAGGCGGTGGAGTGCTACCGCAAGGCCGCCGACTTGGGCGACGACGCCGGCCAGTGCAACCTGGGCTGGTGCTACGAATCCGGCCATGGCGTCCCCGAGGACAAGGCCGAGGCCGTGCGGTGGTACCGCAAGGCCGCCGAGCAGGGCTACCCCCGTGCCCAGTGCAACCTGGGCTACTGCTACGAGATGGGCATCGGCGTGGAAAAGGATCTGACCGAGGCCGTCCACTGGTACACCCTGGCCGCCGAGCAGGGCCAGGCCCGTGCCCAGTGCAACCTGGCCTACTGCTATGACGAGGGCATCGGCGTGCCCGTGGACAAGGAAGTGGCCGTCCACTGGTATACCCTGGCCGCCGAGCAGGACTACTCCCGTGCCCAGTGCAACCTGGGCTACTGCTACGAAAACGGGGAGGGGGTGGCCAAGGACTTGAAGGAGGCCGCCCGGCTCTACCTGCTGGCCGCCGAGGGGGGTGACCCCTTCGGCCAGTGCAATATCGCCTGGTTTTTCACCCAGGGCACCGGCGTGGACAAGGACATGGAGAAGGCCTTCTTCTGGTTTGAGAAGGCCGCCGGGCAGGGCAACGTCCGGGGCATGTACAGCGTGGGGCTGTGCTACGAGCGGGGCGACGGGGTCCACAAGGACCGGCTCAAGGCGGTGGAGTGGTTCCAGAAGGCGTCCGTCAAGGGCCACCCTGGCGCCCAGTACAAGATGGGCGAATACTACGAAAGCGGCCTGGGCGGGCTGACCAAGAGCCAGGTGAAGGCCAGGGAGTTCTATGAGAAGGCCGCCGGCCAGGGGGACGAGGACGCCAAGAAGGCCCTGGAGCGCATGGACCGGGGCGAAGCCGCCCCTCAGACGGACGGGCCGGAGGCCGCCCCCGCGGCGCCCCAGGCCGAGGCCAAAGAGGAGCCCAAGCCCAAGAAGAAGGGGTTCTTCGGCAGGCTGTTCCACTGAGAAGACAAAGAAAGCCGGGCCCGCAGGCCCGGCTTTCTTGTTAAACGGCTTTTCTCAGATAATTGGCCAGGATGTCGATGAACTCGGTGTTGGAGGGGCGTTCCGTCAGGTGGAAACCCGCCACCAGGTCGAGGTATTTGCGGTCGCCTCTGTTCCAGCACACTTGGACAAGGGTGCGGACGGAGCGCTCCAGGGCGGACGGGGTGATGCCCAGCTGGGCGGCGGTCTCAGGGTAGAGCCGCTTGGTGACCAGCTTGAGGTTGGTTGGATCCTCCACCACCTTCTCCACCAGGCAGATGGCGCTTTGAAAGCCGGTGAACTTCCCCGTCAGACCCAGGCGGCGGAGCAGAGCTTCCGCGGTCACCGGGGACGGATTCTGTTCGGGTGCCATGCAGAGGCTCCTTTCTTAGTAAGAGACTGTGGAAGAGTATTCAATAATACTGTCAACTAGGTTGTTACTAGAATCATAGACCTTTACAGAGCACTTTGAACGATACTCATAACCGGATGTAACGTAGTAGGTTTTATCCAGAGAAATCATGCTGGAACCGGAACCAGTCCATTCCTTAATAGAAGACCAACTATACCCATTAGTGCTGCGTTGGAGTTCAAGGGTTACATCAGCAGTATAGCCAGTACGCAATTTGGCGCTACAAAACGGATTAGCTTGTCCACCAGAAGAAATATTGAGAGATACTGCTGCATTGAAGAGCCCTGTATATCTGGGTTCAATGGATGTAGCGCTAACTGTGCTGAGGGTAGCTGTAATACAGGAAAAGACCAGGATCATGCTGAGGAACTTGGAAATACGCTTTTTCATGTCGGATGACCTCCTTTTATTTTGAGCTTAAGCTCATATAGGAGACACCGTTCGACAAAAAACGTTACTTAAAAAATAATATTTTCTGCTATGCGAAGAGAATCCTTTAATCCGATACCTTCAGCCGTGATGTAAATATAAGTGGAAGTTTTCTCATCTATAATAAAGATTTGAATGTCGTTTTCGTCTTTTGCGGATATAACAGCTTTATTTTCATTGATGTTTGTGTGCTGAACATCTTCTGCCTCGGTATCCACAATAAATGTGGTATCATAATTTGTGGTTCGTGCAATGCTAATACATTTTCCGTTGGAAGATTGGTATTCTTTATAAGACATATTTCGATTGTCATCACGAGATTCAAGTTTCAATTCATCTGGTAACCAATTGACGGTAAACTCTAAGCCGTTTTCTTCTGACGCGATACTAAATCTTGTTCCCTCATCAAAGGTCTCAATCACCAGATTCAGCGTATTAGCCCGGAAGGTGGGCGAGGCGGCGAAGGCCGCGGAGAAGGCCAGCATGCTGAACAGGCAGACCAGCGCCGCGGCGTGGACAAGCCTCCAGGCGTGGTGCCCCACGGACCGGGCGGTGCGTGCGGCCAGCTTCCGGGAGATGAGCTCTCTCCCTCTGCGGACCACCTCCTCGGGCACCCGGAAATTGGCGTCCAGACGCAGGGCGGCGTTCTCCCGCTCCAGGTCCCGGCCCTCCCGGACGGCCACCTCGTCCGCCCAGAGTGTGAAGAGGGCCTCCTCGTAGCGCTCGATTTTTTCTTCCCGAATGGTCATAATAAAACCCCTTCTTTTGCGGCAATAGACGATTTTCGACACAACAAACAAACTTTACCACAAATTGGAGCGGGACGCAACGATGCCGAATGCGGATTCAGGGGGCTGAGAGAAATGATTTTTTACCCAAGCTGTATCCTTGCCATTGAAAACGAAAGCGACCGAAATTTTATGATGGAGCTCTACGCGGAATACCGGGACCTGATGTACTACAAGATCAGCCTGGTGGCCAGGGGCCGGAAGGACGAATGGGAGGATATCCTCCACGACACGGCGGCAGCCCTGTGCGACCACATCGACACCATGCGGCGGCTGAACCGCCCCCGGCTCACCAGCTACGTGGTGACGGCGGCGGAGAACCAGGCGAAAAACTTCCTGCGCTATCAGGACCGCCACAAGCGGGTGTCCTTTGAAGAGGCCCTGGATGGCCCCGACCCTCTGGACGGCGGCGGGGCGGAGGAGGAGATCATCCGCATGGAGCGCGTCGATGAGCTCTACCACGTGATGGGAGAGCTGGACGAGCGAAGCCGCTCCCTGCTGATGGCCAAGTACTTCCTGAACCGGCGGGACGCGGAGATCGCGGCGGACCTGGGCGTGGAGGAAGGAAGCGTGCGGGTCTATCTCAGCCGGGCCCGGGGCAAGGCCAAAAGACTGATCCTGGCCCGCCGGGAAGAGGCGGAGCAGTGAGACGGCGAGAGGGGGAGAGGGAACATGGGACAGCTTTTCCGCATCGGGGAGATGGCCAAGCTCTTCGGCATGAACATCAGGACCCTGCGCTACTATGACGAGGCGGGGCTCCTCCACCCCGTCCGGGTGGACCCGGAGACCAACTACCGCTATTATTCGGTGGAGCAGTTCGAGCAGCTCAACACCATCCGCTACCTGCGCACCCAGGGGGTGGGGCTGGAGGACATCCGCGCCGCCCTGGCCCACCGGGACCCGGCGGGCATCCGGGACCTTCTGCGGCGGCAGGAGGAGGCGGTGACCCGCCAGCTGGCCGCGCTGGAGAACGCCAAGGCCCGGTTGGCTGGACGGGTGAAGCAGATCGACGACGTGATGGATACCTCTCTTCTGGACCTGCTTCGCTTCCAGGACATGGACCCCAGGCCCATCGCCGTGCTGGACCAGCCCCTACGGGCGGGGGAGAGCCTGGAGCTGCCCCTGCGTTCCCTGGAGAACACCAGCGGCATGGCACCCAGCTATTTTCTGGGCAAGGTGGGACTGTCCATAGGGCGGGAGGACCTGGAGCGGGGCCGCTTCGACCGCTACCGCAGCCTCTTCTGCCTGCTGGACCCGGGGGAGGCCCCCCAAGGGCTGGGAGGGACCCTGGCCGGGGGCAAGTGGGCCCTGTGGCGCTTCCGGGGCTCCCACGCCGACGCCAGGGGACAGTACGCCCGGGTGCTGGAGCTGCTGCGGAACCGTGGCATGGTCCCCGCCGGGGACGGGGCGGAATTTGCCCTGCTGGACTTCGGCCTTACCGAGCGGCCGGAGGATTTTATCACCGAACTCCAGATCCCCGTGGCTCCGGGGCCCGGCTGAGGGAAGGCCCTCCCCAAAATTGAACAAAAAAGAAAGAGCGATTTTAGCGAAAATGCCATTGACTCTCCACCAGGTGGAAGGTTTAGGCTGGGTCCGGCTGGCAGTCTGGACAACGCCATACCCGCCTGTGTCCTCCGGGAGTCATGACCCCGGGGGGAGGGCATTTTCGCGAGATCGCTCTCTTTTTTGAGAATTTTGAGGAGGAAAACCGACATGAGTGACGCCGGAAATTCCGGGAAAAAGATGCTCTCCTTTACGGACTGTATGAGCATGGCCATCGGCCAGATCATCGGCTCGGGCATCATGGTGCTCACCGGCATCGTAATCGGCCTGACCGGCCACGGCACCATCCTGGCCTTCATCCTGGGCGCCGTGGTGGCCCTGTGCAACGCCTTTCCCTTCCTGGTCCTGCATTCATCCATCCCCGCCAAGGGCGCGGCCTACACCTACGCAAACCGCCTGCTGGGCGACAAGATGGGCTTTTTCTATCTGGGCATGTTTGTCCTGAGCCAGATTTTGATCGCCACCTTCGCCAAGGGCTTCGCCAGCTATTTCTGCCAGATTTTTCCCCAGTTCAACGAGGCGGTCATCGCCATGCTGGCCCTGACGATCGCCGTGGCCCTGAACATCATCGGCCTGAAGAACTCCGCCACGGCCCAGAAGCTGATGGTGGCGGTGCTGCTGGTCAGCCTGGCCCTCTTCGCCGCCTTCGGCCTGCCCCAGGTGGAGTGGAGCAACCTGACCATCACCGCGAAAAACATGATGCCCAACGGCCCCAAGAACTTTTTCACAGGCGTGGCCCTGCTGTCCTTCGCCTGCGGCGGCGCCAAGTACATCGCGGAGAACGCCGACGCCATCCCCAACCCCTCCCGCACCATCCCCAAGGTGGTCATCCTGGCCACCGTCCTGGTGGCCGTGTTCTACGCCCTGGTGGGCATCGTGGCCGCCGGCGTGCTCCCTGTGGAGGACGTGGCGTTCCAAAACCTGACCCTGGTGGCCCGGCAGATCTTCCCGCCCTGGCTGTATATCTTCTTCGTGGTGGGCGGCGCCATGTTCGCCCTCTTCACAACCCTGAACGGCACCCTGTCCTGGGTGACCCGGGGCCTCCAGGTGGCTGCGACCCAGGGCTGGCTGCCCGAGCGGTGCGCCAAGGAAAACAAGGCGGGCACCCCCGTCATCCTGCTGCTGGTATTCTTCGTGGTGGGCGCCGTGCCCATCCTCACCGGCATGGACCTGACCGCCATCTCCAACATGGGTGTGGGCACCGACGTGCTCACCGAGTTCGTCATCCTGGTGGCCTGCTGGCAGCTGCCCAAGAAGTTCCCCAAGGAGTTCCAGAGCTCCATGTTCCACATGGACGAGCGGCTCTTCAAGGTCATCCTGGCCTGCATCGGCGTCATCATGCTGGGCACGTCCTACGTGAACCTGTCCGACCTGACCCCCATCAACTACCTGTGCCTGGCCGTCTATCTGGTTGCCCTGTTCATCTTCACCCAGGTGCGCTATAAGCACGTGGTGGCCAAGCGGGAGAGCCTGGTCCGCTGAGCCGGGCGCCCACCCTCTTTTGTTTTCTTTTTCTCTCTCTGAGAAAGGCCCGGCCGCTTATGGCCGGGCCTTTCTCCTTGCATTATCAAAAAAGTATTGACTCTCCGGTAGGTGGAGGGTTTAGGCTGGAGACTGCGAAAATTGCCGCAAGGAGGAAACTTGTATGATCGGAACCATTGCCAACACAAGCGCCATTTTATTGGGCAGCCTGTTGGGCAGCGCGTTGAAGAAAGGCATCGGGGAGCGGTACCAGAACATCATGATGGATGCCATGGGCCTGGCCGCCACCGCCCTGGGCATCAATTCCATCGTAGGGGCCATGCCCGACAGCCGTTATCATGTGCTGTTCATCGTCAGCCTGGCCCTGGGCGGGCTCATCGGCACCAGGCTGCGCCTGGACACGGCCTTCGATTCCCTGGTGGCCAGGTTCTCCAAGGGCTCCAACCTGGCCAAGGGGCTGTCCACCGCCATCCTGCTCTATTGTTTCGGGACCCTGTCCATCCTGGGGCCCATCGAGAGCGCCCTCCACGGGGACCACACCTATCTCTTCACCAACGCCATCCTGGACGGCATCACCTCCATCGTGCTCTCGTCCACCTTCGGCATGGGCATCGCCATCGCGGCGGGGGTGCTCTTCTGCTGGCAGGGGGGGATTTTCCTGCTGGCCAACCTGATCGCCCCCTACCTCACCCCGGAGCTTCTGACCGAGATCTCCCTGGTGGGAGGGGTGCTCATCCTCAGCTCGGGGCTGAGCATCCTGAACATCAAGCAGTTCAAGACCCTCAACCTGCTGCCCGCCCTGCTGGTCCCCCCGGTGGCGGTGGGGCTGCTGTCCCTGCTGGGAATCTAATGGCTGACTTGTATTGACTAACAAATTAATAGGACAGGCAAAAAGGCATCATACTTACCAATTTTTTGTGCATATCCGCTAATTTAGCCAAATGATTCTTGTAATAAGAGCCGAATTTGAACATTCTGTAAACAAATAAGTTGCTTAATCAAACCTATCTTGTTATAATACATGATAGGTCGGGGCGGCAAAAAACCTGCCGCCCACGCGGACTTCACGGCCGGGAGGCCCGCGGCAGCTAATCCCAATGAGAGAAAGGACCTATTCTGATGTACGATTTTGACCAAGCGGTGGACCGGAGAGGGACCACCAGCATCAAGTGGAATTTCCAGAACAGCTTTGGCCAGCAGGACGGCCTGCTGCCCTTCTGGATCGCCGACACCGATTTCCCCACGGTGCCCGAGGTTATCGAGGCGCTGAAAAAGCGCTGTGACCACCCCGTCTTCGGCTACTCCGACCCCCTGCCCTCCACCTTCCAGGCCATCCAGGGCTGGTGGAGCCGCCGCTACGGCTGGACGCCCGATACCGAGTGGATGTTCATGACCTGCGGCGTGGTGACGGGGATCTACTTTGCCCTGGACGCCCTGGTGGCGAAGGGGGATAAGGTACTCACCTTCACCCCCGTCTACGACCCCTTCTTCGCCGCCATCAAGAACAGCGGCCACACCCTGGTGGACTGCCCGCTGGAGCACAAAGAGGACTATTTCACCATTGACTTTGACCGCTTTGAGAACGAGCTCAAGAACGGCGTAAAGGCCGTGGTCTTCTGCAACCCCCACAACCCGGTGGGCCGGGTGTGGACAGCCGAAGAGCTGGAGCGGGTGGCAGACCTGTGCGTCAAGTACGACGTGTGGCTCTTGAGCGACGAGATCCACGCGGATTACGGCCTCACCCGCAAGTACATCCCCATGGGTATCTTTGAGAAGGTCCATGATAAGCTGGTCATCTTCACCGCCATCAGCAAGAGCTTTAACCTGGCGGGTATGGTCTCCGCCTGCATCATGATTCCCAACGCCGACGTCCGCGCCAAGGTCCGCTACGAGTTCGACAGCCGTTGGATGTTCGGCCCCGCCGACCTGGCCTTCACCGCCATGGAGGCGGCTTACACCCACGGCGACGCCTGGATGGACGCTGTGTGCGGCTACCTCCGCCAGAGCGTGGAGCTTGTCAACAGCTTCGTGTCCGAGCGCATGCCCAAGGTGAAGGTCACAAAGCACGAGGGCACCTTCCTCATGTGGCTGGACATGACCTGCGCCGGCAAAACCAGCGGCGAGATGACCTCCATCCTGGCCAAGGAGTACGGCCTTGCCCTGGGTGACGGCAGCCACTACGGAAAACAGGCCGAGGGCTTCATGCGCCTGAACATCGGCTGCACCCACGCGACCTTGAAGGAGGGCCTGGAAGGCCTGGAGCGCTTCTACCGCAATTACGTCAAATAAAGCTGAGAGAGAGCTTTTTTGAAAAGGGAACACAAAAGATAAGGGAGGAACCACTATGAGCAAACAGCCCGCGAACGGCCATACGAAGCTGAATTTCAGCGATTGTATGGGCCTGGCCATCGGCCAGATCATCGGCTCCGGCATCATGGTACTCACCGGCATCGTCATCGGCCTCACCGGCCACGGCACACCCTACGCCTTCATTCTGGGCGCCCTGCTTGCCATCGCCACCTGCATCCCCTTCATCATCCTCACGTCCACCATCCCCGCCTCCGGCGCCGGCTACACCTACGTCAAGCGCCTGATGGGCGACAAGGCCAGCTTCATGTACATCGGCATGTTTGTGTTGAGCCAGGTGCTCATCGCCACCTTCGCCAAGGGCTTTGCCAGCTACTTCTGCACCATCTTCACCGGCTTTAACGAGAACGTCATCGCCCTGGGGGCCCTGGTGCTGTGCACCATCGTCAACATGGTGGGCCTGAAGAGCTCCGCCATCGTCCAGAAGGTCATGGTGGCCTTCCTGTTCATCAGCCTGTTCCTGTTCATCGCCTTCGGCCTGCCCAAGGTGGACTGGTCCACCCTGTCTCTGGCCACCCAGAACGTCATGCCCAACGGCCCCAAGAACTTCCTCACCGGCGTGGCCCTGCTCTCCTTCGCCTGCGGCGGCGCCAAGTTCGTGGCTGAGAACGGCGACGACATTGAGAACCCCTCCACCACCATCCCTAAGGTCATCATCCTCTCCACCTCCATCGTGGCCGTGTTCTACGCCCTCATCGGCATCGTGGCCTCCGGCGTGCTGCCCATCGAGACCGTGGCCTTTGAGAACCTGACCCACGTGGCCCAGGAGATCTTCCCCACCTGGCTGTACATGTTCTTCGTCTTCGGCGGCGCCATGTTCGCCCTGCTGACCACCCTGAACGGCACCCTGTCCTGGGTGACCCGGGGCCTCCAGGCCGCGTCCAAGGAGGGCTGGCTGCCGGAGAAGTGCGCCGAGGAGAACAAGAACGGCGTGCCCGTCATCCTGCTCATTGTCTTCTTTGTCATGGGCGCCCTGCCCATCGTCACCGGCATGGACCTGACCCTCATCTCCAACATGGGCATCGGCACCGACATGATCACCGAGTTCATGGTGCTCCTGGCCTGCTGGAAGCTCCCCGACATCCTGCCCGAGGAGTACAGGAAGTCCAACTTCTACATGAAGAAGGGCACCCTCCACACCCTGCTCATCTTCGTGGGCATCCTGATGATCGGCACCTCCTACGTCAACCTGTCCGACCTGACCCTGCCCGCCGGCATCGCCTGCGTGGTCTATGTGGTGGTGCTGTTCGTCTACACCCAGATCCGCTACAAGCACGTGCTCGCCCGCCGGGAGGGCGCCGCGCTGAACAAGTAAGAAAAACTTCCGTATCCACCCAAGAGGAGGGATGCCTATTGTGGCATCCCTCCTCCCTTGGAGCAGCTTGCAAAATAACCGGCAGTAGTTCGGCGGGAAAAATCGCACGTGACTTCGTTGTCGTCCTTGACGGGCGTCAGCCCGTCGGCGTCCTTCGCCTTGTCACGTATCCATTTTTCCCGGCCTCCTTTCCTGCCGTTTATTCCGCAAACTGCTCCGGGTGGGTGCTGAGGGAAGCCCCTTCGCGCAGGGGGCCTCCCTGAGCACCAGTTTTGGAAGACGCCTTCCGTAAAGGAGAACACAGCTATGAAACGATTTGCCATTATCGGCTTCGGCTGCGCGGGCTACCAAGCTCTGGCGGCCATCCGGCAGGCGGGGTGCGGCGCCCAGGTGGACGTGTACACCGAGACCGACCTGCCCCCCTACAACCCCATGCTCACCACCTACTACGTGGGTGGCAAGCTGCCCTACGAGGGGCTGTTCCCCTTCGGCACCCTGGAGGAAATTGGGCAGCGGTACGAGGCCAGCTTCCTCACCGGCACCCGTGCGGCCAAAGTGGACGCCCAGCGCCGCACGGTGACGCTGGAGAGCGGCGAGGTCCGGAGCTACGACAAGATTTTGGTTTCCACCGGGGCCACCGCCTTCGTGCCGCCCTCCTTCGCCGGGGTGGAGGGGGCCTTCTGCATGCGGACGGTGGACGACGCCGTGGGCCTCAAGACCGCCCTGGAGGAACGGGAGTACCGCTCCGCCGTGGTGGTGGGGGCATCCATGGTGGGCATCAAGGTGGCGGAACTGCTCTTAAAGCGGGGCATCCGGGTCACCCTGGCCGACATGGCCCCCCACATCTTCGCCCTGGCCGCCTACCCCGAGGTCTCCGCCATGATTGAGGAGCGCATCGACAAAATGGGCATCCGGATGGCCTTCAGCCGGGCCCTGGCCGGGGCGGAAAAGACCCCGGAGGGCTACCGGGTGACCTTCGCCGACGGCGAGACGCTGGATACCGACCTGCTGGTGCTGAACATCGGCACCCGGGCCGCCACCGGGCTGCTGGACCCCGCCCAGGTGAACATCGACCGGGGCGTGGTGGTCAACGAGAGGATGGAGACCTCCGCCCCCGGCGTATACGCCGCCGGGGACTGCTGCCAGGGCAGGAACCTCCAGTCCGGCCAGACCCAGATCATCGGCCTGTGGGCCAACGCCGGCGTCCAGGGCCGGGTGGCCGGGCGGAACATGGCGGGGGTGGGGGACGAGACCGACGGCAACATCCTCCACAACATCACCCACTTCCTGGACATGGACTTCATCGGCCTGGGGGACAACCGGGCCACCGGCGAGGTGTACCAGTACTATAGCCCCGACCGGCGCTTCTATTTGCAGGCCGTCCTGAAGGACGGCTGGCCCGTGGGCTTCAACATCCTGGACAACTACGGCATCAGCGGCATTTTGAAGGCCCATCTCGTCAAGGTCCTGCGGGGGGAGAAGAGCGGCTTCACCCCCGAGCAGCGGGGCCAGCTCCTGCGCTACGGCCTGGAAGGCGACTTCATCGACACTTTGGAGGGAATGGTATGACAAACGAGGAACGGCGCCTCCGGGCCAAAATCCCCGGGGCGGATACCGGCATCCAGGTCAAGCGCTCCATCTGCGACATCTGCTCGCCGGGGATGCACTGCGGCCTGAGCTGCTACGTGAAGGACGGCCAGGTCATCAAGATCGAGGGCACCGACGGTCACCCCCAGAACGACGGCAAGCTCTGCACCAAGGGCCTGGCCAACCGGCAGTACCTGTACCGCAAGGACCGTATCATGACCCCCCTGCGCCGGGTGGGGGAGCGTGGGGAGGGCAAGTTCGAGCCCATCTCCTGGGACGAGGCCTACGCTGAAATCACCGAAAAGCTGAACGCCGCCAAGGCCCAGTACGGCCCTGAGTCCGTGGCTTTCTACTCCGGCTACTCCAAGTGGTACCGGCCCATGCTGCGGCGGTTTGCCTACTCCTTCGGCTCCCCCAACTACGGCAGCGAGTCCAGCTCCTGCTATACCGCCGCCTTCATGGCCTGGAAGACCGCCGCCGGGGACCAGGGGGCCGCCGACATGGCCAACTGCGACCTCTTCCTGGGCTGGGCCTACAACCCCTTCTACTCCAACTACATGGGCGCCAAGCGGGCCATGGAGGCCAAGGCCCGGGGGGTGAAGTTCCTCATCGTGGACACCCGCTACACCCCCGCGGCGGAAAAGCTGGCCGACGTGTTCCTCCAGCCCCGCAGCGGCACCGACGGCGCCCTGGCCCACGCCATCGCCAACGTGCTCATCAGCCGGGGGCAGATCGACAAAGAGTTCATCGCCAATTACGTATACGGCTTCGAGGAGTACGCCGAGTACGTCAAGGGCTTCCACGCCGGGAACATCGAGGAATTGACGGGGGTGCCCTACGCCGACGTGGTGAAGGCCGCCGACCTCATCGCCTCCAGCGAGCGCATGTCCTCCTACGAGTCCTCCGCCCCCATCCCCCACCACAAAAACGGCTTCCAGAATTACCGGGCCATCATCTCCCTGCTGGCCATCACCGGCAATTTCGACCGCCCCGGCTGCCAGAGCCCGGTGGTACATACCTATATCCACGTGGAGTGCGGCTTCCCCCTCCACGAGGAGGAGTTCCAGTACGGCACTAAGCCCCAGGACGCCCCCGTCCCCGTGGGCGGGGACCGCTTCCCCCTGTGGAACCACCTGGAGGGGGAGATGCAGGCCATGGACCTGCCCCGGCAGATCGAGACCGGGGAGCCCTATCCCGTCAAGGCCGTCTTTGCCCTGGGCATGAACGCCCGTATGTGGCCTGACGACGGGCGGATGTTCGCCGCCCTCCAAAAGCTGGACTTCTTCGTGGACACCGACCTCTTCCTCACCGACACCGCCAAGTACGCCGACATCGTCCTGCCCGCCTGCACCTCCATGGAGCGGGGGGAGTTCAAGCCCTACCCCGGCGGCGTGGCCATCTACACCAATCCCGTCATCCCCCCCCTGGGGGAGGCCAAGTCCGACGTGGACATCCTGTGCGATTTGGCCAACCGCCTGGACCTGGACGACGGCCTCCTCAAGGCCGGCTACGAGGCCTGCGTCCAGAACATCATCCGGGACCTGGACGTGACCACCGCCGAGCTCAAGCAGGCCGACCTGCCCATCAAGGTGGCCGAGGTGGAGCGCTTCGAGCCCCTGGAGCACGTGAAAAAGGGCCTGCGCACCCCCACGGGCAGGTTCGAGCTCAAGTCCGCCATCATCGAGGCCCACCCCGAGTGGGGCCTGGACGCCCTGCCCACCTACACGCCCCCCCTGGACGCCGCCGACGAGAGGAAGTACCCCTTCACCTTCACCTCCGGCTCCCGCATCCCCCACGCCATCCACTCCCGGCTCCACGGCTGCCCTAACAACCGCTCCCTGCGGCCCGACCCCACCGCCGACATGAGCGTGGAGGACTGCGCCGCCCTGGGCCTCAAGGAGCGGGACCGCATCGTTATCTCCACCGAGCGGGGGGAGGTCCGGGTCTTCGTCCACCCCACCCCCGCCATGCCCCAGGGGCTGGTGAACCTCTATCACGGCTATTCCGAGGCCGACGCCAACAGCATCCTGGACAGCGACCATCTGGACCCCTATTCCGGCTTCCCGGCCTACCGCTCCACCCGCTGTGGGGTGAGAAAGGATGATGCGGTATGAAAAAATACCTCTTTTTCGACCCTGAAAAGTGCTCCGCCTGCGGGGCCTGCGCCCTGGCCTGTATGGACCAGAACGACGTGGACATCCCCGGCGGGGAGCAGCCCTTCCGCCACACCTTCACCCTGGAGGCGGCCCGGCACCTGGAGTTCTACTCCGTGAGCTGCATGCACTGCGACGACGCCCCCTGCGTGGTGGGCTGTCCCAGCGGGTGCCTCACCAAGGACCCGGACACCGGCTTCACCCTCTACGACAACACCCGCTGCATCGGCTGCCACTCCTGCGCCATGGCCTGCCCCTACGGCGTGCCCACCTTCGATCTGAACGGCAAGATGCGCAAGTGCGACGCCTGCTTCACCCGGCAGGAGAACGGCATGACGCCCGCCTGCGTGAAGGTCTGCCCCACGGGGGCGCTGACCCTGCTGGACGAGAACGACTTCCACGCCCGGCAGACCGCCCTGCGCCAGGCGGGGGTCAACGGGGCCCCCGCCCGGCAGTAAGGAGACGCCATGGGACAAGGAATCTTAGCGGTGGTGGCCTCGGCCACCATCCTGGGCGTCATGCCCTCCATGCAGAAGCAGTTGATGGTGGACGGCCTGCCCATCTTCAGCCTGATGTTCTTCACCAACCTCATCATCACCCTGGTGACCCTGGCGGTCTCCCTGGGCAGGGGCCGCAGCCTGAAATTGAGCCGCCCCCAGCTCATCCAGGTGGTCCTGATGGGCCTCACCGGCATGGTGGCCACCGCCATGCTCATCAACACCGCCTACCTCTTCATGCCCGTGGGCACCGTGACCATGCTCCACTTCCTCTATCCCACGGTGGTGTGTATCGTCATGGGCACCCTCTTCAAGGAGGGCTTCTCCAAGCTCCAGGTGGCGGCCATCGTAGTCTCCATCGCCGGGATGTTCTTCCTCACTGGTAAGAACGGCAGCCTGCCCGTGCTGGGCATCGCCCTGGCGGCCATCTCCTCGCTGACCTACGGCTCCTACCTCATCGCCAACGAGAAGGGCCCCGCCAACGACCTGCCGCTGGAGGTAAAGCTCTTCTACGTCTCTCTCCCCGGGACCCTCCTCTTCGCCGTCCTGGCCCCCGCCACGGGGAACCTGGCGGTGCCCTCCAGCCCCGTGAGCTGGTTCCAGCTCATCGTCTGCTCCGGCCTGGCCACCGTGGGGGGCTACTTCCTCATGATGTTCGGCATCCAAAAGCTGGGGGCCTCCACCGCCTCGTTTTTGTCCATGCTGGAGCCGGTGGTGAGCGTGGTCTTCGGCACCATCTGGTTCGCCGACCCCGTCACCGTGGGCGTGGTGGTTGGCAGCGTCCTCATCCTCACCAGCGTGTGCTTCATCACCCTGGACAGCTCCCGGAAGGAAAAGCGGGCCAAGGAAGCGGAATTAACCGGCCAAACACAGTCTTAGGACTGTTTTGGATACACCTCCTTTCTCTAAACTCCAAACGGAAACACCCGATCCGGGAGCGGATCGGGTGTTTCCGTTTGCATTTCCCTCCGGGCGCTGTTATACTGTAAGACATGAATGACAGACCCGGGATGGGAGGAACCAGAGATGACGAAAGTGACCTCGGGGAAAAAGCTCTATGAACAAGTGGTGGAGCGGATCAACACCATGATTGCCCAGGGAATCTACCAAAAGGGCGATCTGCTCCCCAGCGAAAAAGAGCTGATGGAGATGATGGGGGTCAGCCGCATCACGGTGCGGGAGGCCCTGCGGCTTTTGGGGGAGACGGGCGTGATCCAGACCGTGAAAGGGAAGGGGAGCTACCTGCTTATGGACTGGCAGCAGTTGGCGGAGAGCCAGGCGGTCCAGGGGGGATACCCCCAGACCTTTCTGGACTCCACCAACCTGCGTATCCTTCTGGAGCCGGAGGCGGCCCGGGAGGTGGCCCTCCGGGCCGACGAGGAGGAGCGCCGGGCTATCGGGGACTACCTCAGCGCCGGCGGGGATGAGCTGGAGGGCTTTCACCGGGCCATAATCGCCGCCACCCACAACCAGGTGCTCATTGACATGTTCGACCGGCTTCTGGAGCTGGAGAACGCCCCTCCCATGGTGAAGCTGGTGCCCCCCTTTCGTCAAAAGAGCGTAGCGGCCAAGCTTCAGAGCCAGCATGAGAAGATCTATGAGGCCATCCGGGATGGGAACGGGGAATTTGCCTATTTCTATATGAAGGAGCACCTGGGATTTTTGAAGGACACCTATGAGGAGTTCTTTCAGGTCTTTTATCACTGACACGCGAAAAAGCCGCCGCC
Source organism: Pseudoflavonifractor phocaeensis (assembly GCF_038439875.1). Lineage (NCBI taxonomy): Bacteria > Bacillati > Bacillota > Clostridia > Eubacteriales > Oscillospiraceae > Pseudoflavonifractor > Pseudoflavonifractor phocaeensis. The sequence continues at coordinate 402,046 of NZ_JBCDMT010000002.1, forward strand.
CCGGCCGGGGCGGCGGCTTTTTATCACGTCAGTCGTCCAGGAGGCTGCGCAGGCCCACCACCTGGTTCACCGGCAGGGAGAAGACAGCCTGCACGCCCCCATCCTTGGCGGCGGCGTGCTCCATGATGGCCCGCATAATGTTTTTTTCGTCCCTCTGCCTGGAGACGATATAGATGAGGTCCTGCTCCGAGGCGATGGACATGCCAAAGAACTGGGCGGCGCTTTTTTCGCTGATGCCCTTGGCGTGCACGATGGTGCCGCCCCCCGCGTTGGCGCTGCGGGCGGCGTCCATCACCGATTCCGTATGCCCGTTCTGGGCGATCACGACCACGAGGGAGTAACGGTTCTCTTCCATTTCGCGCTCCTTATCCGATTCAAAATTTTGGCCCTGGGTGAGGTATTTCAGGCTGGAGTGGTTGACGACGCTCTGGAGGGGGACGGTGAAGGCGATGCCGTTTCCGGGCACGTCGATCCGCATGGTCCGCATCAGGCCCCGCAGCAGTTCACCGGCCAGGTCTTTGGAGACAATGGAGGAGATCATGACCTTTTCCGTTTTCTCCAATCCCAGCAGGTCCAGGGTTTTCTGCTGGGCGGTACCCTCGCACAGGGCGGCGGACAGGCAGTGGACCCCGCCGCCGTACAGGTAGCGCAGGTATTCCTCCCCGTATTCCCGCTTGGTAATCGTGACCATATAGTACATATTACTCATGCCGGCTCCTCTTTAAAATGTGATGATGTCGCCGCCGTCCTCGTCCTCCGAAGCGGCCTCTTCCTCCTGGACCTCCTCCGGGCGGAAGCGGTACTTGTGGTAGATCCCAAGCAGCTGGATGGTGATGAGGGGGGTCATGGCCACCATGGCCACCACGCCGAAGGCGTCCACCACCACGTTGCCGCCCACGCCGCTGCAGGTCCCCATGGCCAGGGGGAGGAGGAAGGTGGCCGTCATGGGCCCGGAGGCCACGCCGCCGGAGTCAAAGGCGATGGCGGTGAACAGGGGAGGGGAGAAGAAGGTGAGGACCCCGGCCAGCAGATAACCTGGAACCAGAAGATACAGGATGGGCAGGCCGGTCAGCACCCGCAGCATGGCCAGGCCCACGGAGATGGAGACGCCGATGGACAGGCTGGTGGAGAGGGCCTTCTGGGGGATGGAGCCGGCGGTGATGGTGTAGACCTGCCGGTTGAGGACGTGGACCGCCGGCTCGGCGGCCACCAGGAAGTAGCCGATGACCATGCCGATGGGAATGATGATCCAGTTGTGGGACATGCCGCCGATGAGCTGGCCGATGAAGCTGCCCACGGGCATGAAGCCCACGTTGACGCCGGTGAGGAAGAGGACCAGCCCCACGTAGGTGTACACCAGCCCCACGCAGATCTTGATGAGCTCCCCCTTGGGCAGGTGGAGTTTGGTGACTTGGAACAGGAGGAAAAAGACCAGGATGGGGCACAGGGCCAGGGCCACTTCCTTGAGATACTTGGGGAAGGCGGTGAGAAACAGCAGCCACAGCTCCTTGGAGTCGGCGATCTGGGGCATGGCCACGGGGACGTAGGTCCCCGCCACGTCGCCGTAGACGATGCCCAGGACCAGCACGGCGATGATGGGCCCGGCGGAGCAGAGGGCCACCAGGCCGAAGCTGTCGTTCTCGGCGTTGCTGTCGCTGCGGATGGCGGCCACGCCCACGCCCAGGGCCATGATGAAGGGCACTGTCATGGGGCCGGTGGTGACGCCGCCGGAGTCGAAGGCCACCGACAAAAACTCCCGGGGGACGAACCGGGCCAGCAGAAAGACGAAGAGATAGACGGCGATGAGCAGGTGGGAGAGTTTGATCCGCAGCAGCATCCGCAGCATGGCCACCACCAGGAAGAAGCCCACGCCCACGGCTACGGCCAGGATCAATGTCATGTTGGGGATGCCGGGCACCTGCTCCGCCAAAACCTGGAGGTCCGGCTCGGACATGGTAATGAAGACCCCCACCAGCAGGCTCACCAGCACGATCATCCACACGCTGCGGGACTTGGTGACGGCGGAGCCCACGTGGTTTCCGATGGGGGTCATGGCCAGGTCGGTCCCCAGGGTAAAGAGCCCCATACCCAGGATCAGCATCACGGCCCCCAGAACAAAGCCCATCAGCAGGTCGTTGGGCACCGGCGAGATGGTGAAGCACAGTAAAAAGACGATCCCCGTCACGGGGAGCACGGAGGAAATAGATTCCTTCAGCTTCTCCATCAGGATGGTGCGGTTTTTTTCCAGTATGATTTGATTCGGCCTACCCACGAAACACCTCTTTCTGACCTGTCGTAACGGCGCCGCCGCGGAAAAGCGGTGGGCCTATTGAAAACCTATTGTCATAATATTAACATATTTATGGCCCAAAAGGAACCGGTATGAGAACAATTTACAGAAACTTAACGGCTGAAGGCCACGGGGGCCGGACTGTGAAAACGACAGCGGGCCGGTGGGAACACCGGCCCGCTGTCGAAAGGGTCTGGGCAGACCCGCATGTGGGGGAGAAGAAAGAAACGGTTTTTAGACAAGGTCTGGGAATATGAGACGCCCCGGCGGATTTGCCGCCGGGGCGTCTCATGAGGATCAGCAGTGCCGCCCGCCGTGGCGGCCGGAGGAGTGGCCGCCGCCGGAGCAGGAGGCGCCGGTGCAGGTCCCGCCCGCATGGTCGTAGCCGCAGTAAGTCACGCCGTCGTGGGTGTGGCGGCCGGTCTCTGCGCAGCCCTCCACCGCGCACACGGCGTAGGAGGGGGAGGCATTGTGGTGTCGCCCGCCGTGGGCGGAGGCGGGGAGGGTGACCGCCCCCAGGAGGAGGGCGCAGGCGGCGGTGGCCGCCAGGGTTTGTTTCAGCTTCATGGTAAGGATCTCCCTTCATTTTGTCTAAGATAGGATACGAATGAGAAGTTCCAAAACGTAGGGTGAGAAAAAAATATTATTTTGCCCTATGAAAACCGGCCCGGCGGGCGTATTCTAGAACCAAGGGGGTGTGGGAGTGGAGGAGCTGGAAGCGCGGGTCCTGGCCGCTGGGCGGGACCGGCAGGCGATGGAGGAGCTGGTGCGGGACTACCTGCCCTTTTTGAAGAAGCAGGCCGCACAGGGCGGGCCCGGGCTGGACTATGACGACCGGCTGAGCCTGTCCATGGTGGCCTTCGCGGAGGCCGTCCGGCGGTACGCTCCCCCCCGGGGGGCCTTTCTTCCCTTCGCCGAGGTCTGTATCCGCAACCGCCTTTTGGATGAGAGTCGCCGGGAGCTGCGGCACGCGGGAAACGTGGTCCCCCTCCGGGAGGGGGAGCGGGCCGTGGGCGATGTCTGGGACCGGGAGCTGGAACGGCAGGCCTTGGCCCAGGAGATCCAGCAGTTTGACCGGGATCTGGCCCTGTGCGGGGTGACCTTCGCGGAGCTGCCCCAAGCCTGCCCCAGGCAGCGGCGGGCCAGGACGCAGTGCCTCCGGCTGGCCGCCTGTGTGGCGGCGGACGAGGCCTTGCGCGCCGGCTTCAGACGGACGGGACGGCTTCCCCAGGGCGAGCTGGCCCGGCGGTTTGGGCTGTCGGTAAAGACGGTGGAGAAGCACCGAAAATATATCGCGGCCCTGGCGGTCCTGCTGACCGGGGACCACCCGGGGATCCGGGCATTTTTACCCAAGGGGGAGGCGGCGGAGTGAAGACGGGCGTGGTATTGGAATGTAACGGGGGCAGGGCGGTGGTCCTGGACGGATCGGGGGGCTTCCGGGCGGTGTCCGCCCGGCCGGAGTGGCGTCCGGGGGACGTGGTGCCTCTGCCGGGACAGCGTGGGAAAGCGGGGGCTCTGGCCGCTGCGGCGGCCTGCCTGGTCCTGGCGCTGGCCGGCGGCGGGAGCTGGCTTTGGCTGAGCCCCGCGGCGCTGGTGAGTATGGACGTGAACCCGTCGGTGGAGCTGACGCTGAACCGCTTCGAGCGGGTGGTGTCTGCCCGGGCCCTGAACGCGGAGGGGGCTGCCCTGCTGGAGGCCGGTACCGTGAACGGGATGCCGGCGGAGCGGGCAGTGGCGGCGCTGTTGGACAGCGGTTATCTGGAGCCCTACCTGGAGCGGGAGAACTACGTCACCCTTACGGTCCAGTCTGAGGACGAGGATTTGGCCGGGCGGCTGCTGGCCCTGGTGGACGAGACGGCCTCCGCCTCGGTGGGGGCACAGGCCCGGGTGTCCTGCCACGGGGTGGACGGCGCGCTGGTGGAGGAGGCCCACAGCTACGGCATGACGGCGGGGAAGTACCTGGCTCTGCTGGAGCTCCAGGCGGCGGACCCCGGGGTGGACATTACGGAATACGCCCACTGCGGCATCGGCGAGATCGAGGAGCAGATCGAGCGGTGCCACATGTCCCACGGCAGCGGGGCGGGAAACGGAGGGGCGTGGACATTTCCCGGCGAAGGCTGCGGCGCGGGGGAACATCATGGGGACAGGCACCACTGAGGGCCGCTGAAAAAGACTTTTCCGCAAAACGGCAGCGGGTGATTGAGAAAGCCGGACGGAGAGAACTTTCCACAAAAGACCACCTGCGCTGTCGCAAAAATATAGATAAAAAAGGACGCGCCGCATCCAGAATGCGGCGCGTCCTTTTTTGCGTCAAAAAGTCAAAATAGATGGGCGAATCGTATTTGCCGGCCTGGGTGATGGATCAATGGGGCTGTCGGTCTGAGTTCATGCGGGATATCCATATGGCCGCGATGCCGCCGATCACGAGAAGAAGAAAGATTACCAATAGTGCCTGCAGCCGATACTCGCTGATGAACGTCCCAAAGTCATATCCAAGCACGTCTCCGCCGCCATAGGATTGAACGGAGCCGTCAGGCAGGATCCGCGTTTTGGTTACATGGACTTCTATCATGGTGGACAGAACCATCAGCGCAATATTTCCAATACAGCCGATGGCGGTGCATATGATACCGATCACAAGCTGTATATTGGAGCGGAATTTACGCTGTGAGCCGGCCGTGTTGTTTTGCGCCGCAGGAATCCCGTCTTCCCGCAGGAACTCGTCCTTTAATAAATAGTCGATTGAGACGTCAAACAACTTGCCGAGCTGGACCACATTTTCGGTATCGGGGAGAGACTCTCCCAGCTCCCACTTGGAAATGGCCTGCCGGGATACGTCCAGTTGTTCCGCCAGCTTTTCCTGGGATAAACCCTGCCGTTTTCGTAGCAGTTGGAGTTTTTCCCCGAATGTCATAGCGCTCCTCTCCTTCCATGGCTGCAGCATAACAATTTTTGGAGCCGGACTCCACCAAATGAACATGGAAGTTTCGCAACTACAAGTTGCGGGGCATTTGTTTTGGCGGATTGCAGGCCAATATAAATAACCTATACTCATATCATAACAAAAAAGCCAGAACAACACAAACGTGGGGGCACATCGGTTCTGTCCCAGCTTTTGGCCTATATTGCTGAAAGTGACGCGGGATTCATTAGGACCCTTGCTGGAAACCTGGTGTAAATTTCGGAGCAGAGCGGCACGGGAGCAAAAAGAAGGAATTTTGTCAGTTGACAAAATTCCTTCTTTTTTGCCTTGTGCTGACGAAAAAGATGCAGGGCTACAAGAGTTCTGCAGCAAGGGTTGCGATATTTTAATAGATAATCGTAAGTTCAGCAGTCAAGGGCCAGCAACGTAGTATAAATAAACTGCGAAGCTCACCGATTTTGGAAATCAAAGATGGCTACTGTTACATTTTAAAAAAGCCTTGGCGCCAGTTTATGGGAGGAAACTTAAGATGGTTAAAATGCTAATAATTGAACGTCGTGATTATAAAAGGACTCTATCCTCAAGTAATATCAGTTATTTCTAGTTGTATAGCGGCCAAAAAGTTCTCAAGAAGTTTTTGCTGAACAGCAAATCGCTGATCCCGTATATCGGAAAAACCATTTGTATCCTCTGTCCAAAACTCTTGATATTGTCTAGAGACGGTGGGATTTAACTCCAAGTGATCTTGAGAATGACGATATACTTTAATTCTGTGAAGAACTTTATGAAGCAAAGGGAAGTCAGATTTAATATCTGTCCAAAAATATTTGTTTTTTGAAATTGATTTTCCGTAGTTTTCTATAGACTCCACAAAGCAACGGTTACAAATATTAAAAAAGGTCTCAAAATCGGATTCGGTAATGATTGGTTTTATGGTTGCAAATTTTTCGGCCTCGGGAAAGGAGTTTTCACCAAATAATTTATTTTTCCCAGAACTGCGAATAGCGGATTCCAGTTGGCGAAGGTCGCGTATAATAGATTTAACACGTTGAGTTATCCAATCGTCTCGTTTTTCTTTTTCTACTAAGCGATAAAGAGATGTACGATTTTCTTTTTTTGCCAACTCCATAGCAACATATCTTCCTGCAACTGGTATGTTTACGACTGGGATTCCATTACTATCTTTTGCAACAAGTCCATAGCTATAAAGGTGTTTAGAGTAGTCTACCATTGAGGACAATTCAATAAAATCGGCGACTTGCCCTGATGCAAGCATCTCAAACATTTCATATTCATCTGGGTAAAACTGTTGAATTTCAGAAACAATATGTTTGAAGTAGTACGCAAGCTCTGTATCTATACCTTCCTGCAGCTCTGAAATATTGGTATCAGATATGCTGATGGGCCGGTTTTGTGCGCTATACTGGCGGTTAATATAGCTACATGCCAATCGTAATAACATGGGATGCCCATTAAACTGCTTGTACAGAACACTTATAGCGGTATGGTTAATTTTAATACCCATTCTCTTTCCAAGAGTTCGAATCATTGTACGAGTATCTTCTTCTGTTAATCCTTGTAAATATTCGGATTGAACAATACTAAACAAAGGGTTTTGTATACCATTTATTGTATCAACTTCCGTTACACTTGGATTCACGCCTGATAAAATAAATACCAGGTTTCGGTGAATACTTTGAACAGACCAAATAGTCTGCCAAAAGTCTATAAATTCCGTCTGCCAATGACTATCCAGAATACTCTTAAATGATATGTACTCAATTTCATCAAACATTATAATTATTTTCTTGTTTCGTAATGCAGCCTCATGGACGACATAACGAAAACTTTTTATAATACCTTTCTCATCATATTCCTTTCTAATATTTATCTTTAAACGCTTGGCAATATTGTCACAGATTTCACCTAAAAGCTCATTCCAATGTAGTTTTCTATAAGAGGGGGATTTGCAATCATAGAAGAAAACAAATCCAATATGCTGAGCCCTTATAATTCTGTCAATTTTAAACAACAGTGATGTCTTTCCTGTTTTTCGAACTCCAAAGATACCTCGGTTTTCACACCGTTTAATTGCATCAATATATCTTGCAACTATTTGCTGGCGACCAAAGAATGATGTTTCATCTCTCAAGGGAAGCGTGTAACCAAATAAATCCACATCGTAAAAATATTTTCGAAGCTGATTCCTAATAAACCAGTTATCATGTGCACCTTGAATTAGCTCCTCGTAAACAAACGGTACAATGCAGCGGGATTGTTCCTCCGTAAAATTTGTAATGCCTGCGTAATTCAATATACCACAATCCTTAGAAACCACAAAACAGTTTAGAGTGTCAACACGGTTTTTGAACGGAAAAACATCAAACATCATGTTGACAGCTTGGATTGTACGAGGTTCTAATGTGTCATAAGGAGAATACGCTAACAGTATTTCTTTGTCTATACCAAAGGCATCACTTAAATAGTCCTCGGGCTTTAAAAGATATACAAACAATATGGTATTATTGAGACTTTTCTTTTCAGCATATGATATATCAAATCCGTTGAGAAAGGATTTAAGAAGGCTTTCTTGATCTGGATAACGAGACAAAAAAACTGATTTAACGTCACTTTTTATTGAACCCATTTTATACTTCCTCTCCAAATATTTTTATCACATTCCGTCGTTCGGAACGAATTATGATTGTATCTTAGGACTCTCATATGGCGCATCATAAAAAACCTAAAGTAAAGTTCTCATAATTGTTAAACTCCACAACCTGTCCAACAGCACATTATTCACATAACAAGTCCTATATAATTGCTCCTACACACTGTCACATCCGCATTCAGTGTCTTCCCCCAATAATTGCTGGCAATTTTTAGCCATCAAATACTTTTGCAACTACCCATTATTTTTCAGTTGTCTATGCTCTGGGAAGTTCTCCACGAAAGTTTTTTGCAAAATCACCATTCCCAGAATACTTCTCGTTGTTAAGAATCTTCCTCAACGTCTCCCGGCTCCATGTGGCTTTTCCTCAAGGCGACCGTCTGCATCATGGGTATATCCATAGCACTTGCGCTGATAGTATTTAAAATCAGGGTTCTCAAAAGACTTCTGTAGCCCCCACTTGATGTCTTGGCTGTTGGAGTGGCTCTTCTCCGAGGCTTTGGCACAATTCAGTGTTAGCATAAACTCGGAACTCTCGTAAAGTGAGTAGATATCTTCCTGCTCAAAGTAAATATCCACATTCCATCTTCGCAGCATCCGAATGGTTTCTAATGCATCCGCAGTGTTCCGGCCAAATCGGTGGGCCAACTTCGTAAGGACCATGTAGATCTTACCCCGCTTCCAAGCTGAAATCAAGGCTGAATCTGCGCCGTCCTTTTTTCTAAGTGCCGCTTCTAATGTCTGAGTAAACTCTCGCAAACGTCCAGTAGGGATTTGTTCGGATCCGCTTCTCATAGTAGCACTCCTGCGCCGACAAACTGACAAGCTGTTCCGGAGTATGAGTGCTGACACGGCAGTATGCTGCCACGTTTTTCTCTGGTCAGATATTTTCCGTTGGCGGCATCAAATAATTCTTTGAAAATGAGCGCTGGGTGGTGATTTTTATAGTAGTCTGTATTGTTGAATCAAACACCTTAATTTGGACGCCGTCTTTCACCTGCGTTTTTCCCAAAACGGCATCGCCTACATATTTCTCGTTTTCAAGAAGCTTGGAAATCATTTCACGGCTCCATGTCGGTTTTCAAGTGGGAGGGGGTATTCCCATATGCACCAGGAACGCGACAATCTTGCCCAAGCTGTCACCCAAAATAAAGCAGTCGAAGATATGAAAAACAATGACTGCCTCGGTAGGACAGATCAACAGATTACCTGTGGATGCCATACTGTAGCCGTAGCAGACGGTAGATGCTTTAGCGGATGTTCCGCTCCAAAAGCTCTTTTGCAGACCGGCCCGGATCTGCTCGCTTTTTGTTGTGTTCATCATAGCACATTCCTTTTACAATTACAATTTTTGTATGCAAAAGGCACAGCCAACCGGCTGTGCCTCATTTTCATGAATTTAGTTGTTTGCCCCGGGGTTCGAGTCACCCCAAGTGCGTTTTGAGTCTTTTTAACGGTTTTGCGGTAAAAAAGAAAAGTTGACAAACCCTTGTAACAAGATGTTTCCAGCTTGCAGAGTTTGTCAACTTATCATGGTGGAGGCGAGGGGAGTCGAACGAGTAGGCCGAGGTTTCGGCCCGTGTCCAATGATTCCGTCTCGTCCCGTCAAGTCGCTGTATTGCGGGCGTTTCAAGCGTTCGGGTGGGGTGGTTTCTTTGATGTCGGATAGTGTCCTGTGGTGTTGTGAAGGTAAATGTTTACCTGATGTTGACCCAGCTTTCCTGTCTGCGTTGTCCGCTTTGGTACGGTGGTGTTGTGCCTGGGTATGAAGAAAGGGGGAGCAAAGCTCCCCCTTCTCCTGTTGGTCAACGGTGCAGGCGCATGGCACTGAACATCTCTCCGTTATTCAGCCATTCGTTGAAGGACTGACGGTTTACCAGCGTTCTGCGGCCCAGCTTCTTGACCTTAAACCGCCCATCGTTACAGAGCTTATAAGCTAAATCCTTGCTGATTCCCAGCATGGTCTGAACCTCCTTTACATCCATAACGGGGCGTTCGGGGGTTTTGTCATTTTGGTTTATGTATATTCTCCTTTTTATAATCTTTACTTCATTTGTTCCTGCTTCTCATTTTCCTGCCTAACACATTTTACTTAAAGATAATAATATATTATATAAGGACAGGGAGAAGTTTATAATTCAGTCCATTTGACTTTGTAATGAAGTTTACAATATCAGTTTATAACAAAACGTTCAAAAAGTTAAGTTCGCCAGAAAATTTTGTGCAAAAAAACGGGACGGCGCATTATGCGCTGTCCCGTCCCTGCTTCTGCTTTTGGAGCCATGCCCAGAAGTCCTCTTTGATTATCTTCTTTGCGTTACCTATCATCATCCAGGGAAAATCCTCCTGCTTAAAGAGCTTGTAGGCCGCCTTGCGGCTGATTCCAAGCAACTTCTGAACATCTTCCACGGTATACATGATACATTCTTTATTTTCCATATGATTACCCCCGTATTTGTTATGATTTTGTTTCCATATCAATAATATATATGGAAGGGCACAAGCCCGATATAAGAAAGGTCGGAATTGATTTGGTCCCTGCCCCGCCTCCCAATCGGAGGCGGGGCCTTTTTCATACCTCTGCCAGCACATCACCCGCAAGGAGCCGAAGCACGTCGTTCCAGTCCTTACAGTAGCCGTACTTGGCGGAAATAGGCTTTAGGCCACGCTCCCGCAGGTCTATGATATTTTCGGGCTTGATGATACTCTTGATTTCCGTCCGTAACCGCTCCGCCCCCTCAATGCCCTTTTGGTCGTTGTCCATACATAGGCTGACAGTCTGGATGGACGGATATTTTAAGAGCAGGCCGCTTAAATACCTTCGGTTGTTAGCCCCGTTGAGGGAAATGTAACAGCGGTTGTCCGCATGGTCGGCCTCATGGATACGGCCCTCACGGAGCAGGGAGAGGTAAGAGAGCAGGTCAATTATGCTCTCAAAGACAAAGACTTCTTCATAGTCGGCAGTGGAAAGGTTGTCCTTCTTTGCGTAAAAGAAGCCCGTGCTGGATTCTTTGACTAGGTTGCACTCGTAGGGCGTTCCCGTAGTCCCCTTTTTGGTGATGGCTATGACTTCTCCCTTTGCCAGCGAGTCACGATAAGTAATAAAGCAGAGGTTGTAGCTTTCGTCCATCATCAAATAGCGGTGGTGGATAAAATGTAATACCACGTCTCTTGATATGTGACGTGTTTTATATAAGTAGGCCATGGTGCGCCGCAGGGCTAAATTCTCCCCCTTGAATAGCCTGTCCTCGTCGGTAATGCCATTGAGGTCTAATTCATTAATGGAGCTTACAGCGGCGTGTGAACTGGCCGAAATGGCGTTTAGTTCTTTTTGAATGGGAGCTTTGGCAACCTTAAAATAAAAGTGGTTCAGCAAATATAACGCTTGCGGAAAGGTAAAGCCAAGATAGTTTTGCAAAAAGAACAGCGGAGGCATACATTCACCTGTGTAGTGGTTTATTGCCATGTTGGAATATAGCGCTATCTGTGTGTCCTCGCGAAAGCGGTACTGATTGCCAATACGGAGGACAAGGTTATTATCAAACCAAAAGATAAACTGAATCAGGTCGCTGTTGCTTATCTTGCTTATCTTAGCTTGTGAATAGCTTCTTTTTACAAATGTATTGTTTATGGTGTTGCGTAGTACGGTTTCTTTTGTAAGCATTGAATGACCTCCTAAATATATAAAAGTAAGTTTGTTTTTTTGGTTCCAATGTAGGCGACAGCCGCCGCAACGGAGCCGTTGTGTTTTGTTCCTACTAATAAGTTATACATTCTGACCGCCGATTACAAATCAGAATGGTTCGACCCCCAGCTTTCTTTTGTCTGACCCCCGAGGTCATGCCACCATCGGCAAAGGAGCCCCACGGTAAACCGTGGCGATCCTTTGCCGGTGGTGGCAAATCGTGACCCTGGTGATAAATCGGAATGAACCGAAATAGAATGAAATATGTCCTAATCAGTAAGGGCGGAACTTATAACAGGTCGAAATAAAGAAAGGAAGGATTGTCTTATGGGATGAATCGTCGTATCATGATAAACAGCGAATGTCGAAAAAGAGAGAAGGAGAAAAGAGAATGAAGAAGCGAATCATCAGTATGTGTCTGACCCTGGCGTTGATGGTGGGCTTGTCCGTATCGGCCAGCGCTACAGTGACGGGGAGCATGGAGAACTTTACAGACAAGCAGACCTATACCGAAGGGCAGTTTACCGACGTGTACGTCTCCGACTGGTTCGGAGCGGGAACGGCGAAAATGTATCGCCTTGGGCTGATGAATGGGACGGGCGGGGCCACGTTCAGCCCCATGAAAAATATCACCGCCCCAGAAATCTATCTGCTGATGGCTCGGATAGCCGACCTTTACAGTGGCGGAACGGGTGAAGTCAGCGGAGACTGGCAGACGGCGGGTTATACCTATCTTCAAGAAAAGGGGCTTGCCGTTGACCTCCAAGCCGCCCAGGATGGGACGGTGGCCCGTGCCTATGTGGTGGGGCAGTTGATGAGGATTCTCCCCGCCTCCGAGTTCGAGGCAATCAACACGGTGGAGAAGCTACCCGACGTAAATGGAGAGACCCCTTACAGTGCCGAGATTCTCACCCTGTATCGGGCGGGAGTGCTGACAGGCGGGGACGATTATGGAACCTTTTCGCCCAACAGCCCCATCACACGGGGAGAGCTTGCCACGGTACTGGGCCGAGTGGTTGAGAGCCAAGGAAGAAAAATATTTACGCCGACGGCAACAAAATCAGAGTTTGTCGGTGTAAACACAAGTTGGCGCTCTAGTGAAGAAAACCCTCTTGAAAATCTTCCCAATACTAAAGTAATTTGTGATGAGTATGGAGTAGATGCTGGAAATTCTGGATTTACTGATTATATTTATATTATGGGTGGAGCTGTTTCAATGAAACTTGATACAGATTCTCATTATATCGAAATTAAGGGATTTGATTATAGTGCTAATAGTCCATTTAACTATAATGCGACTTGTGCCCTAATTAAAGATGTGTGTGATACTGAATCTGCAAATGCATTAGTAGGTTGGTTAGATGAGTTGGACCAAATCGTAACCGATTATTGGATTGGGGTTCATAATGAAACAAATAAAATTACAGAAAAATTAAAAAGCTGTCCTAAAAGTTTTGGAAATATTACTGTAGAACTTGATATTTCTGATGTAGGATTTCTTGAAGGTTTAAAAATCTCCAATGCATTTTAAGGGTTATCAGTGGATAAGCGGGGGACGATATTCGTCCCCCGCTTACCTTATATTTAGCACATAATGCTTCATAAGCTCGTCCCTGTCCCTCCCGTGGCCCAGCCAGACAGAGGTTCGGGAAAGGCTTTCCTTCATAGTCAAACCCTGCTGTCGGCAAGCGTCATAGTAGTGTTGTGCCGCCAGCTTTCGCAGGGCATGGTAACTCTGGTCTTGTGGGCGGTGTACTCGGTCATACCCAGGGCGTGGAACGCCCTCCGAAGGTATGTATTGAGGCTGTCCGACTGGACAGGGCAGACCCGCCCTTCCCCTCGTTCACGGCAGATTTCAGCGAGACGTGACACAGTATCTTTGTTGTTCAAGGTAATGACCCTGCTTCTCTTACCTTTGCTGTCCACCACCCGAACCGTGGCGGTTCCGTCGGCCTGTATGGAGATATCCGAGCCTTTGAGCTTGGCGCACTCACTGACCCGCAGACCGCAGGAGCCAGACAGGAACGGGGCGTATTTGGCCCCGCTTCTGCTCTGGTCGGCGTAGTCCAGGAGGCGCATATAATCAGCCTCCGACACCTGGACTGTCCTGCAAGGGGCGGAGGCCGCCGCAGGGACGGCTACGCCCTCGGTGAAGCTGATTTTACTATTGGGATAGGTGGCCCGTGCCAGGGCTTCCAGTTTGCGCAGATGGGAGGCCCGCAGTTTGAGGGTGGCCCCTGTCCATGCCCCAGCATGGGCGGAGAGATACCCCTGGACGTGCTCGGGCCGAAGCTCATAGAGAAAGCGGGGCGGGTCTGCCTGCGCCTTCAGCCAGTTTGCAAACCCCGCCGCCGTGTCGATAAGATTCTTCCTGTCGGCAAAGCTGAATATGGTGCTCTGCCGCTCGTACCCCGCCCGCTTCATGCTGTGCTTGTCCTGGCCCTCTTTGAAATTACTGTCGATAGCGTGTATCAGTTGGTGCTTGATTGATTTCCCCATTCTCACCCCTTCCTTTTGTTTCCGTTCGTTTCCGTTTGTGGCATATCGTGTCCGGCATTAACGGCCAAGGCCGTTAATGCCGACACATGACATAGCTTTCAGACTACTTCTGCTGTACTTCAAGCACAGCACAACCGAGGCGCAGGGAAACCCTGACCGCCTCACTGTCGGGAAAACCCGACACAGGGGAGGGGGAGGCGGTAGCGCCGCCTCCCCCTGCTCATGCGCTCAATGCCTTTGACACCGCCTCCACAGCGGCAGTCTTGCATTTCTTGTTGTCGTGGATATAAATATCCTCTGTAATGCGTGTGTTGGAATGGCCCAGGGCACGGCTCACGTCGTACACGTCGGCGTGTTCAACGGCCAGACTTGCGAAGCTGTGCCGCAGGTCGTGGAACCGAATACGGGGCAACCCCTTCTTCCTGAGAAAGTCGGTGAACATATCCGACAGGTAGTTGGGGCGGTAGGGCCTCCCATCGGGCCATGCGAACACATAGCCGTTATCCTGATATTCTCCCTCACAGAACTGCTTATCCTCCTCTTGTGCTTTCTTGATTTTCCCCAGCAACACAAGCAGTTCGGCGGGGATTTTTAGGGTGCGGACGGAGCCCGCGCTTTTGGGCTCCTTGGTGATGTGGCTGTTGCCCGCCTGGGTGCGTGTCTCACAGACGTAAAGGGTCTGTGCGGTCATGTCGATATGCTCCCAGCGCAGGCCGCAGATTTCGCCACGGCGGAGGCCCAGGCGTGCCGCAAGCCCCACGGCGATTTCCAGGCGGTCCCCTTTGACCAGCTCAAACAGGTTTATAAGCTGGTCGGCGTTGTAGACCTTGTACTCCACCTCGCCCTTCTTGGGGGGCTTGATGGTGGTCAGGGGATTCTTGCCCACCTTTTCCTCCTGCACCGCCGTGAGAAAGACGCTGTTCAACAGGTCGTAATGCTTGCGGACGGTGTTGGGGGATAGCTCCTTGCTGACGGCGGCAAGATATTCGTTTATCCTGGCACGGCTCACATCCTTCAAGGCCAGCTTACCCATATGGGGGACAATGTGGTTTTCGATGATGTTCCGATAGCCGTAGCGGGTGGTGGCCCCAAGCTCCCGCTTCTCGGTGTTCAGCCAGTAGCCGCAGTATTCCGCCAAGGTCTCCCGACAGGGAATGACGGCGCTTTCACGGGTGGCCTTGAACTTTGCCAGGGCGAGCTGGGCCTCCTTCTTGGTGTGGTAGGTCTTTTGTACCTGGTGGCGTTTGCCCGTGCCGTCCTTGCCGTAGTCCATATTCACATAGTATAATTTCTTCTGGTCGTCATAGTAGATGTTCTTCTCAATTTTTGTTCTTGCCATGTTTGGCTCCCTTCTTGGACAAGAGGCAAAATGGCTGGGTTAATTCTTATACCACAAAACTTCCCGAAAGTTAAGCGCTCAAAAAATGTTTACCGAAAAATTTTTATGTGCGCTGTTTACCTAAATGTTTACCCGACCCAATGCTCTGATATGTTTCGCCCTTGAAAATGGGCAAAAAGAAAGTGCCTCGCCGTATTTTGCAATACAGCGAGGCACTTTCATGGTGGAGGCGAGGGGAGTCGAACCCCTGTCCGAAAGCGTTTTCATGGGAATTTCTCCGGGCGCAGACAGTCATTTACATTCCCTTACCCAGGCGTGGGCTGACACACTCAAAGGCTTGGTAGCTTCATGATGCATGGCACGCTCAAAGCTTTGCGTACTCACGTTCGCCACTGCACGACGCCCCGTCCCGGATTGTGGCCCCTCCGGGCGGGACGGTCACGGCTTAAGCCGCGACGAGCTCAACGTTATTGTTGGCGTTTAATTGTTTTTTGCCCATTTTAAGGATGTTAGGCGCATCCGCCCGCTGTTCCCACTTCCACACCCCCGTCGAAACCAGTACGCCCCCTCGTCGTCGGAGCAAGCTGCATATCCCTCGCTTTCGGGCTTTGCCCGAAAGCTCGCTCATTTCGCTGCTCCTCCTCTTCCTGGGAAAGCGGCATAGCCGCTTTCCCAGGATAAAGGACGAAGGTCACGAGGACCGATAAGGCATGAAGCCGGCCCCATGCTGGGGGAGCCGGAGGTAAGTTGCTGTGTCAGGATTTTTTCGGCGCGGGGTAATCCACGCCAAAGGTGTCCACCGTGACCGCCTTCAGCTTCTGGGGGGTCTTGGGCTTGTCGTTCCAGTCGGTGGGGGCGCTGACGATGGCGTCGGCGGTCTCGATGCCCTCGATGATCTTGCCGAAGGCGGCGTACTGGCCGTCCAGATGGGGGGCCTTCTCCACCATAATGAAAAACTGGCTGCCGGCGGAGTCGGGATCATTGGTCCGGGCCATGGAGAGAACGCCCTTGTCGTGCTTGAGGTCGTTTTGGAAGCCGTTGGCGGTGAACTCGCCGGGGATCTCGTAGCCCGGGCCTCCGGTGCCGGTGCCGTTGGGGTCGCCGCCCTGGATCATGAAGCCGGGGATGCAGCGGTGGAAGATGAGCCCGTCGTAAAAACCGGCCTTGACCAGGGAGATGAAGTTGTTGACGGTGTTGGGGGCGATCTCGGGATAGAGCTCGGCGGTCATCTTGGCGCCGTTTTCCATCTCGAAGGTGACGATGGGGTTCTGAGCCATGGGAAACACGTCCTTTCAAGCTGTTTGGCAGACAATTCAGATAAATGTATTAAAGTTCTCTTTGCCCACTTTTTTCAAGAAAAAGTGGGTCAATAGCGGCCCCGGTCTTTCATGGCCCGGTCGATGTCCCGCTTGGAGTCCCGCTCCGCGGCGGTGGCCCGCTTGTCGTAGAGCTTTTTGCCCTTGCACAGCCCCAGCTCCACCTTCACCTTGGCGTCCTTGAAATAGAGGGACAGGGGGACCAGGGTGAGGCCGTCCCGCTGGACGGAGGACTGGAGACGGAGGATCTCCCGGCGGTGCATGAGGAGCTTCCGGGTGCGGCGGGGGTCTTTGTTGAAGATGTTGCCCTTCTCATAGGGGCTGATGTGCAGCCCGTAGAGCCACAGTTCCCCGTCCTTTACCTGGCAAAAGCTATCCTTGAGGTTGACGGCCCCCTGCCGGATGGACTTGACCTCGGTGCCCGCCAGGACCATGCCGGCCTCAAAGCGGTCCTCCACGAAATAGTCGTGAAAGGCCTTGCTGTTTTTGGCGATCTGCTTGGTTCCTTTTCGGTCCATTGGGCACCTCCTCTCCACTTGGCCAGTAATGGTATTATACCATAAATGTCAAGACCGCAGACGTAAAAAATGGTAAAAAAGAGCGGAGAGGGCGTTGTGGGAGAAGATGGGCTTTCCCGCCTCGTCCAGGCGGGCGGGGCGGAGGGGATCGGCGCTCTGGGGGGCACCGAACTCGCAGCAAATGGCGGCGGCGGCCTCCACCTGAACGGGGAGGGAGAGCCAGTATTTGCCCTCCCACCACCACAGCGCCCCGTCCACGGGGGTGTGGCGGAGGGCCAGGGCGGCCTGGAGGAGGGCCTCCAGGTCGTCGAAGGTGAACCACTGCTCCCCGTCGGGGCGGACCCGGGCAAAGACCAGGACGCCGCAGCACTCGGGATAGGCTTCGATCTCCACCGAGCCGCTGAGGACGATGCCCGCGTCGGCGCAGGCGGAGCGGGTGAGGAGGAGGGCCTGCTCCAGGGTGAGCCCGGCGGGGGTGAAGCCGTATTCGGAGAGATCGGCGGGGGTCAGGTAGAGGGCCACACTGGCGGCTCCAATGGGCTGGATGGTCATAGGGGACCTCCTTTGAATCGTTTGTCTCCATTATATGAGCGGGGGGCTTGGCTGTATAGCTGTAATGATTGGGAGAGGTGGAAAAAAGGGGCGGCAGGGCAGGGCGGGGCCTGGGGGAGAGAGGATGCGGGGGAAGGACAACGGCAGGGGGGCACCCCCCAGGGGCAGAGAGGGAGGTTATGCGTATGGCAACGAATCGGACGGAACAATATGGGCTCCACCTGTGGGAGCCGGGGGACGACTTTTTAAGGGAGGAGTTCAATGAAAACTTCAGCAGACTGGATCTGTCCGCTCGGGTAGTTTCGGGGAGTTATACCGGCAATGGAGCGGCTGGGCAGCATATTGAGCTTGGATTTTGGCCCGCCTCGGTATTGGCGGCACGAGAGGACGGCGAGATAACAGTGAGCCTCAGCCGCACCGGATATGGCGGCCTGGCCCTCCGGGACAGGCCCGTGAAGCTTTCCGTCAATGACCAGGACACGGTTGTAGCGGTGGATCCCAGCGGCTTTACCGTATTCAGCCGGGAAAGCTCCAACCAAAGCCCCCGCGGAAATCAGTCCGGGGTCAGGTATCATTTCCTGGCCGTCCAAGGCTGACCGGCACGACAAAAGCGGCGCTCCCATTCGGGAGCGCCGCTTTTCGCATCTGCGGGGGAATCAGGAACGCAGGGTGTTAACCGTTCACGTTCAGGATGTCGTTGCAGTAGACGATCAGGGCGACGGAGTTGCCGGTGCCCATGACGTAGTAGCAGTTGGCGTAGTAGTTCTCGCTGGGCGTGGTATCGGCCAGAGCCAGCTCGCCGCCAGCCACGCCAGCCTTGTCAACCACGTTGACGGTCAGGATGACGGTATCCTTGTCGATCTCCTTGTTCTGGACCTTGGTACCGCTCTTATCCACCACATCCACGGTGTCGCTGCCAATGGTCTCGGTGGTCATACCGGTCATGAAGCTGATCTCATCGCTGCCGTTGTAGGCGATGATGGCACCGATGCCGGAGGTGTTCTTATCCAGCTTGGTGACAGACTTGACGTCGATGTACTCGCCGTCGGCCACATACTTGATGACCGTGTTCTTGGCCAGGTCATTCAGAGAAGCGTCGGAAGCCTTGTTGGAGGTGGTGACAACAATGTCCTCGGTGCCGGTGAAGATGGTGAAGGTGGTGACCAGACCGTTGTCCTTGTTGTCCACAGTCTCAATGGCGGAGACCACGTAACCATACTGCTCGTCGGCAGAGGTGACATCGCCCTTAACAAAGGCCATGGCAACCGTGTTGTAGCCGTTGGAGGAGTTCTTGTTGGCGTAGGCGTTGTACACAGTGGCGGTGGCCATCTTCATCATGGTGGCACCAGTGACGACGGTGAACTTGCCGTTGGTCTTCTCCACGAAGATGATGGCGTTCTCGTCGATATAGTTGCCGCCGATGGTGCTCTTGTTGTTCTTGGCATAGGTGTAGGATCCGGAAACGATCTCGTCGAAGCCGGCCTTATCGGCATCACTGGTCTCGGCTTCAGTCAGGACATAGTCGCCATCGTCGATGTCATAGGTGACCAGCTTGCCGATGAGAGAAGCCGCACCGCTGTTAGCCTCATCAGAATAATCCTTGTCGGTATCCACGACCTTCTGGGTGCCGTCGGTAAAGAGCAGCTTGGCCTGGGTGCCGTTCATGCCGACTTTATTGCTGGCGTCGACCACCACGGCGTAATCCTGGGTCTCCACAGCGGAGGAGGTGTCCACGAAGAAGGCGTAGCCGTTGACCACGACCACCTTGCTGGCGGTGGTGCCGGCCTTGATGTCGGCCTGCTTCTTGGAACCGCTGGCCAGGATGCTGTCGGCGGCCATGTTGTACCACTCGCCGTCCAGCTTGAAGCTGGCGCCGCTGTCCTTGGTGGCGGTGACGTCGCCCTTGATGATCTCGTCGATCTTGGTGTAGGTGTCGTCGCCGTCAACAGTGTTATCGCCATCCACGATCATAACGTAATCGTTCTTGGCCATGCCGTCATAGGTGTTGACATCAGCCAGCTTCACGGTCTTACCACCGGCGGTGAAGGAGGTGGAGCCCACGTAAGTGACTTTCGCCACGGTGAAGGGGGTGTAGACCACCAGGTCGATCTTGCCGTTGTCGTCCAGGTCCACGACCTTGATGGAAGCGGCCTCATTGGTGACCAGGGTCTTCAGATCAGAGCTGGTGTTGTCAAAGTCGTTGAAGGCATAGAGGGGAGTGGTGCCAACAGTCTTCTCCACCTTGTAGCTGGTGCCGTCGACCTTGATGGAGGTGTCGGTGCTCTTGACGCTGGAGCCGGAGGCGATGTCGCCCACCACACCGGTGGCCAGAACGGCGCCGCCGGAGGCGAACACGCCATAGACATCGTCGGAGGCCTTAGACAGGACCTTAATTTTTTCGCCCATCAGGTTGCTGTAGTCCTCGGCGACCTTCTTGAAGGAAGAGCCGTCGGACAGGGTGATGGTGTAGGTGCCCTTAGCGTCCTTCTCCACCTTCTTCAGGTACACACCGTCCTCGGAATAGGTGTCCAGGGACAGGAACTTGTGACCAAAGGTCTCGTCCTTGGTCTTGGTGACGGACTGGGTGCCGTAGATGACCTTGGACTTGGACTCCAGGGTGTAGTCGGTGCCGAGACTGACATCAGTGCCGGCGGCGGCATCAGCATCGGAGTCGGCGTCGGCGTGGGAGGCGTATTCCTCACCATCCAGGGCGCTCAGCTCAGTGTACTTGCTGCTGGTAGACTTGGCGGTGAACACGTACACGCGCTCGCTGCCCACGGCGACCTGCTCGGTGCCGGTGTAGGTGTAGGTGCTGGTCTTGTAGTCGGCGCCGCTGGCACCCAGCTCCACGGTCTTGGCGTCCAGAGCATTGTAGAGCATCTGAGCAGCATTATCGCGGCTCATGGGGGCGTTGGTGTCGATCTTGGCCAGCTTCTCATACAGACCCTGCTGGTTGGCCACGGAGTTGGTGTTGATGGACCAATCCATGCCGGTGAAGCCGGACACTTCGGCCTTATAGCCCATGGTGGTCAGGATCATCTTGGCGGCCTCGGTGGAGGTCACGGTGGCGTCAGGAGCGAAGGTGCCATCGCCCCGGCCGGCAACATAGCCCATAGAGTAGCAATACTCAATGTAGCTTTCGGCCCAGTGGTTGCTGATGTCGCTGAAGCTGGGGGTAGCCTTGGTGCCCAGGACGGGCTCGGCACCGCCGTTGATGGCGACACAGATCATCTTGGCCATCTCACCACGGGTGACGTTGCCGTTGGGATCAAAATCGCCGGTGTCCTTGCCCTTGATGACACCCAGGGCCACCATTGTGTTGACAGCGTCGGTGTTCTGGATATCAGCGGCGTCGCTGAAATCCTTGCTCGCAGCAGAGGCGCCGACCATCATCATGCCCGCGAGCATGGTTCCGGCCAGACCCAAGCTGAGAACGCGCTTGAGGTTGTTCATGGAAATTCCTCCTTCTGTTTTTGGCGGGGGGTTATTTACCGAAAAAACCCGTAATATTAGGCATTTGCGGATATTTTAGGGGCGTATAACGCCCCTGGGGATTTAAAAAAGATTACAGAAAGGACAAAAAAGGGCCGTAAAGCATAGCTTCACGGCCCTTTTTGTTATTGTGGTAGACTTTTTGGTTGACAAAATGCAGGGAGAAAACGGTGGAACCGCTTGGTTTCAAAGGATTCAGGTGGGTATAGTGGTTGACTTTTGGTAGACTTGGGCAACTCTATGACCCAAGAAGTTCAAGGTGGCACAATGAGATCTGTTGTGATATACTTACTCTATGTTAAAATCAAAAAGCATAATGGGGTGGTATGCATGAAGCTGATCGAGGAGACGGTGGACAGCCAGATTGTTTTCCGGGGAAAGATCATTACTGTGCGTCTGGATACCGCTAAACTGGAAAATGGGAAAACAGCCAGCCGTGAGGTGGTGGAGCATCCGGGCGGGGTGTGTATCCTGCCCATGGAGGACGACGGCACCGTGTATACGGTGCGGCAGTTCCGCTATCCCTTCGGGCGGGTGACGGAGGAGCTGCCCGCCGGGAAGCTGGACGGGCCGGAGGACCACCGGCTGGCGGCGCTGCGGGAGCTGAGCGAGGAGATCGGGGCGGAGCCGGAGGAGCTGGTCTACCTGGGATACCTGATGGCCTCGCCGGGATTTTCTTCCGAGGTGCTGCACATGTATCTGGCCAGGGGGCTCCGCCATGGGGAACAGCACCCGGACGAGGACGAATTCCTGGAGGTGGAGCGCACCCCCTTCTCCATTCTGGTGGAGCGGGTGATGGCGGGAGAGCTGACCGACGCCAAAACCGTGGCCGTCATTTTAAAGACCAAGGAATATCTGAGCCGTGAGGCGGGAGGAACGAAATGAGCAAACGCATCCTCATTGTGGAAGATGAAAAAAACATCGTGGATATCCTCTCCTTTAACCTGAGCAAGGAGGGGTACGACACCCTGGAGGCCTACGACGGCCAAGCCGGGCTGAAGCTGGCGCTGGAGGAGAATCCCGACCTGATCCTTCTGGACCTGATGCTGCCGAAGATGAACGGGTTTGACGTGTGCAAGGCGGTGCGGGCGGAGAACCGATCCACCCCCATCATCATGCTCACCGCCCGGGAGGAGGAGACCGACAAGGTCCTGGGGCTGGAGCTGGGGGCGGACGACTACATAACCAAGCCCTTCTCCATGCGGGAGCTGCTGGCCCGGGTGAAGGCCAACATCCGCCGCATCGACATGATCTCCGACCAGCCCCAGGCCCCCGCCGCCAGTGCCGCCGATCGGCTGGAGCGGGGCCGTATCCTGGTGGACATGGGCCTGCTGATGGCCTTTAAGGATAACCGGGCCCTGGATCTGACCCAGCGGGAGTATGAGCTTTTGAAGTTCATGGCCGCCCAGCCCGACAAGGTGTTCTCCCGGGAGGCCCTGATGGAGCACGTGTGGAACTATGAGGGCTACGTGGGGGACGTCCGGGCGGTGGACGTGGCCGTCCGGCGGCTGAGAGAGAAGATCGAGGACGACCCCGCCAACCCGTCGTTTATCATCACCCGCCGGGGGCTGGGATACCTGTTCCACGAGGGATAGGGCCCCCGTACGCCGGGGGGAAAACTGTCGCACAAACGCTGAAGTAGGAAGGTGCCGCCATGTTTCGCAGCCTGCATATGAAACTCATGCTCATCATGACGCTGCTCATCGTCTCCCTGATGACGGTGGTGGGGGCCTTTCTGGTGAACTCGGTGTCCGGGTTTTACCTCAACCAGTTCTACACTCAGATGCAGGACGTGTTCCAAAATGACCCGGAGTTTTTCCACGACCTGGAGAGCATCGTGCCCGGGGAGGAGAACGGGGCCGAGCAGATCGGCCAGATGCTAGACACCAACAAGGGCCGTCTGGGAGTGGACGGCGGGAACCGCAACTACTACGTGCTGGACGGCGCCACCGGGGCCTACCTGACCAGCTCGGAAAAAGAAGTGACGAACCTGGAGATGACCCACAACCTGGCCGCCGCCCTGGCGGGAGAGGTGGGAGACGACAGCGACGTCTCCGCCGCCTACATGGACGTGGCCATCCCCGTGGAGCGGGGCGGGGTGAATTACGTCATTTACGTCAAGGACACCAAACAGACGGTGCAGAGCCTTAACAGCGAGCTGGTGACCCTCATCCTGGAGGCGCTGGCCTTTGGCCTGGCCATCTCGGTGCTCCTCTCCTTCCTGCTGTCCAAGACCCTCATTACCCCCATCGAGCGGCTCACCGAGGGCGCCGAGGAGGTGGCCGCCGGGGACTTCTCCCACAAGATTGAGGTGGACTCCAAAGACGAGATCGGCGTGCTCACCGCCACCTTCAACGGCATGGCCGGGCAGCTTCAGAACACTATCCAGGAGGTGGAGAACGAGCGCAACAAACTGGACACCCTCTTCCTCCACATGACCGACGGCGTGGTGGCCTTCAACCGGCTGGGGGAGATTATCCAGTCCAACCCCGCCGCCGAGGAGATGCTGGGCTGTCCCCTGCCCCTGGGCGGGGCGGTGGGCTACGGCGCCCTCTTTGGGGACATCGCCCCCCTGGAGGCGGTGCTGGAGCCCGGCCAGAAGGGTTACGTGGAGGGCGCCCGGGAGCGGGGCGGCCGGAGTTTGGAGCTGCTGTTGGCCCCCTTCGACAAGGAGGCCCAGGCCGGTGTGCTGGTGGTCATCCACGACGTCACCGAGCAGCACAAGACCGAGGAGATGCGCCGGGAGTTCGTGGCCAACGTCTCCCACGAGCTGCGCACCCCCCTGACCAACATCCGCTCCTACGCCGAGACCCTGGTGGACAACGCGGGGGCCCTTCCCCAGGATACGGAGAAAAACTTTTTGGAGGTCATTCTCAGCGAGTCCGACCGGATGGCCCACATCGTCCAGGATTTGCTGACCCTGTCCCGGTTCGACTCCGGCCGCAGCGAGCTCAATCTTACCACCTTCTCCTTCGCCGAGGCCATTCAGAGCATGGTGAACGCCAACCGCATGGAGGCCCAGCGCCACGGCCACGAGCTGGAGCTGACCCTGGAGCCGGGATTGCCCTCCATCACCGCGGACCGGGAGCGGATCACCCAGGTGATGATGAACGTGGTCTCCAACGCCATCAAATACACCCCCGACGGGGGCCGCATCGAGGTCTCCGCCGGGCGGATGGGGCGGCACAAGGTCTGGCTGGAGGTGGCCGACAACGGAATGGGCATCCCTGCCGAGGACCGGGGCCGCATTTTTGAGCGGTTTTATCGGGTGGACAAGGCCCGCTCCCGGGAGTCTGGCGGCACCGGCCTGGGTCTGTCCATCGCCAAGGAGATCGTGGACCAGCACCAGGGGGAGATCAAGCTGGTGGACCGGGAGGGGCCCGGCCTGACCATCCGGGTGGAACTGCTGTTGGAGGGGCCGGGCCATGGCAAGGCGTAACAAGGTGCCCCAGGTGCCCCGCCCCAGGGGGAAGGGCAGGCTCATCGAGCTGGGGAAGGACGTCCTTATCGTGGCCCTGGCCTGCTCGGCCCTCTTTCTGGCCGGCCAGACGCCCATGGTGAACGAGCTGCGGGGCTGGATGGCGGAGCCGGTGCAGACCAATCAGCCCCAGAGCCGACAGCCGGAAGAGGCCCTGGAGCCCTATCTGCTGGCCGTGCGCAACGAGCGGGGGCTCTACGGCGTAGCTTACGACGAGGATTTGGTGGGCAAAGCCTTCCAGCTGACGGCCTCCCTCCTGGGAGAGGGGCTGGCCACCGCCGGGACGGCGGAGAAGATCACCGAGGGCCGCTGGCGGACCCTGCTGGAGATGCCGGGGGTCTACTGCGCCTTTCAGGGCCGTCCCCCTCTGGCGGCACTGTCCGCCTGGCTGGGGGGCGGTCCGGAGACCCTGGCGGGGGGCGCCCAAGCGGCCCTGCTGGCCTGGGACGGCTCCACCGTGTGGCTGTGCTGGCGGGACGGGGGAGACTATCAGGCCGCCCGGACCCAGGTGGCCTGGACGGGCCATCTGGAGGATGTCCTGGACGAGTTCAACCCCAACGGCGCGGGCTTCGCCTACGCCCTGGCCGAGAGCGACGGGACCTATGCCGTGCTGGACCCCTACGTGATGGTGTCCATGGCGACGCCCCAGCCCATCGTGTACAGCGCCTCCAGCCCGGATTTTGTGGGGGACGCGGAAGCCCTGGACCAGCTTTTGGGATACCTGGGATTCCAGTCCGGGGGCGACTCGGCCTATATGACCGCCGAGGGATTGACCATCAGCGAGGGCACGGGCCGCCTGCGGGTGAGCCAGACGGGCACCGTGGTGTACCACGCCGGAGAGGACGGGGGCTACCCGGTGGCCTCCGCCGGCTCCGAACCCACCTGTGAGGAGGCCGCCTTGGCCGCCTGGGACTTGGCCAACCAGGCCATGTCTGGCTGGAAGGGTGAAGGGGCCCTGGTCCTCACCGGGGCCGAGGCCCGGGCCGAGGGCTGGGTGGTCTCCTTCCACTACCGGCTGGACGGCCTGCCCGTGCTGGTGGGCGGCTCCGGCTGGGCGGCCCAATTCCTGGTGAAGGGAAATGAGATCACCGATTTCACCCTCAACCTGCGGTCTTACAGCAACAGCGGCGCCACCTCCGTGGTGCCCCGGGAGCTGCTGGCTGCGGCGGCCCTGGTGGCCCTGGACGGCCAGGGGGGGCGGCTGACGCTCTGTTACAGCGACGCCAACGCCGCCACCGTCACGGCCGGGTGGGTGGCGGAATCTCCCTGAGGGGAAAGGAGCGGGGCCATGCGCTGGTCAAAAATCAAAAATATCATCCTGCTCTTGCTGGTGGTGGTCAATGTCTGCCTTCTGGTCATGGTGGGCCTGCGGGCCGGCCGGACCGCCCGCAGCGAGCGGGAGACTCGGGAGCGGATGATCACCATTCTGGAGCGGGGCGGCATTGCCTTCGCGCCGGAGGAGGTTCCGGGCGCCATGCCCCTGTCCAGCCTGCGGGTGACCGCCTCTCCCATGGGAGAGGCCGAGGCCGCCCTTTTGGTGGGGCCGGTGAGCAAGGCGGCCACGGTGGGCTCCAGGACCCTGTACACGGGGGAAAAGGGCACCGTGACCTTCTCCCCCACGGGGGAAGCGTCAGCGGAATTTGACGCTGCCGCCTGGCCGCTGGACGGCACCGACGCCGATCAGGCCGGGGCGGAGCTGTTGGAGGCTCTGGGCCTTCAGGTTCAGGAAGCGTCCCGGGAGACCCAGGGGAGCACCCTGCGGCTCACCTTCACCCAGCTTTGGGAGGGGACGCCGGTGCCCGATCTGGCTGTCACCCTGACCTATCAGGACGGCGCGCTGAGGCAGCTCAGCGGCCGCTGGCTGACCGGGACGGCGGAGCGCACGGCGGGGGAAAACCTGCTCACCGCTTCCACCGCCCTGTCCCGTTTTCTGGAGGCCCTCAACAAGGAGGGCTACGTCTGTTCGGGGATCACGGAGATGTACGCCGGGTACGCCGCCGGAGGCACGGGGCCTGTGACCCTGACCCCGGCCTGGTATATCGAGACGGACACCTGGCCCTGGCGCTACGCCGTGGACGCCGTCACGGGCGCAGTGACGGCGGCGGAATAAAAGGCGGAGTGACGAACTGCAATACAGATCAACCCGATAATGAAAAAGCCGGCCCGGAACGATTTCGTTCCGGGCCGGCTTTTTTAAAATGGGCGCAGTGGGCCCTGGGGGCAGGTAGGGGATAAAAAAGAGAAACGCGTCCCCCATTTCCGCCTTGGGCAGAGAGGGAGGTTATGCGTATGGCAACAAATCAGACCCTGCGGTACGGGCTCCACCTGTGGGAGCCGGGGGATAATTTTCTAAGGGAGGAGTTCAATGAGAACACTTTGGCCATCGAGGCTGCACTAGGGGAAAAGGTTGAGGTGGTGTTCGGCTCGTACACCGGAGACAATACTGCCAATCGGCTCATCTCTTTGGGCTTCACGCCCAAGTGCGTCATCCTGGTGAACCACAGCGGCCAGATATACGCGGGCGCGGACATCGGCGGCGGCGTCTTTTTCCCCGAAATGAGCTTAACCAATTTTGCCATCGTGGACGGGGGGTTCCAGGTATCCAACGAGGCCAGTTATGGCGGCTCCACCAACAATCGGTTTCAGCATTTCTATCTCGCATTTCGGTGAGGGCATGGGAAAAGCGCCGCCCCAAATGGGGCGGCGCTTTTCTTGGCTGTGTCAGCCGTTCAAATCGCTTGTGGGAACTCGATTAAGAGACGGTGATGGTCACAGTGTAGGTGAAGGTAGCGTTGGAGTGGGTGGAATCGCCAGTCACGGGCACGGTGATGGTCACAGTGTGTTCGCCAGTGCCGGGCAAAGTGATGTCATCGTTGGAGGTGTAGTTGGTAGCAACGCCGCCGTCGATGGCAACGGTGGCCTGACCCGCGGTACCGCCAGTGACAGCACCGATGGTCACCTTCACGGTGTTGGCGGTGGTGGCGTTATAGGTAGAGGCAGTAGCGGTGGCAGGAGTGCCGGCCACCAGGGTGGTGGTGCCGCTGACAGTCGTCAGGGGGTTGGTGGTACCGGCGGCCAGAGTGGCGTTGGCAATCGTGGGCGCGGGCTTGGCGGCCACGGCCTGGTTGCGCTTGGTAACAATGGCCAGGGCCTCGTCAGCCACGTTGCTGCTGTCCCGGTTCACCAGCAGGTAGGCAATGCGGTCACCCTCGGAGAAGGTGTTGTCGCCGTAGGACATGGTGGGATCGTCCAGATCGGAACTGTCGTCCACCACCATGGTGTCGGAGGTGATCTTCACCTCGAAGAGGGTGCCGGCCTTGTCAAAAGCCTGGTGGCTGGCATCCCACTCGCCGATGACGACGGTGCTGCCGCTGGCGGAGTACACGCCGTAGGTCTTGCCGCTGGGGTTGGTGCTGGCGTTGTAGTCGGAGACCAACTTGTTGCCGCCGGTGCCGCTGACATAGTCGGCAATGGCCGCCAGCTCGTAGTAGCCCTCGGGAGTGGTGGAGTACTTATACAGGCCTTCGTTGGTAACGGTGGTGCCAAGAGTGGCTCCGCCGGCGGCGTAGGCGTAGACCCCTCCGTCTACGTGGATATCCTGGGGGCCATCCATGCCGGCCACAAAGGCGCTGGCGTCGGTGTAGTCGTTGTTGGAGTTGCCGGTGCCATAAATATAGACGAAATCGTCCACATCGGCGTTGGCGGAAAGGGTGGAGCTGTAAAGCACCACGGCAACGGCCTGACCGGCGGCGTTAGTGTAGTAGAGGGCGTTGGCGCCGGTGACGGAGGTGGCGTTGGCGTAGCCAGTGTAGGTGCTCACGTCGGCGCTGGCGGTGCTGGTGGTGAGGTTACCGTCCTTCACGTAGAAGAAGGCAGTGCTGGAGTTGGTGTACACCGCAGTGCTGCCGTTAATGGTCAGACCGGTGCGGCCCTTGGTGAAGGAAGCGTCGCTGGAGGTGGTCTTGGCGGAGCTGTCGGTGATGTTGGCCACCTCGGTCAGGCGGATAGAGCCGTTGCTGGCCATGGTGTAGGAGCACAGAGAACCGACCGTAAAGTAGCTGTCGGTCAAGTTGTTCGCGGCATTGTAGGTGTGACCGTTGGAGTTGACGGTGTAGGTAGCCTTGGTGCCGTCAGACAGGACCACACGGACCTGATCGGTCACGCCGGCGGTGTCGGCGGCCAGGACCAGAGCGTAGTTGTAAGCGTTCTCGGAGGAGTCGCCCACAGCCAGAACATAGCCGCCCTTGCCCAGATAGAAGGTGGCGTTGTTGTTCAGGAAGGTGGCGCCGTAGTTGTAGGCAGGCTGGACGTTGTCAGTGCCATTGATGAAGCCGGTGAGCCAGGCGACGTTATAGTTGGTGCCGTCGATGGCCAGGCGGTTGCTGTAAGTGGCGCTGGCGCCGCCGCCCAGAACGTTGTTGCTGTCAGTGCTGGTACGGTAAGCGGTCAGCTCGCCGGTGACGGTCTCGGCCTTCTCCACGTGGAGGCGGCCGCCGATCTCAGCGGCGATGACGTAGTCGTTGCGGGCCACGTCCTCGAAGCCCACCACGTCGTCGGCGTCGCTCTGGCTATAAGTGTTGCCGCCGACGCCGGCGTTGACGGTGATGGAGCCGTCGCCGGTGGTGACGTAGCTGGTGACACGGCCCAGACGGTAGGTGTTCAGCAGGATGTAGTCGATGTCGCCGTCATCGTCGTTGTCGATGAGGATTTTCTCCACACCACGGGTGCTGTTGCCGGGCACGCTGGCGCTGTACACGGCGACATTGGTGTAGTTCCGGGCGGTCTGGGTGCCGGAGACCAGGTTCAGGTGGTTGTCGTCGGCCACGGTAGCGATGGAATCGCCGGAGTAGTCGGTGACGACCACGTTATCCTCAGAGAGGATCACGTCGCCCATGATTTCGGCACGGGAGGCGCTGGAACCAGTCTTCACATACACGCTGACGCTGCGGCCCAGCTCGTCCAAGCCGGTGGTGGCCTGCACGGTCACGGTGCCGGAGCTGCCAAAGTAGCTCTGCTCATCGTTGCCGGGGTTGGTGCTGTAATTGGTGACCTGGAGACGGGTGCGGTTGGCATCCAGGTGGCTGCCGGTAGCAGAGGAGGTCAGGACGGCCATCTCATTGCCGGTGACCACGCCCTCCACCTTCACGGCGCCGAATTTCTCCAGCATGAAGGTGCCGCCGTCGGTGTAAGTGTACTCAATGCTGCCGTTGGTGCTGGTGGTGGGCGTCATTTTCTTGGTCCTGGCGTCCAGCGTGTTGTACAGCATCTGGGCGGCGTTGTCGCGGCTGATGGCCTCTGAGGGGTTGATTCCGGCCAGGCCGTCGTACAGGTCGGCGTCCGCGTTGGCCACACGGTTGGTGTTGACCTCCCAGTCGATGCCGGTGAAGTTGTAGGCGCTGGAGTCATAGCCCAGAGCGGCCAGAGCCATCTTGGCGGCCTGGCTGCCGGTGACGGAGCCGTCGGGATTGAAGGTGCCGTCGCCCTGGCCGGAGATGACACCCTGGGTGGAGCAGTACTCGATGTAGCTCTCGGCCCAGTGTCCGCCGATGTCAGTGTAGCTGGGGGTAGCCTTGACGCCCAGGACGGGGTCCTTACCGCCGTTGAGCATGACCGTGATCATCTTGGCCATCTCGGCCCGGGTGACGTTGCCGGCGGGGTCGAAGGCACCGGTGTCCTTACCCAGGATGACGCCCAGGGCGGCCATGGTGGTGACAGCCTCCTGGTTTTTGATCTCCTCACCGTCGGTGAAGTCGCTGACGCCCACAGCTCCGGCGCCGACCATCATCATGCCAGTAAGCATGGTTCCGGCCAAGCCCAAGCTGAGAACGCGCTTGAGGTTGTTCATGGAAATTCCTCCTTCTGTTTTTTGACAAGGTTCGGTTTTGCACCTCTAAAACCCTGAAATTCCGGGTTTTTTCATGGATTTAGGGGCGTATAACGCCCCTGGGAATTTGGAAAAGGTTGCAGAAATAAGCAAAAAAGGGCCGTGAAGCACAGCTTCACGGCCCTTTTTGTTGTGGTGGTAGACTTTTTGGTTGACAAAATGGCGGGGGAAAACGGCGGAATGGCTTGATTTCAAAGGGTTTGTGCAGGTTTAGTGGTTGACTTTTGGTAGACCCGGACCCCTCTTCGGTAAAAAAACAGCCCGGAAGCATTTGCTTCCGGGCTGTTTACGCTAAAGCTCAGGGGACGACGATCATACGGATCTTGCCGCCCTCGCTGGGGGCGCGGTCATAGTAGAGGGTCAGGTCGTCGGAATAGGCCCGGGCGGCTTCCATGCCGTCCTTGCCGGGGGCAAACCAGGTCTTGGTGGTCTTGTTATAGCACTGGACGGTGTCTGACACCGGGTAGGCCACGCCGGCCACGGTGACCGTCATCTCCTCGGGGTCGAAGGCGGTGCGGTTGACTCCAGTGAGAGACTGGAGGTAAACCGAGGCCACCACCTTGCCGTCAGCTCCATAGGCTACGCCGCCGGCGGCGCCGTTACGGACAGAGCCGATAAAGGAACCCTTGGAGGAGACCACTTCTTTGCCGTCTTTGTCCCCTTGCCTTACACAGAGGGTGGGCGTTCCGGTGGTCTCGAGTTGTTTCTCGTAGCCAAGAAGAATCTTATTGCCATTCTCATCCAACTCAAAGTTGCCTAAGTTATCCTTTTTATAAATGGGCCTGCTCTCATCATCTACCCATTGTGTTTCTGCGCTGGTATAGGACAGATACCCATAGGTATAGGCATCCCCCGTGGCGTCATCCAGCACCAGATACTTGACCCGGCCGGCGTAGTCGTAGGAGACAAAGCTGATCTTGCTGGAGGGAATGGCGGCGGCGGAGAGGTCTTCGTACTCAACAGCCACCATGGCGCCGTCCTTGACACGGTCATAGATGGCCACGTTCTCCGCGATCTCCTTTTCTCCCAGCTTGCGGGCGGCCACGTCCAGAGTGCCCTTGGCCGCGCTGCCGGAGATCTTGTTCAGGGACAGCCGTCCGGTGGCGTTGCTGGTCACCGTCACCAGCTGGTTGTTATAGGTATCGGCCGCGCCGGAGGAGACCTCGCCCTTGACCTCCAGGCCGCCCTGGAGAAGCTTGACGGTAGCGGTGCTCTTATTGCCGTCCCCCTTGCTGACGGTGGCGATCCCTACGGCCTCGCCCTTTACGGCGGTGGCTGGAACCGCTCCCGCCACCCGGCCGTCAGAGGTGAGCAGGAGGGTGATCTTATCCCCCACCTTGAAGGAGGACAGGTCGTTCCGGGCGGTGGAGAGCACCGGGAAGTCGTGGCCCATGACCTTGAGGCTGGTGGGGTCAGAGGGGCTGGGGGAGGCGTTTTCGTAAATGCCGGTGAGCTTCAGGTCGGAGACCTGGATGATGCGGGTGCCGCTGTCGTAGGTGGCCACGTCGTACTGCCGGATATCGGAGGCGGAGGCGGCCACGCCGTTTTTGAACATGGTGTAGGTCCCGCCCCCGGCCATGCCGGAGAAGGGGTTGACGGTGCCGTTGGGGGTGGAGCGGGCCACCATGACGGTGGGACCGTCGGCGGACTCGGAGGGGAAGAAGAGATAGGCCAGCTTCCCGTTGGCGCCGTAGTGGAAGGTGACGGCGGTGGAAGAGGCCACATTCAGATAGACCTTGTCCCAGGTGGTGGCCTTGCCGTCCTGATAGACCACGGTGTCGGGCTCCACATCCAGCTTGTCCCCGCCGGAGATGGTGAGGTAGGTAGTACTGGTGGAGAGGACGTTCACAGATTTCTGGCTGGTGCCCTCCTTGGGCTGGAAGGCCAGCAGCTTGCCGTCCTTATCCAGGAAAGCCTTGCCCTCCTGCCCCTCCAGGGAGGGATCGAAGGAGCGGTCGGTCTTATAGGTGCCCTTGGTGGTCTCCACCGAGCCGGTGGTGCCGTCGTCGGCGGTGGCGTCGGTGTCCAGAATGATGCCGCCCTCTTCCTCCTTGCCTCCCATGCTCACCAGGTAGGTCTTATCGGAGCCCTTGGACTTGGTGAAATAGAGGTTATAGAAGAGGATGGCCGCCTGGCCCCGGTCGATGACGTCGTCGCCGGAGAGGTAGATGCCGTCGGTGAGGCCGTTGGCGGCGCCGGTGGCCAGATAACCGTCGTACCACGCCCCGCCGGTGGCCACGTCATTGACGCCGTAGCCCAGCATCCGGCAGAGGATGGCCACCGCCGCGCCGTAGGTGATGGGCTGGTCGGGGTAAAAATTGCCGTCCCCGGCCCCGGCCACCAGGGCAGTGCCGCCCTTGCCGTCGGAGTCGGAGCCCAGGGTGATGGTGGAGGCCAGGTTGATATAGCCCCGGGCCCAGTGGGTGGGGCCCACGTCGAAGTAGATGGTGCGGCCCCGCTGGGCCAGCTCCTCGTCGGCCCGGTCCAGGGCGGAGACCGCCATTTTGCAGAACTCCGCCCGGCTCAGGGTGCCGGAGGGGTTGTAGGCGCCGCCGGGGACGCCGTTGACCACCCCCAGGAGCTTGAGGAATTCGGCGGCCTCAGCCTGCTTGGGGTCGGAGAGGTCGGTAAAGGAGGAGGGCTGGGCGGCGGAGGCCGGCGGCTGAAGGGCCGGGGCAGTCCCCGCCAGGGTCGCGGCAGCCAGGGCGGCGGCCAGGAGACGATTCACACGCATGGAACAACACATCCTTTTCTGGTATGGGGTGGCGGGCCGTTACTCCGCCCGAAGGGCTTCCACGGGCTGGAGGCCGCTGGCCTTGATGGCGGGATAGAGGCCGAAGATGACGCCCATGGCCACCGAGAAGGCGAAGGAGCCCACGGTGACGGACACACTGGGCCAGACGATGAATTTCAGGACCAACTGGCAGACGATGGCCGTGCCCAAATAGCCGATGGCGATGCCGATGATGCCGCCCAGGCCGCAGATGAGGCAGGCCTCGATGAGGAACTGGGCGATGATGCTCTTGCGCTCGGCGCCGATGGCCTTGCGGATGCCGATCTCCCGGGTCCGCTCGGTAACGGTGACCAGCATGATGTTCATGATGCCGATGCCGCCCACCAGCAGGGAGATGGCGGCGATGCCGCCCAGGAACATCTGCTGCATCCGGTTTTGCTCGTTGGAGCTCTCCTGCCACTGGTTGGGGGTCTCGGCGTAGCCGTAGCCGTTGTCTCCCACCAGGCCCTTGAGGTAGCCGTTGAGGAGGGTGATGGCCATGGTGGTGGACCGGGCGTCCTTGGCCTTGGCCACGAAATTGCCGGTGTCCACGTTGTCGGCGAAGTAGCGCTGGAGGGTGTAGGGCAGTAGGATGACCCGGTCCTTGCCCGACATGTTGTTGGGGTCGGTCTCGGCGTAGACCCCTACCACCTTGATGGGGATGCCGTTGATGGTGATGGTCTCCCCCACGGGGTTGGAGTAGTTGAAGAGGCTGTCTGCCATCTTGGAGCCGATGACGCAGACCTGGTTGAGATTCTCGATGTCCAGATAGGCCAGGTCCCGCCCCTTTTCCAGGGTGTAGTTCTGGCAGACGCCGAACTGCTGGTTGCCCATGATGATATTGGGGCGGCTCTCCCAGTCGGTGTTGTTCCGGCCCAGGGTCTTGGCGCCGTATTTCACCGTGGTGTTGCCGTAGACCTGGTTGTTGGGGGTGACGCCTACGATGTACTCGTCCATCTTCTGGCAGTAGGAGTAGAGCTTTTCCGTCACGTCCTTGCCGTTGTAGGTCCAGGCGGAGATGTTGATGGTGTTGTCGCCCAGGCTGGCGTAATAGTCCTCGATCCACTTGTTCTGACCCTGGGCGAAGGAGACCAGGATGATGACGGCGGCCAGACCGATGATGATGCCCAGCATGGTCAGGGCGGAACGCCCCTTCTTGGCGGCGATGGACTTGGCGGCGATCTTGAAGGCCTGTTTCAGATTCACAATCCCGCCTCCTCTCGTGTGCCGTCCAGGATGATCTTGCCGTCGGAGATGCGCACGATGCGCTCGGCGGTGGCGGCGATGCCGTTGTCGTGGGTGATGAGGATGATGGTGGAGCCCTCCTCGTGGAGATTATGGAGGATCTCCAGCACGTGGCGGCCGGTCTTGGAGTCCAG
Source organism: Pseudoflavonifractor phocaeensis (assembly GCF_038439875.1). Taxonomy (NCBI): domain Bacteria; kingdom Bacillati; phylum Bacillota; class Clostridia; order Eubacteriales; family Oscillospiraceae; genus Pseudoflavonifractor; species Pseudoflavonifractor phocaeensis. The sequence continues at coordinate 436,845 of NZ_JBCDMT010000002.1, forward strand.
GGCGCCGGTGGGCTCGTCGGCCATGATGATGGGCGGGTGGGTGCCGATGGCCCTGGCGATGGCCACCCGCTGTTGCTGGCCGCCCGACATCTCGGCGGGCCTGTGACCCGCCCGGTCGAACATGCCCACCTTGTTCAGGGCCTCCTCCACCCGAACGTCCCGTTGGTCGATGGGCATGCCCTGGTAGATGAGGGGCAGCTCCACGTTTTCCGCGGCGTTGAGGGCGGGGATCAGGTTGTAGCCCTGGAAGATGAAGCCGATCTGCTTGTTTCGGAGATGGGCCTGCTGCTTATCGGTGAGGCTGGTGACATCGGTGCCGTCCAGGTGGTATTCCCCGTAGGTGGGGATGTCCAGCAGCCCCAGCACGTTCATGAGGGTGGACTTGCCCGAGCCGGAGGCGCCGATGATGGCCACGAACTCCCCCCGGTCGATCTGGAGATCGAGGCCGTCCAGAGCCCGGACCTCGTTTTCCTTTCCCTCATTATAAATCTTATATAGGTCTTTGACTTCAATCAGCATGGCGCGCCCCTATCAGCCGTAGGTGTTGGCGGAGTTGGTCATGTAGCCGGTAAAGACCATGTCGCCCTCGTTGAGGCCGGAGGTGATCTCCACGTTGGTCTCGTCGGACAGGCCGGTGGTGACCACCACGGCGAAGAAGCCCTCGGGCATGTTCCAGGAGGGGTCGGCCTCGATGGCCCGTTCGTCGGGCTCGCCCTGGACGAAGCACACGGTGGCGGTGTCGCTCTTGCCGCCGAAGGAGCCGCCCATGGAGCCGCCGTCCACGGCGAAGGAGCCGCCGCTCATGACCACCATACCAAGGCTTTGGGCCCGGGGGCCGCCGGCGGCGGGGGCGTCCACGGCGGGCTCGGCCACGCCCATGTCGCCGTCCACCATGCCGCCGTCGTCAATGCCGGGCTCCATCCCGTCCTCGCCCATCTCGCTGCCGGGCATGGCGGTCTGGGGCAGGGTGACGTTCATCACGGCCTGGATGGGCACCACCAGGCAGTTGTCGGACTGGCTGGCCACGAAGGAGTATTGGATGTAAGTACCGGTCATCAGCATCCCCTCGGGGTTATCCACCACCACGGTGGCGGGGAAGGAGGCCACGCCGTTTTCCGCCTTGGCGGTGAGGGCGATCTGCTCGATGATGCCCATGTAGAAATTGCCCATCTGGTCCTGGAGGTTCACCATCATGCCGTTGGAGACGTAGCCCACGTTGCGCTCGTCGATGTTGATGTCCACGATCATGGTGGAGGTGTCGGCGATCTGGATGGCCTGGCCGGAGGCCACGTCCTCGCCGGAGACCAGGTTGCAGGAGAGGACCCGGCCGGAGATGGGGGCGGTGGCGTGGTAATTCTCCAGCTTCTTCTGGGCCTCCTCCAGGGCCTTCACGGCGTCGTCCACGCTCTTCTGGGCTTCCCGCAGGCTGTTCTGCTTGGAGGCGATGCTGGCGCTGGCGTCCTTGTCGCCCAGCTGTACCAACACCTGGCCGTTGGTGACGTCGGCGTAGTTCATCAGGTTCACCGACTGCACGGGGCCCGCCACCTTTACGGTGAGCTTGGTGGTCTCGAAGTACTCCAGCTTGCCGCTCTCGTAGGGATAGATGGGGGTGCCGTCGGAGGTGGTGAGGGCGGCGGAGGCCGTCATGCCCTCGGTGAGGGTGCCGGGGTTGTTCAGCACGAACACCACCTCGAAGGTGACGCCGCCCTCGCTGACCACCCGCTTGACGTAGTTGACCTGCTCCACCGTGCCGGTGACCGAGGTCATGGAGGCGGGCAGGGTGATCTGGGCGGTCTGGCCCACGCTGATCTGGCCCTCGTAGGCCCAGCTGTAATAGAGGTGCAGGCGCAGCTTGGTGTCGTTGACCACGGTGGCCACCGCGTCGCCCACGGACATGTCCTTGCCGTTTTTGATGTCGGCGTTGATGTCGATGAGCTTTCCGTCATGGGGGGCCTTGATGGTCAGGTCGGCCACGTTGTCGTAGAGCTTGGACAGCTCGGTGTTGTAGTCGTCCACCGTCTCCTGGGCCTTGCGGACGTTGTTCTGGGCGGTGGAGACCGCCTCCTGGGCGGCGGAGTCGTCCAGGTTGTAGAGGAGCTGTCCCTCCTCCACCGTGTCGCCCTCCTTGACGAAGAGCTCCAGCACCTTGTACCCCGCGTCGGGGGTGACGGTGGCGGAGTTCTTGGCCCGGGCGTTGCCCGTGCCCTCCACCATGGACTGGATGGAGCCGAGGGTGACGGGCATGGTCATGACCTCGCCCAGCTCCTCCTTGTCGTTGAACACGAACTTTTTCAAAAGCACCGCGGACGTAATGATGATGGCCAGCGCCACCACCAGGGCGATGATCCGCCGGATGAGCTTGCGCTTCTTCTGCTTCTGCTCATGGGTGGCGGGGGTCTTCTCCTTCTTCGGCGGGGTGCTGGGCGACTGCGGGGCCGCGGCCTGCTCGACCACGGGAGTCTGCTGTTCAGACATGGCGTTTCCTCCTGGCTGTTCAAATTCTGTCAGAGTACATTATAAGGTGGGGGTAAAAGCATAGCAAGAACAAAGCGGTGACAAATTCTTAAAACTTTCTGAACCCCCTCGGGACTGTCTTGGTTTTAGACGGTCCCAGAGAGGAAAAGGTTCCCTACCTTAATATAAATAAAAACCGTCGAAAAAAGGGCGCTGATTGTACGCTGACGTCCTTCTGTAACACAAGCCCCCGATTTTTACGGTTGTGTTACAAAACCCGGAAAGCCGTTGACGGGGGGATTTCTTTGGGTTATCATGTGGAGCGTAAGGCGAGGGGAGTTATACGCCCCTAAAATATCCGTAAATGCCTAAAATTGCGGGTCTTTTCGGGGAATAACCCCCCGCCAAAAACAGAAGGAGGAATTTCCATGAACAACCTCAAGCGCGTTCTCAGCTTGGGTCTGACTGGCGCCATGCTCTCCGGCATGATGCTCGTCGGCGCCTCGGCTGCGGACGTCAAGGATTTCAGCGACGCCGCTGAAATCAAGAACAAAGAGGCGGTCACCACCATGAGCGCCCTGGGCGTCATCCTGGGTAAGGACACCGGCGCTTTCGACCCCAGCGCCACTGTGACCCGCGCCGAGATGGCCAAGATGATCACCATCATGCTCAACGGCGGCAAGGAGCCCGTCCTGAGCACCAACGCCACCCCCGCTTACAGCGACATCGGCGGCCACTGGGCTCAGAAGTACATTGAGTACTGCTCCAAGAACGGCATCATCGCCGGCCAGGGCGACGGCACCTTCAATCCCAACGGCACCGTCACCGGTAGCCAGGCCGCCAAGATGGCCCTGGTGGCCCTGGGCTACGACTCCAACGTGTTCAACTTCACCGGCATCGACTGGGAAGTGAACGTCAACTCCACCGCCAACGCCCCCGAGTGCGACCTGTACGACGACCTGTCCGGCCTGAACCCCTCCGAGGGCCTGAGCCGCGACAACGCCGCCCAGCTGCTCTATAACGCTCTGGACGCCCGCGTCATGGACCGCAACTATGACTCCGTCGCCTCTTCCGGCGAGGTCACCTACAAGTACTCTCTGAGCAACGTGACCATGATGGAGAAGAAGTTTGACGCCGTCAAGGTCGAGGGCGTGGTCGTGGCCAACGAGGTCGCCGACCTGGCCTCCACCGCCGACAAGGGCAACAGCCTGGACGCCAACCGCACCCGGATCAGTGTCACTAACTATGGCACCGGCAACGGCGAGCAGGACGACTTCAAGACCAGCCTGACCGTGCAGGCCGCCACTGGTCTGGAGGATCTGGGCCGCAGCGTCAACGTGTACGTGAAGAAGAACTCCAGCGCCTCCAAGGCTGAGGTCCTGGGTTCCGTCATCGTCAGCGCTGACAACACCGTGGTCACCGACTACTCCGCTGATTCCATCAGCAAAGTGGCCGACGACAACAGCCTGAAGATCGTCTCCGGCACCATGACCGCCGCCAACTACGGTGGCTCCACCACTCTGACCAATGCCAACGCCACCAAGGCCGGCATCCGGGGCGTGGAAAAGGTCCTCATCGACAACGATGACGACGGCAACGTGGACTATGTCCTGCTGAACACCTACGCCTTCGGCAAGGTCACCTCCTACGTCACCTCCGGCGACGGCTCCATCACCGTCACCGCCGGCCAGGCCATGACCGCTTCCGACAAGGACGACGTGGTTGGCTTTGACGACGTGAAGAAGGACGACTATGTCCTGGCCGCTTACATCGGCGGCAACCTCTACGTGGAGAAGGCCGAGTCCGTCACCGGCGAGCTGAAGAGCTATAAGGTCGACAAGGACACCAGCAAGGCCACCAAGCTGGAGGTCGACGGCACCAATTACAACGTGTCCTGGATCGCCGGCTACACCGGCGGCGCCGACAGCATCACCGCCGCTACCGGCTACGGCCCCAACAACCTGGACACCGAGGCCACCTTCTACCTGGGCAAGGGCGATTACATCGCCGCCGTGGGCGAGGTCGTGGAGAACGCCTACAACTACGCTCTGGTTCTGGGCGTGGGCACCGCCATTGACGACCAGGTCAAGGTTGTCCTGTCCGACGGCTCCGTGGGCACCTACACCGTCAACACCAATGGCGACACCTACAAGGACGGCGGCGGCGCCGGCTACTTCGACGTCGGCTCCGTGTGCTCTTACAGCATCGGCAGCAACGGCAAGATCAAGCTGACCGAGGCCACTGGCACCAGCCTCACCAACGCCAAGTTCACCAAGGGCAAGACCGCCCTCACCGACGGCAGCACCGTGAAGGGCTACACCAACGCCAACACCTCCTTCTTCTATGTGGACGGCTCCATGAGCGGTACCACCATCGACAGCAAGAAGGTCAACACCTACACCGGCTATGCCTCCGCTCCCTCTCTGACTGGCACTGTCACTGGTAAGTACATTACCAACGCCGCCAATCGGATCGTGGCTGTCCTCTTCAATGGCACCAACATCACCAAGGCCAATGTGGATGACAACATGTACATTTACAGCGTGAACAACACCTCCAGCGACTACACCAGCGTCAAGGCCTTTGTGGCCGGCAGCACCGATCCCATCACCGACCTGAAGGTGGACGGCAAGGGTGTTTCCACTGGCGTCTACACCTACACCATCAACTCCGACAAGTACTACGAGACTGAGGATGTTAAGCTTCTCGGCGCTGGCGGCAACCTGCTGAAGGACCTCACTGTGGAGGCCTCCAACAACAAGACCTTCGTGGTCAAGACCGCTGGCGGCGACAAGTACGAGATGAAGATCGACTCCAACACCCTGCTGGTGGACGACAGCAAGTATCTGGACGATCCCACCGCCGAGCTGGGCGCTGGTCCTCAGGAAGGCGACAAGATCGCTTACGTCCTGTTCGACCTGGACAGCGGCAACCCCGACACTGCCAAGCTGGTTGTCGTGCAGAACCCCAAGAGCGGCAGCACCGATACGCCCGCTCCCACCACCGACGTCAAGGTTCTGAAGTCTGATAGCGGCAACTACTATGCCGCTCCTGTCTTCTACGTGGAGGACGGCCACGCCATTACTGTTGCCGAGAAGATCTCTGCCCTCCGTGCGCAGATGATTGCTGACGGCTGCACCAACATTACCTTCGACGGCACTACTAAGATGACCTTTACCGCCGCTGACGGTACACAGATGACCAATGTGAGCGTTCCTGCTCTGACTCAGGCCTATAAGGTTTCTGTGGCCGGCACTGTGAATACTACCGGCGTGACTGATGCGGACAGCGGCAACGCTACTACCGCCACCGCATCTATTAAGGGAGCCAGTGCCAACGTCATTAAGGTGGATAATGTCTACTACGTGGTGGGCGCAGCTTCCGGCGGCACTGACACCATTACGGTGACCTTCACCCTGGGCGGTAAGAAGACCAACGGTGCTGTGGACGCCACTGTGGCTTCTGCTCCCGTTGCTACTACCACCAGCTTCACCGGCACCTCTGTCTTTACCAACAGCGATGCCGTGGGCGCCACTAAAGATGTTGTGGTTACCATTACCGCTATTGCCAAGGACACTGTGCTGACCTTTACTCTGGCTGATCAGTAATTGTTCTTCGGTGCTTTGGCAGAACCAAAAAACTGAAATTTAGTTTCACCCCCGGGTCAGGAATGACCCGGGGGTGTTTTTCCAGCCTGTTACCGAAACGCAATATAATAATGGATTCTGGCATTGTTGGTGGAGCCTCCATAGCTCTCCTCGTTGGACACCCGGAAGCCGTTCGTGACGATTTTAAAATTAGGGATATCCGTCTCTGAAAAGAAAATACCCCCTTCCACGTCGTTGGGGTTGTTTGTGGAAAACAGCCGCCATCGGTCGTTGACCAGGATAACGCACTTAGGCGTAAATCCCAGCGATATCACTCTATTTACGGTTCCAGTCCCGGTATAAGATCCGAACACCACCTCGCTTTTTGCCCCCAACACTTTGTCCAGCGTCAAAAAGTTTTCATTAAACTCCTCCCGCAAAAAATTGTCCTCCGGCTCCCACAAATGCAGTCCAAAGCGTTCCGTCTGATTCTGTGACATATACATTCCCCCTTCTTCCTCTTGGGCAACAGACCATAAAAGTGCCATTAATCTGCCCCTACTTCCCCCAAGGCCCAACTGCGCCCTTCTCCACAAGAGTTGCCCAAGTCTACCAAATGTCAACCATAAAGCCCGCCTAAACCCTCTGAAACCAAGCCATTTCACCGTTTTCCCCCGCCATTTTGTCAACCAAAAAGTCTACCACCACAACAAAAAGGGCCGTGAAGCTGTGCTTCACGGCCTCTTTTTGCCTTTTCAGCAACTTATTCTTAATCCCCAGGGGCGTTATACGCCCCTAAAATATCCGTAAATGCCTAAAATTACGGGTCTTTTCGGGGAATAACCCCCCGCCAAAAACAGAAGGAGGAATTTCCATGAACAACCTCAAGCGCGTTCTCAGCTTGGGCTTGACTGGCGCCATGCTCTCCGGCATGATGCTCGTCGGCGCCTCGGCTGCGAGCAAGGATTTCACCGACGCCGATGAGATCCAGAACAAAGAGGCCGTCGAGGTCATGTCCACTCTGGGCGTGCTCAAGGGCAAGGACACCGGCGCTTTCGACCCCGCCGGCACCGTGACCCGCGCCGAGATGGCCAAGATCATCTGCGTTATGCGCAACGGCGGTGTGGACCCCACTCTGGGCACTTCCAGCAACCCCGTTTACACTGACGTCAGCAACCACTGGGCCCGCAGCTACATTGAGTACTGCTCCAACCTGAACATCATCGCTGGCCAGGGCGACGGCACCTTCAATCCCGACGGCCAGGTGACTGGCGCCGCCGCCGCCAAGATGCTGCTGGTGGCCCTGGGCTACGACTCCGACGTGTTTGGCTTCACCGGCATCGACTGGGAGCTGAGCGTCAACCTCCAGGCCAACGACGCCAAGCTGTACGACGGCATCCGCTCCATCGACACCTCCGCCGGCCTGTCCCGTGACAATGTGGCCCAGATGGCTTACAACGCCCTCGAGGCCAAGATCATGGACCGCAGCTTTGACAAGGTTGCCTCCTCCGGCGAGATCAGCTACAACTACTTCAAGAGCGACGAGTCCTTCCTGAACAAGTACTTTGACGCCAAGATCTTTGTGGGTACCTTTGAGGGCAACCACAACATGGGCATGGGCGCCAAGGATGAGGTTCGGCTCAATGGCCGTCTGGACACCGACGACGGTGTGACCGCCGGTCAGCTGGACCGCAACGCCGACTTCCCCGCTGACCTGGACATCGCCAACATCGGCGAAGAGTTCAAGGTCATCTTCAAGGACGGCAAGGGCGGTGTCGCCGGCAAGCCCGACAAGAATGACACCATCTACGGCATCTTCAACACCAACGCCGTGACCGTCTACGACATCACCAAGGCCGACCTGCAGGACGCCGGGGCTACTAACCTGGCCAAGGGCAAGATCAAGTTCAACGACTCCCTGTACGACGTGGCCGCTCTGGCCGCCGACGGCGACGTGGCCATCGTGACCAACTACGGTGCCGTGGCCGACGTGGACGCCGGTGATATTGATACGGCCACCAGCAACAACCAGGCCGCCGGCTGCACCGCCGCTGAGTTCGCCACCTATATCAACACCGCCGTCAACGGCCTGCGGGTTCGTTCCGCCGACCGCATCAAGTTCGTGACCGACAGCGACAGCGGCAAGATTGTCAAGGCCTATGTGGAGACCTGGGATTACTCCAGCGTCACCTCCCTCAACGACAAGAAGGTCCAGCTGGAGGGCATCGGCTCCAAGAACCTGGAGGACGTCAACTTCATCGATGAGGTGAAGGAAGACGACCTGGTGGCCGTGGCTACCTTCTACGGCAACGTGGCCGAGACCCAGATCAAGAAGGCTGAGACTGTTCAGGGCAAGGTCGAGGCCAAGGACGGCACCAAGCTGCGCATCGACGGCACCTGGTACAACCAGGCCGCCAACACCGAGAAGCTCAGCGACTATGACAATACCATGACCTACACTGTGGGCAACGAGTACAAGCTGGTCCTGGACGGCGGCAAGTACTACGTGGGCGGCAAGACCGTTTCCGCCACCGTGAACTACGCCATGGTCCTGAAGGCTTCCCAGGGCATCAACGACCAGGTGAAGCTCCTCAAGGAGGATGGTACCACCACTACCTATACCATTAACTCCGACTCCAGCATTAAGTACGGCGACACCGTAAACGGCGTGGCTATCACCGCCAGCATGGCTGAGTCCGCTGCCGTCATGGTGAAGTATGAGCTGGTGAAGAGCGGCTCCGAGGTCAAGATGAGCGCCGTGGACGCCGTGACCGACGATGTCGCCGCTGGCAACCTGCACACCTTTAACAAGAACACCAAGACTCTGACCGTTTATAACAACACCACCCCCACTTCCACCCTGGCTGCCAACGACGCCGTGGCTTTCGTCTACGCCAACGCCAAGTGGAAGGTCTACAATCCCAACACCATCGGCAATGTGACCGCCAGCAACAACACCAAGGCCTTCTACACCAAGGACAGCGGCAAGATCGTGGCCTTCGCCCTGACCTCTGACTCCACGCCCACCGGCTCCGGCGACGCCACCGCTTACGGCTATGTCACCGGCGTGGTGTACACCAAGGACAACGACGACAACAACGTGGTCGAGCTCTCCGTCTGGGACGGCGAGGAGACCCAGACCGTCGTCGTGGACGGCTCCACCTCCCCCGCCGCCAAGGGCGACTTCATCCAGTACACCGTCAGCTCTGCTCCCATTGGCAGCGGCGACGTCACCAGCGGCAGTAACGCCACCGTGAAGGTGAAGGAGTACGACACCAGCCGGAACCTGGTCGTTACCACCACCGGCAAGTACAGCGTCTCCGGCGAGCTGGTCGGCGGCAGCGACACCATCTACAAGATGGATAAGGACTCCAAGATCATTGGCGTGAAGGTGGACGGCACCAAGTCCTCTACCGCCAATGCTATCACCACCTACACCAAGATCTCCGGCGAGGACTACAACAACGCCCACATCATCTACGAGGTCGAGGACGGCACCCCCGTGATTAAGGCCATCTTCGTGGATGAGGACAACAACATCGACGGTGCCGGCAACGCTGGTGCGACCGTAACTGTGACCGCCGCCGCCAACGTGACTGTCGCCGCTAATGGGCAGACCGCCACTATCTCCACTAACAAGACTCAGGCCATTGCCGGCGAGACCATCACTTACACTGTGACTGTTTCTGGCAATGCCTCCGCCGACGGCAAGCTGACCTTTACGGCTGGTACCAACTCCACCGTGGTCGTCGATGGGGCTACCGTGGTCTCTGGTGATGCCACTGCCTTTGATGGTAACAACGTCAACTTTGACGCCACCGAGGGCGCCGGTGCTGTGATTACCTTCACCGCCACCGTGAATGATCCCGCAGTTGACGTGGCCGCTCCTACCTTCGCTTTTACTACCGGCCACGCCTCCTGATTTCCAGCAATCCCTGTCAGTGACATCCTACAAAAGCACCGGCCCCGGGAATATCCCGGGGCCGGTGCTTTGCCTATTCAGCGGAAGGCCAGATAATAGTAGGTCTGTCCACCGCTGTTGGTCATAAAGTGGCTGTTCTGATCATATCGGACGATAAATCCGCCCTCTGACACCTCGAAAGCACGGGACGCCCCTCCCTTCAGTGCCAGACCGCCGTAGTAATAACTGATGTCCCGCATGGTGCCGTAGCTGTCGCACAGCACCACCGCCTTTGGGATAAAGCCCAGCATGATTTGCCGCTCATTTGCTCCGTTGCCAATATAACTGCCGCACACCACCCTGGCGGCGTCATCCAGTGCTTCAAAGTTCTCGTTGAACTCCTCCCTTAAAAAGTCGTCGCCCGCCTCCCATAAATGCAGCCCAAAGCGTTCCGTCTGATTCTGTGACACATCCATTCCCCCTTCTTCCTCTTGGGCAACAGACCATAAAAGTGCCATCAATCCGCCCCTACTTTCTCCAAGGCCCAACTGCGCCCCTCTCCACAAGAGTTGCCCAAGTCTACCAAAAGTCAACCACAAAACCCGCCCAAACCCTCTGAAACCAAGTCATTCCACCGTTTTCCTCCGCCATTTTGTCAACCAAAAAGTCTACCACCGCAACAAAAAGGGCCGTGAAGCTGCGCTTCACGGCCCTTTTTTGCCCCTTCCGCAACCTTTTCTAAATCCCCAGGGGCGTTATACGCCCCTAAATCCCTGAAAAAGCCCGGAATTCCAGGGTTTTTAGAGGTGCAAAACCGAACCTTGTCAAAAAACAGAAGGAGGAATTTCCATGAACAACCTCAAGCGCGTCCTCAGCTTGGGCTTGGCTGGCACCATGCTCTCTGGGCTGATGCTGACCGGCGCCGGAGCTGTGGGCACCAAGGACTTCACTGATGTCAAGGATATTGAGCACAGTGAAGCCGTGAACACGATGGTGTCCCTGAACATCATCAACGGCAAGGACGACGGGTCCTTCGCTCCCGAGGAGACCGTCACCCGCGCCCAGATGGCGAAGATGATCACCATCGCCCTCCACGGCGGCAAAGAGCCCGTCCTGGGCACCAAGACCATCCCCACCTACACCGACATCGGCAACCACTGGGCCGAGAGCTACATCGAGTACTGCTCCAGCCAGAAGATCATCTCCGGCCAGGGCGACGGCACCTTCAACCCCGACGGCTCCGTCACCGGCTCTCAGGCCGCGAAGATGGTGCTGACCGCCATGGGCTACGACGCCACCGTGTTCAACTTCACCGGCGTGGATTGGGAGATCAACGTCAACGGCGTGGCCAACAAGCCCGAGAACGACCTGTACGAGGACCTGGACGGCCTGAACCCCGCCGAGCCTCTCAGCCGTGACAACGCCGCCCAGCTGATCTACAACGGCCTGCAGGCCGAGACCATGCAGATGGACCCCAACATGTCCATCACCAATGGCGAGATCACCTACCAGTACAAGAAGAGCGGCAAGACCATGCTCAAGGAAAAGTACAACGTGGACATCTACGAGGGCGTTCTGATGGCCACCGGCGAGTATGATCTGACCAGCCGGCTGGAGACCAACAGCTCCGACGCCGCCAACAAGGACGGCTTCGTGGTGGATGTTGACGCCGTCAACGGCAAGAGCCGTGAGCAGGCCAACGTCCACGGCGAGTACTTCAAGGCCAAGGACACCGACCTGACCGAGTACATGGGCCAGTACGTGAAGGTCCTGTACAACGACAGCAAGGACACCCTGTTCGGCGTGTACCCCGTCGTTAAGAAGAACAACGTGGTCGTCACCGACGTCACCAAGGTCAGCTATCCCAGCAACGAGACCAACAAGGTGAAGATCGACGGCGAGCTGTATCCCTACGAGACCGGCTCCTCCACCCTGACCTTCATCAAGGACATGGGCGCCGGCTCCCGTACCGACACCTACAATGACCTGAGCAGCAGCACCGCTACCGACCGGGTATTTGCCGATAAGGTCACCTTTATCGACAACGACGGCAACGGCAAGTTCGACGTGGCTCTGGTCCACACCATGGGCGTGGCCGAGGTCACCTTCATGAGCTCCACCGCCGTGACCCTGTCCAACCAGTCCAGCGCCCGCGGCACCCTGGGCACCATGAAGACCCTGTCTCCCAAGCTGGAGGACATCATCTATCCCGATGATCTGGCCAAGGGCGACTATGTGGTCACCACCCGTAACTTCTACGCCAACAAGGACGAGCTGACCAAGGTCGAGAAGGTCACCGGCGCCAAGGTCTCCGGCGTGAAGGTCTCCGGCAACGCCCTCAACCGCGGCGCTTCCACCTACACCGACTTCCAGGTGGAAGACGGCTGGTTCACCGTGGCTACCGGCTACACCATGCCCACCACCATCAAGTCCGGCTCTACCATGGACTACGTGGCCGTCAACGGCGTTATCTACTACGCCAAGCTGACCTCCGCCGCCACCGGCTCCAAGGACGTGGCCGTCATCTATGATATGTCCTATGGCGCCGCCAACACCTTTAATTCCGACACCCTCCAGGCCAAGATCATCCTGGCCGACGGCACCAAGAAGACCGTCACCGTCGCCAAGCTGTACGATGATATCGACGGCAATGATTACGTTGACCTCGACGGCAACCACACCTTGGGCGACACCTATAAGGAAGAAGCCTTCATGGGCCGCGTTGTGACCTATAAGGTGAACAACGACGGTGAGTATGAGTTCACTCTGCTGACCAGCAACAACAAAGCTGGATATGACAGCTATGCTTATGGCGCTGCTGTCACCACGAGGGACAAGGACAACACCATCGGCGGTGTGATCGTGGATGACGATGCCGTTATCGTGCTCTATGCTGCCACTGACGACACGGTCATTTCCAACGCCAACCCCAGCGCCTCCCTGTCCTCCAGCACCGTCTCTGCTTCCGCCACTGCCGTGAAGGTCATCAGCGGCAAGGAGTTTAAGTCCATCAACAACGACGCCTCTGGCGCCACCAAGTACTATCGTTTTGACGACGACAACGCTGCTACCGCTTTGATCGGCCGGGATTCTGACGGCTTTAACCGCGTCCGCGTGGCCTCTGTCGCTGTCATCGCCAACGCCAACACCTCCTCCAACATTTACGGTTATGATACCACCTCCTCCGTGAAGGATTGGAACCTGGGCGTGTTCACCGGCAGCAACTACGGCTACCTGGTAACCTCCTCCTGGACTGAGAATGTGGACGGCACCGCCTACAACGTCTTCAAGTTCTGGAACGGTTCCGAAGTCATCACCATGCGCGAGAAGGACTCCGTTGACGCCAAGCTGCCCGCCCGCACCGTCATCGCCTATGACGTGGTGGACGACCAGACCATCAAGAACGTGACCACCTCCGGTATCACCACCGGCGCTGTCCAGGCCTATTCCAGCAGCGCCAGCAAGGTCACCCTGGGCGGCTCCTCTCCCTCTTCCGGCACCGAGTACAAGATCACCAACCAGACCGTGATCCTGAACATCAACGACGCCGACAAGACGGGCGTTGAGGGCAACAGCATCGCTCTGGCCAGCAGCATCAACTACCCCGGCACCGATACTGTGGCCGCCTACATTGAGAACTGCTACTACCGCACCAGCGGCGATGAGGTGGACGTCATCGTCATCGACGTGAACAAGAACACCCTTAACTCCGTTACCGGTCTGGCCACTGTTGAGGGTTCCCTGAACCTGACCGACGGCGTGGGTATCAACAACAGCACCATGAAGATCGGCGTGCCCGCCGCTACCTCTCTGGCTGCCGGCAACATCACCAATGTCCAGACCCACGTCATGGGCCTGTTCAGCAACGCCGTCACCGTGACCATCGGCACCTCCGGCGGCAACTGCGCCACCGCCGTTGTCACTGGTCCCGACGGTGTGGGCGTGACCTACTCCCTGGTGGTCGCGTTTGACGCCAGCGCCAAACTTGCCTCTCTCGGCGTGTCTGCTGACTCCCTGACCAATCTGGCCAGCGCCCAGTCCGTGGCCGATGCCACCCTGACCGCTGCCCACGCCGCTTCCGTGACTGTAACCCTTAAGACTGACGCGAACACCAACGGCAACCCGGATGCCGGCGATGTCGTCACCGTGACCTACATTGCCCTGAACGGCGATGTGATCACCGCTTACGACATTACCGTTGGTGCCTAAAAACCTGATGCACAGTTAATTTCTAGGCAAAGAAGCACCCCCGCCGTGTGGCGGGGGTGCTTCCTCTTTTACCGGACGGCCAGATAATAGTAGCGCCTGTCCGTCTCGTTGGTGAACACATACTGCCTGCCGATAAAAACCGCGAAACCCTCCTCCGTCACCTGAAGGGCCACGCCGCCGTTGTGGGCGTATCCGTCGCCGCCCGGTACAGCCACGGCGGCGTACCCGCTGCTGGTATTCCCCCGGCTGGTGACCAGGACCAGACGGGGCTGGAACCCCAGAGTGATGCTCTGACTGGATGCCCCGTCCCCGGTGTAGGTCCCGGTCACCGCCTCCGGGACGGCGTCCAAAGCCTCAAAGTTCTCATTGAATTCCTCCCTCAGAAAGTTGTCCCCCGGCTCCCACAGGTGGAGCCCGTACCGCTGGGTCCTGTTCGCTGCCATATCGCATTCCTCCATTCCAAACAGGGGGCCCGCGGACGGAACGTTGCTCCCTTGGGGCAAACTGTTTTTCCGGGGGAGCTCTGCGCCCAAACGGGATATTATTCCGCCGTGTCCCGGGCGACGGAAATCGATATGATCCGGCCCATATCTTCGTTTGATTTCCACAACCATGTGGAAAGTTTGGAAAACATCTTTACTTTTAAAAGGCCTCGATGCTATAATAACAATGTATTTCTGCGTGTATCCGCGGAGAATTGGACACAATAGGAATGACCGGTCGTCTCTTGCCGGTCTGATACAATAGCCGCCGTCCTGGTGTGGGACCTGCGGTAAGGATCGAGGGTGCAGCTTTGACAAAATATGTGATCAACGGCGGGAAACCGCTTTACGGCGCCGTGGACATCTCCGGCGCGAAAAACGCGGCTGTGGCGATTTTGCCCGCGGCCCTTCTGGTGAACGGCGTTTGCCGTATCGAGAACATTCCCCAGATCAGCGACGTGACGCTGATCCTGAACATCCTTCAGGAGTTGGGCGCGGACGTGAGAACCATCAACCGCACCACGGTGGAGATCGACTGCTCCCGCATCCGCAACGCCAAGGTCCCCGACGCTCTGGCCCGGAAGATCCGGGCCTCCTATTATCTCATCGGCGCTCTGCTGGGCCGGTTCGGCTCCGCGGAGGTGCCCCCTCCCGGCGGCTGCGACTTCGGCGGCCGTCCCATCGACCAGCACATCAAGGGCTTCGCCGCCATGGGCGCCGAGGTGGACGTGAAGGGCGGCCTCATCCGGGCCGTGGCCAAGAAGGGCCGCATGGTGGGCACCACCGTCTACATGGACATGGTCTCCGTGGGCGCCACCATGAACATCATGCTGGCCGCCACCCTGGCCGAGGGCACCACCATCATCGAAAATGCCGCCAAGGAGCCCCACGTGGTGGACCTGGCCAACTTTTTGAACTCCATGGGCGCCTCCATTATGGGCGCCGGCACCGACGTCATCAAGATCCGGGGGGTGAGCCACCTCTCCGGCGGCTCCTATTCCATCATCCCCGACCAGATTGAGGCGGGCACCTACATGGCCGCCGTGGCCGCCACCGGGGGCGAGGTGCTCATCCAGGGGGTCATCCCCAAGCACCTGGAGTGCATCACCGCCAAGCTCATCGAGATGGGGGCCGACGTGGAGGAGCTGGACGACGCCGTCCGGGTCCGCCGGACCCAGCGGCTCATCCGCACCAACGTGAAAACCCTGCCCTATCCCGGCTTCCCCACCGACATGCAGCCCCAGGTGGCCGCCTGCCTGTGCCTGGCCGACGGCACCAGCGTCCTCACCGAGGGCGTCTGGGACAACCGCTACCGCTACGTGGACGAGTTCCGCCGCATGGGGGCCCAGATCCAGGTGGACGGCAAGGTGGCCGTCATTGAGGGCGTGAAGCAGCTCACCGGCGCCTGTGTGGAGGCCTGCGACCTGCGGGCCGGGGCAGCCCTGGTCATCGCCGGCCTGGCCGCCCAGGGTACCACGGAAATCAGCCAGATCCGCCACATCGAGCGGGGCTACGAGGACATCGTGCGCAAGCTCTCCGGCATCGGCGCCGACATCCGGGTGGTGGTCACCCCCGACGAGGCCAAGGCCGCCCAGGTGGGTTAAAAGAAAATCGGAACAGCAAGCCCGAAAGCGGCGGCGTGACGCCGCCGCTTTTTCCATACATAGAAGGAGCGATTCTTTGGAAATCCATACGTTAGCCAGCGGCTCGTCGGGCAACTGCCTGCTGGCCAGCGCCGGCGGGGCCCACGTGCTCATCGACGCCGGCATCTCCTGCCGCCGCGTCACCACCGCCCTGGCCGCCCTGGGCGTGCGGCCCGAGGAGCTGGCGGGCGTGCTCATCACCCACGAGCACACCGACCACGTCTCCGGCCTTGCCACCCTGACGAAAAAATACGCCCTGCCGGTGTACACCAGTCCCGGCACCGCCCGGCGGCTGTGCTACCGTATCGCCGCCCTGGAGGACCTGGTCCGCCCGGTGGCGCCGGGAGACAGCCTGGACATCGGCCCCTTCGGGGTGGAGACCTTCCCCACCTCCCACGACGCCGCCCAGCCCATGGGCTTCGCCCTGACCCACGGCGGACGGAAGGCGGCGGTGGTCACCGATCTTGGCTACGTCACCGACGAGGTGCGCTCCGGCGTCCAGGGGGCCCACCTGCTGGTGTGCGAGGCCAACCACGACGTGGATTGGCTGGAGTCGGGGTCCTATCCCTACTATTTAAAGGCCCGGATCCTGGGCAGCAAGGGCCATCTGTCCAACGAGGCGGGGGCCGCCCTGGCCTGCTGGTGCGTGGAGGCGGGGGCCGCCACCGTTCTGCTGGCCCATCTCTCCGCAGAGAACAACACCCCCGCCCGGGCCCTCCAGGTGACCCAGGACGTGTTCCGCCGGGCGGGCATCGACCCGGAGCGGGACGTGGTCCTGTCCGCCGCACCCCGGGGGGAGCTGTCCCCGGCCTATTCGGTGTGAGCCTATGATGGATGTACAAATCATCTGCGTGGGCAAGCTGAAGGAGAAGTTTTACGCCGACGCCGTGGCGGAATACCGCAAGCGGCTGGGGGCTTACTGCAAACTCCAAATCACGGAGCTTGCCGAGGAGCGGCTGCCCCAGAACCCCTCCCAGGCCCAGATCGACGCCGCCCTCCAAAAGGAGGCCGCCGCCATTCGAGGGAAACTGCCCCCCAATTCCAGTATCATAGCCTTGTGCGTGGAGGGGAAGCTGCGCTCCAGCGAGGAGCTGGCGGAGCTGGTGGAGACCTGGACCCACAACGCGGCCAAGCACCTGGTGTTCCTCATCGGCGGCTCCTACGGCCTGGACGGGGCCCTCAAGAGCGAGGCGTGGGCCCGGCTGTCCATGTCCCCCATGACCTTTCCCCACCATCTGGCCCGGGTGATGCTTTTGGAGCAGCTCTATCGGGCGTTTAAGATCAACGAGGGCTCCAGCTACCACAAATAAAAGGGGGACGAGCGTCATGGGCGTGGAAAATTGGCCCGTCGGGCCGGACGGCCAGCCGGAAAAAGCGGTGTTGTTGGACTGTGAGGCCGATTTCGCGGCCTTCGGCGGGATCACCCTGTCCAAGCTGGAGGCATTCGGTATTCCCGTGTTCACCAACCGCCCCGATCTGGGGGAAATGTCCTTCCTGTACGGCGGCAGCTCCATCACCGGCATCCAGTTTTTTGTCCCGGAAAGCCGCCTCCAGGAGGCGAAAGAGCTTTTAGCCCCGGCGGAAGACGCCGAGTAAAATAAAGGAGGAAGTACAATGACGTACCAGGATACTTACCAGAAGTGGCTGGATTCCCCCGCCCTCAGCGCCGGTGAAAAGGCCGAGCTGAAGGCCATCTCCGGCGACGACAAGGAGATCGAGAGCCGCTTTTTCGCCCCCCTGGAGTTCGGCACCGCCGGACTGCGGGGCACCATGTGCGTGGGGCTGCACAATATGAACGTCCACGTCATCCGCCACGCCACCCAGGCCTTCGCCGAGGTCATCCTGGCCGAGGGGCCGGAGGCGGTGAAGAAGGGCGTGGCCGTCTGCCACGACTGCCGCAACCACTCCCGGGAGTTTGCCGAGGAGGTCTGCGCCGTCATGGCGGGCAACGGCATCCCCAGCCGCATCTTCGACGCCCTGCGCCCCACCCCCGAGCTGTCCTTTGCCATCCGGGAGTACGGCTGCACCGCCGGGGTGAACGTCACCGCCAGCCACAACCCCAAGGAGTATAACGGTTACAAGGTCTACTGGGCCGACGGCGCCCAGCTCCCCCCCCACCACGCCGACGCCATCGCCAAGAAGATGGGGGAGATCGACATTTTCGACGGCATCAAGCGCATGGACTATAACGAGGCAGTGAAGCAGGGCCTCGTGACCATCATGGGGGCCGAGACCGACGAGGCCTTCCTCACCCAGGTCATGGGCCAGGCCACCGACAAGGCCGTGGTGGCCAAGGTGGCGGACCAGTTCAAGATGGTCTACACCCCCTTCCACGGCACCGGCTACCAGCTCATCCCCGAGGCCTTGAAGCGCCTGGGCATGAAGCATGTCCTCTGCGTTCCGGAGCAGATGGTGCTGGACGGAAACTTCCCCACTGTGGCCTCCCCCAACCCGGAGAACCCGGAGGGCTTCGCCCTGGCCGTGGCCCTGGCCGACAAAGAGGGAGCCGACTTCATCCTGGGCTCCGACCCCGACGCCGACCGGGTGGGGCTGATGGTCCGGGACCACACCGGCAAGTTCATCCCCCTCTCGGGCAACCAGACCGGCGTGCTGCTGCTGGACTACGTCATCGGCGCCAAGAAGCGCATGGGCACCCTGCCCGAGAAGGCCACCGCCCTCAAGACCATCGTCACCACCGAGATGGCCCGGAAGGTGGCCGAGGTCAACGGCGTCAATATGTTCGACACCTTCACTGGCTTCAAGTTCATGGCCGAGAAGAAAAACGCCCTGGAGGCCTCCGGGGAGGGCAAGGTCATCTTCTCCTACGAGGAGAGCTACGGCTATATGATGGGCGACTATGTCCGGGACAAGGACGCCGTCACCGCCGCCCTGGTGGCCACCGAGATGGCCGCCTGGTACTACGACCGGGGCATGACCCTCTACGACGCCCTCCAGGAGCTCTACGCCAAGTACGGCGATTACGCCGAGAAGACCCTGAACCTGGTCATGCCGGGCCTGGACGGCCTGGCCAAGATGGCCAAGCTCATGGCCGACCTGCGGGAAAAGCCCCTCACCGAGATCGCCGGGGTGGCCGTCACCCGGCGCAAGGACTATTCCACCGGCATCGAGGAGGACCTGGTTGCCGGAACCAAGTCCGAGATGGAGCTTAAGGGCTCCAACGTTCTCAAGTATAAGCTCTCCGACGGCACCGACCTGGTGGTCCGCCCCTCGGGCACCGAGCCCAAGGTGAAGGTCTACATCCTGGCCCAGGGGGCCGGCAAGGCCGAGTGCGCCGAGAAGGTGGCGAAGTACGAGGCTTGGGCGGAGACGCTGAAGGGCTGAGAATACGGACAAAAAACAGGCTGTACCGAACGGTACAGCCTGTTTTTTTGCCCTCGAGGCGTGGTGGGGCCTTGGGGGAACTGTGTGACGAAAAAGGAGCACTTTGCCTGTGCTCCCGCCCCCCTTGGAAAGGGAGGAATTTAACTTTATGTCAACCAATCAAACAGCAAGCTACGGCCTACACCTCTGGGAGCCGGGGGACAACTTTCTGCGGGAGGAGTTCAACGAGAACTTCGCCGCCCTGGACGCCGCCGCCTGGGTGGTAGTTGGTGCCTACGTGGGCGACGGAGCGGCCAGGCGAAACATTTCCCTGGACTTTTCTCCCAAAGCAGTGCTGGTCGTCAGTCAAGATGGGGCTATGGGCGGAGGATATTCCTACTTTGGCGGCCTGGCCCTGGCGGGGCACCCCGCCCAGCGGGGGGAAAATATTATCGTGGAAACCGCGGCGGAGGGCTTCATCGTCCACAGCCGCCAGATCGGCGCGTCCTACCATGTCTCTGCCAACGACGAGGGGCTGGTCTACCACTATCTGGTCCTGCGGTGAGGGGACGAAAGGACCCCCGGACGATTGCTCGTCCGGGGGTCCTTTTTACCTTACTGCAGTGTGAGTGTTTGTGTGGATCGATTAGGAAGCACTGGCAGTAACGGAGGCGGTGGGCGTGCCGCTCACCACAAAGGTACCGCTGGTAGCAGTGGCAGCGGTGTCGATGGTGATAGTCAGCGTGGTACCCGCCAGGGAAGCGGAGCAGTTGGTGCCGGTGGTGGTGTTCACGGTGGCGCTACCCAGGTTGGCCAGAGCCACGGTGATGGTGCCGGCCTCAATGCCGGCGGCGCCGGCGGCGGGAGTAGCCACGGTCACAGTGAAGGAAGTGCTGTTGCCAGCCAGAACAGTGGCATCATTGGCGGTCACAGTGACCTCAGCGCCCTTGATAGTAGCCTTCGCAGCACCGGTCATGGCATAGCTGGTGGTACTGCCGAAGTTGGTAGTAGCCGCATTCTTGCCGGAGCCGTATTTATCCAGGTTGGCCTTGCCGGAGGTCTCCACCAGGATGGCGTCGACGATGCCGTCGTCATCGGTGTGGAACACCGCGTTGGCGTAACCGGTGGAAGCGTCAAAGGCGCCCACGCCGACCTCTTCGCCAGCCTCGTTGTCCTTGGCGTTGACGTAGACGATCTTCACGTCCTTGTCCACGGTGATGGAAGCCATGGTGCCGGTAAACTCGCCGGTGACAGAGGGACGGGCCAGGTCGGTGTAGTAGGTCAGCAGGCGGTTGGACTCGTTGTAGTCCTTCACGGCGACGATGTCACTCTTGGCCTGAGCGACACCGGTGGCGGTCACCAGGTGGGTGATGTCGCCGGTGCTGTTCTTGACGCCGTCGTTGCCGGTGTACTTGGTGTCAGTGGCCTCGTCGAACATGACCAGGTCGCCGGCGGCCAGGGTGCTGGCGTCGTCCACGTTGACCACAACGTCCTCATCGCGGCCCACGGCCACGGTGTACTGGTAGTAGGTGTCGTCGTTCAGGGTACGGGTGCCATTGTAGCCGGTGACAATGCCGTACAGGGTGTCGGCGGTGGAGCTGCCGGGCTTGGCGGTCAGCACCATGTAGGCGGCCACGGCCTGGCCGTCCTTCAGGTAGTAGGCGACCTTCACGCCGTTGGTAGCGGTGTTGTTAATGTTGCCCACGCCCCGCATATTATAGGCGAAGAAGTCCTCGCCGGCGTCCCAAGTGCCGTTGGCGTTCTTATCCACCAGGATAAAGAGGGCGGCGTCGGAGGAGGCCACGGCGGTGAGCTTAGCGGAATAGGTCAGGGTCTTGGCGGTCTTGTCCCAGACCCTGGCGTTGCCAGGAGTGCCAGCGGCATCCGTAGCGGTGATGGGGGTGGCGGCGCCGGAGTTGGCAACCTGGCCGGCCACACTCTTAAGCTTAATGGTGCCGTTGGAGATGGAGGAGTACTCCACCAGGGTGCCGGCGGGCACGTCGCCAAGGGTCACGGCGTTGCCGGGGGACTTCAGGGAGTCCTTGTGCAGGTTCAGGGTCTGCTCGGTGCCGTCAGGCAGCAACACGCTGACCTTGATGGGGTCCATGGTGGAGCCCAGAGTGCCGGTAGCGCTGCGCTCGGTAATCATGGCGTACTTGCCGCCGGTCTGGTCAATGGACTGCACAGCAACGGCCATGCCGTTGACCAGGAACACCCGGACGGTGTCGCCGATGTTGCCGGAGGCGGGAGCGGTGATGGCGTCGTCGGTCAGGTTGGCGATGGCGGCGGGCTTGCCCTCGATCTTGTAGGTGGTACCGTCCACAACCACGTTGACGTACAAACCGCCGTCCTGCTTATAGCCGGTCAGCTCGCCCTCGACGGACTCGGTCTTGGTCACGGTGAAGAAAGCGTCGTCCTTGTTGGTGTCGTAGAAGCGGGTGTAGGCCACCACGTCGTCCTTGGCAATGCCCTCGTAGATGTCGTTGTCCTCGATCTCGATGGCGCCGACGCCGGAGATGGTCACCTTGGAAGAGGTCACACCGGAAACCTTGCCGGCGTAATACTCAGTGATGTAGGCGGCGTTGATCTTGCCGTCCTCGTTGGTGACGAACTTGATGGTGTCCACAGACTGGAACTTCAGAACGGAGCTCTGAAGGGTAGCGGCGTTGGTGTAGGTCGTGGGCGCGTCGGTAATGTAGTTGACCACGACCTCAACACCGTTGGCGGTGTCGATGTCGTACTTTACGCCGCCGAACTTGATCTTAGTGGTGCTCTCGGCGTCCTGGATGTCAGCCTTAGTCACCTCATAGACAGTGGTGGTGCCGGTGTTGAACACGCCGTAGATGGTGTCCTTCTTGTCGGGCTTGTTGGCGGAACCGCCCTTGCCGTCCTTGAAGATGATCTTGACTTCCTCACCGATGTTGGTGATGTCCATGTCGGAGGGGAAGGTGGCAACGGTCTTGGGGGACTCGGCGGTAGCGTTGTCCAGCTTGCCGTAGACGGCAACCTCGCCCTTGTTGCTGGAGGCGCCGGAGTCGTAGTTGCCGGTGTAGGTGCCGATGAAGGTGTGAGCGTCGAAGTACTTGTTGAGGAAGGACTCCGTGGTGCTCAGCTCATAGTTGTAGCTGATCTCGCCGTTGGACTGGACCTTGTCGTAGGTCTTGTTCATGACCTTGGCGTCCAGGGCGTTGTAAGCCATCTGGGCGGCATTGTCACGGGACAGGCCGGCGGACACGTCCACGCCCTTGATCTCGTCGTACAGCTTGGCGTTGCTGGCCTCACGGTTGACGTTGATGGACCAGTCGATACCGGTGAAGCCGAAGACGTCAGAGTCGTAGCCCAGGGCCACCATGAACATCTTGGCGGCGGCGGAGCCGGTGACGGTGGCGTCGGGGCCGAAGGTGCCATCGCCCTGGCCGGCGATGATGCCGATGCTGGAGCAGTACTCGATGTAGCTCTCAGCCCAGTGGCCCTTGATGTCGGAGTAGGTGGGAACGGTCTTGGTCCCCAGGGTGGGGTCCTCGCCGCCGCTGAGCATGACGCAGATGATCTTGGCCATCTCGGCCCGGGTGACGGTGCCGTCGGGGTCGAAAGCGCCGGTGTCCTTACCGGCGATGACGCCCAGAGCGGCCATGGAGTTGACGGCTTCGACGTGAGTGATCTCGTCGGCGTCCGTGAACTCTTTGTTCGCAGCAGAGGCGCCGACCATCATCATGCCAGTGAGCATGGTTCCGGCCAGACCCAAGCTGAGAACGCGCTTGAGGTTGTTCATAGAAATTCCTCCTTCTGTTTTTGGCGGGTGAGCTATTTTTGGCAGAATTATGCAAGTATAACGCCCCTGGGGATTAAAAAAGGTTGCGAGAAACAACAAAAATGGCCGTAAAGCATAGCTTCACGGCCGTTTTTGTTGTGGTGGTAGACTTTTTGGTTGACAAAATGGCGGGGGAAAACGGTGAAATGGCTTGGGTTCAAAGGGTTTGTGCAGGGTTTGTGGTTGACTTTTGGTAGACTTGGGCAACTCTAGTCGGGATGGGTGTATCCAAACGGGCAACCGGAGAGGGTGGAACGGGAGGGGTGTGAGGAGGGGGATGGATGGAGGACCGGGAGGCGGTTTTGGAGCAGATCAGGAAGCTGGCGGAGATCCGGGTGAACGACGCGGTGCGGCTGGCTTTTCTTTCGGAGGAGGAGCTGGGGGCGCTGGACGGGCTGGACCTGTCCGCCGTGGCGGAGTTCAAGCGCAGCAGCGCCGGGACGGTGGAGCTGAAGTTCATCGACCGGCTGGCGGCGCTCCAATGGCTGCTGGAGCGGGCCGGGGAGGACCCCAAGGCCCGGCGGCTCTATGAGGCCCTGGAGGGGGCGGCCCGGCGGGAGCGGGAGGAGACGTAGGGTGGATGTGCGGGATTTTTCGCCCAAGCAGAGGTTGGTGCTGGACTGGTGGTGCGACGGCTCCCCCTGGCGGGACCGGGAGGCTATCATCTGCGATGGGGCGGTGCGCAGCGGAAAGACCTTCTGCCTGGGGCTGTCCTTTTTTTGCTGGGCCATGCGGCGGTTCAATGGGGAGCGGCTCGCCCTGTGCGGCAGGACGGTGGCCTCGGTGCGGCGGAACCTGTGGAGCCCATTGGCCCCCGTGCTGGGGGAGCTGGGCTTCTCGGTCCGGGAGCTGGTGAGCCAGCATCAGGTGCGGGTGGCCTTCGGGGGGCGGGAGAACACCTTTTATTTTTTCGGGGGGAAGGACGAGGCCAGCGGGGCTCTCATCCAGGGGATCACCCTGGCGGGGGTGCTGTTGGACGAGGCGGCCCTGATGCCCCGGTCCTTCGTGGAACAGGCCTTGGCCCGGTGCAGTGTGGAGGGGGCCAAGGCATGGTTTTCCTGCAACCCGGAGGGGCCGGAGCACTGGTTCTACAAGGAGTGGGTGCTGCGGGCCGGGGAGCGGAAGGCCCTGCGGGTGCGGTTCGCCATGACGGACAACCCCTCTTTGAGCCCCCAAGTGCTGGAGCGGTACCGCAGGAGCTTCCACGGGGCCTTTTACCGGCGGTTCGTGCTGGGGGAGTGGGCGGTGGCTGAGGGGCGGGTCTACGACTTCTTTGACGAGGCCATGGTGCGGCCGGTGCCCCCGGGGACCATGGAGGAGTGGCGGGTGTCCTGCGACTACGGGACGGTGAACCCCACTTCCATGGGGCTGTGGGGGCGGCAGGGGGAGGTGTGGTACCGGGTGGACGAGTTTTACTATGACGCCCGGCGGGAGGGGCGGCAGAAAACCGACCGGGAATATGCCGCCGACCTGGAGCGGCTGGCGGCGGGGCGGCACCTGCGGCGGGTGGTGGTGGACCCGTCGGCGGCCAGCTTCATCGCCTGCCTCCGGGAGGAGGGGTGGCCGGTGGCCCGGGCGGACAACGACGTGGTGTCCGGCATCCGGGTGACCGCCGACCTGCTGCGGCGGGGGAGGCTAGTCATCTGCGCCCCCTGCCGGGACGCCGTCCGGGAGTTCTCCCTCTACTGCTGGGACCAGCGGGCGGTGGGGGACCGGGTGGTGAAGCGGTTTGACCACGCCATGGACGACATCCGGTATTTCGCCGTGTCCCTGGAGAAGGGGGACGGGTACATCGGGGGGCTGAGCGTGGAGCGGACAGGCTGGTAGGCCGTTGGAGGGAGAGGTGCGGAAGATGAAATGGCTGGATCGGAAAAAAACGCCGGCGCCGCCGGTGGTGCAGACCCGGGAGGGGGGGCGGCACCCCTTCGGGATGCTGGATGGGTACGTCCCATTGGGGGACGGGGAGGTGGGGCTCTACCGGTGCATCCGGGAGGCGGTGCCCATCGTGGACGCCGCCGTGGGGAAGCTGGTGCGGCTGGCGGGGGGCGTGAGGGTTTCCGCCAGCGCCGGGCAGGAGGAGCTGGAGGAATTTTTGCGGAAGGTGGACACCGGGCGGGGGCAGCGGGGGATCCAGTCCTTTTTGGACTGCTATCTGGACTCCCTGCTGGTATGCGGCCGGGCGGTGGGGGAGATCGTGGTGAGCCGGGACCGGCGGGAGGTGGCGGCCCTGCTGTGCGCCGACCCGGAGCGGATCGTGCTCAAGGAGGGGGACAGCCCCCTGGACTTCGCCGTCTGCGCCCGGCGGCGGGACGGAAGGGTGGAGGAGCTGGAGGGGCAGGACTTGATCTTGTTCACCCCCTTCCAGCCCGAGGCCGACCACCCCTACGGGGTGTCCCTGCTGCGGTCCATGCCCTTTTTAGCGGGGATCCTGCTGAAGATCTACCAGGCCACCGGTACCAACTGGGAGCGGATGGGCAACGCCCGTTTCGCCGTGGTGTATAAGCCGGGGAGCGGGGACGCCGACTGGGCCAGGGAGCGGGGCGAGGAGATCGCCCGGGCGTGGTCCTCTGCCATGCAGGCCGGGAAGGGCGGGAACCTGCGGGACTTTGTGGCCGTGGGGGATGTGGACATCAAGGTCATCGGGGCGGACAACCAGGTGTTGGACAGCCAGGTGCCGGTGCGGCAGATTTTGGAGCAGCTGGTGGCCAAGACGGGGGTGCCCCCCTTCCTGCTGGGGCTGTCCTGGTCGGCCACCGAGCGGATGAGCGCCCAACAGGCCGATATGCTCACCAGCGAGATCACCGCCCTGCGCAGGGCGGTGACGCCGGTGGTAGAGCGGGTCTGCGAGACCTGGCTGCGGCTCCACGGCTACCCGGCCCGGGTGGCGGTGGACTGGGAGGACATCAATCTGCAGGACCTGGTGGAGGAGGCGAGAGCCCAGCTCTATCGGGAGCAGGCGGAGGGGCTGAAACGGGCGCGGGAGGGCGGGGCATGAGGGCCGCCCGCCGTCCCCCGGAGGGCTTTCGCGCCACAGGAAGGATTTGAGGAAGGAGAGCGGGAGAGATGAACATCATCAAGGAGGCAAACGCCGGAGGCGGGTGCGTGGTGGGCCGGGAGGATCTGGAGAAGATCAACGCCCTGGCCCGGAGGGAGCTGACGGCGGAGGAGGTGTACACCTTCACGGTGAAGCTCTGCGACAACGAGGTGGACCGGGAGTGGGAGCGGTTTTCCGAGGAGACCCTGGAGGGGCTGGCGGGGCTGTTCGTGGGCAAGAGCGGCCTTTTCGACCACAACTGGTCCGCCGCCGGGCAGACGGCCAGGGTCTATCAGACCGAGGTGGTGGAGGAGGCGGGGCGGGTGACCCGGGCGGGGAAGCCCTACCGCTATCTGAAGGGCTGGGCCTATATGCTGCGCACCGGGGCCAACGGGGACCTGATCGCCGAGATCGAGGGGGGCATCAAGAAAGAGGTCAGCGTGGGCTGCTCGGTGGAGCGGGCGGTGTGCTCGGTGTGCGGCCGGGGGCTGGACGAGTGCCACCACGTGAAGGGGCGGACCCACAACGGCAAGCTGTGCTGGGCGGAGCTGGAGGGGGCGGCGGACGCCTACGAGTGGTCCTTCGTGGCGGTGCCCGCCCAGCCACAGGCGGGGGTCATCAAGACCCTGGCCCCCACCCTCAAGGTTTTGGCGGGACAGGCGCCGGAGGCCCGGCGGGAGCTGGAGGCGCTGGAGCGGGCGGCCGTGCTGGGCCGGAAATACCTGGAGGAGCTGCGCCGGGAGGTGGCCCGGCTGGCGGCGCTGAGCCAGCCGGAGTTGGATGTGGAGGTGGTGGAGTCCATCGCCGGGAAGCTGGAGGAGGGGGAGCTGACGGCCCTGAGGACGGTGTTCCGGCGGCAGGCGGAGGAGCGGTGGCCCCAGGGGCCCAGGCTGTCCTACGCCAGGCAGGAGGAGGACGGGGACCGGGAGGACGGGGCCTTTTTGGTGTAAGGCCCGCCAAACACAGGGAAAGGGAGGAAATGAAGGATGAGCAGCAAGGTTTCGTTTGAGGGGATCGGAGAGGTGAACGCCACGTTTTACGCCGCCGACGGCGTAGAGGCGGGGCGGGCGGTGAAGCTGTCCGGGGAGGGCACGGTGGCCCCCTGCGCCGCCGGGGAGCGGTTCTGCGGGGTGGCGGTGTCCGTCAAGACCGGGTACGCCGCCGTCCAGGTGGCCGGCTTCGCCGAGGTCCCTTGCGCCGATGAGACGGTGGCGCCGGGGTGGGTGAACCTCACCGCCGACGGCACCGGCGGGGTGAAGAAGGCCGGGACCGGGGAGGCCGGGGGCGAGTACCTGGTGGCGGCGGTGGGCGGCGGCGTGGCCGCCGTGAAGCTGTGAGAAGGGGGAAGGAAAGCATGAATCATCAGTTTGACAATCTGGACCTGGAGAAGGGGATGTACCGGGTGGCGGGGAAGAGCTTTACCGCCGTGCTGGAGGGGGCCGACCCCTCCGAGCGATACCGGGGTACCGCCCTGGAGGGGCTGGACGCCTATCAGCGGCAGCTCAAGCGGTTCGACATCAAGGTGAAGGGCGCGGGCAGCGACGTGGTGGAGAAATTCTTCCAGACCGCCCAGTCCGCCGTCCTCTTCCCCGAGTACGTGGCCCGGAGCGTCCGGCAGGGGATGGAGGAGGCCGACCTGCTGCCCTCTATCACCGCCGCCGTGACCCGGTTCGATGGCTCGGACTACCGCTCCATCGCCTCGGTGCCCGAGAAGGGCAAGAAGGAGCCCCGCCGGGTGGAGGAGGGGGCGGTCATCCCCCAGACCCAGGTGCGGACCCAGGAGAACCTGGTGCGGCTGCACAAGCGGGGGCGGATGCTGGTGGCCTCCTACGAGGCCGTGCGGGGGCAGAAGCTGGACCTCTTCTCCGTGACCCTGCGGCAGATCGGGGCCCAGATCAGCCGCTCCCTGCTGGAGGACGCCATCGACGTGCTGGAAAACGGCGACGGCAACGAAAACCCCGCCGCCAAGCTGAAGGTGGGGACGGCCCCCATCGGGGGGACGGCCGGGACGCTGGCCTACGACGACCTGGTGGACTTCTGGGCCCAGTTCGACCCCTACGAGATGAATACCCTGCTGGTGTCGGGGGACGTGATGCTCAAGATGCTGAAGATGGAGGAGTTTCGGGACCCCCTCACCGGCCTCAACTTCCAGGGCACCGGCAAGCTGACCACCCCCCTGGGGGCCAACCTGCTGCGGACCTCCGCCCTGGGGAGCGGGACGCTCATCGGGCTGGACCGGCGGTACGCCCTGGAGATGGTGAAGGGCTCCGACGTGCTGGTGGAGTATGACAAGCTCATCGACCGGCAGATGGAGCGGGCGGCCATCACCACCGTGGCCGGGTTTGCTAAGGTGTTCCGGGACGCGGCCAAGGTGCTGACGGTATAAGCGGCCCGGGAAGATGGGAGGCGGTCCGATGACGGAGGAGATCCTGGCCCTGGCCACTGCGCTGGGGAAGGTGGAGGAGAGCGGCCGGCTGCGGACCCTGTGTGCCGCCGCAGAGACGGAATTGGCGGGCCTGCTGCGGCCGGGGACGGCCCCGGAGGACTGCGGCGGGGCCTTCCCCCTGGCGGCGGCCTGGATGGCGCTGGCCGCCCTGGCCCTGGCCGAGGAGGACGGGGTGAGGGCCTTCACCGCCGGGGATGTGACCGTCCGGCGGGAGGGCCGGGAGCGGCGGGAGGCCCTGCGGCTCCAAGCCCGGCAGGTGATGAAGCCCTACCTCCGGGACCAGGGGTTCGCCTTTTGGGGGGTGCGGGGCTGATGGACGGGACCGTGTGGAAGAACCTGCTGGAGCGGTACGGCCAGAGGGTGACCCTCTGCCGAGGGGGGGAGGACCTTCCCGTCCGGGCCTTTTTTCAGCCGGTGCGGGAGCGGGCGCCGGGGGAGGAGCAGACCCCCCTGGGGGCGGCTCCGGCGGGCAGATACCTCTATCTGGGGCCGCCGGAGATCGACCCGGAGGGGGTGGAGGAGCTGGTCTGGGAGGGCCGCTCCTTCCGCTTTATCCGGGCGCGGGCCGTGCCGGTGGGGGAGCGGGCGGCCTACCGGTGGGCGCTGGCGGAAGAGCAGGACAGGGAGGAGCGGTCATGAGGGGGACGGAGGAGCTGCGCCGGGGGCTGGTCCGGTATCTGGCCGGGGCCGGGGTGGAGGCCGTGGCCGCCTGGCCTGGGGAGCATTGCTCCCCGGCGGGGCAGGCGGTGGCGGCGGTGTCCCTGCGGGCCTGCTCCGGCGGGCCCCCCGGCTTTCAGGACTACCTGGGGGAGCGGTACGACGAGGCCGCCGGCCGGTGGGAGGAGCTGTACGGCAAGAAGGTGCGGCTCACCTTCGGCCTGGACCTCTACGCCGCCACGGCGGCCCAGGTCCAGGAGGGGCTGGACGCCCTGACCGCCGCCCTGGCCCGGGGCGGGCCGGAGGGGCTGCGCCCCGTGGCCTTCTCCGCCGGGGAGACGGTGTGGCGGAAGGAGGCGGGGCGGTATTTCTGTCCCGTCCAGGCGGAATTTGAGGCCTGGTCCTACGCGGTGACGGGGGAGGACGGGGCCTTTTTGGACTTTACGGTGAGAGGAGAGAGCAGAGGATGAATGTGACGGAGCATCAGAGGCCGGGGGTCTACTCGGTGTACGACGCCTCCTCGGCGGTGATCGGCCGCCGGGGCGGGGGCTGGGCCGGAGTGGCGGCGGTGTGCCCGGCGGGGACGGCGGGGGAGGTCTACCCCCTGTCCAGCGCCGAGGAGGCCCGGGCCGCCTTCGGCGACGGGGCGGAGCTGGCCGTCCTGGCCGAGCTGCTGCTGAAAAACGGGGCGGGGCGGGTATACGCCGTGCCGGTGGCGGAGGAGGCGGGCTACGCCGGGGCCTTCGCCGCCCTGGAAAAGGTGGAACAGCTGGCGGTGGTGGTGTGCGGCAGCGACACCCTGGCCGTCCAGCAGGCCTTGCGGGACAGCGTGAAGGCGGCCGCCGGGGCCCGGCGGGAGCGGCTGGCCGTGGTATGCGGCGGCGGGGACGAGGGGGTGGAGGCCCTCACCGCCCGGGCGGCAGAGCTCAACTGCGAGCGGGTGGTGCTGGCGGCCCCCGGCGGGGTCCGGGCCGCCGCGGCGGTGGCGGGGGCCATCGCCGGGGAGGCAGACCCCGCCGTCCCCCTGGGGGGCGCGGAGCTGAAGGGGCTGGCCGGTCTGGACCGGGAGTGGTCGGACGGGGAGGTGGACGCCCTGGTGCTGGGCGGGGTGACCCCCCTGGAGCAGAGCGGCGGCGTGGTGGCCGTGACGAGAGGGATCACCACCCGGACCAAGACCGGCTCCGCCGCCGACGCCACCTGGCGGGAATTGACCACCATCCGGGTGGTGGACGACGTGATCCCCGCCCTGCGAAACGCCCTGGGGGCCAAGTTCAGCCGGGCCAAGAACACCGAGCAGGGCCGGGGGGCCATCCGCAGCCAGGTCATCGTGGAGCTGGAGCGGAAGAAGAGCGGCGAGATCATCACGGACTACGGCAACGTGGAGGTGTGGGCCCTGGAGGACAACCCCACGGTGTGCCTGGTGGAATTCGATTTCACGGTGGCCCACGGCCTGAGCCAGATCTGGCTGTCGGCCCACATCACGGTCTGAGGGAGGGGATTTTATGATCGCGAGCCGATTTCCCACCAGCGCGGACATCTATCTGGAGTTAAACGGCAAGAAGCTGGCGGTGGTACAGAGCTACTCCGCCCAGACCAGTAAGACCAGCTCGGTGGTGGAGGCCTTCGGGGAGAGCGAGCCGGTGGCCACCATCCCCGGCCAGCGCAAGCACACGGTGGTGCTGACCCGCCTCTACGCCACCGATGAGGCCAGCCGGGACGGGCTGAGCTTTTATGATCTGGAGGACTTCAATCTGGTCATCTGCAAGCCCGACCGGCGGATCATCTACTCGGGCTGCCAGTGGCAGGATTTGAGCGAGACGGGGAAGCTGGGGGACATGGTGCTGGAAAAGGTGACCATCGTGGCGGCGCGGCGGGTGGAGACCGCCCTGAGATGACGGGCGGGCTGCTGAGCCGCCCCAGGGAGAAGGACCTGGGGCGGGGCTGGTCCCTCCGGCTCCTCCCGGCCTGGGAGGCCATGGAGGCCAGGGCCGAGGGGGAGGAACTGGCGGGAGAGGGCCGGGAGGGGGCCCTGTGCGCCAACGCCTGCCTGCTGGCCAGGGCTCTCAGAAGAGACAAAAAGCCCGCCTTTGAGAGCGGGCGGGCGGTTTTGGAGACGCTGACGGCGGGGCAGATCGGGGACCTGGCCCGCCGGTGGGGGGCGTTTGACCGGGAGAACAACCCCTCCGCCCTGGACGGGGAGGAGGCGGTGGACGGGGCAAAAAAAGCCTGGAGCGCACGCCTTATGAGCGCCTTCAATGGCGTGTGCTCAAGGCTTTTGGGGCGCTGCCCACTGAGGCGCGGGCCCGGGAGATGACCCACCGGGACTACCTGTGGTGCGCCCTCAACCTGCTGCTGGACGACGAGGAGGCCCTCTCCCGGCTGTGCCCGGGCTGCCGGGCGGAGGCGGAGGAGGGCCGGTGCCCTGTGTGCGGGGCCACGCCGGGAGACTGGGGGGAGAACGGCGGCTTTGACGAGCGGAAATTCCGGGAACTGCGGGGGGAGAGCGGATGACGGATTATTTAGCCCTGGCGCTGGCCCAGGAGGAGACCGGGCGGGAGGAGGGGGAGACCCCGGAGCTGGCGGTCGGGGGTCTGGCGGTTGGGGTCTCCCCCCCGGCTTCCGGGAAGGCCCCCGCCCGTGGAGAGGCGGATTTGGAAGAGAAGGAAGGAGCCCCGGCGGCGGGAGAGGCCGTGGGGTCCCTTCTTGGGAGGACGCCCTTTGCCGGGGAGCGGCCCTGGAAGGCGGGGGGCGGGGCCCAGCCGGAGGAGGGCGGGGATGCGCGCGCTCCCGCCGGGAGGGTTATTTCCTCGGAAAGGCTCTGGGCGCGGGGAGCGGCGAAGGAGAGCCCGCGTGATTTGCCCCTTGCTTCCGGCGGTGCCCCGGCCATAGCGGAGCCTTCC
This sequence comes from Pseudoflavonifractor phocaeensis, assembly GCF_038439875.1. NCBI lineage: Bacteria > Bacillati > Bacillota > Clostridia > Eubacteriales > Oscillospiraceae > Pseudoflavonifractor > Pseudoflavonifractor phocaeensis. The sequence continues at coordinate 469,290 of NZ_JBCDMT010000002.1, forward strand.
GGGGCGGCGTGGCTGCGGCGGCTGGCCCGGACGGCGGAGGCCGCCGGGTATGTCCGGGACCGGCGGGGGGCTTTGGCCCTTCCGGCCCCGGAGGAGGCTTCCCTCCCGGCCATTGGGGCGGAGGAGCTGGACCGGGCGGTGGAGCGGGACGCCCGGCGGTACGGCGGGGGCTTTGAGTTGTATTGACGGGGAGCGAATGCCCCGGAACGGGAAGGAGGAAGGACCGTGGAGCTTGCGCCCATGCGGTTCAAGGAGTACACCTGGCCCCACAATCCCAGGGTGTACGCCATGGAGTACCAGCGGCGGATGGGGAACCAGAAGGTGCCCTTCGGCCGCTATCACCTGCAGGATTTGGGGCCTGTCCGGCGGGTGATGCGGGGGGAGGGGGAATTCACCGGGGAGGGGGCTTACGAGGAGTTCAAGAAGCTGGCCTCGGTGTTTTACAGTGAGGGCCCCGGCGTGCTGGTGCACCCCATCTGGCAGGCGGTCAACGCCTATTTCGTCTCCCTCACTCTGGCCCAGGAGCCCCGGCGGGACTACGTGGGGTACTCCTTCACCTTTTGGGAGGCCTATGACGGCTATGCGGCCTACGCCAGGAGCCCGGCCCCAACGGCGGGGGGCGGGGAGAACGGCACCCCGACCGCGGCCGGGGCGGCCAACGGGGAGCTGTGGCACACGGTGGCCAAGGGGGAGAGCCTTTGGCGGATCGCCGCCGACTACGGGGCGGAGCTGACGGGGGTCATCGCCCTGAACCCCCAGTTGAAGAACCCCAACCTCATCCATCCGGGAGAGAAGGTGCGGGTGAGATGATGACGGGATATCTGCTGACGGCGGAGGGGGGACGGATGGATCTGCCCCCCTTCACCAGCTGGAAGCTGCGGCGCACCGGGACGGTGCCCTGCGACAGCTTTGAGGGGAGCTGCCTCTGGGACGCCGGGGTGGAGCCGGCGTTGGAGGGGGCATACCGGCTCATTCTGGAGGACGGGGGGGCCAGGCGCTTCACCGGGGTGCTGGACGAATACGAGCTGTCCTGGGGGGAGAACGGCGGGGCCCTGTCGGTGGCGGGCCGGGGGCTGGCGGCCCTTCTGCTGGACAACGAGGCGGCGGGGCGGGACTACCAGGTGGCCACCCTGGCGGACATTTTGCGGGACCACGTGTCCCCTTATGGCCTGCCGGTGGGGAAGGCAGGGAACCTGCCGCCGGTGCCGGGGTTCTCCGTGGCCACGGGGAGCAGCGAGTGGCAGGTGCTTTACTCCTTCGCCCGGTACCACGGGGGCGTCCAGCCCCGGTTCGACGTCTACGGCAGCCTGATCGTGGCGGCGGAGGAGCCCCGGAGGGTGGCGGTGGACGACCGCACAGGGGTCACCGCCGTCTCCTGGCGGGACAAGCGGTATGGGGTCTGGTCCGAGGTCCTGGTCCAGGACCGGGGGAGCCTGTCCCCCCAGCGGATGGTCAACGAGGGGTTCCTCCGGCAGGGGGGGCGGTGCCGGAGGGTGATGACCATGCCGGGGAGGAGCGCCTACCAGGCCATGCGCTACTCCGGCCAGTTCCAGCTGGACCGGTCCTATGAGGAGCGGTTTGCCCTGGAGCTGACGGTGCCGGGGGCGTATTTCTGCGAGCCGGGGGACCGGGTGGCGGTGACCCTCTCCCGCCCCGCCCTGGCGGGGACGTGGACGGTGGTGGAGACGCAGGCCGTGCTGGACGGCGGCGGCTCCCGGGTGAAGCTGAAATTGAGGTGAGAGAGAATGTGGCTTTCCAGACAAAGACAGGTGCCCCGGCGGGGGGTCGCCGCCCTGACGGGGCCGGTGACGGTACCGGGGGACCCGGCGGGGGCCTGGCTGGAGGGGGAGCGCCGGGGGGTGGCGGTATACGCCCCCGGGGGCTACCACTGGGTGCCGGCGGCGGGGCAGGAGGTGCTGGTCCTCAAGGCCGGGGGCGAGGGGGAGAAGCCCTGCGCCCTGGGGGCGGCCCAGGACAGCGGGGAGTTGGGCCTGCGGCCCGGAGAGGTGGCCCTGACGGTGGGAAAGGCGGCCGTCAGGCTGACCCTGGAGGGGAGCGTGGAGGTGACGGGCCTGCTGAAGGTCAACGGCACCGTGGTGGGGCCCCAGCCGGAGCGGGAGGAGGGGTGAGCATGGCGCTGATGCTGCGGGAGGGAGACTATGTCTCCGACGGCCGGGGGGGTCTGGTGACGGTGACCGGGGCCCGGGAGCTGCTGGAGCGGGTGCTGTGGAAGCTGACCCTCCGGCGGGGGAGCTTTCCCTTCCTGCCGGAGCTGGGCAGCCGCCTCCACCTGCTGGGGCAGGCCAGGGCCGCCCAGCGGGAGGCCCTGGCCCGGCGGTACGTGGAGGAGGCCCTGGCCGATGAGGCATTGACCGTCACCGGGGTGGGCCTGTCCCAGGAGGAGGGGCGGGCCCTCCTCTTGGCGGAGCTGGCGTGGCAGGGGGAGGAACTGACGGTGACGGTAGAACTGGGGGGACTGGGATGAAAACCATCGAGGAGATCTATGACGAGATGCTGGAGCTGTTCCGGCGGGAGACGGGGGCGGAGGCGTCGGCGGTGAGCGAGCTGTCGGTGCGGCTCTACGCCGTGGCGGCCCAGGTGTACGCCCTCTACGTCCAGGGGGAATGGCTGTCCCGGCAGTGCTTCCCCCAGACGGCGGCGGGGGAGTATCTGGAGCGGCACGCCGCCCTCCGGGGGCTGGAGCGGCGGGGGGCGGTCCGGGCGGAGGGGACCCTCCGGTTTTCCGTGGACGCCCCCGCCTCCGCCGACCTGGCCATCCCGGCGGGGACGGTGTGCGCCACGGCGGGGATGGCGCGGTTCGAGACAACGGCCCCGGCGGTGCTGGCTGCGGGGCAGACGGCGGTGGAGACCGCCGCCCGGGCGGTGGAGCCGGGGGCGGCGGGAAACGTGCCCGCCGGGAGCGTCCTGGCCATGGCGGTGCCCCCGGTGGGGGTGAGCCGGTGCGTCAATCCGGGGCCCTTCACCGGCGGGGCGGAGGCGGAGGACGACGAGACCCTGCGCCGCCGGGTGATGGAGACCTACCGCCGGATGCCCAACGGGGCCAACGCCGCCTTTTATGAACAGGGGGCCCTGTCCTTTCCCGAGGTGGCCGCCGTCACCGTCATCCCCCGGGCCAGGGGGCGGGGGACGGTGGACGTGGTGGTGGCCACTCCCTCCGGCCTGCCGGGGGCAGAGCTGCTGGCGGAGCTGACGGGCTATTTCGAGGCCCGGCGGGAGATCGCCGTGGACGTGGCGGTGAAGGCCCCCACGGTGCGGACGGTGGACGTGGCCGTGCGGGCCGTCCCGGCGGAGGGGGCGGACCCGGCGGCGGTGCGGGCCGGGGTGGAGGCCGCCCTCCGGGGCTTTTTCTCCGGGGCGCGGCTGAGTAAGGACGTGCTGACCGCCCAGCTCAGCGGGCTGGTGTTCACCCAGGCGGGGGTGGCCAACTGCGCGGTCCTCTCCCCCGCCGCCGACCTGGCCGTGGCGGCCGGGGAGCTGCCCCGGCTGGGCAGCCTGACGGTGGAGGTGGCGGCATGAGCCACGCCCAGCGGCTCTGGGAGCTGCTGCGGCCCCTGGGACCCTACCGGGCGCTGGGGAAGTACACCGCCGGGGAGCTGGCGGGGGAGGGCCGCGCCCTGGACGGGGCGGAGGAGCAGCTGGAAAGCCTGGAGCGGGAGGCCTTTCTGGACACGGCGGAGGACTGGGGGCTGGAGCGGATCGAGGAGCTTCTGGTCCGCAGGCCGGTGGCCGGGACCCCCCAGGGGCGGCGAAAGGCGCTGGCGGCCCTGCTGCGCATCGGCGGGGACAGCTTCACCCTGGCCGCCGTCAACGACAATCTGAAGGGCTGCGGGCTCAACGCCGTGGTCAGTGAGACCGCCGATCCCGGCGTGGTGGAGGTGCGCTTCCCCGACGTGCCCGGCATCCCCGACGGGTACGGGACCCTGCGGAAGATCATCGAGGACATCCTGCCCTGCCACCTCCAGGTGGACTATGTCTATTGGTACATCACCTGGGCCATGGTGGAGGAGCGGTTCGGCACCTGGGGGGCCATCGAGGCGGGGGGCTATACCTGGGAGCAGCTGGAGAAGCTGGTGCGGTGACCCGGCGCCCTATCCCAGGGTGTCGAAATAGCCCTCCGCCTCGGCGGCGGTCACTGTTTCATAGGGGGCCAGACGGCGGTCCCGCCAGGCCATGCGGCCGGTGGAGCAGGCCCAGTAGAGGCTGTCGTCCGCCCAGGAGGAGATGTCCTGGAAGTCGTTGCAGCCCCCCGCGTCGGGGAAGAAGGTGTCCCGGCCCAGGCGGGCGTCGTAACGGCGCAGAAGGGCGGCGCACTCCTCCCGGGTGAGGGGGCGGCCGGGGGAGAAAAGGCCGTCCCCGGTGCCCCGGAGGAGGCCCTCGTCATAACCCCAGCATACCGCCTGGGCCCAGCCGGCGTTTTTCTCCACGTCGGAGAAGGGGAGGGCGCTGACGTCGTAGGGGAAGCCCCCGGCGGAACGCCAGAGCAGGATGGCGAACTCCCCCCGGGTGACGGGTTCCCCCGCCGCCGCCCCGGCGGGGAGGGAGAGCAGGGATAGGGACAGGAGCAGGCAGAAAACAGACCGCATAACAATACCCTCCAGACGTTGTTGTCTGGAGGGTATCATATTTTGGAAGAAAAAGGATGGGAAACGTGGGGAAGGGCTCAGAGCACCCGGTTGCGCAGGGGCTCCCCTGCCATAAAGTGGCGCAGGTTTTCCAGGGCGATGGCCACGATATTGCGGACGGTCTGGTCCAGGTGGTCGCCCCCGGCCACGTGGGGGGTGAGCAGGAAGTTGGGGCAGTCCCAGAGGGGGTGGTCCTGGGGGAGGGGCTCGGGCTCGGTGACGTCCAGGGCGGCGCCCCAGAGCTTTCCGGCCTGGAGGGCCTCGGCCAGGGCCAGGTTATCCACCCCGGTGCCCCGGCCCGCGTTCACCAGAATGGCGGTGGGCTTCATCAGCGCCAACCGCTGGGCGTTCATCAGATGGACGGTCTGGGGGGTCTCGGGGAGGGTCATGGCCACCACGTCGGCCCTGGGGAGCCAGGCGTCCAGGTCGGCCAGGGGGTGGAGCTCGTCCACGTGCTCCACCGGCTTGTCCGGATGGCGGTTGAGGCCGATGGTATGGGCTCCCATGGCCTTGACAAGGCCCGCGAAGTGGCTGCCCAGGTCGCCGGTGCCCAGCAGGAGGACGTTGGCCCCCCGGAGGGTGAGGACCTGGCCCGCGTCGTCCCAGCGGTGGACGATCTGGAGGTCCCGGTAGGCGGGCAGGTTCTTCATCACCGCCAGCAGGGAGGCGAACATATGCTCGCTCACCGCCTGGCCGTAGGCCCCCACGGCGGAGGTGAGGGCGGCCCCCTGGGGGAAGGCGCCGGGAAGCAGGTAGGGGTTGACCCCGGCGGACCAGGTCTGGAGCCATTTCAGCCCCGTGCTGCCCGCCAGCATATGGGGGGAGACACAGCCGAGGATGACGGTGGCCCGGGCGATCTTGTCCAGGGAGGCGGTGTCGGCGGAGGCGGTGAGATGCTCCACAGGGAGGAAGATCTGGTCCTCGTGGGGGGCGGCGGCCAGGAAGGCGGCCCGCTCGGCGTCGGTGAGGGGGAGGAGGTTTAGGATGGTTTCCATGGGAAGGCTCCTTTCGCGTTTTTGGGTGGGGGGTGACGGGGGGCGCGTTTTCGCGTTCACTGATTGCACCTCGGAAGGTGCGTTCTTCTGGGGGATGTTTCTTTTCCCGAGGAAAAGAAACATCCCCCAGACCCCCAAAGAAAAGTCTTGGGTGCAAACCTGCTCGCAGATTCCCTTCTTAGTAGGAGGTCTGGTGCCCGTTGATAGGGGGAAAAGCACGGGAGCGTCTGTGCGACTCGTGGTCCCCCTTGCGCCGCTCGCCGCTAACGTGTGCTTGATTGGCGGCCCCTCCGGGGCAGGCAGAGCGTATCCGTAGGGGCCGCTGTCCTCAGCGGCCCGCCCCGCCTCCAATCTTTGCCAAGGGCTCCCCCCCTTCGGAGGGAGCTGTCAGTGAAGCTGACTGAGAGGGGGGCTGACGTGTGCTTGATAGAAGGTTGGTCTTTCGCCTTCCCCTAGGGGGAAGGTGGCAGCCGGTCGGGCTGACGGATGAGGGGAACTGGGGATAACAGCAAAGGCCCTACTAAAGAGATAAGTTCCCCTCATCAGTCTGCTTCGCAGACAGCTTCCCCCAGGGGAAGCCTGGGGGCTGGCGAGCCCCGTGGCCGCTACGAAGTGCGGCCACGGGGTTTTCTTACGCTCTTGTGGACAGCCTGGGGAGGGTTCCAAGGGGAGGGGGGACCGCGGTCCCCCCTCCCTTGGTCGTTTCAAGGGGTGGTCCCGGAGGGGGAAATCGAAATCCCCCTCCGGGCGTCTTTTCTGGGGGGGCTGGGGGTGCCATCTTTTCCACGGGGAAAAGATGGTCCCCCAGAAGGCACCACCTCCCAGAGGTGGGAACACCTTACTTAATGGTAATGAGCAGCTCCCCGGCTTTGACGGTGGAGCCCTCCTTCACCAAAATCTCCTCCACGACGCCGTCCATCCGGGCCACCACGGAGGTCTCCATCTTCATGGCCTCAATGACGGCGATGACCTGGTTCTTCTTCACCGTCTCCCCGGCCTTGACGGAAATCTTGGAGATCATGCCGGGGATGGAGGACCCCACCTGGCTCTTGTCCGAGGGGTCGGCCATGGGCACGGCGGCCACCTGGGCGTCCACGCTGGGGTCGGCCACGGCGATCTCCCGCCGCATGCCGTTGAGCTCGAACTGCACGTTCCGGGTGCCGTCCTCGTTGAGGTCGCCCAGTCCCAGGTACTTGATGACCAGGGTCTTGCCGTCCTCGATGCTGATTTGGTTGGTCTCGCCCAGGGCCATGCCGTCGAAGAACACGTGGCTGCCCATGCGGGTGATATAGCCGTACTCCTGCCGGTGGCGGCAGAACTCCTCCACCACCTTGGGGTAGAGGCACCAGGACACCACCGTCCGGTCCGAGCAGTCGGGGTAGAATTTCTCCACCTCTTTCCGGGCGGCGGCGAAGTCCACCTGGGGAAGCAGCTCCCCAGGGCGGCAGGTGATGGGCTTCTCGCCCTTCAAGACCACCTTCTGGAGGTCCTCGGGGAAGCCCCAGGCGGGCTGGCCCATCATGCCCTTGAAGTAGCTGACCACGCTGTCGGGGAAGGTGAGGGCCTCCCCCTTTTCCACGATGTTGTCGGGGGTGAGCTCGTTCTGCACCATGAAGATGGCCAGGTCGCCCACCATCTTGGAGGAGGGGGTCACCTTCACGATGTCCCCCAGCATGGCGTTGACCGAGCGGTACATCTCCTTCACCGCCTCGAACTGGTGGCCCAGCCCTAAGCTCTCCACCTGGGCCTTCAGGTTGGTGTACTGGCCCCCGGGCATCTCGTAGCGGTAGATGTCGGCGGAGGGGTTCTTGATGCCTGCCTCGAACCGGGCGTAGCGCAGGCGCACGTCGGCCCAGTAGTTGGAGAGCTTTTGCAGCTCCTTGGGGTCGAAGCCGGTGTCCCGCTCCTGGCCCTTGAGGGCGGCCACCAGGGCGTCCAGGGAGGGCTGGGAGGTGGTGGAGGCCATGGACTCCACGGCGCAGTCCACCACGTCCACCCCCGCCTCGGCGGCCATCAGGTAGGCGGCAATCTGGTTGCCCGAGGTGTCGTGGGTGTGGAGGTGGACGGGGATGCCGATCTCGTTCTTAAGGGCCGATATCAGCTTCTTGGCGGCGTAGGGCTTCAGCAGGCCGGACATGTCCTTGACGCAGAGCATGTGGGCGCCCCGCTTCTCCAGCTCCTTCGCCAGGTTGACATAATATTCGAGGGTGTATTTGTCCCGCTTGGGGTCCAGGATGTCGCCGGTGTAGCACAGGGTGGCCTCGCAGAACTTGCCTTGCCTCAACACCTCGTCCATGGCCACCTCCATGCCGGGGACCCAGTTGAGGGAGTCGAAGACCCGGAAGATGTCGATGCCGCACCGGGCGGCCTCGCCGATGAAGGCCCGCACCACGTTGTCGGGGTAGTTGGTGTACCCCACGGCGTTGGCCCCCCGCAGCAGCATCTGGAAGGGGACGTTGGGGATGGCCTGGCGAAGGATGTCCAGCCGCTCCCAGGGGGACTCGTGAAGGAAGCGGTAGGCCACATCGAAGGTGGCGCCCCCCCACACCTCCAGGGAGAAGCAGTCCTTCAAAATCTCCGCCGTGCCGGGGGCGGCCAGGGCCATGTCCCGGGTGCGCATCCGGGTGGAGAGGAGGGACTGGTGGGCGTCGCGCATGGTGGTGTCGGTGACGAGAAGCTTTTTCTGGCCCAGCACCCACTTGGACAGGGCCTCCGGCCCCTGGGCGTCCAGCAGGCCCTTCAGCCCGTCGGCCGGGGTCTGGAGGCGGCTGGGCACGGGCACCCGGGGGATTTCCAGCTGCTTGCGCTGGCTGTCCGGGTTCCTCACCTGAATTTCCGCGATATACTTCAAAACCTTGGTGGCCCGGTCCTGGCCCTCCTGGAACTCGAAGAGCTCGGGGGCCTCGTCGATAAACTTGGTGTGGCACTGGCCGGCCCGGAAGAGGGGGTGGGCCAGGATGTTGGTGATGAAGGGGATGTTGGTCTTAACGCCCCGGACGTGCTCCTCGCTGATGGCCCGCCGGGCCTTGTTGCAGGTGCCCTCGAAGGTGTTGTCCCAGGAGGTGACCTTGACCAGGAGGGAGTCGTAGTAGGGGGAGATGACCGCCCCGGTGTAGGCGTTGCCGCCGTCCAGCCGGACGCCGAAGCCGCCGCCGGAGCGGTAGGCGGTGATTTTGCCGGTGTCGGGGGCGAAGTGGTTGGCCGGGTCCTCGGTGGTGACCCGGCACTGGATGGCGTAGCCGTTGACGTTCAGGTTTTCCTGTTTGGCCATGCCGATGCGGGGGTCGGACAGGGGGCAGCCCTCGGCAATCAAAAGCTGGGCCCGCACCAGGTCGATGCCGGTGACCATCTCGGTGACGGTGTGCTCCACCTGGATGCGGGGGTTCATCTCGATGAAGTAGTGGCCCCCGTTCTTGTCCACCAGAAATTCCACGGTGCCGGCATTGACATAGCCCACGTGTTTTGCAATTTTCACGGCGTCGGCATGCAGGGCGTCCCGCACCTCCTGGGGCACGCTCCAGGCCGGGGCGAACTCCACCACCTTCTGGTAGCGGCGCTGGAGGGAGCAGTCCCGCTCCCCCAGGTGGACCACGTTGCCATATTGGTCGGCCAAAATCTGCACCTCGATGTGCTTGGGCTCCACCAGGTACTTTTCGATGAAGATGTCGTCGTTGCCGAAGGCCTTCTTGGCCTCCCCTTTCACAAGCTCGAAGTTGCGGCGGACCTCCTCTTCGCTGTCGCACCGGCGCATGCCCCGCCCGCCGCCGCCGGCGGCGGCCTTCAGGATGACGGGGAAGCCGTAGGACAGGGCCTTTTCCACCGCCTCGTCCGCGTCCTTCAAGGGCTCGGTGGAGCCGGGGATGATGGGCACGCCGCAGGCGATGGCCGTGGCCTTGGCCGCCAGCTTGTCGCCCATCTGGGCCAGCACCCGGGAGGAGGGGCCCACGAAGGTGATGCCCGCCTCCTCGCAGGCCTTGGCGAAGTCGGCGTTCTCGGAGAGAAAGCCATAGCCGGGGTGGATAGCGTCCACCCCCCGGCGCTGGGCCAGGGTGATGATGGCGGGGATGTCCAGATAGGCCGCCAGGGGGCTCTGGTTGCGGCCCACCAGATAGGCCTCGTCCGCCCGGGTGCGGAAGAGGGAGTAGGTGTCCTCGTTGGAATAGATGGCCACGGTCCGCAGGCCCAGATCGTAGCAGGCCCGGAAGATGCGGATGGCGATCTCCCCCCGGTTGGCCACCATCACTTTTTGGAAGGTCTTCTCTTGCAAGGCTGACCCCGCCTTTCCTCTCAAATTTAGATGTATCACATTATATCGGGTGGAAGGGCGTTTTGCAAGTGGAAAAAGCAAAAATTGCAAAAAAGGGCGAAAGAGGGGCGGCGGAGGGTGTTGAAGCGGGGCCGGTTTTGTGGTAGGATACAAAAAAGACTGGGAGAGGGGGGAGGAGACATGACGCTGGACAGGCCCTTGCAGTCCTTTCCGGGCATCGGCCCGGCCAAGGCCAAGGCCCTGCAGAAGCTGGGGCTGACGGCGGCGGGGGACCTGCTGGGCTACTACCCCAGGGCCTACGAGGACCGCACCCAAATCTACCCCATCACCTCCGCCCCCACCGAGGAGGCGGGCTGCGTCTGCGCCCTGGTGGCCGAGACGCCCCGGGTCTCCCGCGTCCGGGCGGGGCTGACCCTCACCAAGTGCCGCATCGTGGACGGCTCCGGGGCGGCGGAGGTCACCTTCTTCAACCAGGACTACGTCCGCCGGGCCCTGGTGGTGGGGGAGAGCTACATCTTCTACGGGCGCATGGAGCTGTTGGGCCGCAAGCGCCAGCTCACCAACCCCGTGTTCGAGCGGGAGGACCGGGCCCGGTTCACCGGCCGCATTATGCCGGTCTACCCCCTCACCGCCGGGGTGTCCAACAACCTGCTGGCCTCCCTGGCCCTCCAGAGTGTGGAGGGCTGCGCCGACCAGGTCCCCGACGAGCTGCCCCCGGCGGTCCGGGAAAAGCACCAGCTGTGCACGGCGGAGTTCGCCTGCCGGAACGTCCACTTTCCCGCCGACCAGGAGGCCCTGGCGGTGGCCCGGAGGCGGCTGGTGTTCGAGGAGCTGTTCACCCTCTCCTGCGGCATGGCCTTTCTCCGCCGCCGCCGGACGGACGCCCAGGGCAGGGCCTTCCCCAAAAGACGGCTGGACGAGTTTCTCGCCCTCCTGCCCTTCCCGCCCACCGGGGCCCAGCGGCGGGCCATGGAGGAGATTTCCGCCGACCTGGCCCAGCCCCGGCCCATGAACCGGCTCATCCAGGGGGACGTGGGCTCGGGCAAGACGGCGGTGGCCGCCTTCGCCGCCTGGCTGGCCCACGCCGGGGGCTTCCAGAGCGCCCTGATGGCCCCCACGGAAATTTTGGCCCGCCAGCATTATGAGACGCTGACCAAGCTTCTGGCCCCCGCCGGGGTGCGGGTGGGCCTCCTCACCGGCGGGATGAGGGCCGCCGAGAAGAAGGCCGCCCAGGCCGCCCTGGCGGCGGGGGAATACGACCTGATGGTGGGCACCCACGCTCTGCTGTCCGAGGGGGCGGTCTATCAGAATTTGGGGCTGGTCATCACCGACGAGCAGCACCGCTTTGGGGTGGGCCAGCGCTCCGCTCTGGCCTCCAAGGCGGAGGTGCCCCCCCACGTGCTGGTCATGTCGGCAACCCCCATCCCCCGGACCCTGGCCCTGCTCATCTACGGCGATCTGGACGTGACCGTCATCGACGAGCTGCCCCCGGGGCGGACGGCGGTGGAGACCTTCCTGGTGGGGGAGGACAAGCGGGCGCGGATGTACAATTTCGTGCGCAAGCAGGTGTCCGAGGGCCGGCAGGTCTACATGATCTGCCCCGCCGTGGAGGAGGGGGCCCAGGACGGGGAGGGGGAGCCCCCCGGCCTCCTTCCCAATCCGGCCGCGGAGCTCAAGGCGGTCACCGCCTACGCCAAAGAGCTGTCCGAGGCGGTGTTCCCCGACCTGCGGGTGGCCTTCGTCCACGGCAAGCTGAAGCCCAAAGACAAGAGCCTCGTCATGTCCGCCTTCGCCCATGGGGAAATTGACATCCTGGTGTCCACCACCGTGGTGGAGGTGGGGGTGGACGTGCCCAACGCCAACCTCATGGTCATCGAGAACGCCGAGCGCTTCGGCCTGTCCCAGCTCCACCAGCTCCGGGGCCGGGTGGGCCGGGGGAAGTGGCAGTCCTACTGCGTGCTGGTGAGCGCCAACCGCTCCCCTGAGACCCGGGAGCGGCTCAAATACTTCACCCAGACCACCGACGGCTTCAAAATCGCGGAAAAGGACCTGGAGCTGCGGGGCCCCGGCGACTTCTTCGGACAGCGCCAGCACGGCCTGCCCACCCTCCGGGCCGCCGATTTGGCGGGGGACACCCGGGTCCTCAAGGAGGCCCAGGAGGCCGCGAATGAGTTGCTGGAAACCGACCCGGAGCTGGATTGGCCGGGGCACCGCCCCCTGATGGGGAAGGTGAGGCGGCTGTTCGCCGAGGAGGGGGATATCTTCAATTAAAGGTTTTTCCACCCCCCAAGAAAGCACCAGGGGGAGAGTTTCGACTCAACAGCTTCGCTGCATTAGCTGGCCCTAAGCTCGTAGACTCGCTAAGGGCCAACAAATTTCCCCCTGGACCCCTTCTCAGCGACCAAAGGAGGGGAAACCGCGGTTTCCCCTCCTTTGGAAACCTCCCCAGGCTGTTCTTACGGACGTGGGGTGATCCGGACCCCTTACTCCGTAACGGGGCCGGGGTTCGGCGGGTCTTAGGCTTCCCCTGGGGGAAGCTGTCGAGCGAAGCGAGACTGATGAGGGGAACTTATCGCTTTAGCAGAGCCTCTCCCATGTCCGTAGTTCCCCTCATCCGTCAGCCCTTCGGGCTGCCACCTTCCCCCGAGGGGAAGGCTAAGGGCGCGCACAAACGACACTTATCAATCAAGAACACGTCAGCGGCGGAGCGGCGCGAGAGGGACCACGGGTCGCACAGACGCTCCCGTGCTTTTCCCCCAAACAACGGACAGTAGACCTCCTACTGAAAAGGGAAATTGCGAGCAGGTCAGCACCAGAGACTTTTCTTTGGGGGTCTGGGGGACGTTTCTTTTCCTCGGGAAAAGAAACGTCCCCCAGAAGAGCGCACGTTTGACGTGCGGCCAGTGACCACCACACCGAAATGCCGTCCCACAACCACATAACCCAACCAAACTCATTATAAATACAGAAAAAGGAGACCACCACACATGAGCGAAGCACTGGAAAAAGCCAAAGCCCTCCGGGCGGATATCACCGCCCACTACAACTGCTGCCAAGCCACCCTGATGCCCTTCCACGCCGCCTGCGGCATCGATGAGGAGACCGCCCGGAAGGCCGGAGCCTTCTTCAACTCCGGCATGCGCTGCGGCTCGGTCTGCGGCGCCGTCACCGGGGCGCTGATGGCCCTGGGTATGGCCGGGGCGGGGGACAAGGCCGGCCCCGAGCTGCTCCGCCGGTTCCGGGACAAGAACGGCACCATCAACTGCGCCGAGCTCCTGAAGGCCGCTGTGGAGCGGGGCGAGCCCCGGGGCGAGCACTGTGACCGGATGGTATTCGAGGCCGTGGAATTGGCCCAGGAGCTGCTGGACAAAAAGGACTGAGCCAAAAGAAACGCCTGTACCCCAAAGGGTACAGGCGTTTTTTGTCCTCAAAACAGGCTCCCCACGGCGGTGAGCTTTTCCGGCAGGTCGGGCCGGTAATCCGCCTGGGCCGGGTCCAGGCTGTTGATGACCACTCCGTCACTGCCGTTGAAGGCGGTGGAGTGGATGTAGCGGCCCTGGCCCAGGTACATGGCCACGTGGCCGGGGAAGAACATCAGATCCCCCGGCTTCTTGTCCGCCGGGTCGATGGCGTGGAGGGGGTAGCCCTCCTTGATGGAGGCGTCCCGCCAGATGGCGGCCCCCGCCAGCCGGTAGGCCATGAAGGTGAGGCCGGAGCAGTCGATGCCCATGGGGGTCTTGCCCCCCCAGAGGTAGTGGGTCCCCAAGTAGAGCCCGGCGTTGTGGGTCACCGCCTGGCGGAAGGCCGCCTCGGTGAGGGGGGCGGCGGGCATGGGGCGGAGGAAGCCGGTCTTGGTGAACCCCTCCCGCCCGTCGGGGAGGGAGATCTTCTGCCAGCCGTCGCCGTCTGGATCGCCGTGGACGGCCACCCAGGCCCCCCGGAGAAGCTCCTCCACCTGCCAGCCCTGGACATTGGGGCGGGAACGGACGGAGGCGATGGCCCGGCAGACCGTTTTTTTCTCCAGCCCCGCCCAGCGCCGGGCATTGCCGTCGCCCACGGTCAGCGCCCCGGCGGGGGCGTAACCGGTGTAGCCGTAGTCGGTCCTGACCTGGTACCAGCCGGGGCAGGGGTTGTCCAGGATGGTGACGGTCCAGCCCAGAAGGGCCTCGTCGGCCAGCTCGCTCTGGGCGCTGGGGCGGAGGTAGAGGGGACAGCGGGGCGTTGAGACCACAGCTTCCATGGTTCAGCCCTCCTTGTAGGTGTCGTAGATGGCCTTGGCCAGGCGGCCGATATACCGCCGCTGGACCGGGTCCCCGTCGGGGCTGGGGCCGTCCCAGGTGCAGATGCCCACGAAGAGGGGCTTCGTCAGGAGGAAGAGGCCGCAGTCGTGGGCCACGCCGTCCAGAGAGCCGGTCTTGTGGGCCAGGGCCACGTCGTCGGCAATATAGCGGAGCATACAGCCGGAGTGCCGCTGGCGGCGGAGGATGGACAGGGCGATTTCCCGCAGGCCGTGGCTCAGGATTTGGCCACCCTGGAGCAGGCAGAACATCCGCCTCTGGTCGGCCACGGAGGTGTAGTTCTCCAGCCCGGCCCTGGCGGCGTCAAAGTCCAGCATCTTCCGCTGGCACAGGGTGTTGGAAAGGCCCAGCAGGATGGTGCAGTATTCGTTGACGGCGTCCAGGCCCAGGGTGTCCAAAATGACGTTGGCGGCGGTGTTGTCGCTGTCGGCGATCATCCAGTAGAGAAGCTCCTCCAGAGTGAAGAATCCGGGCCCCTCCTCAAAAACCTGGCTGTCGGGGAGAATGGCCCGCTGGGGCACCTCCAGCCGGTCCCGGAGGGACAGGATGCCCTGCCGCACCTGCTCCAGGGCGGTGAGGAGGATAGGGGTCTTGATGAGGGAGGCCGAGGGAAAGCGGGCCTCGGCCTGATGGCTGAAGAAGGGATCGGGGGAAAAAGCGTCGGAGACCAGCAGGGCGGTCTGGCCGGGAAAAACGGCGATCTCCCGCTCCAGGTAGATGGTCAGTTGATCCCTGGTCATGAGCACACCTCTAATTTCTTGGCGTCCGCGTCCATGACCGCCGTGGCCCCCAGGGGGAGGGACAGGGTGGGCAGGACATGTCCGGCGGGCAGGCCCGCCAACACCGGCTTCCCGGCCGGGAGGATCAGCTCCCGGAAGATCTCATCCAGGGTCAGGGTTTTCTCGGGGTACTCGGGCAGGCAGTCGGTCCAGGCCCCCAGCAGGATGCCGGCGCACTGGTCCAGCTTCCCGGCGTTCCGGAGCTGGGTAAGCATCCCGTCGATCCGGTAGGTCTTTTCCCCGATGTCCTCCAAAAAGAGGAGCTTGCCTTTGGTGTCGATTTCCCAGGGGGTGCCCAGGCTGTCGCAGATGAGGGAGAGGTTGCCGCCGCAGAGGGGCCCGCTGGCCCGGCCGGGGGCCAGAGCCGCCACCTCCTGCCCCAGGGGCAGGGGGCCGGTGAGGGCCCCGAAGAGGGCCCGGCGGAGGTAGGTCGTGGTGAAGTCGTCTACCGGCTGGTAGAGCTCGGTGGAGGGCATGGGGGTGTGATAGGTCACCAGACGGCAGCACTGATTGAGGGCAATGTGAAGGGCGGTGACGTCGGAATAGCCGCAGAAGAGCTTGGGGTGGCGGGCGATGTCCCGCCAGTTGAGGAGGGGCAGCAGCCGCCCGGCGCCGTAGCCGCCCCGGATGCACCAGATACCCTGGATGGAGGGGTCGGCGAAGGCGTCCTGGAGATCCTTAGCCCTCTGGCCGTCGTCGGCGGCAAAGTAGCCGTGGCGATTGTCAAAATAGCAGGAAGGGTAGACCACCGGCTCCAGAGTCAGGGCCTTCACCGCCTCTACAGCGGGGGAGAGCCGGTTCTCCGGGACGGCGGAGGAGGGGGCCACCAGGGCCACCCGGGCGCCGGGGTAGAGGGAATTGGGGGTTATCATGGGGAAATTCACCTTCTATTCACACAGTTTGGGGCAGCCCGCCCACCGGGCGGGGACGGGGATGCAGGGGAGCAGCCCTGCGGGGCCGCCTATATTCTCAAGGACAGAGATCTGGCCGGCATAGCCGGCCAGCCTACGCTAAAAACTTGCCACCGGCAAGTTTTCTGAACGCTGCGGTGGATGCCAAAGAAAAGTGCCGAACTAAATTTATGGGTGGTGGCGTTTATACGACCGGCGCTCACGTCTGTCAACCCCGTCTCCTCTTAGCGCCGCTGCCGCTGACTCCTGCTGTACAGACAGCGTTTGCAACTCATTGGTGCGCCTGGGTAGGAGCAAATTAGGCTTCCCTTGGGGGAAGCTGTCTGCGAAGCAGACTGATGAGGGGAACGTATCGGTTTGGTAGAGCCTTTTCCCATGCCCACAGTTCCCCTCATCCGTCAGCCCTTCGGGCTGCCACCTTCCCCCGAGGGGAAGGCTAAAGACCAACCTTCTATCGAGCACACGTCAGCGGCCGAGCGGCGCAAGAGGGACCACGGGTCGTACAGACGCTCCCGTGCCTTTCCCCCTTTCTTCTGGCAGTAGACCTTCTACTAAGAAGGGAAACTGCGAGCAGGGCTGCACCAAAAGACTTTTCTTTGGGGGTCTGGGGGAGGTTTCTTTTCCTTGGGGAAAAGAAACCTCCCCCAGAAATACGCACATTTGACGTGCAGTCAGCGAACAATCAAACGCCGCCCCGTCAGAGCATCCCCCGATACTCCGCGAGCTCGGCTTCGCTCCCCCGGACAAAATGCCCCGGCTCCAATTCTTCCCAAAAAGGCGGGTTGGTATCACTATACTGATGCCGCCCCGGATCGTAGACCACTAACTTCTTCCCCCGCTCCCCCACCGGGTCGGGCATGGGGATGGCGGAGAGAAGCGCCCGGGTGTAGGGATGAAGCGGGTGTGCGAAGAGCTGCTCGCTCCCGGCCAGCTCCATGAGCCGCCCCTTGTAGATGACCCCGATGCGGTCGGAGATAAACCGCACCACGGACAAATCGTGGGCGATGAAGAGATAGGTCAGCCCCCGCTCCTTCTGGAGCTTGGACATGAGGTTCAAGACCTGGGCCCGGATGGATACGTCCAGGGCGGAAATGGGCTCGTCGGCGATGATGAACTCCGGCTCCATGATGAGGGAGCGGGCGATGCCGATGCGCTGGCGCTGTCCCCCGGAGAACTCGTGGGGGAAGCGGCTGGCGAACTCAGGCAGCAGCCCCACGTCGGACAGGGCCCGGGCCACCCTGGCCCGCCGCTCCTCCTCGGAGAGGTGCTTCCCCATGGCGTACAGCCCCTCGGAGACGATGTAGTCCACCTTGGCCCGCTCATTGAGGGAGGCCATGGGGTCCTGAAAAATCATTTGGATCTCCTGGATGACCCGCCGGTCCACCTCCCGGCTCACTTTGCCGGAGATGACCTCACCCTTATAGGTCACGGTGCCGCCGGACACCGGGTTGATGCGGATGATGGCCCGGCCGATGGTGGTCTTGCCCGAGCCGGACTCCCCCACCAGGCCGAAGGTCTCCCCCTTGTAGATGTCGAAGCTCACCCCGTCCACCGCCGTGAAGGGGTGGCGCTTGGAGCCGAAGGTGACCCGCAGGTCCTTGACCTCCAGCAGCTTCTGGCGTGTCTCAGGCATTGGCTTTCCCTCCCTGGCTGCGCAGTTCCCGGATGAGCGCCGGCGGCTCCACCTTGGGGGCCCGGGGGTCCAGCAGCCACGTCCGGGCCTTGTGGGTGGGGGACACCTGGAAGAAGGGGGGCCGTTCCACGAAGTCGATGTTCAGCGCCTGGGGGTTCCGGGGGGCGAAGGCGTCCCCCTTCACCTCGTAAAAGAGATTGGGGGGCGTGCCGGCGATGGAGTAGAGGGCCTCCCCCTTCACCCCCAGCTGGGGCAGGGAGGACAGCAGGGCCCAGGTGTAGGGGTGGTGGGGGTCGTAGAACACCTCGTCGCAGGTCCCCACCTCCACAATGTCCCCGGCGTACATGACGGCGATGCGGTCGGCCACGTTGGCCACCACCCCCAGGTCGTGGGTGATGTAGACGGTGGTCAAATCCAGCTTCTTTTGAAGCTGCTTGATGAGGTCCAAAATCTGGGCCTGGATGGTCACGTCCAGGGCGGTGGTGGGCTCGTCACAAATCAAAATCTTGGGCCGGCAGGCCACGGCGATGGCGATGACCACCCGCTGGCGCATCCCGCCGGAGAACTCGTGGGGGTACTGCTTGTACCGCCGCTCCGGCTCGTCGATGCCCACGGCGGCGAGGGCCTCCACGGCGGCGGCCTTGGCCGCCTCGCCCTTCAGGCCCTGGTGGAGGACCACCGCCTCCAAAATCTGGTCCCCGATGGTCTTGAGGGGGTTCAGCGAGGTCATGGGGTCCTGCATCACCATGGCGATCTCCCGGCCCCGGATGGACAGCCACTCCTGCTCAGTCTTGTACTGGGCGATGTCCTTCCCGTCGTACCAGATGTGCCCTCCGGCGATGGACCCGTTGGCGTCCAGCAGGCCCATGGCCGACTTGGTGAAGACGCTCTTGCCCGAGCCGGACTCCCCCACGATGGCGAGGCTCTCCCCCTTGTAAACGTCCAGGGAGATGCCCCGGATGGCCCGCAAAACCTGGCCCCGGAGGGTAAAGCGGACGTCAAGGTCCTCGAAGGAGAGGATGATGTTGTCGTTTGTCATAGGGTGGCCTCCTTGATAGAGGATAGGGGTCTAAAAGCCTTCCCCTGGGGGGACACCCCAGGGTGGCTTCTCTTGCCCCTTCGGGGCAATTCACCTTCAGGTGCCCCGCAGGG
This sequence comes from Pseudoflavonifractor phocaeensis, assembly GCF_038439875.1. NCBI lineage: Bacteria > Bacillati > Bacillota > Clostridia > Eubacteriales > Oscillospiraceae > Pseudoflavonifractor > Pseudoflavonifractor phocaeensis. The sequence goes on from NZ_JBCDMT010000002.1 coordinate 487,968, forward strand.
GCGGATGAGGGGAACGGCGGGAAACAGATCCAGGCATTGCGAAAGGGAAGGGCTCCCCTCATCCGTCAGCCCGACCGGCTGCCACCTTCCCCCGGGGGAAGGCCCTCAGTTCACGTGGTTCTTGGGATCGGCGGCGTCGGCGAAGGCGTTGCCGATGATGTAGAAGGAGATGGTGATGGCGGCCAGGATGATGACGGGGAAGAAGAGCTGGTAGCGCAGGGCCGCCTCGCTCATGACCTTCCGCCCCGCCTCCAGGAGGTTCCCGAGGGTGGGGGTCTCCAGCGGCACGCCCAGGCCGATGTAGGTGATGAACACCTCGTTGTTGATGGCCGCCGGGATGGCCAGGGCCATGCGCATGGTGATGATGCTGACGAGATAGGGCAGGAGGTTCTTGGTGATGATCTTCCAGGTGGAGGTGCCCAGGCACCGGGAGGCCAGGTTGTAGTCCCGGTCCCGGATGATGACCACCTGGTTGCGCACGAACCGGGCGGTCTGGAGCCAGGAGGTGAGGCACATGGCGAAGATCATGGTGGACATCCCCGGCCGGAGGATGTAGGAGATAATCATGACGATAAGGGTCTGGGGCACGTTGTCAAAGATGTTGTATACCTCGGTAAAGAGGAAGTCCAGCTTGCGCACGTAGCCCCACAGCACCCCCATCAGGATGCCCAGAATGGCGTCCACACAGGCCACGGCGAAGCCGATGAACAGGCTGTTCCGGGTGCCCGACCAAATCTGGCTCCACAAATCCTGGCCGATGGTGTTGGTGCCGAACCAGAATTCAGAACCGGGAGCCAGGTCCTTGGCCAGGGAGGTTTTGATGACAGGGTTCCCGTTCTCGTCCAGCACCGGCTGGCGGGTGAAGAGGTTCACCTCCGCCTGCTCGGTGTAGTAGATGGTGTTGGGCTCCCGGTCGTAGGGCAAAAGCGGCTCCAGAAAGGTGAAGAGGAGGGTGGCCAGGATAACGCACAGGAAGAACATGGCCACCCTGTTTTTGCCGAAGGCCCGGAAGGTGGAGCCCCAGTAGGAGTAATTGGAGTACCCGCCCCGCTCCCCGGCGTCCGGGTCGTAGGGGGCCGGCTGGAAGAGCTCGGCCTCGGTGAACTCCCGCCGGGCCTGGGCGTTCAGCCCGTCGGCCAACTGCTGGGTCTTGCTGTCCTTGATTCGGAAAAACGCCATCAGCGGCCACCTTCTTTCTTCCCGAGGGTGATGCGGGGGTCTAAAATCGCCATGAGGATATCCCCCACCAGCAGCCCCAGGATGGAGATGGCGGCGTAAATGAGCACCAAAGCCTGCACCAGGGTGTTGTCCTGGTTCTGGATGGCGGTGACCAGCAGACCGCCCATGCCGGGGATGGAGTAGAGGCTCTCCACGTAGAGGGAGCCCATTAAGGTCAGGATCACCGAGGTGGGGATGAACTGCACCAGGGGCACGAAGGCGTTGCGGAAAACGTGCTTGCGGGAGATGTCCGCCGTGGGCACGCCCTTGGCCCGGGCCAGCTTCACGTAGTCCTTGTTGGACTCGTCCACCATGTAGCGGCGCAGCCACATGGCGTAGTAGGCGATGTTGCCCAGGGCCAGGGAGAAGATGGGGAGGATCCAGGTCAGGGGCCTGTCCGGGTAGAAGAACATGGACAGCCCCGGCAGCCGGGAGGCGTAGAACTGGATGAGGAGGTAATAGACCGCCGCCGGAATGGCCTGGATGACCACAACGAACACGGTGCCCAGCCTGTCCCCGATCTTCCACTTGGTGCGGGTGGAGCGGGCCATGAGGATGCCCAGGGGCAGACCCAGCACCAGGGCGATGCCCAGGGCGGACAGGCCGATGGCCAGGGACAGGGGCAGCTTCCCGGCAATGATCTCCAGCACGGGGACCCCCACCCGGTACTTGTGGCTCACCCCCAGATCCCCCCGGAAAACCCCCTTCCAGAAGTTGCCCAGCTGGACGGGGAGGGGATCGGTGAGCCCAAGCTGCTGGAGCCCTACCTTGATCTGCACCGAGCTCATCTTCTCAAAGTTCTGGAAATAGCCCTCGATGGGCATGAGCCGCAGCAGGGCGAAGACGATGGTAATAATGATAAAAAGCGTCAGGATGGAGCGCAGCAGACGCTTCCCGATGTATTTCGCCATAGGTGGACCTCCTTTGTATAAGAGGGCGACGCATATATCGCGGCTCCACATGGGGGTGAAGCCGTCATATATGCGGGGAGGAAGGCGGCTTTGCCGCCTTCCTCTCTCCGCTGTTGAAGAGAACCAAGCCTTCCCCCAGGGGGAAGGTGTCACCGGCTCCGCCGGTGACGGATGAGGGGAACCTCTGAAAGAGCGGCCAGCCCGTGCTTACGCACCGGCCTTGGCCAGGGCCGCGGCCCGGTCGGTCTGCCACTGGGCGTAGAGGGTGTTGAACTGCTCCATGGTCATAGGCTTCTCCATGAGGTGCTGGTACTTGAAACGCTGGAGGGCCAGGCCGTAGGGGGCGTACTGGGCCTCAAAGACGTTGAGGCGGGTGGCCACGTAGCCGTCGGTGGAGAGGGAGAAGGGGATCACCAGGGCGTGGTCGATGAGGAAGGCCTCGGCCTCGGCGAAGGCGGTATAGCGGGCGGCATCGTCGTCGGTGATGGCCTTGGCGGCGTTCACCAGCTCGTAGTACTGCGCCACCAAAGCCTGGGTCTCGGGGGACTTGTTGTCGCAGGGGGCGTCGGCCACGGAGCGGGAGGCGTCCTGGTTCATGAAGTTATAGGTGTTGTTCTCGCCGAAGGGGTCGGTCCAGGTCTGGGGGTCGGCGTAGTCGGCGCCCCAGTTGCACTTCATCAGGCCGAAGTCGCCGGTGCGGCGGACAGTGGAGAGGAAGTTCTTGGCGGGGCCGGCCTCCACGATGATGTCGATGTAGTCGGCGCCCAGGGCCTTCTCAAGCTGCTGCTCCACCAGCTGGCACTCCTTGTCCCAGTTGGCGGTGTCGGGGTTATAGCGCATATAGACCTTCACGGGGAAGGTGCAGCCCGCGGCGGTCAGCTCCTCCACGGCGGCGGCCTTGTACACCAGGGCGGCGTCGGTGTCAAAGCTGTCAGAGTCGCTGATGGCCTTCAGGGCGGGGTACTGGGTGTAGTCCAGGCCCTCGGCGCTGGCGAAGGTGGCGGGGGTGATGGTGTTGTTCACCAGGGTTTCCGGGTTCTGGGGGTCCTGGATGGCCAGAGCGCCCACCCGGTCCAGGGCGTGGAGGATGGACTGGCGGAAATTCTCGTTGTTGACGGCCAGCAGCCAGTTATCGGGCTCCAGAGAGGCGTCGAACCGGGGCTCGAAGTTGAAGGCGTAGAAGTAGGAGTAGGCCACGCTGGGGCGGCTGGGGGAGACCATCTCATACTTGGCATCGTCCTGGAGCCAGGAGGTCAGCAGGGAGGCGTCCAGCTGGGCCCAGGACACCTCGCCCCGGACGAACTGCTCGGGCCCCAGGGTGTTGGCGGTGTTGTTGTAGCGCCACTCCATCCTGTCCAGGAACACGTTGTCCTTGTCCCAGTAGGTGGGGTTCTTCACCAGAGTGCGGTGGTCCTGGGGGGCGAACTCGCTCATGAGGAAAGCGCCGTTATAGAGGATGGTGTCCGGGCCGGTGGCGGCGCCGAAGTTCTCCCCCATCTGCTCCAGGAAGGGCTCATAGACCGGCATATAGCTGGAGTAGGAGAGGACGGAGGGGAAGTAGGAACAGGGGGCCTCCATGGTGTAGACCAGGGTGTAGTCGTCGGCGGCCTTGACGCCCACATCCTCAAACTTCACCTCGGCCACCGGGTCGATGGCCTCCCCGTCCTCATTGACGGTCTTGGTGCCGTTGTCGCTCTCCAGCAGGTAGGCGGTGTAGTTGTAATAGGCCTCGGCATTCTTGACGATGCCGTTGTACATGTACTGGTTGCCCGCCTGGTTCTTGGCCTCGTTGGCCCACCGGGCGGCGGTGACCCAGTCGTGGGCGGTGACGTCACCTACCTCGTTGCCCTGGTAGTCCACCCACTTCACGCCCTTGCGGATGTGGAAGGTCCACTCGGTGTTGTCGGCGTTGTTCTCCCAGCTCTCGGCCAGGGAGGGGATCATCACGCCGTAGTTGTCGTACTCCACCAGGCAGTCCACACAGTTGGCGGACATCTGGAGGTCGTTGGTGTTGGAGGTGTAGAGGTAGTTGAAAGTGGTGACCTCGCTGCCGTAGAGGCGGGTGTACACCGCCTCCTGGCCGGGGGCGGAGCTGACGGGGGCGTCCCCGCCGGCGCTGGGGGCGGGGGCCTTCTTGTCGCCGCAGGCGGCCAGAGACAGGGCCAGAGCCGCGGACAGGGTCAGGGCCAATACGCGCTTCATTCGTTTCATGCTGATCCTTCTTTCCGTTCCAATTTTATCACAAGGGGTGTTTCGTGCCCCGTTGCACGCACTGAAAAAGCCTTCCCCTCGGGGGAAGGTGTCAGCCCAAAGGGCTGACGGATGAGGGAAACTGCGGATATGGGAAAAGCTCTGTTAAAGCGGTAAGTTCCCCTCATCAGTCTGGCCTTTGGCCAGCCAGCTTCCCCTGGGGGAAGCCAAGTGAGGGCCATGGCCCTCACTTATGAAAGAGGCTTACTGCCAGTCGGTACAGGGAATATCCCCCACCCCGATGCCCGGCTCCTCGGTCATGGTGACGGTGGGCCCGTCAAAGACCGGCCCGCCGGAGAAGGGGTCCACGGAGCAAAGGCTGGGCCCGTCCAGGTCGGCCCGGGTGATGACCCCCTTGGCGGCGCACAGGTGGGCGGCGGCGGAGACCGACAGCTTGCTCTCCAGCATACACCCGATCATACACTCCACCCCGAAGGTCTCGGCGATGGCGCACAGCTTCAACGCGGGCCACACGCCGCCGGTCTTCATCAGCTTGATGTTGATGAGGTCAGCCGCCCGCTCCTGGATGACCCGCACGGCGTCGGCGGGGGAAAAGACGCTCTCGTCGGCCAGGATAGGGGTGTTCACGCGGGCGGTGACGTACTTCATCCCCTCGAAATCGGCGGCGGGCACCGGCTGTTCCACCAGCTCCATGTCCAGCCCCGCGTCCTCCAAAGCGGAGATGATCCGCACCGCCTCCCGGGGGCTCCACCCCTGGTTGGCGTCCACCCGGAGCTTCACCTCCGGTCCCACGGCCTTCCGAATGGCGGTGAGCCGCTCCACGTCGGTTTTGCTCTCTTTGCCCACCTTGACCTTCAAAATGTCGAAGCCCCGGCCCACGGCCTCCAGGCTGTCCCGGACCATCTCGTCCACGCCGTTGACCGAGATGGTGAGGTCGGTGGGAAAAGACTTCTTCGCGCCCCCCAGCAGCCGCCAAAGGGGGGCGCCCAGGGCCTTGCCCCAGAGGTCCAGCAGGGCCATATCCACGGCGGCCTTGGCGGAGGTGTTATGTACCATGCAGCCCTGGAGCCGGGCCATGACGGCCTCCAGGTCCATCAGGTCCATCCCCCGGAGGGCGGGGGCGATGAACTCCTTTACGGCGCAGGCCACGGAGCCCTTGGTCTCCCCGGTGATGACGGCGGTGGGAGGGGCCTCGCCGTAGCCCATCCGGCCGTCCTCCCCGATGACCCGCACCACCACGTCGTCCACGTGGTCCACGCTCCGCAGGGCGGTCTTGAAGGGGTGGGTCAGGGGCAGAGAGATGGAGCCCACCTGGATATCACGAATGCGCAAGGAAAACACCACCTAAAACTCAAATCACACTTTAGCAAACTATTGTATTGATTTTACCACGCCGGCCAACGTTTGTAAATAAAAAATGCAGGAATGGCGGGGAGGGGTTGCAAAGTGTCGGAAGCCGCCGCCCGCCCTTGCGCGGGGAGGAAAAATGTGGTATCCTGGCGGCAGAGTCCTTTTTATGGTACAGCATATCTGGTAGGATAAGGCTGTGAAAGGGGGAATAAAGGATGCCGAAACAGAGCGGGCAGAAGGCCAAGCTGCTCATCCTCCGCCAGCTTTTGCTGGAGCGGGGGGACGAGGACCAGCCCATCCCCACCCCGGTCCTCATCGAGGCCCTGGCCCGGCAGGGTATCTCCGCCGAGCGCAAGAGCATCTACCGGGACATGGAGATCCTACGGGAATTTGGGCTGGACGTACAGTTCAAAAAGGGGAAGGACGCTGGCTGGTTCATCGGCCAGCGGGAGTTCGAGCTGCCGGAGCTGAAGCTGCTGGTGGACGCGGTGCAGTCCTCCCGGTTCATCAGCCGCAGGAAGAGCGACGCCCTCATCCACAAGCTGGAGGGCCTCACCAGCCAGGGACTGGCCAGGCAGCTCCAGCGGCAGGTCTACGTGGACCGGCGGGTAAAGACGGACAACGAGAGCGTGTACTATGCCATCGACAAGCTCCACACGGCCATCACGGCGGGGCGGGCGGTGACCTTCCAGTATTTTGACTACAACGTGAAAAAGGAGAAGGTTTTCCGCCGGGAGGGGAAGCGGTACACCGTCTCCCCCTGCGGCCTCATCTGGAGCGACGAGAACTACTATCTGGTGGGCTGGGACCACGCCGTGAAGGAGCTGCGCCACTACCGGGTGGACAAGACCGCCGAGCTGACGGTGACCGGCCTGCCCCGGACGTCCAACCGGGCCTGTGAAACCTTCGATCTGGCCCAGTACGGCCAAAAGCACTTCCATATGTTCTCGGGGAAGGAGGCCCAGGTGCGGCTGCAGTGTGAGAACGCCCTGGTGAACGTGATGCTGGACCGGTTCGGCCAGGACGTGATCCTCATCCCCGACGGCCCGGACCACTTTCTCCTGACGGTGGAGGCGGTGGTGTCCCCCCAGTTTTACGGCTGGCTCTTCGGCCTGGGCTCCGGGGTGGTCCTCACCGCCCCCGGCTGGGCGGTGGAGGAGTGGCGCCGGCGGCTCACCGGGGCGCTGGAGGCGGCGGAGGGGGGCGGGACGTAGGCCGGTCCTACTCCCAGCTCTTCCACACCTCGGGCTGGTAGCCCACGGTGGCCAGCTTTCCGTTGCGGACGATAGGGGTCTTGAGGAGCCGGGGGTCCTCCACCAGCTTTTCCAGCTTGGCGTCGTCGTAGGCCAGGTAATTCAGGAGCGGGGCGTCGGGGTGCTTCTGGTCGATGACCGCCTCCAGGCCCACGGCCCGGATGACGCTGAGGAGCTCGCCCCGGCTCATGCCGTATTTCAGAAGGTCCACGGCCTGGAACTTGACCCGGCGCTCCTTGAAGTACCGCTCGGCCTTTTTGGTGTCGAAGCATTTGGATTTGCCGAAGATTTGGATGTTCATGGTGGGAGGTCCTTTCTTTTTTGCGTGATTGCACGGCGGGACGTGGGTGGTTCTGAGAGGCCATTCTTTTCTAGAAAAGAATGGCCTCTCAGGCTCTCCAAGAAAAGTCTCTGGTGCAAACCTGCTCGCAGATTCCCTTTTTAGTAGAAGGTCTACTGCCCGTTGATAGGGGGAAAAGCGCGGGTGCGTCTGTGCGACCCGTGGTCCCCCTGGCGCCGCTGCCGCTGACGTGTGCTTAACAGAAAGTTGGTCCTTAGCCTTCCCCCTGGGGGAAGGTGGCAGCCCGGAGGGCTGACGGATGAGGGGAACTGCGGATATGGAAAAGACTCTGCTAAAGAGATAAGTTCCCCTCATCAGTCTGCTTCGCAGACAGCTTCCCCCAGGGGAAGCCTTTGAGCCGCCCGGGCCCGTTACAAAGTAACGGGCCCGGGCTTTTTTACGTTCCCCAGCCACCCCTGCCTGACAATAAAAATCGTTTTCATTATACTACCATTTTTCCCCCAAAAGTAAAGCCGGGTATTTTTATAAAACTCTAGCCATACTAAGGAGCATCACAAAAACAAGGTGGTGTTCCCCATGAAAGCAGTGATTTTAGCGGGGGGCGAGGGCAGCCGTCTGCGCCCGCTCACCCTGGGCCGCCCCAAACCCATGACCCCCCTGCTGGGTAAGCCTGTGCTGGGCCACATCCTGGACCTCCTGCGCCGCCACGGGGTAAAAGACATCGCCGTCACCCTGCGCTACCTCCCCGGCGCCGTCACCGATTTCTTCGGCGACGGCGCCGATTACGGCGTGAAGCTGACCTACTTTGTGGAGGACACCCCCCTGGGGACGGCGGGGGGCGTCAAAAAGTGCATGGACTTCCTGGGGGACGAGGATTTCCTGGTCATCAGCGGGGACGCGGTGTGCGATCTGGACCTGACGGAGCTCTGCGCCCTCCACCAAAGCCGCCGCTGGGCGGCCTCCCTGGCCCTGTGCCGCCGGGAGGAGCCATTGGAATACGGCCTCGTGCGGGTGGACGGGGAGGGCCGGGTGCTGGGCTTCGTGGAGAAGCCGGGGTGGAGCCAGGTGGACACGGAGCTTGTGAACACCGGGGTCTATGTCCTCACCCGCCGGGCCATGGACCTGGTGCCCGAGGACACCGAGTACGATTTCGGCAAGGACCTCTTCCCTCAGCTCCTGGCCAAGGGGGAGCCCCTCTACGGCTGGGAGAGCGAGGGCTACTGGCAGGACATGGGGGACTGCAAGGCCTACCTGGACTCCGCCGCCGACGCCCTGACGGGGAAGGTGAAGCTGGACCTGGGCCGGGGGCTGCTGACCACGCCCCCCGCCGGGGTGGAGCTGCGCCCGCCCTGCTGGGTGGGGGAGCGGGTCTGGCTGGCCCCCGGCTCCATCGTGGGGCCCTGCGCCGTCCTGGGGGACGGCTCCACCGTGGAGACCGGGGCGGTGGTGGAGCGCTCCGTCCTCCTAGGGGCAAGCGTGGGGGAGGGGGCCGAGGTCACCGGGGCCATCCTCTGCAAGGGCGCCGCCGTCCACCGCAGGGCCATGGTGGGCCCGGGAGCCGTGCTGGGGGAGGGGGCCGCCGTGGGGGCCGAGGCCATCGTGGCCCCCGGCGTCAAGCTGTGGCCCGGCCGCCGGGTGCCCGAGGGGGGCAAGGCCACCTCCTCCCTGGTCACCGCCGGCAGCGCCGGGGCGCTGAAGTTCTCCGACGGCGGGGCCCTTCGGGGCACCGTGGGGGAGGAGCTGACCCCCGAGGCCATGCTGGCCCTGGGGGCCATCCTGGGGGAGCGGGGCCAGGTGGGCCTGGGCTGGGCCGGGGGAGACGGAGCCGGGATGCTGGGCCGGGCCGCCGGGTGTGGCGTGGCCGCCGCCGGGGGGCGGGCCCTGGCCAGCGACGCCCTGTGCCCCTCCGCGGGGGCCTGGGTGGGCCGCTACTACCAGCTGCCCGTCACCCTCTTTATCCAGCAGGACTCTGACGCCGCCGAACTGCGCCTCTTCGGCCCCTGGGGCCTGCCCCTGCCCCGGGGGGAGCGGCGGAAGATCGAGGGGGCCCTCCTCCGGGGGGAGGGCAGCCGGGTCCCCGCCGGACGGGTGGGGACCATCGACACCGTCACCGGGGCCCGCTCCGGCTACGCCCAGGAGGCCGCCCGGCTCAGCCGCCTCTCCTCCATCCCCCTGCGGCCCACCCGGGTCCAGGTGCCCAAGGGGGGCGCGGCCAACGAGGCGCTGGCCGCCGCCCTGACCGCCATGGGGTGCCGGGTGAGCCGGGGAGAGGGGCGGGGCCAGCCCACCCTGTCCGCCGACCTGGGGGGCTTCCGGCTCTCCGCCTGGGACGAGGAGGGCCGGGCCGTGGCCCCGGAGCGGCTGTTGGTGCTGCTGACCCTCATCGAGTTTGAAAACGGCGGGGGGCGGGCGGCCCTCCCCGCCTGGGCCCCCGCCGCCGCCGACACCGTGGCCGCCGCCTTCCACGGGGCGGTCCTGCGGCTGGGCCGGGACGGGGAGGAGGCGGAGGAGCTGTGGCGGAGCCTCCCCTGGCTGTGGGACGCCGTCTTTGCCGGCTGCCGCATCTGTGCCCGGCTGGGGCTGACGGGGGAGCGGCTGGCCGACCTGGACCAGGCCTGCCCCCGGTTCGCCACCGCCCGGGGGGAGGTGCCCCTCCGCTCCGGCCGGGGCCGTGTGATGGGGGCGGTGCTGAACAGCGATCCCGCCGCCAGGAGCCAGGGGGAGGGAGTCCGGGCCCAGGTGGGGGAGGGCTGGGTGTACCTGGTGCCCATGTCCCGCCGCTCCGCCCTCCGGGTGGTGGCCGAGGCCGCCGACGCCGAGACCGCCGCCGAGCTGTGCGACTTTTACCGGCGGAAGGTGCGGGAGCTGGACCAGGAAAATTAGAGGTATACTTTTCCGCTTGGATGTGGTATACTAGCTTAGAATAACACCGTTATCGGTGTGCTTTTGAACGGCTTTATGCGCTGTTAGCGCTATGATATAAGGCAAAAAGGACATTGAGGGCCCCGGCGAGGGGACCGTCCCAACTGTCCGGCGATACAGGGCCGGGCAGGACTGGGGGCGGCCCCCTGGCCTGATTTTGGCGTGCGCTTCGTAACCCGCACCGCGCTCCTTTGTCCCCAGGTGTCCCTGCCCGTGATGAGAGCGCCCCCAGGCGTTCCCCCGGTTTTCAGGGATGCCATACATATCCACCCAACCTGTACTGATAAAGGAGTGTATGATTCACACATGGCAGAAAAACTGAAAATCATTTCCCTGGGCGGTCTCAACGAGATCGGCAAGAACATGACCGTTTATGAATACGGCGGCGACATGATCGTGGTGGATGCCGGCATGGGCTTCCCCGACGACGATATGTACGGCATCGACGTGGTCATCCCGGACTTCACCTACCTGCTGAAAAACAAGAACCGCATCCGGGGCATCTTCATCACCCACGGACACGAGGACCACATCGGCTCCCTGCCCTACCTGATGCGGGAGCTGAACGTGCCGGTGTACGCCACCCGGATGTCCGCCGGGCTCATCCGGCTGAAGCTGGAGGAGCACCACCTGCTGGGCAAGACCAAGCTCATCACCTGCGAGGCGGGGGAGACGGTGAAGGCGGGGCGGTTCAGCGTGGAGTTCATCCACGTGAACCACTCCATCGCCGACGCGGTGGCCTTCGCCATCAAGTGCCCGGCGGGAGTGTGCGTCCACACCGGCGACTTCAAGATCGACCCCACCCCCATCTCCGGCGGGATGATCGACCTGGCCCGCCTGGGCCAGCTGGGCAAGGAGGGGGTCCTGGCCCTGCTGTGCGACTCCACCAACGTGGAGCGGGGGGGCTTCACCAAGTCCGAGCGCAGCGTGGGCGCCTCCTTCGACGGCCTGTTCCGGGGCTGTGAGGAGCGCATCATCGTGGCCACCTTCGCCTCCAACGTGGACCGGATCCAGCAGGTGGTGAGCGTGGCCGCCAAGTACGGCCGGAAGGTGGCCATCACCGGCCGGAGCATGGAGAACGCCATCAAGGTCTCCACCGAGCTGGGCTACATGAGCATCCCCGAGGGCACCTTGGTGGATCTCAACCAGATCAAGGGCCTGCCCCGGAACAAGGTGTGCGTGGTCACCACCGGCAGCCAGGGGGAGACCATGTCCGCCATGACCCGCATGGCCTTCAACACCCACAAGCAGGTGGAGATCCAGGCCGGGGACCGCATCATCTTCTCCGCCTCCGCCATCCCCGGCAACGAGAACGCCATCGGCAACGTCATCAACGAGCTCTACCGCAAGGGGGCCGAGGTGGTCAACGAGCGGGCCGGGCAGCTCCACGTCTCCGGCCACGCCTGCGCCGACGAGCTGAAGATCATCCACGCCCTGGTGAAGCCCAGGTTTTTCATCCCCGTCCACGGCGAGCAGCGGCACTTGAAAATTCACGCCAAGCTGGCCCAGGAGATGGGCATGGACCCCCGGAACATCGTCATTTCCGACATCGGCAAGGTCATTGAGGTGGACGCCAACAGCGCCCGCATCAACGGCACCGTGCCCGCCGGGCGGGTCTTTGTGGACGGCTACGGCGTGGGCGACGTGGGCGCCGTGGTCCTCCGGGACCGCAAGCACCTGGCCGAAGACGGCATGATCGTGGTGGTGGCCTCCGTGTCCGCCATGGACGGCGGGCTTATGTCCGGGCCGGACATCATCACCCGGGGCTTCGTGTACGTCAAGGAGTCCGAGGGATTGATGGAGGAGCTCAAGACCGTGGCCCTGGAGTCCATGGAGAAGAGCCAGATGTCCAATGGCCGGGACTGGGCCGCCGTGAAGGGGGACATGAAGAACGATTTGTCCGGGTACCTCTTCAAGAAGACCAAGCGGAATCCGATGATTTTGCCCGTCATCATGGAAGTGTGATATGGGAGGGACCACCCGGGGAGGGTGGTCCTTCTTTTTTTGCTTGATTGCACGTCGGGACGTGGGAAGCCTGGGGGACCATCTTTTCCACGTGGAAAAGATGGTCCCCCTGCTGTGCTCCCCTTGAAAGAGAGACCCGCCCGGCATAGCCGGGCGGCCTACGCTAAAAACTTGCCACTGGCAAGTTTCCTTAACGCTGCGGTTTCGACTCTCTCCACCTGGACCCCCTCTCAACGACCAAAGGAGGGGGACTGCGGTCCCCCTCCCTTTGGAAACCTCCCCGGGGCTGTCCACAAGAGCGTGGGAAAACCCCGGCCCCTTACTTCGTAACGTGGCCGGGGTTCGGTTGGGTAGGGCTTGGAAGGTGGGAGTTAGTCTTTGCCGGTCAGTTTGTTGTACAGCAGGCGGGCGGCGGCGTAGTCACGGTCGGTGTAGCAGGCGGAGAGGGTTTTGCCCTTATGCCTGCGGGTCTGTACCACGTGCTTGAGCAGGTCTTGCAGGGCGGTCAACTCACTGGGGAGGAAAGGGACGTTGACGGGGCATTCTGTTTCACCGTGGGACAGCTCCCGGCGAAGGGCGTCCCGCCGCTTGCGTTTGGCGTGAACATAGAGATGGCGGGCCATGGTTGGGCTGACCCCCAGATATTCCCCGATGGCCTTATAGGTGAGCCCGTCATTTTCCCGGAGGGCTTCTACCTCGAGTTCACGAGGTGTGATGTCATTCATAGCTTTCGCCCTCTGGTTTGATTTCGCCCTGTTCTTGTTCAATTTTTGAGATATAATCCATAAGGATATACTCGATGCAGTTTGCCATTGAACGGTGTTCCCGAGTGGCCAGCACCCCAATTTTATCATATGTATAATCTTCCAGCCGCAAGGTAAACACCCGTTTCGTTGTAGCCATAAGATACCTCCATTTATGAGCTTTAAGTATATCATATGGCATTTAAGCCCAAATTTATACTGTCACTCGACAGGAAAGTGACATCATTATATCAGTTATCCAATATAATAACTTCAATATGCTACCATAGTGTGGCACAATATTTTTGAGATCAAGAATACTGCCGCACCACTTAGCGGCCGAGCGGCGCAAGAGAGGCCACCCTGGGGTGCCCCCGGAGGGGGACCCCTTGGCAGGAGATTGGGTGAGGCTCGAAAGCCCTTAGGCTTCCCCTGGGGGAAGCTGTCTGCGAAGCAGACTGATGAGGGGAACTTATCTCTTTAACAGAGCCTTTCGTGTTTTCCTCAGTTCCCCTCATCCGTCAGCCCTTCGGGCTGCCACCTTCCCCCAAGGGGAAGGCTAAAAGACCAGTCCTTATCAAGAAGCTGTCAGCGGCAGCGGCGCAAGAGGGACCACGGGTCGCACAGACGCACCCGTGCTTATACCCCTATCAACGGGCAGTAGACCTCCTACTGAAAAGGGAATCTGCGGGCAGGTCAGCACCCAAGACTTTTCTTGGAGAGTCTGAGAGGCCATTCTTTTCTAGAAAAGAATGGTCTTTCAGAACCACGCACGTTTGACGTGCAATCAGCCGATACAAAACAAAACCGCCTTCCCCCTTACAGCAAAGAGGGAAGGCGGTTTTCATTTCATTCATCTATGGGGCACGTGCCAAATCTCGTCGGCGTAATCCCGAATCGACCGGTCGGCGGCAAAGATGCCGGACCGGGCGATGTTGATGAGGGACATCCGGTTCCAGGTCTTGGGGTCCAGATAGGTCCGGCCCGCCGAGAGCTGGGCGGAGCGGTAGCTCTCAAAGTCGGCCAGGAGGAAGTACTCGTCGGGGGGACAGCCGTTTCCGAAGAGGAGCCGCTTGGCCAGGCCCGCATAGCTCACCCCGTCGTCAAAGCCCACGGTGAGCTGGTCGATGACCGCCTTGAGGGCCGGGTTCTGCATATAGTACTCGTAGGACTTGTAGCCCCGGCGGCGCATCTCGTTGACCTCCTCGGTCTTGAGGCCGAAGAGGAAGAAGTTCTCGTCGCCCACCCGCTGGTGCATCTCCACGTTGGCCCCGTCCAGGGTGCCGATGGTGAGGGCGCCGTTCATCATGAACTTCATGTTGCTGGTGCCGCTGGCCTCCTTGCCGGCGGTGGAGATCTGCTCGGACAGCTCGCTGGCGGGGATGAGGGTCTCGGCCATGGACACCCGGTAGTTCTCCAAAAAGACCATCTGGAGCTTATCCTTGCACACCGGGTCTTTGTTGACGGTGTCGGCCAGGGAGTTCAAAAGGTGGATGATCTCCTTGGCCACGGCGTAGCCGGGGGCGGCCTTGGCCCCGAAGAGGTAGACCCGGGGGGTCAGCTCGAAGTTGGGGTTGGCGTGGAGCTGCTGCCACAGGTAGATGATGTGCAGGGCGTTCAAAAGCTGGCGCTTATACTCGTGCAGGCGCTTCACCTGCACGTCGAACATGGCGTCGGTGTTGAGGAGGACGCCGCTCTCCCGCTGGACCCAGGCGGCGAAGCGGGCCTTGTTGTGCTTTTTGATATCGGCCAGCTTTTCCAGCACGGCGGCGTCATCGGCGAATTTCTCCAGCTCGGTGAGGGCGTCGGGCTGGAGCAGGTATTTGTCCGAGCCGCAGCAGTCGATGATAAGGGCGTCCAGCTCGGGGTTGACCTCACTGAGCCAGCGGCGGTGGTCCACACCGTTGGTCACGTTGTGGAACTTGTCGGGCTGGCGCTGGTAGGCGTCCTTGAATACGTCGGTTTTCAGGATCTCGGTGTGGAGGGCGGAGACGCCGTTGACGGCGGAGCAGGCGCACACGCAGAGGTTGGCCATGCGCACCTCGTGGCCCCAGATGATGGCCAGCTTTTCCAGCTTGGACTGGTCCCCGTTCCAGTAGGCGGACAGCTCGGACTGGTAGCGGTTGGAGATCTCCACGATGATCTGCCAGATCCGGGGCAGAAGGCTCTCCACAAGATCCTGGGGCCAGCGCTCCAGGGCCTCGGAGAGGACGGTGTGATTGGTGTAGGCCACGCTGCGGCTGACGATATACCAGGCGTCCTCCCAGGAGTAGCCCTCCTGGTCCAGGAGGATGCGCATCAGCTCCGGGATGACCAGGGTGGGGTGGGTGTCGTTGATCTGGAGGACGTGCTTCTCGTGGAAGTTCCGCAGGGTGCCGTACTCGGCCTTGTGCTTGCGGCAGATGGACTGCACCGTGGCGGAGACGAAGAAATACTGCTGCTTGAGCCGCAGGGACTTGCCCTCCCGGTGGTTGTCCTCGGGGTAGAGGACCTTGGAGATGACCTCGGCGTTGGCCTGCTGCTCCACCGCCTTCAGGTACTCCCCGGCGGAGTAGAGGGACATGTCCACGGGGGTGGGACTCTTGGCGTCCCAGAGCCGGAGGACGTTGGCCTGGTTGGTCTTGTAGCCGGCGATCTGCATATCCCGGGGCACGGCCAGCACGGTGGTGTAGCCGGAGTGGTCGATGCCGTGGGAGCCGTCGGGGTACCACACGTCCTTCACCGTGCCGCCGAAGCGGACCTCCTCGGTCTCGTCCATCTTGGTGATGAGCCAGGCCCCGCCCCTGTCCAGCCAGTTGTCGGGCAGCTCGATCTGCTGGCCGTCCACGATTTTCTGCTTGAAGATGCCCAGCTCGTAGCAGATGGTGTAGCCGGTGAGGGGGATGTCCAGGGTGGTGGCGGCGTCCAGGTAGCAGGCCGCCAGACGGCCCAGGCCGCCGTTGCCCAGACCGGCGTCGGGCTCCTCTTCAAAGAGGTCGGCGGCGGAGAAGCCCAGGGCCTCGATGGCCTGGGTCAGGGGCTTCACCATCCCCAGGTTGTAGGCGTTCTTCCGCAGGGAGCGGCCCATGAGGAACTCCATGGACAGGTAGTGGACCTGGCGGGCGTGCTCGTCCCGCTCCTTGTCGGCGGATTTGAGCTGGCGCTCGGAGATGATGTCCCGCACCACCAGGGCACAGGCCTGGAACATCTGCTGGGAGGTGGCCTCGTCCACGTCCCGGCCGAAGTTTCGGCGCAGCTTGCCGATAATCAGGTCCATCAGTTCTTTTTTTGTATATTTCCGCAAAAAATTCACTCCATTCTCGGGGTTGTGAGTTGGAAACGTTTCCAAGTTGAACAGCGGCGTCACTATATCATATTGCCGCCGGGTTGTCAAATATGCGGCGGGGAGAGGGGACAGGGAAGGAGGCCGCCTTCGGCGGCCTCCTTCCGCATCGCACATACCGGGATGGGCCTTTCATTGGCCTTCCCCGGGGGAAAGGACTTCCTTTGGCCGTAAGCCAGCCGCCACGGCCTTCCCCTTGGGGTTGGCTGACCGTTGGCGGCTGTGCCGCTTACGGACAGCTCATGCCCTGCGGGTAGAAGGTGGCCCGAAGGGCTAGATGAGGGGAACTGGGGGCATGGGAAAAGTCCTGCTAAAGGGATAAGTTCCCCTCATCAGTCTGCTTCGCAGACAGCTTCCCCCAGGGGAAGCCTTTTATTGGGGCGTGGGTCAGCCGCCATAGCCTTCCCCTTGGGGGAAGGTGGCCCGAAGGGCCGGATGAGGGGAACTGGGGAAAATGGGAAAGGCTCTGCTAAAGGGATAAGTTCCCCTCATCAGTCTCGCTTCGCTCGCCAGCTTCCCCCAGGGGAAGCCTTTCATTTGGCCGTGAGCCAAACGACGTGGGCGTTCCCTCTAAGAAGGCCTTTTATTTGCCGGTGATCCAGCCGTAGATCTCCCGGTACTCCCCGGCGGAGCGGTCCCAGGAGAAATCGGTGGTCATGGCGTTCTTCTGGAGGGTCTTCCACGCCTTGGTATCACCCTGGTAGAGCTCCACCGCCTGGCGCAGGACCCAGAGCATGTCCCCGGCGTCGATGTTGGCGAAGGTGAAGCCGGTGCCCTCTCCGGTGAACTGGTTCCAGGGGATGACCGTGTCCCGCAGCCCGCCGGTCTCCCGGGCCACAGGCAGGGTGCCGTAGCGCATGGCGATCATCTGGGAGAGGCCGCAGGGCTCGGAGATGGAGGGCATGAGGAAGAGGTCGGCGCCGCCGTAGATGGCGGTGGAGAAGGCGTCGGAGTACATGATCTGGGCGGAGAAGCGGCCGGGATACTGGCCCGCGGCGTTGCGGAAGGCCTCTTCATACTTCCAGTCGCCGGTGCCCAGCACCACCATCTGTACGTTCATGTCCATGATGCCGCCCAGGGCGTCCACCACCAGGTCGAAGCCCTTGTGGCTCACCAGCCGGGAGACGCAGGCGATGATGGGGACGTGGGGGTCCTCGTTCAGGCCCGCCATCTTCTGGAGGGCGGCCTTGCAGGCCTTCTTGCCCTGGGGCTGCTTGGCGTTGTACAGCTTGCTGAGGCCCTTGTCCCGCCAGGGGTCGTAGCGGACGGTGTCGATGCCGTTCAGGATGCCCTTCATCTTGTGGGCGTTGTCGGCCACGACCCCTTCCAGTCCGTGGGCGTAGAAGGCGTAGCGCAGCTCCTCGGCGTAGGTGGGGGAGACGGTGGTGACGTAGTCGGCGGCGTAGATGGCCCCCTTCATCAAATTCACGTCCCCGTAATAGGAGAGCATATGCTCATGGAAATACCCGTCGGCCAGGCCGAAGAGGTCGGCCAGGAGCTCCCGGCCGTAGCGGCCCTGGTACTCGATGTTGTGGATGGTAAAGACGCTTTTGGCGTTTGCCAGCTCGGGCACCACCCCCCGCTCCTCCAGCAGGTAGATGGGCACCAGGGCGGTCTGCCAGTCGTTGCAGTGGATCACGTCGGGCCAGAAGCCCAGGTGGCCGGGGGATTCGATGACCGCCCGGGAGAAGAAGGCGAAGCGCTCGGCGTCGTCGTAGTGGCCGTAGATGTCCTTGCGTTTGAAGTAGTACTCGTTGTCCACGAAATAGTAGGTGACCCCGTCCTTCTTCAGCTCGAAGAGCCCGCAGTAGGGCGTCCGCCAGGCCAGATGGACGTGGAAGCACTGGAGGTAGGTCATCTGGCTGCGCCAGTCCTCCCCGATGCGGTCGTAGAGGGGGAGGATGACCCGCACGTCATGGCCCAGCCGGGCCAAGGCCTGGGGGAGAGAGCCGGCCACGTCGGCCAGTCCGCCGGTCTTGATAAAGGGAGCAACCTCGGAGGCGGCAAAGAGGATATTCATAGAACAGGTCTCCTTTCGTTGGTGGAGGTAAGGGCGCGGACAGCCTTTCTCCGAACGGGGAAAAGCCGGCGGCGGAAGCGGGGGCGGGGGGAAGCGGAAAGCCGCGGGCCGAAGGGGAGGCTTCTACGGCGTTCCTTTCCCGCCTTACACGATCTCGTTCTTGGCGATGACCAGGGGGTAAGTCCCGTGGCCCATGAGCATCCGGCTCTGGCAGACGCGGACGTTCTTATCCGTGATGGCGTACCGGAGGACGGCCCCCTGCTGGATGGTGGTGCGCTGCATAAGGATGCAGTTCTCCACCCGGGCCCCCTTCTCCACCCGGACCCCACGGGAGAGGATGGAGTTTTCCACCGTGCCCTCGATGACGCAGCCGTCGGAAATGAGGGAGTTCACCGAGCGGGCGTCGGGGCCGTAGTAGGTGGAGGGGTTGGACTGGTCCTTGGTCTTGACGGGCCGGTCTGGGTTGAAGAGGGAGGCGCGGACCGTGGGGTCCAGCAGCTCCATGGAGCGCTGGAAGTAGCCCGCCACCGACAGCACCCGTGCGGCGTAGCCGTCGAAGCGGTAGGCCCGCAGGTCCACCCGGCCCCGGGTGGACAGGAGCACCCCCTGGCTGAAAGAGGCCACGTCGTGGGCGGCGCACTGGTCCACCAGGGAGAGGAGGAGGGACTTGGAGAGGATGTAGGTCTCCAGAGAGGCGTCCCCGTTATGGGCGGGGGGATTCACCGCGATGTCGGTGACCCGGCCCTCGCCGTCCAGGGTGAAATAGTTGGTCATCCGGGGATCGGCCTGGCTCACCGGGGCGCAGACGGCGGTAATGTCGGCGCCGGAGGAGAGGTGCTGGGCGAAGATCTCGGCGATGGGCAGGTTGGCCGCCAGGTCGCCGGTGGTGAGGAGGACATAGTCCTGCCGGATGTTCTGGAGGTAGGAGTACACCCCGGCCAGGGCATCCATCCGGCCCCGGTAGTGGCCGGACTGGTGCTTGCCCGAGAAGCTGAAGGGGGGCAGGATGCGCAGGCCGCCGTGCTTGCGGCTGAGGTCCCAGTCCTTGCCCGAACCCACATGGTCCAGGAGGGACTGGTAGGAGGTGTGCACGATGATGCCCACGTCGTCCACCCCGGCGTTCACCAGATTGGACAGGGCGAAGTCCACCAGGCGGTAGCGGCCGCCGTAGGGGATGGAGCAGGCGTTGCGCTTCTGGGCCAGCTCCCGCAGATCGGGGCTCTGGCGGTAGGCGAAAATGATGCCGTGCAGATCCTTCATGCCCTCACCCCCTTTACGTTCCGGGTGACCATGGCCTTGGGCGGCACCACGGCCCCGTCACCCACCTTGATGTCCTGGGCCACCACTGCGATGCCCCACTCGTCCCCGCCCGGGGGGGCGGTGCCCACGTGGGCCCCCGCGCCGATGACGGCCCGTTCGGCCACGATGGCGTATTCCACCACCGCCCCAGACTTGACCACCGTGCCCGGCATGAGGATGGAGTAGCGCACCTGGGCCCCCTCCTCGATGGTCACCGAGTGGAAGAGGACGGAGTTTTCCACCTTGCCGTAGATGGCACATCCGCTGGTGGCGATGGAGTGGGTGATCTGGGCGCAGGCGCCGGTGAAGTGGGGAGGCTGGGCCGAGGCCCGGGCGTAGATGGGCCACTCGGGGTCGTAGAGGTCGAAGCCCGCGTCGGGGGAGAGCATATCCATGTTGGCGTCCCAGAGGGAGTCGATGGTGCCCACGTCCTTCCAGTAGCCGGAGAAGCGGTAGGCGCTCATGACCTCCCCGGCGTTCAGCATGGCGGGGATGATGTTTTTGCCGAAGTCGTTGGAGGACTTCTCGTCGGCCTCGTCGGCCATCAAGTACTCCCGCAGCTTGGACCAGGTGAAGATGTAGATACCCATGGAGGCCAGGTTGCTCTTGGGCTTTTTGGGCTTCTCCTCGAACTCGTAGATGGAGTCGTTCTCGTCCACGTTCATGATGCCGAAGCGGGAGGCCTCATCCATGGGGACCTCCATCACCGAGATGGTGCAGGCGGCGTGGGTCTGCTTATGGTGGAGGAGCATCTCGGAGTAGTCCATCTTGTAAATGTGGTCGCCGGAGAGGATGAGGACATACTCCGGGTCGTACTGCTCCAGAAAGCTGATGTTCTGGAAGATGGCGTTGGCGGTGCCCTTGTACCAGGTGCCCTTGTCCCCTTCCTGGACATAGGGGGGCAGGATATGGACCCCTCCGTCGGAACGGTCCAGATCCCAGGGCTGGCCGTTGCCGATATAGGCGTTGAGCTCCAAGGGCTGATACTGGGTCAGGACGCCCACCGTGTCGATGCCGGAGTTGACACAGTTGGACAGGGGAAAGTCAATGATGCGGTACTTTCCCCCGAAGGGGACGGCCGGCTTGGCCACCTTGCGGGTGAGGGCAAACAACCGGCTGCCCTGGCCGCCCGCCAAAAGCATGGCTACACATTCCTTTTTCATCTTATCACCTCGTTGTTGATGGGACGCTGGGACAGGTGGTGCGCTGGAGGGGCGTCCCCCGCCGGTGGACCCGAGAGGGAACTGCTTGAAACGCTCAAAGTTCCTTTTTTGCCGGGCTCTTCTTTTTGGGCTCCGCCTTTTTCCGGACGGGGTTTTTCCGCGCGCAGCGGTAGATGACGGAGCTCATGGCGGGCAGATCCACGGCGATGGACTGGTCCTGGCCGTGACAGGGGATCTTCTCCGAGGAGATGAGTCCCACGTCCCCCGCGCCGCTGCCGCCGAAGGCGGCGTCGTCGGAATTCAAAATGGCCTCGTACTTGCCGCCCACGGGGACCCCCACCCGGTAGCCGGGACGGGGGACGGGGGAGAAGTTGCACAGCGCCAACAGGAAGGCGCCCTTCTTATCCTTGCGGAGGAAGGCCACGGTGTTGCCGCCGGAATCGTCGGCACACAGCCATTGGAAGCCCTTCCAGTCGAAGTCCTCCTCCCACAGCTCGCTGCGCTGGAGGTAGAGGCTGTTGGCGGCCTGGAAGAAGGCCTTGAGCCGGCGGTGGCGCTCGCCGTCGGCGTCCTGCTGGTCCAGCAGGTGCCAGTCCAGGGAGTGTTCGAACTGCCACTCGTGCCACTGGCCGAACTCACTGCCCATCATGAGGAGCTTTTTCCCCGGATGGGTGAGCATGTAGGTGTAGAAGGCCCGCACCCCGGCGTACTTCATCTCGTCCTCTCCGGGCATCTTCGCCAGCAGGGAGCCCTTCAGGTGGACCACCTCGTCGTGGGAGAGGGGGAGAATATAGTTTTCCGAGAAGGCGTACACCAGGGAGAAGGTGATGTCCCGGTGGTTGTACTGCCGGAAGTAGGGGTCCAGCTTGATGTAATGCTGGATGTCGTTCATCCAGCCCATGTTCCACTTCAGGTTGAAGCCCAGGCCCCCCTCGCTCACCGGGGCGGTAACCAGGGGCCAGGCGGTGGACTCCTCGGCGATCATCATGGTGTCGGGACAGGCGGCGAAGATGGCGGTGTTCAAATCCTGGAGGAAGCTCACCGCCTCCAGGTTCTCCTTGCCCCCGTGGATATTGGGGACCCACTGGCCGTCGGAGCGGTTATAGTCCAGGTACAGCATGGAGGCCACCGCGTCCACCCGCAGGCCGTCGGCGTGGTACTGCTCCAGCCAGAAGAGGGCGGAGGAGGTGAGGAAGGAGCGCACCTCGTTCTTGGCGTAGTCGAAGACCATGGTGCCCCACTCGGCGTGCTCCCCCTTCCGGGGGTCGGCGTACTCGTAGCAGGGCTGGCCGTCGAACTGGTAGAGGCCAAAGCCGTCCTTGGGGAAGTGGGCGGGCACCCAGTCCAGGATGACCCCAATCCCCGCCTGGTGGAGCTGGTCGATGAGCCACATCAGGTCGTGGGGGGTGCCGAAGCGGCTGGTGGCGGCGAAGTAGCCGGTGCACTGGTAGCCCCAGGAGGCGTCCAGGGGGTGCTCCATCACGGGCATCAGCTCCACGTGGGTGAAGCCCATCTCTTTCACGTAGGGCACCAGGTATTGGGCCATGTCCCGGTAGCTCAAAAACTCGTCCTCCCCAGTGCGCCGCCAGGAGCCTAGGTGCAGCTCGTAGACGTTGAGGGGGGCGGTGTAGACCGGGTGGGTTTTCCGCCACTCCAGCCACTTGGCGTCCCCCCACTGGTAGCCGGACAGGTCATAGAGCTTGGAACCGTTTCCGGGCCGGGTCTCGGCGTGGAAGGCGAAGGGGTCGGCCTTGGCCAGGGCCCGTCCGTCGGCGGTGTGGATGACGTATTTATAGGTGTCGTACCGCTCCAGTCCGGGGACAAAGACCTCCCACACGCCGCCGCCGATGGGGGAGAGGGGGAGGGCTTCCACGTCCCAGCCGTTGAAGTCGCCCATGAGGCAGACTTTTTTTGCGTGGGGGGCCCATACCCGGAAGGAGTAGCCCTCCCGGCCTCCCTGGGTCACCGGATGGCTGCCCAGGAAATCCTGGAGGTGGGTCTCGCTTCCCTGTAAAAACCGGTCCAGCGGCGAGCGCTGGACGGCCGTTGTTTTCTTTTGCACAATAAAGACCTCCCGACGAGTTGGTAAATTATTACAAAAATTGAAATCCCCAGAAATTGGGTGCTGTAAAATGTACACAAAGAACGCTAAACTAAAGATTTAAATTGTGTAAATTATACAACTCTTTCAAGAAAAGGTCAAGGGAAGATTCCCTCGAATGGAAAAAAGCGGAGACAAAAAACAGCGGGCCGACACCGTCTCCACCTGGGTGGAGCGGTGCCGGCCCGCCGGGGGCGATAAAATTGTGCGGAAAGCCGTCAATCCTGTGCCTCCCGGGCCGCGTGGGCGTCCCGTCGGGCGATGTCCTCGGCCAGGGTGCGCCGGGGGCGGGCCTCGATGGTCTGCCGCCACTGCTCCAGCCAGGAGGGCAGCTGGTCCAGCCCCTCCTGGGAGAGGGGAAAGGCGCGGGTCTCCTCCACGTCGGAAAATTCATAGGCCCAGGGGCCCTCCCATACCTGGGCGGTGAGGCCGCCGTCCTCCGGCCTGATCCGGTAACGCATCCGGCCAGCGCTGGCCGACCAGGGGTTGCCGTTTTCGAAGTGGGAGAGGACGGGCAAAAAGAGTTCGGCCATGGGTGGGCCTCCTTCCGTAAAGTCTACCAATGTAGTATACCATAAAGCTGGAAAGGGTTCCAGCCCTAATTGTGTAAAAAACGGGCGGGTCCAACGGGCCCGCCCGGAGCGCTCCGCCCCCGGCTCAATACTTGTTCAGGGGGATGCTCCCGTCGTCCCGGCCCTTCTCGATGGCCTGAATGAGCATGTCATAACCGTAGTGTTCATCCACCTGGATGTGGACCCGGTCCCCCACCTGTCGGCCCAGAAGGGCCTTTCCCACGGGGGATTCCCGGCTGATAAGGCCGTGAAGGGCATCCTGGCGCATGGTGGTGACGATCTGGTAGACCTCAGTCTCCCCCTCGTCCTCCAGAAAGACGGTAACCTTGTCGTAGAGGGCCACGCCGCCGTTTTTGCCCCCCTCGTCGATGATGCGGGCGGTGCGGATCATATTTTCCAGGTAGCGGATGCGGCCCTCGTTGCGGTTTTTCTCCTGCTTGGCGGCCTTGTACTCAAAATTTTCGCTCAGATCTCCGAAGGCCCGGGCCTCCTTCACCGCCTCCAGCAGCTTGGGCCGCAGGCGGATGCGCCGCTCGTCCAGCTCCTGCTTCATCAGCTCGATATCCTTCCGGGTCAGCTCGTTGTGCATGTCTCCCACGCTCTTTCCATAATGATGCCGGGCCTCCGGCGGAGCGGAGGCCCGGCATCATTATAGCACGGATCGGAGAAAAGCAAAAGCCGGGTTTGGGGAGAGGCGGCCGCGGCTCTTTCATACCATTCCCTGGAGATGAGGGGAAAGGGACAGAGCCGCGGGACGGCAAAAACGATATTGAGAAGAAGGGGCCCCGCACAGCGGCACGGCGCGAGTGCGCCGCAAATTCGGAGCCGCCAAAAGCGGCGGAGAATTTCCGCAGGGCGAATTCATTTCGCCCGTCCGCGGATGAAATCAAATCGGGTGGAGTGACACGCCGCGGCACGGAACCCAAAAAAGAAGGAATTTTGTCTTATGACAAAATTCCTTCTTTTTTTGGTGCACGAGGTGGGACTCGAACCCACACGTCCTTGCGAACACCGGCACCTGAAGCCGGCGAGTCTACCAATTCCACCACTCGTGCGTTGTGGCTGCGCCGTTCAGCGCAAGTGATATGTTACCACAAACCCCTCGATTTTGTCAACCCTTTTCGCTGATTTTTTTAAGGGGAACCGAAGTGTTCTTTCAGCTTTTGAAAGGTCTCCACGCTCAGGTCGTGCTCGATGCGGCAGGCGTCCTCGGCGGCCTGCTCTTTTCCGACGCCCAGCTCGGTGAGCCAGCGGGTGAGCAGGCGGTGGCGCTCGTAGATCCGCTCGGCGATCTCCCGGCCCTTGGCGGTGAGCTCGATGACACCCTCGGCGTCCATGGTCACGTCGCCGTCCTCCCGCAGCAGCTTCATGGCACGGCTGACGCTGGGTTTGGAGAAGCCCAGGTGACGGGCCACGTCGATGGAGTGGACCAGGCCTTTTTCCTCCTTGAGGACCAGCACGGCCTCCAGGTAATCCTCCCCGGATTCCTGCATCTTCATTTCACCGTCCCCTTTCTGAGCCTTTTCGATAGTTTAACATAGTTTTTTTCGCCATGCAAGGGCTGGCGGGAAAGGAGGACGGGGCACCGGCGGAGGGCTCCCTGTGCTTTTTCCGCCGCCTGGCGAAGTGACGTGAGGGAGGGATGGCCGGCGGCCCGCCCTTTCAGACGGGCCGCCGCGGTCTTTCCCGCGGGACTCAGGAGCTCCGGGGTCCCCGGCCCGCCTCATCCCGATAGACGTGGCAGCGGGCACGGCCTTGCTGTTTGGCGGTATAGAGGGCCTGGTCGCTCTGCTGGATCAGGGTGTCGAGCTTCACCGACGGGTCGTCGGTCTGGGCGATGCCGATGCTGGCCGAGAGGATGCGCAGCTGGGGAGAGGACTGGAAGGCGCGTTCCATCCGCCGCAGCAGCAGCTCCGAGCGGGCCTGCAGGTCGGACAGCTCATAGGGCCCCAGCAGGGTGATGAGGAACTCGTCCCCGCCCAGCCGGGTGATGGACCCATCCGGGAACCCCTCCTTCAACACCCGGGCGGCCAGAATCAAGGCCTGGTCCCCGGCGTTGTGCCCATAGGTGTCGTTGACCAGCTTGAACTGGTCCAGATCCACGTAGATCAGGCTCACCCGCTGGTCGGCGCGGTTTTTCCCCACGTAGTCGTAAAACCAGCGGCGGTTGTAGAGCCCGGTGAGAAAATCCGTGTTGGAATTGTGCAGAATCTGTTCCTCCAGGTTGCGCTCCACCGTCACGTCCCGGCAGATGCACAGCTGGCCCACCTGGGTCTCGAAGATGTCGAAGATGGGCTCCTCGTGGATCTCAAGGATCCGCTCCACCCCGTCGCCGGCGGTTTGGCGGACCTCGGAATAGCCCTTGGCATCCAGAGGCTTCAGGCCGGAGAGGGCCCGCTCCTTCCACGCCTGATAGCTCTGGCCCAGGATGTCCCCGCGGGGGGTGGAGAAGTACTCGGTGAATTTGTCGTTGACGTCGATGACGGTGCCCTGGTCCAGGATGACCAGGATGGCGAAGGGGATGCTGTTCAGCAGGATCTCCAGCTCCGTGCAGACGTTTTCCAGATCGGTGACGTCATGGGCGACCCCCACGGTGCCCAGGAGCTCCCCGGTGTCGTCGAAGATGGGGGACTTGTAGGTCTTGAACTGGCGCAGCCCGTGCTTGCTCAGCACCTTTTCATCGAAAAGGCAGGTCTCCTTCCGGCGCAGCACCTCTTCCTCCGTCTCCAGGCAGACATATTCCCCCGCGGCGTAGTCGTCGGGCTCCAGGTCCCAGATGTAGTAGTGCCCCCGGCCCTGGATGTCCCGCTTGGTTTTTCCCACCGCCTGGCAGAAGGCGTTGTTGACCTTCTCGTGGGAGCCCCGCAGGTCCTTGAACCAGACCAGGTCCGGGATGCTGTCGATGGCGGTGTCCAGGTAGGCCTGGGTCAGCCGCAGGTCCTTGCGGAGCCTGCGTTCCTCCAGCAGGCGGCCGAACCGGTCCGCCGCGAAGGCGGGAGGGACCGGGCTGAGCCAGAGCCCGGCGCACCGAAGGCCGAAGGTTTCCTGGGCGGCGGCCATCTCACCGGCCGGGACGCATAGGATCACCTGTACCTCCGGGGCCAGCCGGGACAGGATGGGCGAGGGGTCCAGGCCCGGCAGGTCCAGGCCCGGCAGGTCCAGCACGAGGATGTCCGCGCCGGTGAGGCTTGCCCCGTCCGCGGCGGAAAAGGCCTCGATTCGGCAGGTGAACCGCTGGGGGACGGGGGCGCGGCGGAGGGCCTGGGCCAGCCGGTCATCCGGGCTGACGACATAGACGGTCAGTTGACAGTGGTACATGGGGACAAACTCCCTCCCTTTCTCCGCATGGCCTGCTGTTCCAATTCCGCCTGGATCTCCGGCGAGGGTTCGGCGGAACGGCTTACGGTCTCCACGATGCCGACGGCCTTGACCGTCTGTCCGGCCCGGTCCTTGATGGCGGTGAGGGTGATCCGGTTCCAGATGAGGACGCCGTCCTTCAGCTTGGCGTGGATGATGCTGGAGGCCCGGGGCTCACCCCGGTAGATGGCGTCGTAGACCCACCGGAAATCCGCCTGGGATTCCGGGCAGACCGTGTCCTGCTCGATAAAGCCCTCCGGGGCGTTGGCCACCGTGGCGTCCAGAGAAAACGTCCGCTGGGCGTACTCGGAATAGCGGGCCTCCCGGGTGGCGATGTCCAGCTCGAAGAGGAGGATGTTGGTGGCCTCCATGGCCACGCGGAACCGCTCCTCGCTGATCTGAAGGTGTTCCAGGTACTCCATTTGCTCCGTCACGTCGGAGAGGGCGCCGTAAAAAATGTCCTCCCCGTTCTTCCTGGCCAGGTGGAAAAACTGGAGCTTGAGCCAGCGGGCGGCGCCGGGGCGGCACTGGCGGAGGCAGACCTCCGCGCCCCGCTCATCCTGGGACTGCCGGGCCCGCTCCAGCGCGTCCAGGAGGAGGGGCCGGTCCTCCTCCTGAACGTCGGAGAACAGGTCTTGCGCCCCGGCGGGGAGGTTCTCAAAGGCGTCGGAGCGCCCAGTGAGGCGGTAATAGGCCTCCGTCCCCCGCAGGAGCCGGAGTCGCCGCCCGTCGAAGCTGCACAGGGCGATGGCGCCCAGCACGTTTCCCAGCAGCCGGTCGGACATCACGTCCTTGTGGAAGAGATCGTGAAAATCCAGCAGCATCTTTTGGTCGATGCGCAGGGTCCCGTCGTCGGAGAAGTCCACCGCCCGGCCGTCCAGCAGAAGGGCCTCATAATCCTCCGCAGGCATGGGGCGGTAGAAGAAAAAGCCCTGGGCGTAGACGCAGCCCAGCTCCTTGAGGAAATCCACCTGCCACTGGTACTCCACCCCCTCCGCGATCAAGGGCAGGTCCAGCCACTTGCTCATATGTACCACGGACTCCAGAATGTCCTTGCTCTTCTGGCCGTTGTGCTCCAAAAAGCGCATGTCCAGCTTCAAAATGTCCACGTTTACATTGTTGAGCATGTTCAAGGAGGAGTAGCCGCTTCCGAAATCGTCCATCAGGATGGTGAATTTGCGCCGCATCAGCCGCTCGACGGTGCGGATGACCGCCTCCGGCTGGTTGACGTAGGTGCTTTCGGTGATCTCCAGCTCCAGGAGGGAGGGCTCCAGCCGGTATCTGCGCAAAATCTCCTCCAGGGCCGCGCACACGTCCATGGTGAGGATGTCGGTGCGGGAGATGTTGACGGAGACGGGTAGGGGCCTGTGGCCCATGTCGATCCACCGCCGCAGCCGGCGGGCCGTCTCCTCCCAGATATAGAGATCCAGCTGCTTGATGAAGCCGTTGCGCTCAAACAGCGGGATGAAGGTGCTGGGCGGAATCAGGCCCCTGGTGGGGTGCCGCCAGCGGGCCAGCGCCTCGGCGCCGACCACCTTTTCGGTGAGCATGTTGCATTTAGGTTGGAAGTAGACCTCGAACTCCCGCCGCTCCAGCGCGGCTTCCACATCGTGAAGCAGGGTGTGCTCATCCAGGAGCTGTTCCATCTGGCCGCTGTCAAAGACAGCGGCGTGCTGGAAATAGTTGCCCTTGGTGCGCTCCAGCGCCAGGGAGGCCCTGTCGCACAGGGCGGAGATGGGCTGGGTCCGGTCGGTGACCGGGCAGAAGCCCATGGCGGGCGTGACCATGACCCCCAGGGGATTGTCCCGGAAGATCCGAAGGACGGCCTGCTGAGCCTCCTCCCGCAGCCGGGAGGGGAGCAGGAGGGCGAACACGTCGTTGCCCAGCCGGGCGGTCAGGTGGGCCGGCGGGGGAAATGCCTTTCGCAGCTCCCGTGCGGTGTAGCGCAGGAGCCGGTCTCCGGCGGCGGAGCCGTAGACATGGTTGATGAGCTTGAACCGCTCCACATCCACGCAGGCCAGGTCGTAGCTGGTATCCTGCCGCTCCGACAGCAGCGCCCTGCCCTGTTCAAAAAAGGCGTCCTTGCTCAAAAGACCGGTGAGGGAATCGTATTCCCGGCACCGGCGCAGCTGTTCCCGCAGCGCGTGGTTTTCCGCCTCCAGCTCTTCCAAGGACCTGTCTGTCATAGGCTCACTTCCCCGCATTTTCATTTTTAACAGGTTTATTATAATCCTTTTTCTGCCGTTTTGCACATATTCTATTGCTGAGGGCGCAATTTCCCTTCAAAGCGCAAAAAAGCGCCCCCGGCGGGGGCGCTTTTCCCGTTTGATATGAAGTTTCAGCGGCTCTTCTTGACCGCGGTGACCATCACTTCGATCTTACAGCCGTCGGCCAGGTCCACGCCGCCGAAGCACAGCCGGGAGGGCATGCGGCCGGGCGTGAAGTGCCTGACGTACTCCTCGTTCATCTGGTCCCGCTGGGAGAAGTCCCGCAGCAGGACCTCCACCCGGACCACATGCTCCATGTCGGAGCCGTACCTGGCCAGGATCCCGGCCAGGTTCTCAAAGACCCGGCGGGTCTCCTCGGTGATGCTGCCCGTGACCAGCTCTCCGGTCTCCAGGTCCTCGGACACCAGCCCGGAGAGGAACAAAAACTGATCCTCCACCACCACGAGATCGGAATAGGGGGCGCCGCTGTTTTCCTCAAAACTGACAAATCTGCAATCCATGTCCATCCTGTCCTTTCTGCTTTTTCTGCCGTGCATAATCCTGTATCTGCGTCTCCCGCTCTAATTGGGGCGGAGCCCGGCGAAGCGCCCGCGGTGGGGCAGCCCCGAGGGAGAAGAAACATCCTGTCTGGCGAAGGGGCCTCTGCCAAAAGGGAGAGGTGTTGAGCTGCCACGACTGGGCAAAATCGATATTTGAGAAACGAGGCCTGTATAATAGCGCAGCGCAAGTGTGTCATAAATTTGGAACCGACAAAGACAGTGAGAAGCTTTCATGGGGCTAAAGCTTGTGACTTCAGACTAACCATAGAAAAGTGATATAAAATTTAACCGGTCTTGGGCCAATCGCGCTCAAGACTTTGCACGATTATTTTTCCAGACTGACAATAAGGGCATTTCAAATGGGTATTTGCAGGCGAATCTGGATGGATTTTGTTCCTGATTGGAATCCCATAATCAACACAGGCGTGCCACATTCCCGCCTCCTGAACGTACGCGTCAGCGGGGGTCCAGGTGTATTGAAAGTAAAAGTAGGAAAAGTCATATAAGTAGTTATGAGTTAGAAGGCGTGTCTGCAGACAAGTATCTGACCGTCCTACGTACCCTACTAAAAACTCATCATCCACAACTTCTCCTAAGGCATATATCCCCGCTTTGCCCTTATCTACCAATATTCGTATAACTTCAGGAAGAAAAAGAAAAACGTTCTTCATGTTATTCGCCTCTCTTCTTGCGGACTTCTCTCATCGTTGTTGCTAAGACTCGGCCCCAAACCTCTCGGAAGTTGTTGAGCTGCTCTTCTAATTCGTCGCGATAATCAGTATTGGCTTCGGATAAACCACACTGTTCTCCCTTGACCAGAGAGAACAATAACAGGAAAATTGCATTCTTCATTTCATTCCGATAGATTAGGAAATCATTTATGATATCATTGACGTTTTCTTTATTTTCATCTTCTGCTGACATCGTGCTGAGCAGGGGTTCCAGTATATCAACATAGAAGGGGTGCTTCACATTCAGATTTAAAACGATTTGATTGATTTGATATTCGGGATAAAACAGCGCCGAATTAAAAAAGTTTGAACTAGGGTTAACAACTAGCGGTAAGCTGCTCAGTTCAGCTTTCTTTTTGGCGCGTTTTTCGGCGTCTTGATACCTGCCAGGATCGAGACGTTTTTTGACGATTTTTTCAAGGACTTCGTCCCGCTTCTTTTCGGACTCCTGGGTTCTCTCTTCTCTCGTCTCGTTTTTCGGAAGACGCTTTGCAGCATCTCGGTAAATAATTTCTGCATCCTTGATCGGATCCTGGTCTTCCTGTGCCTTGCTCTGCTGTCTTCTGGCAATTTGGGCAGCTCTATCAGAACGAATGATTTCTCTCAGGTTGCGAATGTAAACCATAATAGAATCGTAGATCTTATTCCGCAGGCTTTCGCTGGGGATAATGTCGTTTTTAATAAAACGCATCTCAAAGTGGGAGTCCAATTCGGCGGGGAAGCTGATTTCGCACCCCCACCACCGGTCAAGATCCTCGTCCTTCGGTTTGGAATCATCCTTTCGTCCAATTACGTTAGACAGTGCCCCATAATAGACTTCGCGTCCCTCGCGTAAAATAGAAACGCCTTCATTCTCGTGAATCCTTCGGTCTCTGTATATATTCTTGCTGCCAGGCTGTCTGCCATCCGTATACCAAGGCTGGGGAAGCTTGGTCAATTGGATTTCCACATCCGCCATTTTCCCGTCCGTCCCCGGAATCTCCAACGGAAGCCGCAAAGGCTCTCCGCTTCCGAAAGGCGTGGCTTTGGGGTCCCAGGGCTCTCCCTTTTTTTCCGCCGCCGCATCAAAGCGGGTAGGCCCGTCCATATAGAGAGGGTCATGCAAATAGACCTTCGCTCCGTTATGAAAAATCTGAGTGCCCTGACTGATAAATTTTCGATAGGTTCGTCCGATGTAATGCGCCAACTGACTATCCGTACGTTTTGCCTTGAAATGTCTTAAGACGACGATCGTCCCGCTGGAACCCTCCAGAATACCGGCATATTCCGCGATGACCGAATCCTGAGCGGAGACCTGGCATGGAAGGGGAAGGTAAATATCATCATCGTCTCGATTCTCAAAATCAAGATAAACGTACAGAAAATCAGACTCTGGATCGGTACGGCTGTATACTTCTACTCGCCATGCTAGACTGGTCGCTGCGGCAGGCAATCCCATGCCATACCGTCCGATTCCCTTCTTTCCGTTGTCCTGCGGCCTGATGGAGGCCCCCAATGCCAGACAGCTTTTTACCGCATCGTAGCCCATGCCTTTGCCATTATCTATTACGGCCAGTTCTTCGATATATTTTACTGCGTTGCTTCTGGTAGAAGACGTGGTGTATTTCATTTTTAAATCGATTTGGGTAGCGTGTGCCTCGACCGCATTGTCAATGAACTCGCCGACCGCGCTTTCCAGCCGGAGACCGGAATCACCGAGGGCGGCGAATGCGCGGCTCGTTGCAAAAACCACCGGAGTATCGTCGGCTTTTACCGGGGGATGTTCCTCTTTTCGGTCAATGTCTGCGGATGTCTCAGGATGCGCAAAATCTACAGTTTGGGTATTGGCGGCGGTGTTTTTCTTCGTCATGAGTATTATACCTCCATAAATTTTTAACGCATTACTGCAACATAAAAAGGCACCCTGCACATGCAGGGTGCCTGAATATCACAAATGACGTCTAGTACAATAGACCTCCCGGATATACCCTTTCAGGATCTCTGCCTGAAATCTATCCTTCAGTCTACCATAGGGACGATTTGCTCATTCTTGCCGTATGACATTTCTGCCTTTACTACGACCTACTGCAAATGCGTTATTTAATCTATAGCATATTTTTCCTCCTTTGTCAACTCTTTTAGACAAAATAGAACGGTCAAATTTGTAGGAGTATCATATATTTTAACCTATAGAATCAAAAAAAGGGGAAACCCAATGGGGCAATTTAACATTGACCCCAAGAGGTCACATCCCTTATGAATAAGGGTATAATCCAGGACGAGGAAAAACGGCGCAGGGGAAAAGTTGGAAATATTACAGGGTCCGGTCATATATCTACTTTTGGAAAAGACGATGGGACAGTTAAGGAAGCAGCCCGAGCAGATTAAATCGATCAGGTGTCTCACTGCGGCGCGTCACAAAAATGTACGCACCCCCTATCCCTCTCCGGACGGAGCCCAGCGTAGTGGGTACGCCCAGAAAACTCAGAAAGACCCCGTCCAGCTGAGGGGGCTCACCGGCAGGCGGGGATTCATGTCCAAACGGGGTGTTTCTGAGCTAGTGAAACAAAAGAGAGCTTATATGAACAAGAGCTAGACGGACCGTTAAGGTTCGTCCAGCTCTTGGTTGGTGGGGGTAAAGGGACTCGAACCCTTACGCGTGAGCATTGGCTCCTAAGACCAACGTGTCTACCAATTCCACCATACCCCCGTGAAAACGAGACCAGTATACCACAGAAAAAACAGCCCCGTCAATCGTTGCGTTCCGGGGGGAAACCAGCTATAATAAAAAGCGATTTGTAAGGGAGGGACCCTTTTTATGATGAAGCAAGCGCCCCATGTGGCCGCCGTCCACGACCTGTCCGGCATGGGCCGGTGCTCTCTGGGCATCGTGCTGCCCGTTTTGTCCGCCATGGGCTGCTGGTGCTCGCCCCTGCCCACGGCCTACCTGTCCGCCTCCACCATCTTTCCCCCCTCGGATAAGTTCGTTTTCCGGGACCTGACCGGGGAGATGGAGGGCTCGGCGGCCCACTGGAAGGAACTGGGGGTGGGCTTTGACGCCATTTACAGCGGCTTCGTGGGCTCGGCGGAGCAGATCGGCGTGCTGGGGGACTTCCTGCGGGAATTCCGGGGGGAAAAGACCCTGGTGCTGGTGGACCCGGTGATGGGGGACTGGGGCAAGCGCTACCGCACCTACACCGCTTTGATGTGCGAGAAGATGTGTGAGCTGGCGGCTCTGGCCGACGTCATCACCCCCAACCTCACCGAGGCCGCCATCCTGCTGGGGGAGGACTACTCCGCCGTCCCCACCACCCAGGCGGGGCTCCGGGGCTGGCTGGAACGGCTGAGCCTGGACGGGCGCCGGTCGGTGATCCTCACCGGCATCCACCCCGCCGTGGACGCGGTGGGGGCGGCCTGCCTGGACCGGGAGACCGGGGAGGTCTCCTACGCCGCCGCCCACGAGGAGCCCGCCCAGTTCCCCGGCACGGGGGATCTCTTCGCCAGCGTGGCCCTGGGGGCCCTCCTGGCGGGAAAAAGCCTGGAAAAGGCCGCCGCCCTGGCCGTGGCCTTTGTCCAGCGGTGCGCCCAGAGGACCCTGGAGCTAGGGACCCCCATCCAGGAGGGAGTCCAGTTCGAGGGCCTTCTGGGGGAGCTGGCCGGGGGCTGACCCCGGCGGCGCAAAGCGGCTCTCTCACCCGTATCTCCACGGGTGAGAGAGCCGCTTTGTCATAGAATGGCCAGGGTGAGCAGGTGGAAGAGGAAGCAGGCGGCCATCCCGCAGGCGGTGGGGAGGGCAAAGGCCAGGGCCGTCCATTTGAGGCTCCCCGTCTCCTTGTGGACGGTGAGGAGGGTGGTGGCGCAGGGCCAGTGCATCAGCGTGAAGAGGACGACGCTCACCGCCGTGGTCCAGGTCCAGCCGTGGGAGGACAGGACGGTGAAGAGGGCGGCCCCCTCCAGCTCCAGCAGGCCGGTGCCCGCCGTGTAGGCCATGAGGATGATGGGGAGGGTGATCTCGTTGGCGGGGAGGGCCAGCAAGAAGCCGGCCAGGATGACCCCGTCCATCCCCATAGCCCGGCCCAGGGGGTCCAAAAGGCCGATGAGCCCCGCCAGCAGGGTGGTGCCCCCCACCGTCACGTTGGCCAGCACCCAGATGATGAGCCCCGCCGGGGCGGCGGAGATCACGGCCCGGCCCAGCACCTTGAGGGTCCGGTCCACCACGCTGCGGACGATGACCTTTCCCACCTGGGGCGGCCGGTAGGGGGGCAGCTCCAGGGTGAAGGAGGAGGGCACCCCCTTCAAAACGGTGCGGGAGAGGGCCTTGGAGGCCAGCAGGGTCATAAAGACCCCCAGGACGATGACCCCCGCCAGCAGCGCCGCCCCCTTCAGCCCCGCCAGGGCCCCCGCCCCGGCCAGAAAGAGGGTGATGAGGCTGATGAGGATGGGAAAGCGCCCGTTGCAGGGGACGAAGTTGTTGGTGAGGATGGCGATGAGCCGCTCCCGGGGGGAGTCTATGATGCGGCAGCCGGTGACCCCGGCGGCGTTGCAGCCGAAGCCCATGCACATGGTGAGGGCCTGCTTGCCGCAGGCGTCGCAGCGGTGGAAGCACCGGTCCAGGTTGAAGGCCACCCGGGGGAGATAGCCGAAGTCCTCCAACAGGGTGAAGAGGGGGAAGAAGATGGCCATGGGGGGCAGCATCACGGCGATGACCCAGGTCATCACCAGATAGACCCCGTTGATGAGCAGATCCACCAGGGCCGCCGGGACGCCCATGGCCCACAGGCCGGATTCCAGGACCACCCCAAGCCGCTGGAAGAGGTCCGAGAGGAGGGCGGAGGGGTAGTTGGCCCCCGTGATGGTGAGCCAGAAGATGCCCATGAGCAGGAGGAGCATGATGGGGAAGCCGGTGGCCTTGCTGGTAAAGAACCGGTCCAGCAGCCGGTCCCGGCGGTCGGCGTTTTCCGCCGCCTTCACCACGCCCCGGCACAGCCCCTCCGCCCGGCGGACAAAGGCGGCGGCCAGGTCGTCCCGGAGCTTCTGGGGGGTGATCCCCGCCTCGGCCAGCTCCCGCCGCAGGGCCGTGAGGGCCTCGCTGAGCTGGGGGGCCTCCTCCGGGTCCAGGCCTAGGGAGCGGACCATGGAGGCCCGCAGGCTCCTGTCGGCGTCCAGCAGCCGGGCGCACAGCCACCGGGGTTGGACCGGCCCGGCCACCGGCTCCACCAGGGGGAGGAGCCGGTCGATGGCCTTCTCTATGTAGCCCGGATAGGTGACGGGGGGCTGGTCCCTGGGGGGGAGGGAGAAGGTCCCCTCCAGGGCGTCCAGCAGGGCGTCCAGGCCGTCCTTATCCCGGGCGGCGGTGCCCACCACGGGGACCCCCAACCGCTGGGAGAGGAGGGGCAGGTCCAGGGTGACGCCCTTTTTCCTTGCCTCGTCCATCAGGTTTACCGCCACCACCACCCGGGGCACGGCCTCCATCACCTGGAGCACCAGGTTGAGGTTGCGCTCCAGGCAGGTGGCGTCGCACACCACCACGGCGGCATCGGGCCGGTCGAAGCACAGGAAGTCCCGGGCCACCTCCTCCTCGGCGGAGTGGGCGAAGAGGGAGTAGCAGCCGGGGATATCCACCAGCACGTATCCCCGGTCCCGGTAAGTACACCAGCCCTGGGCGTTGGCCACCGTCTTGCCCGGCCAGTTCCCCGTGTGCTGGCGCATGCCGGTGAGGGCGTTGAAGATGGTGGATTTGCCCACGTTGGGGTTGCCCGCCAGGGCCACCACCCGGTCGCTGTCGGCCCGTTTGTTCACGGTCAGGGGAAGAGAAGCCGTCATAGCGTCACCTGGACCCGGCCGGAATCCTCGTCCCGCAGGGCAATGACGGCGCCCCGGATCTGGTAGGCGGAAGGGTCGCCCAGAGGGCTGCGCCCCAGGCAGGCCACCTGGGTCCCGCTGATGAGGCCGATGTCCTGCAATCGCCGCCGGGTCTCCCCCGCGGCGGATAAACCACACACCACCGCCCGCTGTCCGGGACGGAGGGCGGTGAGGGAAATGCCTTCGTTCAAGTCGTTCACCTCCGAAGTTTTGGGTGCCCTATCGGATGGCACCACCGTAGTCTATGCACGGCGGCGGGACCGGGTGAACGGGCGGGGGAGGGTGGCGTCTGGCCGGGGCGGGGGAGAGAAAAAGCCCCGGTGTCCTGAGTAGGACACCGG
This sequence comes from Pseudoflavonifractor phocaeensis, assembly GCF_038439875.1. Classification (NCBI taxonomy): domain Bacteria; kingdom Bacillati; phylum Bacillota; class Clostridia; order Eubacteriales; family Oscillospiraceae; genus Pseudoflavonifractor; species Pseudoflavonifractor phocaeensis. Next base: position 524,356 of record NZ_JBCDMT010000002.1, read on the forward strand.
GGCCTTGAGAAGTTTTACGCCTGGGCGTACCGGGCCAAAAACTGCCTGGTCCGCTCCTCCCGGGGGTGGTCGATGACCTCCCGGGCGGGCCCCTTCTCCACGATGACGCCCCCGTCCATGAAGATCACCTCGTCGGCCACGTCCCGGGCGAAGGCCATCTCGTGGGTGACGATGACCATGGTGGTGTGCTGGTCGGCCAGGGAGCGGATGACCTTCAGCACCTCCCCGGTGAGCTCCGGGTCCAGGGCGGAGGTGGGCTCGTCGAAGCATAGCACGTCGGGGGAGAGGGCCAGGGCCCGGGCGATGGCCACCCGCTGCTGCTGGCCGCCCGAGAGCTGATGGGGGTAGTGCCCCGCCCGGTCGGCCAGGCCCATGCGCTCCAGCAGCTCCAGGCCGTGGGCGTCGATGGCGGCCCACTTGGATTTGCTGGGCTCCCGCAGTTTGACCGCCAGGGTCACATTCTCCAGGGCGGTGTACTGGGGGAAGAGGTTGAAGCTCTGAAAGACCAGCCCGAAGTGGAGCCGCTTCTGCCGCAGGGCGTGCTCGTCGGTGACGGCGGTGCCGTCGTAGAGGGTCTCCCCCGCCACGGTGATGCGTCCGGCGCCGGGGGTCTCCAGAAAGTTGAGGCACCGCAGGAGGGTGGTCTTGCCCGAGCCGGAGGAGCCGATGATGGCCACGCTGTGCCCCTCGTCCAGGGAGAAGGAGATGTCCTTCAAAACAGAGGTGGCGCCGAAGGATTTATTGAGGTGTTCCACTTCCAAAAGGGCCATGCCGGTCCCCTCCTTACACTTTGAAGTAATCCAGCTTCTTTTCCGTCCGGCTCAAGAGCACGGTGACCACGCCGTTGAAGACGAGGAAGAAGACCCCGGCGTAGAAGAGGGGCCAGATCATGGCCCGGTTGCCGAAGTCCTTGGCCATGGCGATGATCTCCTTGACCATGATGAAGTTGGCCAGGGAGGTGTCCTTCACCAGGGTGATGATCTCGTTGCCGATGGGGGGGACGATGCGCTTGACCACCTGCAGAAGGGTGACCTTGAAGAAAATCTGGCTTTTGGTCATGCCCAGCACCTGCCCGGCCTCCCGCTGGCCCACGGGCACCCCCTGGATGCCCCCCCGGAAAATCTCGGAGAAGTAGGCGGCGTAGTTGAGGACGAAGGCCAGGGCCGCCGCCGTCATCTTGGGCAGGTTGTACTGCGGCCCGAAGGCGATGCCCGGCAGGTAGTAGACGATGGCCAGCTGGAGCATCAGGGGGGTGGAGCGCATGATGTACACGTAGAACCGGGTCAGCCAGCACAGGGGCTTGAAGCGGCTCATGGAGCCGAAGGACACCACCAGCCCCAGGGGCAGGGAGAGCACCAGCGTGACGAGGAAGAGCTGGCAGTTGAGCCCGAAGCTCTCCAGCAGCATGGTGGTGACGGTCTGAAAACTCATGGTCGGCGGCTCCCTTCTTGAGACACGACACGGGGCAGGGGTTGGACAACCCCTGCCTCGGCGTAATGGTATTTATGATGGGGAAAGGCTTACTGGTTGGCCAGCAGCAGGTCGGCCAGGTCGTACTTCTCGGCGATGGTGTTCAGGGTGCCGTCGTCGATGAGGGCCTGCATGGCCTCGTTGAAGGCGGGGGCGATGTCGCTGCCCTTGCGGAAGCCCACGCCGTACTCCTCCACGGAGAGCTGGAGGTCGGGGATGACCATCAGGTCGGAGTAGTCCCCCTGGCCCACCATGGCGCCCGCCAGCACGAAGTCCAGCACGCAGGCGTCGGCGCCGCCGGCCTTGACCTCCAACAGGGCGTCCACCTGCTTGTTGACGGAGGTGTACTGGGCCTGGGCCAGGTTGGGGTCGGCGTCCTCGCCGATGATGGCGGCCTCTCCGGCGGAGCCGGCCTCGGCCTCCACACGGGCGTCCGTCAGGTCGGCGGTGGTCTTATACTTGTCGGCGTCGGCGGAGCGGATAACCACCACCTGATAGTTCTTCACGTAGGGGTCGCCGATTTCCAGCGCCTCGGTGAGGGCGGGGGTGATGGTCATGCCGTTCCAGATGCAGTCGATGCGCTTGGAATCCAGCTCCATCACCTTGGAGTCCCAGTTGATCTCTTGGAAGTCGGGCTCCAGCCCCAGCTTTTCGCACACGGCGGTGGCGAACTCGGTCTCGAAGCCCACGAAGTCGCCGTTGTCGTCGATGTAGTTCATGGGGGCGAAGTAGGTGAAGCCGATTTTCAGCTTCCCGTTGGAGGTGACGTAGGCCAGGTCGCTGTCGGCGGCGCTCTCCACGGGGGCGGCGGAGCCGGCGGGGGCCGTGGTCTCGGGGGGCGTGGTTTGGGTGGTATTCCCGCCGCCGGCACAGGCGGTGAGGGAGAGGCCCAGAGCGAGGGCCAGGGCCAGAGAAGTCCATTTCTTGTTCATAGCGGGTTCCTCCTGTTTCCTTTTTGCTTAAGACTTTAGTATAGTAACACGCTAAAGGAAAAATGTAAAGAGAAAAAGCCTCGGCATTTTTCACAAAGAGGGCGGAGGGCCCCGGCGGGTACTTACCGGCCCCCGCCGGCGAATTTCCCGGGGCAGATGTCCAGGACCGTCCGGGCGGGGCCCACCATGGCGTCCTCCCGCCGGCAGGGCCATTTGCCGTGGTCGATGCCCTCCACGGTGTTGCCGTCCTGGATGACGTCGCCCCTTTGGTAGAGGTAGGCCGCCAGATTCCGCAGGAACAGCACCACGTCGTCCGGGTCCAGGCCCTTGCAGTGGCACTGCAGGTCGGGCAGGCCGATGGCGGTGAGGCCCAGGGTGTCGAAAAGCATCTCGTCCGTGCCGGAGATTTTGAAAAACCGCACGTTCAGCCCGCCGTCCAGAAAGCGGAGGGCGGGGTCGTTCCAGCCTGTGTCACGCATCCGCTCCCGGGGCATCAATTTCTGGCTGTGGGGCCAATAGATGCCGATGCACGCGGGGAAGAGGTCCAGGATCAGGCCGGCGTAGTCGGCGATGAGCTGGTACTGCTCCTGCCTGGGCAGAGAGGCCGCCATCATATTGCTGCACATAATGGAGCAGCGGCACTGCTCCGCAAAGGCCTGCCGCTGGGCGCGGCAGTCCCAGAACTGGGCCACGATCTGCTCGTCCCACAGCGACCGGTCGAAGGCGTCCGGCCCCATCAGGACCAGCTGGCTTGGCACATGGCGGTTTTCCTTTTCGTAGCGGCCCGGGTGGTCCAGCAGGGCGAAGCCCAGCAGGTCGCCGCTCCGGCTGGGCATCTTTGGCTCCTCCGCCATAGGCTCCACCCCGCCGAATTTTTCGCGCATGGCCGACAGAAACCGTTCCAGAGGCGGCATCTCCGCCGGAGCTTCAAATACCGGGATAAAAAAATAGACAGAATGCCATTTCTGGACAAAGGAATCCCCACGCTTTTCCATATGCGGCAGCCTCACTTTGACGAATTTCTTTTACTTTACCGTAAAATCGCTGCCGCGTCAATTCGTCAGTCTGCCGGAAGGCGGGTCAAAAATCTGCCCGACCAAATTTCGCCTGGAATACTCCCGGGAAAAATCCGCATCTTAATGGCAGATTTCCAGATGAGATAAATGGAGGCAGGACCATGAAAAAATGGATGGCGGCCCTTTTGGCCGTTTCACTTTGCATCCTTCCCGCCCGGGCCGCCGTGGCCGGGGCCCCGGAGGTGGCGGCGGGGGCCGCCGTGCTGATGGAAAAAGAGACCGGGACCGTGCTCTATGAGGAGCACGCCCACGACAAGCTGGAGCCCGCCAGCGTCACCAAGGTGATGACCCTCCTGCTGGTGATGGAGGCCATCGACAACGGGACCCTGGGGGTGGACGAGACCGTGCAGGTCTCCGCCCGGGCGGCCTCTATGGGCGGCTCCCAGGTCTATCTGAAGGAGGGGGAGACCATGACCGTCCGGGATCTCCTCAAGGCCGTGGCGGTGGTCTCGGGCAACGACGCCGCCGTCACCCTGGCCGAGCGGGTGGCGGGGAGCGAGAGCGCCTTCGTGGAGCGGATGAACCAGCGGGCGGCGGAGCTGGGCATGGCGGACACCACCTTTATGAACTGCACGGGCCTGCCCGCGGCGGGGCACCTCACCTCCGCCCACGACATCGCCGTGATGTCCCGGGAGCTGATTTTGCACCATCCCGCCATTCGGGAGTACACCACCATCTGGATGGACTCCATCCGGGACGGCGCCTTCCAGCTTTCCAACACCAATAAGCTCATCCGCTTCTATGACGGGGCCACCGGCCTCAAGACCGGCTCCACCGACGCCGCCCTCTACTGCCTGTCGGCTACCGCCGAGCGGGACGGCATGGAGCTCATCGCCGTCATTCTGAAATCCCCCACCTCCGCCCAGCGGTTCGAGACCGCCAAGTCCATGCTGGACTTCGGCTTTGCCAACTACACCGTGCTGGACGCCCATCCCGCCCAAGCCCTGGTCCCGGTAGACGTGCTGCTGGGCGAGGCCGAGCAGGTCCAGCCGGTGCTGGCGGGCACCAGCCGGGTCCTGGTGGAGAAGGCCCAGATCAACGAGGTGGAGACCCGCATCGCCCTCACCCCCAACGTGGAGGCCCCCGTGGAGGAGGGCCAGAAGCTGGGCGAGATGACGGTGCTGGTGGGGGGAGAGGTAAAAGAGACCATCCCCATCGTGGCCGCCCAGGCGGTGCCCCGGCTCACCATCCCCGGCATCTTCCAAAACCTGCTGAAGCATTTCTTCATGGCGAAATGAGCCAAAAAAGACCGGGCGCGGGTCGGGATACCGACCTGCGTCCGGTTTAGGCTTGGTGGGCGGGGGCCTGGAGCAGGAACCGGCGGGCGCTTTCGCCGTCGGGAAAGGTCCGGCCGGGAAAGAGGTAGCCGGCGGCCTGGAGCCAGGCCTCGCCGGAGTACTCCTCCGGCGGGATGCCGGCCGCGCAGCGGCCCAGGGCGGTGCGGCCCTCGGGATAGGCCGCCAGCGTGGGCACGTCGGAGAGGTAGGCGCAGCCCAGGCCGGCGCGCAACCGCTCCAGAAGTTCGTCGGTGTCCAGCATGACCCGCATTTCCCCCCTTTTTCCGTGTTTTGTCCCTCCAGATACGCCCAGTTTAACATGAAATACGATGTAATACAATATAAACTTTGCGCTTGTAATACTATATACGTACACTGTAAACAGGTGATAAAATGGGGATTGAAAAAAGGGTATACAGCTTCCGCTTCGACCCGGAGATGGTGGCCCGCCTCCAGCTGCGGGCCGAGGAGGAGAACCGCAGCCTGTCCAACCTGGTGGAGACGATCCTGAAGCAATACCTGGCCAAACTGGAGCAAAAATGAAGGGCGCCCGGAATTTCCGGGCGCCTGTTTGCCGCTTGGGGCCCAAAAACCACCACTTGTGGAAAAGGGGGCGACAAAGGCCCCTGGCGGTGCTATCCTGGGAATCAGAGAGGAGGCGGACGCATGAAACTGACATTGGAACCCCCGGCGGGAGATGAGCCGGAGGTGGTCATCCGGGGAGATCCCGCCGACCCCAGGGTCCACCGGCTGATGGCCGCGTTCTCCCGGGCGTCGGGGACCGGGCGGCTGTTCCTGTACCGGGAGGGCAAGGCGTTTCTCTACGATTTGGAGGACGTGGATTACTTCGAGGCGGGGGAGGGCAGGGTGCTGGCCCACGCCGGGGCGGAGACGCTGGAGGCCCGGGAGCGGCTCTACGAGCTGGCCGGGATGGCCCCCGGCTTCCTCCAAATCAGCAAGGGCGTGCTGGTGAACGTGGCCAGGGTCCGCTCGGTGGAGGCGGAGTTCTCCGGCAACTACGTCTGCTCCCTCCGGGACGGAAAGACCCGGCTCACCCTGTCCCGGAAGTACGTCAAGGCGTTCAAACAATATGTGATGGAGGCGAGATAGGATGAAAGGCTTTAAAAACGTGATTTTGCACATCGTCATCGGCCTGGGCATCGGCTCGGTGGTGTCGACCGTGGGACTGGTCCTCATGGGCAATCTGGACGGGACCCTGCGGCAGGTCATCGCCTGGCTGTGCGCCTCGGCCTGCTACGGGCTCATCTCCCTGGTCTATGAGACGGAGAAGCTCTCCCTGCGGCTGGTGCAGGCCATCCACCTGCTGGGCTGCCTGGGGGTGACCCTCTTCACCGGCTGGCGGCTGGGGTACTTCGCCGCCTGGGGCTGGACGGCGGCGGTAAGCATGGTGGTGTCCTTCCTGGTCATCTACACGCTGGTCAGCGTGGGCATCTACCTGGTGGACCACCGCAGTGCCCGGATGATGAGCGAAAAGCTGAAATAAGCGGCAAAGAGCGCGCCCGGATTTTCCGGGCGCGCCCTTAATATTTTATCTAATTTTAGCAGTGGAATGTCTGCATTCCACTGCTTTTCTAATTTTATGATACAGTATTATTTGATATTTAGATATTGATTCGTATACAGGGGGTTAGGGCTTGCAAGTTATATCAGATCAATTAAGCAAATAAGCAGAGGAGGGATATTTTTAGATGGCAAATGAAGAGAAAGAGAAAATGTTGCGTGATATTGAGGCAATGTTTTTAAACCTGTGCAATCCACAACGGCGTGCGGTTATGTGGGTGGCAAAAAACATTGACTTTTTAGACGCACTGTCAAAAGAGGGCCGGCTGGCGGGGGCGGACCTGGAGACTTACCTTCAGCTTGGCAGGGAGAAAAAGGACGATTATCTTTTTATGATCGCCGGGTATCTCCAGGCCAGGACCCAGCAATGGATGGAAGAGACGGGCGGGGCGGCGGTTACGCCCTCCGACGGGGCAGAGCCCCCTGGGCGATGAGGGCGCAAAAGTAGAGCACCACCCCGAACACCAGGCACACCAGCCCGGCGGGCACCCCCTCCAGCCCGGAGCGGAGCAGGGTGGGGAAGAGGAGGTTGACGCACAGCCCGGAGAGAAGGGCGGCCAGCCCCGGGGCCACCATCCACTGGAAGATCAGGGGCTTGAGGCCGATGGCCTTGGATACCGACCGCCAGTTGAGCCACACCCCCAGCACCGTGCTGATGAGCAGGCCCTCCACGTAGCCCTGGAGCCCGATGCCAGGCTGGCCCATCCGCACCCAGGTGACGATGAGCTGGACCGCCCCGCAGATGAGGGAGTTGCGGGCGGCGGCGGTCTGTTTGCCCAGGCCATTGAGGGAGGAGGCCAGCACCGCCTCGTAGCAGGTGAGGGCCACCCCGGCGGACAGGGGGGCGGCGAAGTCCCCCACGGAGGGCTCGTGGAACAGCGCCCGGCCCAGCACCGGCCCCAGCACCGCCAGCAGGGCGGCGGCGGGGAGGATGAGCAGGGAGGTGGCGGAGAGTGCCTTGCCCACCCGGCGGCGGGAGAGCTCGGGGCGGCCCAGGGCGGTGGACTCGGCCAGCTTGGGCACCAGCACCAGCCCCATGGCCGAGATGACGGCGGTGGGGAGGGCCAGCATGGGCACCGTCATGCCGCACATGACGCCGAAGGCGCTCATGGCCTGGGACACGTTGGCTCCTGCCCGCACCAGCCGTTGGGGGATCATCACCGAGGTGGCCGCCCCCATCAGGTTGCCAAGCAGGGAGGTCCAGCCGATGGGCAGGGCGATCTTCCCCACCTTCCGCCGCAGGACCCGGCGGTCCACCCCCGCCCCCGCCGGAGCCCGGCCCATGGCCCGGCGGTAGAGCAGGGTCAGGGTGACGGCGGAAAAGACCTCGCAGACCACCATGCCCAGCACGATGAGGCCCACAGACTTTTCCGGGCTCTGGGGGAGGAACCGCCACAGCAGCCCCAGCACCGCCCCGGCCCGGATGAGCTGCTCACAGATCTCGGTGACGGCGGGGGGGCGCACGTTGCCCGAGCCGTAGAAGTAGTGCTTGTGGATGTTCTCCAGCCCCGTCAGGAGGACGCAGGGCAGCAACAGCAGCAGCCCCAGCTGGGAGCGGGCGTCCCCCAGCAGGTAGACCGAGATGGGGTCGGAAAAAAGCCCAACCACGGCGGCCACCACGGCGAAGGAGAGGAGGAAGCCCAGCACGCAGGTCCGCACCGTCTGGGCGGCGGCCCTGGCGTTGCCCAGGGCGTGGTAGCGGGAGGAGAGGTTGGAGCAGGCCACGGTGAAGCCCACGGCGGTGAGGGACATGAACACCGCCGACACCGGCATGACCAGCTGGTAGAGGCCCATCACCTCGCTTCCCACCATCCGGGAGAGAAAGACGCGGTAGACGAAGCCCACGGCCTGGGCGAAGAGGCTCACGGCGGTGAGGATCACGGTGGAACGCAGCGCGGACATGGGTTTCAATGGAAGGCCCCCTCTCTTACAATGCAGGGTATTCAACGGACAAGTCTGACATGCCGGGGGGACTTGTCATTCTATTTTGACAAACGGGCCCGGGGCGAGTAAAATAAGGTCAATTCTGCGTGTCTGAGAGAGAAGGAGTGATCCCCGTGCTGGCGGTGATTGTCAACGTGGTCCTGGTGATCCTGGGAAGCCTGCTGGGCATCCTGCTGAAAAACCGGTTTTCCCAGCGGATGGGGCAGGCGGTGATGGCGGCCCTGGCCCTGTGCACCATCGGCATCGGCCTGACCACCCTGCTGAGGACCCAGGACTCCATGTGCGTCATCGTCTGCATGGTGCTGGGCACCCTGCTGGGGGAGAAGATCGACATCGAGAAGCAGATTGACGGCGTGGGGGAGGCCCTGCGCCGGAAGCTGGTCCGGGGGGAGGGCAACAGCCGCTTCGTGGAGGGCTTCCTCACCGCCACCGTCCTCTACTGCGTGGGGGCCATGGCCATCAACGGCTCCATCCAGGCCGGGCTGAACCACGACTACGCCATCCTCTTTTCCAAGGGGGTGATGGACGGGGTGAGCGCCATCACCTTCGCCGCCGCCATGGGCGTGGGCGTGGCCTTTTCCGCCCTGCCCCTCCTGGTCTACGAGGGGGCCATCACCCTCCTGGCCGGAGTGGTGGGGCCCTACCTGGGGGGTGACGTCATTACGGAGATGAGCGCCGTGGGCGGCGCCATCATCCTGGGCATCGCCTTCAATATGCTGGGCATGGGCAAGGAGAAGATCCGGGTGGGCAATATGCTCCCCGCCATCTTTCTCCCCATCCTGTACCTCCCGCTGGTGAATTGGCTGGGCGGGCTCATAGGCTGAGACGAAAACGGTCCGCGCTCCAAATCCTGGTTTGGGGCGGGGGCCGTTTTTCCGCGTTCCCCCTGGGAACCGGGGGGTAATGAGCATATTTCCTGCCAATTTTCTCATGGGGCGGAGGGGAGCGCCCCGCCGTCCAGAGATTTGAAGGGAAAATTTTTTGCTTTCCCGGCGATTTTGTCTTGCGCCGGGCGGGAAAAAGAGCTATACTAAGCAACATGGACGGCCTTGGGCCGCATCCGGAATAACGCAGCTTGAAACCGTGGCCCCATGGAGAAGTTGCGTTTTTTCACAGAAGGCATTGTTAAAAAAATAACGGACATGGAAGAAATGAATACATAGATGGAGGCAAGAGACATGGGATTTGTAAAGACCGAGCAGAAGGGCCATGTGGCGATCCTGACCATCGACCGGCCCGAGGCGCTCAACGCCCTGACCGCCGACGTGCTCCGGGACCTGGGGGAGGCCATGGACGCGGTGGAGGCCAATGACGAGGCCTACGTGGTCATCCTCACCGGCGCGGGCCGGTCCTTCGTGGCCGGGGCCGACATCGGGGAGATGAAGCCCCTCACCGCCGTGGAGGGCAAGGCCTGGGGCAACGCCGGCAACGACGTCTTCCTGAAGGTGGAGAACTGCACCAAGCCCGTCATCGCCGCCATCAACGGCTTTGCCCTGGGCGGCGGCTGTGAGCTGGCCATGGCCTGCGACATCCGTCTGGCCAGCGAAAAGGCCAAGTTCGGCCAGCCCGAGGTGGGCCTGGGCATCACCCCTGGCTTCGGCGGCACCCAGCGGCTGGCCCGCATCGTGGGCACCGGCCGGGCCATGGAGCTCATCTTCACCGCCAAGACCATCGACGCGGCCCAGGCCGAGAAGATCGGGCTTGTGAACGCCGTCTGTGCCCCCGAGGAGCTGATGGACAAGGCCATGGAGATGGCCGAGATGATCGCCGCCCAGGCCCAGGTGGCCGTCCGGGAGTCCAAGCGCTGCATCCGCAAGGGCATCCAGACCGACATCAACACCGGCCTGGCCTTTGAGGCCGAGGCCTTCGGCCTGTGCTTCTCCACCGAGGACCAGAAGGAGGGCATGAGTGCTTTCCTTGAGAAGCGCAAGGAGAAGCATTTCACGGGCAAATAAAGGCTTCCCCTGGGGGAAGCTGTCAGCCCAAAGGGCTGACTGATGAGGGGAACGTCCCGTTCCTCAGACTGGTTCGGACAGACGATACCCTCCCCTCATCCGTCACCGGCCTCCGGCCGGCGCCACCTTCCCCCCAGGGGAAGGCGTTTCATAAAAAATCCAAAAATGAATATAAAATAGGAGGCACTACATACATGAGCATCGAAAAAGTAGTCGTCATCGGCGGCGGGACCATGGGTCTGGACATCGCTCAGGTCATGGCCCGCAAGGGCAAGACCGTGGTGGTCCGGGACATCAACGAGGACCTCATCAAGGCCGCTGAGGCCCGCCTGAACAAGGGCCTGGACAAGCTGGTGTCTAAGGGCAAGCTGGACGAGGCCGGCAAGGCCGCCATCACCGGCAAGATTTCCTTCACCACCGAGCTCAAGGACGCCGCCGACGCCGATCTGGTCATCGAGGCCGCCACCGAGAACCCCACCATCAAGAAGAGCATCTTCACCGACCTGGACGGCCTGTGCAAGCCTGAGACCATCCTGGCCTCCAACACCTCCTCTCTGTCCATCACCGAGATCGGCGGGGCCACCAAGCGGCCTGAGAAGGTCATCGGCATGCACTTCTTCAACCCCGCCACCGTGATGAAGCTCGTCGAGGTCATCCGGGGCGCCAAGACCTCCGATGAGACCTATAACGCCGTTTTCGCCCTCTCCTCCGAGGTGGGCAAGGAGCCCGTCACCGTCAGCGAGGCCCCCGGCTTCGTCGTCAACCGCATCCTCATCCCCATGATCAACGAGGGCTGCGAGCTGGTGTACTCCGGCGTGGCCTCCGTGGAGGACGTGGACAAGGCCATGAAGCTGGGCGCCAACCACCCCATGGGCCCCCTGGAGCTGGGCGACCTGGTGGGTCTGGACGTGTGCCTGGCCATCATGAACACCCTGTATACCGAGACCGGCGACTCCAAGTACCGCCCCAGCCTTCTCATGAAGAAGATGGTCCGGGCCGGCTACCTGGGCCGCAAGACCGGCAAGGGTTTCTACGACTACTCCAAATAAGCAGTCCCGAGGGACGGCGGGAGCTCCCACTCCCGTGATCCCGTGCATATACCAGTCCCGGTGGGACGGCGGGGGCTCCCAACCCCGCGGATCGCGTTTTCATTATAAAGTAGGAGGAAGGTATCAATATGGATTTTCATCTGAGCAAAGAGCAGGAAATGCTCCGCAAGATGTACCAGGACTTCGCGGAGAATGAAGTGAAGCCCCTGGCCCAGCAGGTCGACGAGGAGGAGATGTTCCCCGAGGAGACCGTGAAGAAGATGGCCAAGCTGGGCATGATGGGCATCTATTTCCCCAAGGAGTACGGCGGGGCCGGCGCCGACGTGCTGAGCTACGTCATGGCCGTGGAAGAGATGAGCAAGGTCTGCGGCACCACCGGCGTCATTATCTCCGCCCACACCTCCCTGTGCGCCAACCCCATCTTTGAGCACGGCACCGAGGAGCAGAAGAAGTACTATCTGCCCAAGCTGTGCTCCGGCGAGTGGATCGGGGCCTTCGGCCTGACCGAGCCCGGCGCCGGCACCGACGCCCAGGGCCAGCAGACCACCGCCGTGCTGGACGAGAAGGGCGAGAACTGGATCCTCAACGGCTCCAAGATCTTCATCACCAACGCCGGTTACGCCAACGTCTTCATCATCATCGCCATCACCGGCTCCCACCTGGACCGCCGGGGCCGCAAGGTGAAGGACATCTCCGCCTTCATCGTGGAGCGCACCGACAAGGGCTTCTCCGTGGGCAAGCACGAGAAGAAGATGGGCATCCGGGGCTCCTCCACCTGCGAGCTCATTATGGAGGACTGCGTCATCCCCAAGGACCGCCTGCTGGGCCAGGTCGGCAAGGGCTTCAAGATCGCCATGCAGACCTTGGACGGCGGCCGTATCGGCATCGCGGCCCAGGCTCTTGGCCTGGCCGAGGGCGCCATTCAGGAGGTCGTCGCCTACACCAAGGAGCGCGTCCAGTTCGGCCGCCGCATCTCCCAGTTCCAGAACACCCAGTTCCAGCTGGCCGACATGCAGGCCCGGACCGAGGCCGCCAAGTGGCTGGTGTACAAGGCCGCCATGGATAAGCAGAACCACGAGCCCTACACCGTCTCCGCCGCCACCGCCAAGCTCTTCGCGGCCGAGACCGCTTCCGACGTGACCCGCCGGGCCGTGCAGCTCTTCGGCGGCTATGGCTACACCCGCGAGTACCCCGTGGAGCGCATGATGCGCGACGCCAAGATCACCGAGATCTACGAGGGCACCAGCGAGGTCCAGCGGATGGTCATCTCCGGCAACATGGGCGTGAAATAAGGATACGGGAGGGAATTAGAACATATGAAGTGCATTGTATGTGTAAAGCAGGTGCCGGACACGTCCGGCGTGGTGGCGGTGAAGGAAGACGGGACGATGGACCGTGCCGCCATGGCCACCATCACCAACCATGACGACCTGGCCGCCGTGGAGGCGGCTCTGGAGCTGAAGGACGCCACCGGCTGCAAGGTCGTGGTGGTCTCCATGGGCCCCCCTCCGGCGGAGGGGATGCTCCGGGAGCTGCTGGCCATGGGCTGTGACGAGGCCGTTCTGGTCTCCGCCCGTGAGTTCGGCGGTTCCGATACCTACGCCACCTCTCAGATTTTGGCCGCGGCCATCCACAAGATCGGCGTGGACAAGGACGACATCATCTTCTGCGGCCGCCAGGCCATCGACGGCGACACCGCCCAGGTGGGCCCCCAGATT